>NZ_BMCS01000001.1:2239318-2985758 GCF_014635305.1 Williamsia phyllosphaerae | reverse complement strand
CGCCAGCGTTCGTCCTGAGCCAGGATCAAACTCTCCATGAAAAACCATAGAAAAACAGCCACCAAACCCGAAGGCCGGCAACCAGAATTTCGAAACAATCTTCCCAGCAGAGACAAAATCCCAACCAAAAAAACAAACAACCGACAACCACCCAGGAGCTTAACCCCAGACGGCATCAATCATCACAAAAACCACACCCCCACAAACCACTGTCCGCGAGGATGCAGCACCAAAAAAATTGGCATTAACAATCCATCAACACACTATCGAGTTCTCAAAGAACACACACCCGCAGACTGATCTTGTTCGGATCAGGACCCGCAAGCCCCAGCGGAGCGCAGTGTAACCACTACGATCCTTGAGCCAGGATTTGCACCTCAAGCGCACGCTCTGTCACCGGAAACTCTCTCCGGCGCCTCGCTCCGCGCTGCGGTGCAAGACATAAGTTACATAGGTGGAAACAGCGCGTCAAATCGCCTGGTCAGCGGCCTACGCCGAATGGACGAAGTGCGCGCCGGCGACACTCTTCTTGCCTCTACGCAGCACCAACCAGCCGCCGGCCAGCTGTGCGGACGCCGAAGCGGTCCAGTCGGGGTCGGTCACCTTCTCGTTGTTCACGTACGCGCCACCTTCACCGATCGCACGGCGAGCAGCTTTGTTGCTCTCGCTGAGGCCGGCAGCGACCAGCAGTTCGACGATGGTCGGAGTTGCGTCGGGCGCGTACTCGACCACCTCGGTCTCCGACAACGCCCCGGTGAGGGTCTGTTCGTCCAGCTCCGTCAGCTCCGCGCGCCCGAACAGCGCCTGACTCGCGGTCTGGACCGAGGCGGTGTTGGCCTCCCCGTGCACGAGCGTCGTCATCTCCGCGGCCAGCCGTTTCTGTGCCGCGCGCTGATGCGGGGCCTCGACGGTCTTCTTCTCGAGCTCGTCGATCTCGTCACGGTCGAGGAAGGTGAACCACCGCAGATAGCGCACGACATCGGCGTCGGCGGTGTTCACGAAGTACTGGTACCAGGCGTACGGGCTGGTCATCTCCGGGTCGAGCCACAGGCTCCCTCCCCCGGTGGACTTACCGAACTTCGTCCCGTCGGCCGCGGTCACCAGTGGAACCGTGATCGCGTGCAGGGAAGCGCTCTCGACACGTCGGCCCAGGTCGACGCCGGCGATGATGTTTCCCCACTGGTCGGACCCGCCGATCTGGAGCGTGCACCCGAACCGTCGGAACAACTCGACGAAGTCGTTGGCCTGCAGCAGCAGGTAGCTGAACTCGGTGTAGCTGATGCCGTCGCCGTCGAGACGCCGCTTGATGGTGTCGCGGGCCAGCATCACGTTCACCGGGAAGTGTTTGCCGATGTCCCGCAGGAAGTCGACCACCGACAACTCCCCGGTCCAGTCGAGGTTGTTGGCCACGACCGCTCCGGTCTCACCGTCGTCGATCGAGACAAAACGCTGCAGTTGGGCGTCGATCCGGCTCGCCCAGTCACGAACGGTGTCCGCGGTCTGCATGGTCCGCTCCCCCACGTCACGAGGGTCACCGATCATCCCCGTCGCCCCGCCGGCGAGCACGATCGGTCGATGACCGGCGGCCTGGAACCGCTTGAGCGTCAGCAGTGGGACGAGATGTCCCGCGTGCAGGCTCGGGCCGGTGGGGTCGAAACCCGCATAGAGCGTGAGCACCCCGACCGCCGCCGCGGCGCGCACCTCGTCGAGGTCGGTGGACTGCGCGATCAATCCGCGCCACTGCAGTTCGTCGATGATGTCGGTGCTCACCAGTCCGATCCTTGCGCATCGGCGTCCGAGACGGCCAATCGATCCGCGGCCGCGGCGGCACGTCGGCGCCGGACCGCGGCCGACCCGGGACGGAACGACGACACCGCAGGTGAGTCGGGGATCCACAACCGCCATGGGCGGCCGGTGGCGACGGTCAACCCGACTCGCGGGCCGACGCTGATCGGCGCAGGACGCCGGTGGGTGGCGCGTTCGAGCCGGATCGGTGAATCAGCGGTCAGCACGTCGACCCCGTTGTCGTCGAGCGCTATCCCCACGGCGGAGCCGAGGTTGCCCGGCCCCATCGCCCATCGGCGCTGGTCGGCGACCGGTTGGCGTCGGCGTCGGACCACCTCGGCGCCGGTGAGCACCTCCCCCGCGCGCAGCAGGACCGCGGATGCGGTCCCGGCCGCGCCACAGGAGATGTTCACGCAGAGATGGATCCCGTAGGACCGATACACGTACAACCGGCCGGGCGGTCCGAACATGACCGTGTTCCGCGGCGTGACGCCCGGCCAGCTGTGTGCGGCCGGGTCCGGGTGCGGTCCGTCGGGTGGTCCCCCGTAGGCCTCCACCTCGACGATGCGCAGTCGGACCTCGCCGTCGTCGCCGGTCACGACCATCTCCGATCCGAGGATCCGCGTCGCGGCACCGACCGGATCGGTGCGGAGTTCACGCGCCGACAACAGGGGCGAAGGCATCGGTGGCGGGTGCGCGCTATCGGTCGGCGGTACCCGCGCGGGCCAGCAGAGCCGCGTGTTCGGCGTCGTCCACCGACCGCGCCTCGCTGATGAGCAGCACCGGGATGCCGTCCTCGACGCGGTACACCGTGCGCAGCCGCTCGTTGTAGAGCAGTTCGTCGGCACCCGAGTCCGAGCCGAGGTAGATCAGGGCGCCGTGGTCCTGCGGGCAGACGAGTCTCTCGCGGAGGAAGGCGTCGAGCGGCATGGGAGGTCCTTCGGGTCGGTCACGGGTTCGGGTGGGTGCTGATCCCACTCTACGAACCCGTGGGCATCAGAACGATCGCACCTGTTGCGGTGACTCGGCCGAGGACACGATCCATTCCTTCTCCGCCAGAACCGTCCTGGTCAGGCGGCGATAGCGTCCGTTGTCGTCGCGGTACCAGACGCGGGCACTGGGTTTGGGCAGTCCCTGCACCCGGAAGCTGTCGGCCAGCGGTCGGTAGGAGTGACTGAGCGGGATCTCGTCGACGGCCCAGATGATGTGGGGGCGTTCTGCGGCCGAGAGGCCGGCCAACGCCACCCGCAGCGACGACACGGTCAGCGCGTTCGTGCGGACCCGCGGCGACACCACCGCGGCCGCGAGCTGCGAGCCGGCCGTGCCCACCGGGTAGACGACGACCTGGTCGACGTCGGGGTGCAGGCTCAGTGCTGCGTTGATCGGTGCCGGGAAGATCGGCCCGTCGGCGGACTTGATGACGCCGTGCACGCTGCCCATCAGCCAGTGGTCGCCGTCGACATCACGGCGCACCAACTGTCCGGAGGTCTCCCATCGGTCGTGCTGGCCGAAGACGTCGCGCAACACCGTCGCCCCGGACTCGTAGCGCTGGCGGGTCTGCGCCAGCAGCAGGCCGACCTCGTCGGACCCCGCCTCGCGGACGAACCCCCGTGCGTCGAGCCGGAACCGCTCCTCGATGACGTCCCAGGCCGCGACCCGGACCCGATTGGTCTCCGGCAGCGCGCGTCCGACCGATCCGATCTTGGTGCCGGCGATGTTGGCCAGGATCGCCGCGCCGTCCGGGGTGGCGAAGAACTCGATGACACCGGCGTTGGGGAACCGTGCATTGACGTCAGCCCACAGACCGGCCGGCATGCCCGATCCGATGAACTGCCGGATCGGGTTGTGCTCGGTGATCGCCAGGTCGGGGTCACGGACGATGTCGCCCATCATCGTCCAGGTGTACGAGACGACGGTGATGCCGTAGCGGTAGACCTCGCGGGCGAAGCTCTCCGGCCCGATTCCCGACGACAGCGCGATCCGGGATCCGCCGACGACGGTCGCGCCGAGTGTGGTCAGCAGGCCGGACGCGTGGTGTAGCGGGGTGAGGCAGTAGACAGTGTCGTTGTCGGTCATCGCCGTGGCCGAGGCGGCACCGAAGGCCGACATCGCCCACCGGTGGTTGGTGATGGGCCACTGCTGGACGGAGCCACCCGCGCTGGTGAACAGGATGGCGGCGAGGTCACCGCCGAGTCCGGGATCGCGCCGGTACCAGGACGGGACCTTCACCTGATCGGGGTCGATCTGCTCCATGTCGATGATGCGGTCACCGTCGGCCCCGGGGATCGACCGGACGTCACCGCCACCGAGTACCAGCACCCGCTCGGCGTGCTCGACGCACTGTTCGAGGCTCACCGGATCGGCGATCACCACGGCCACGTCGGCGAGACGCAGCATCCGGGCGAGGTCGGCATCCGGCGGCAACGGCACGACGACCGCACCCAGACGGGACAGGGCCGCGATGGCCACGAGCGCGCTGGGACGCGTCTCCATCATCACGCCGACGTGCTCACCGGGGCGGACCCCACACTGGATGAGACCGCGCACGACGTTGTCGATGCGGCGGTTGACCTCGAAGTGGCTCAACACGCGATCCTCGAAGAGGAACAGCTCGCGGTGACCGGCACGTTCGGCGTTCTCCGACATCAACTTGCCGATGGAGATACGGGTCCCGGCCTGGATCTGTCCGAGGCGCATCAGACGCGGCAGAGTTCGCACCGACTCACGCACCACCGCGGTGGACGTCCGCCGGAAGGACCCGGCGGCATGGACCATCTCGCGGCCGACCCCGGCACCCGCGTCGGCCACCGCTCCGAGTCCGTGCGTCACCCGCGAAGAGAAGCTCACGCCGGAACCGGCCGACTTCTCGGGGTTGTCGGGCATCGGGGCGATCTCGTCCGGGATCGGACCCGTGCCCTCCTGCCACAGGATCCACTGCGACGTGGTCGGCCAGCTGTGCGCGCCCGAGGTGGACCCGACGACGAGTCCGAAATGTCCGACCGGCAGCACACTCTCGTAGGCCTGCGCCCTGGGCGCCGCCCTCTTGATCCCGCGGACGGCCACGGGCTGGCCGATATCGTCGGCGTCACCGACGAACGCGAGTACCGGACAGGTGATCTCGGCCAGCGTCACCAGCGAGTCGCGGATGACGAACCCGCCCGACACCATCCGGTTGTGCACGACGAACTGGCGCAGCAACTCCGCGATAGCGGGTCCCGACCACGCGACCCACCCGTCCGCCTCGAGGAACCGTCGCTGGTCCTCACGCGGGAGCAGGGCATCACGGTCGTGCAGCTGCAGCAGGAAGTCGATACGGCTGCGCGCGGCCTTGACCGGGTCGAGGAGTTGGAATCCGGTGCGCGCCAACCACCCCGGGATCGCGATGCGGTTGAAGACGTTGTCGGCGAAGAGCTCGGCCAGGGGTGCCATGACGTTGGCGGGCAACCCGAGCGGCAGCGCGGCGAGCACGTCGACGGGGCTGCCGAAGGTGGTGAGGCTCGCGATCTGCTGCGAGCGCCGGAAGGCGGCCGCCTGGTAGGCGAACATTCCGCCCTGGGAGTAACCGATGAGGTGGACCGGACGTCCGGTCTCCTCGTGCATCAAATCGATGATCTCGCTGATGGCGACGATGTGGTCGGCGAGCGTGCGCTCCATGCCGCCGGCCTCCTGGTCCGGGGACCCGAAGTCGACCACCCAGGGGTCGATGCCGTTGGCGTGCAGGATCGACACCGCACCGTTGTGCGGGGTGACGTCATAGACGTTGGCCGACACCATCATCGGCGGGATCAGGAGTGCGGGTGGGCCGCCGTTGGGGTCGTCGGGGAAGTACCGGCGCAGCCGATACATCGGCGACGTCTCCTCGACGCGGAACGGGGTCGGCTGGGTCCCGGTGTCGAGACCGCCCATCCGGATGACCTCGAGCCCGTTCTGGGCCGTCGCGACGACCCGATCCAACGCCCGCCCGATGTTCGGAATGCCGACCACCTGAGTTACCTCCTCGCCGCACAGTCCGTGATCGCTGTCACTCTACTCATGGTCGTGGCAGGGCCGGATTCGACCGGCCTCGCCACATCGGCCGACCGATCGGCGCCGGTCAACGCCAGTCGCGTAGCACCGCCGCGCGGGCGACGACGCGTTCGCGCTGCTCTGCGACCTGGTCACCCGACGTCCCACCACGCGCCGAGCGGGACGCGATCGACCCCTCGACGGTGAGCACGTCTCGGACGTCAGGGGTCAATGCGGGGTCGATCGCCGTCAGTTCGTCGTCGGTCAGCTCGGCGAGGCCGACGCCCCGCGCCTCGGCCACCCGTACGCACGCCCCGGCGGCCTCGTGTGCGACCCGGAACGGGATCCCCTGCCGGACGAGCCACTCGGCGATGTCGGTCGCCAGCGTGTAGCCGGCGGGCGCGAGTTCCGCCATGCGGTCGGTGTGGAACTCGAGTGTGGCGACGAGCCCGGTGATCGCGGGCAGGAGGAGTTCGAGCTGGGCCACCGAGTCGAAGACCGGTTCCTTGTCCTCCTGCAGGTCGCGGTTGTACGCCAGGGGTTGGGCCTTGAGCGTCGCCAACAGACCGGTCAGGTTGCCGATGAGTCGCCCGGTCTTGCCCCGGGTGAGTTCGGCCACGTCCGGGTTCTTCTTCTGCGGCATGATCGAACTACCGGTCGACCATGCGTCCGCCAGCGTCACGTAGCCGTATTCCGGTGTGCTCCAGGAGATGATCTCCTCGGCGAGCCGCGAGAGATCGACCGCGGTCATGGCGAGGACGAAGGACGCCTCGGCCGCGAAGTCGCGGGACGACGTCGCGTCGATCGAGTTCTCCGCCGACGAGTCGAAGCCGAGTTCGGCGGCGATCTTCTCCGGGCTCAGTCCCAGCGACGACCCGGCGAGCGCACCCGACCCGTATGGCGACACCGCGGCGCGGACGTCGAAGTCGTGGAATCTCTCGACGTCGCGGAGCAGCGGATGGGTGTGCGCGAGAAGGTGATGCGCGAGCAGTACCGGCTGGGCGGCCTGGGAATGGGTCTTGCCGGGCATCGGCGCGGCCGGGTGCGCGGCGGCCTGCGCCGTCAGGGCATCGACGACGTCGAGCACCCCTGACGAGACGCGACGCACCGCGTCGCGCAACCACATCCGGAACAGCGTGGCCACCTGATCGTTGCGCGAGCGACCCGCACGGAGTCGGCCACCGACCTCCGGCCCCACGCGGTCGATCAGACCGCGCTCGAGGGCGCCGTGGACGTCCTCGTCGGTCTCGGCGGCGACGAACACGCCCGATTCGACATCGGAGGCGAGACGAGTGAGTCCGTCGAGCATCGTCTCCAGATCGGTCGCCGACAGCAGTCCCGCGCCGTTGAGGACGCGTGCATGGGCCATCGAGGCCCGGATGTCGTACGGCGCCAACACCCAGTCGAAGTGGGTGGACTTACTCAGCGCAGCCATGGCCGCCGCGGGGCCGTCGGCGAACCGACCGCCCCACAGCGACCCGGCGTTGGTGGTGCCGGACGAACTCACAGGCCCAGGTCGCGCTTCGCCGCGATCTTCGACGACAGGCCGTGCAGCTGCACGAAGCCCTTGGCCGACGACTGGTCGAACGTGTCGCCCGCGTCGTAGGTCGCGAGGTTGAAGTCGTAGAGCGACTCACCACTGCGGCGGCCGTTGATGACGATCGTGCCCGCGTGCAGGACCAACCGGATCTCGCCGGAGACGTGCTCCTGGGTGTGCGCGACGAAGGTGTCCAGCGCGGACTTGAGCGGCGAGTACCAGAGACCGTCGTAGACCAGCTCGGCCCACTTCTGGTCGGTGTGGCGCTTGTACCGACCGAGCTCGCGTTCGAGGGTCACGTGCTCGAGTTCCTCGTGGGCCCGGATGAGCACCATCGCGCCCGGCGCCTCGTAGACCTCGCGGCTCTTGATGCCCACCAGTCGGTCCTCGACGACGTCGAGCCGACCCACACCCTGCTTGCCCGCGCGGGTGTTCAGTTCCTGGATGGCCTCGAGCACCGACACCGGGCGTCCGTCGATGGCGATCGGGCGGCCCTTGTCGAACGTGATGATCAGTTCGTCGGGGGCGTTGAAGTTGACCGTCGGATCCTCGGTGTAGTCGTAGACGTCCTTGGTCGGGGCGTTCCACAGGTCCTCGAGGAAACCGGTCTCCACCGCGCGGCCCCAGACGTTCTGGTCGATCGAGAACGGCGACTTCTTCGAGACGTTGATCGGGATGTCGTTCTGCTCGGCGAACGCGATGGCCTTCTCGCGGGTCCACGCGTAGTCGCGAACCGGGGCGAGGACGTCGAGTTCGGGGGCCAGCGTGTTGAACCCGACCTCGAACCGGACCTGGTCGTTGCCCTTGCCGGTGCAGCCGTGCGCCACGACGGTGCCGCCGTGCGACCGCGCGTTCTCGACGAGGTGCTTGACGATGAGCGGCCGACTGATCGCCGACACCAGCGGGTAGCGATCCATGTACAGGGCGTTGGCCTGCACGGTCGGGAGGCAGTACTCGTCGGCGAACTCGTCGCGGGCATCGACGACCACGGCCTCCACTGCGCCGCAGTCCAGCGCGCGCTGTCGGATGACCTCCATGTCCTCGCCGCCCTGGCCGAGGTCGATCGCGACGGCGACGACCTCCTTGCCGGTCTCGGCACCGATCCAGCTGATGGCCACCGAGGTGTCCAGTCCGCCGGAGTACGCGAGTATCACGCGTTCAGCCATGAGTTACGAGCTCCCTGCTTGTCGTTGACAGTGAAATTTCTCGGCCGGTCGTGTGTCGACCGGGTGTATCTGTTCCGTCGGTCACGCGAGGTCCTCGATCATCCGGGCCAGATCGGCCCCGGACATCGTCTCCCGCGCGATCACGAAGATCGTGTCGTCGCCCGCGATCGTGCCGACCACCTGAGGCAGGCTCGCACGATCGAGTGCGCTGGCCAAATAGTGCGCCGCACCCGGCGGGGTGCGCAGCACGGCCATGTTCCCGCTGTGGTCGGTCGAGACCAACAGTTCGGTCAGCATCCGGGACAGCCGGTCGGTGCCCCCGGACACCCCGCGCACCGGCGAGCCGTCCTCGGGGACCATGTAGACCCCGGCACCACCATCGGCCGCCCGGAGCTTGACCGCACCGAGTTCGTCGAGGTCGCGCGACAGCGTCGCCTGGGTGGCGTCGATGCCCACCTGCGCGAGCAGTGACTGCAACTCCCCCTGGCTGCGCACCTGGTGTTCGGCGAGCAGGTGGACGATCTGCGCGTGTCGCCCCGCGCGGGTCGGCGACAGTCGACTGACCGTTGCGTGGGCGTCGGGTTCGGAGCCCCGATCCGGTCGCGGGACGTTCACGCCCGCTCCAGAAGCCAGATGAGCAACGCCTTCTGGGCGTGCAGTCGGTTCTCCGCCTCGTCGAACACCACACTGCGCGGGCCGTCGATGACCGCATCGGTGATCTCCTCCCCGCGGTGGGCGGGCAGACAGTGCAGCACGATCGCCTCAGGGTCGGCGACGGCGAGCAATTCGTCGTTGACCTGATAGGGGCGGAACGGTGCCACCCGGTCACGACCGTCGTTCTCGTCGCCCATCGACGTCCACGAGTCGGTGACGACGACGTCGGCACCGGTGACCGCGGCGATGGGGTCGGACTCGACCGTCACGCGGGCCCCGGTCTGCGCGGCGCGGGCCCGTGCCGCGTCGAGGGCCCAGTCGGCGGGGGTGAAGCCCTCCGGCGCGCTGACGGTGACGTTCATCCCGGCCGTGACGCCGCCGATCATCAGCGAGTGGGCCATGTTGTTGGCCCCGTCACCGAGGTAGGTCATCGACAGCCCCTGGGTGCGCCCCTTGTGTTCGACGATGGTCTGCAGGTCGGCGAGCACCTGGCACGGGTGGAACTCGGTGGACAGGGCGTTGACCACCGGCACGGTGGCGGTCGAGGCGATGGCCTCGAGCCGGTCCTGTCCATAGGTGCGCCACACGATCGCCTTGACGAACCGTGACAGCACCCGTCCGGTGTCCTCGAGGGTCTCGTCGCGACCCATCTGGGTGTTCTGGCCGTCGACGATGACCGCGTGCCCGCCGAGTTGGGCGATGCCCACCTCGAAGGAGAACCGTGTGCGCGTGGAGTTCTTGTCGAAGATGACCCCGACCCCGTGCGGTCCCTCGAGCGGACGGTGCGAGAACGGCGAGCGCTTGACCTCCGCGGCCAGCGCGAGAACCTGCGCCTGCTCCTCGGGGGTCAGATCGTCGTCGCGCAGGAAGTGACGAAGGGTCATGACGCCTCCTTCGTCGCGTCGCGGGCGGTGTCGAGGATCGACGGGAGGTCGGCGACGAATGCGTTCGCCTGGTCCTCGGTGAGGACCAGCGGCGGCGCCAGCCGGAGCACGTCGGCGGCCGGGGCGTTGATCAGGTAGCCGGCCGAACGTGCAGCGGTCTCGACCGCTGCCGAGATCGGTGCGCTCAGAACGACTCCCAGCAGCAGCCCCGATCCCCGGACGTGCGACACCAGCGGGTGTCCGAGTGCCTCGACGCCGGTGGCGATCGACTTGCCCACCGAGGCGACGTGGTCGAGGAGGCCCGCGGAGTCGATCTCGGCCAGCACGGCGAGCGCGGCGGCAGCGCAGATGGGGTTGCCGCCGAACGTGGTCCCGTGCTGTCCCGGGGAGAGCAGGTCCGCGGCGGGTCCGGTGGCGACGCAGGCGCCGATCGGCAGCCCGCCACCGAGCCCCTTGGCCAGGGTCATCACGTCCGGCACGATGCCGACGGCCTGGTGGGCGTAGAACGTCCCGGTGCGGCCGATACCCGTCTGCACCTCGTCCAGGATCAGCAGAGCGCCCCGTTCGCTGGTGAGTCGCCGTGCGGCGGCCAGATAACCGGCAGGCGGCACGATCACGCCGCCCTCGCCCTGGATGGGTTCGAGGATGACCGCAGCCGTCTGATCGGTGATGGCGGCGTCGAGGGCGTCGATGTCGCCGTAGGGCACGAACGACACCCCGGCGGGCATCGGCTCGAACGGGGCTCGCTTGCCGGGCTGCCCGGTCATGGCCAACGCGCCCATGGTGCGACCGTGGAAACCGTTCTCGGCGGCCACGATCTGCGGCCGACCGGTCCGCCGCGCGATCTTGAACGCGGCCTCGTTGGCCTCGGCGCCGGAGTTGCAGAAGAACGCCCGACCCGGTGTGCCGAGCCGTTGGAGCAGTCCCTCGGCCAGCGCCACGGCGGGCTCGTTGATGTAGAGGTTCGACGTGTGACCCAACGTCTGCATCTGACGGGTGACCGCCTCGATGACCGCGGGATGGGCGTGGCCGAGCGAGTTGACGGCGATCCCGCCGAGGAGATCGAGGTAGTCGACGCCGTTCTCGTCGGTCACCACCGCGCCGCGCCCGCTGCGCAGCGCGATCTTCGGGGTGCCGTAGTTGTCCATCAGCGCCGAGGACCACCGGTCCTGCATCGGTGCGGTCATCAGATCGCCTTCGTCTCGGGGGCGGGGTCGGGGGCGGCGGTCGGGACGACCATGGTTCCGACACCGTCCTCGGTGAACAGTTCCAGGAGCATCGAGTGCGGGACGCGGCCGTCGATCACGTGCGCGCGGGGGACGCCGCCGCGCACCGCCCGCAGGCATGCCTCCATCTTCGGCACCATGCCCGAGTCCAGCTGCGGCAGCAGGGTGTCGAGGGTGTCGGTGTCGATGCGGGAGGTGAGCGAGCCGCGGTCGGGCCAATCGGTGTAGAGGCCCTCGACGTCGGTGAGCATCACCAGCTTCTCGGCGCCGAGCGACTCCGCGAGAGCCGCGGCCGCGGTGTCGGCGTTGATGTTGTGCACCACGCCGTCGGCGTCGGGGGCGATCGAGGACACCACCGGGATGCGACCGGCGGCGATGAGGTCGGTGACCGCGCCGGGGTTGACGGTGGTGACGTCGCCGACGAGACCGATGTCGGTCTGGACACCGTCGACGGCCACGGTGCGCCGCGTCGCGGTGAACAGGTGGGCGTCCTCGCCGGAGATCCCGACCGCGTGCGGGCCGTGGGCGTTGATCAGCCCGACGAGCTCACGGCCGACCTGGCCGAACAGGACCATGCGGACGATGTCCATGACCTCCGGTGTCGTGACCCGGTAGCCGCCGCGGAACTCGCCGACGAGACCCAGGCGCGTGAGCATGGCCGAGATCTGTGGGCCGCCACCGTGGACGACCACGGGATGGATACCGCAGGTGCGGAGGAAGACCATGTCGGTGGCGAAGGCCGCCTTGAGTTCGTCGTCGATCATGGCGTTGCCGCCGTACTTGACGACGATCACCTTGCCCGCGAACCGCTGCAGCCAGGGCAAGGCCTCGGTGAGCACGTGCGCCTTGTCCAGCGCGGTGAGATCAGAGGTGATGGTGCCGGGCGTCATGAGGAGTACGCCGAGTTCTCTTCGACGTAGGCGTGCGACAGGTCGGTGGTGCGGATGCCGGCCTGCGCGTCACCCACGCCCAGATCGATCGTCACCTCGATGTCGGTGCCGGCCAGGTCGACCTCGCGGGCCCCCTCGACGCCACACCCGTTGCGGCACACGGCACTACCGTTGAACTCCACGGAGATGGCGTCCGGGTCGAGCTCGACCGGGGCCATGCCGACCGCGGCGAGCACACGTCCCCAGTTGGGATCGGAACCGAACAGCGCGGTCTTGACGAGGCTGTCGCGGGCGACCACCCGTGCGGCGACGACCGCATCGTCCTCGGTTCGTGCGCCGGTGACCGTCACCAGGATGCGCTTGGTGACACCCTCGGCGTCGGCCTGCAGCTGTGCCGAGAGGTCGTCGCACGCGGCGAGCACCGCGGCGGCGAACTCGTCGGGATCGGGTGTGACGTCGCTGGCTCCGGAGCTCAGCAGCAGGACGGTGTCGTTGGTGGAGCACGACCCGTCGACGTCGAGCCGGTCGAAGGTGCGCGCGGTGGCCGCCCGTAGGGCCGAGTCCAGTTCCGGCGCTTCGACCTTCGCGTCGGTGGTGATCACCACGAGCATCGTCGCCAGCGACGGGGCGAGCATGCCCGCCCCCTTGGCCATCCCGCCGACGTTCCATCCGCCCCGGTGGTGCACGGCCACCTGCTTGGGGACGGTGTCGGTGGTCATGATCGCGTGGGCGGCGTCGGTGCCGCCGGACAGACCGCCTGCCATGTCCTGCACGATCGCGGTGACGCCGGCCAGCACGCGGTCCATGGGCAACCGGTCGCCGATCAGCCCGGTGGAGCACACGGCGACCTCGACGGCGCCGGTGGAGGTGCCCCAGTTGCTCAGGGCGGCGGCGACGGCCTCCGCGGTCGCATGGGTGTCCTGAAAGCCGGCCGGTCCCGTGCAGGCGTTGGCGCCGCCGGAGTTGAGGATGACCGCGCGCAGGCTGCCGGTGGTCAGTACCTGTTGAGACCAGAGGACCGGGGCGGCCTTGACCTTGTTCCGGGTGAAGACGCCCGCGGCTGCATATTCCGGTCCCTCGTTGAACACCAGCGCGAGGTCGGGCCGACCGGAGACCTTGATCCCGGCGGCCATCCCGGCCGCGCGGAAGCCGAGCGGCGCCGTCACCCCCTGCCCGCGGGTGACCACCGACGACTCGGTCTGGGTCTCGTCCTGTTCGGTGCTCATGGTGCGACTCCCACCGTCGTGAGGCCCTCGGACTCGCCGAATCCCATGGCCAGGTTCATCGATTGCACGGCGCCGCCGCCGGTTCCCTTGGTGAGGTTGTCGATGGCGCCGATGGCGACGAGCGTGCTCGACCGCTCGTCGACCGTCACCGACAACGCCATCGAGTTCGACCCGATCACGGATCCGGTGGTCGGTAGTTGGCCCTCGGGCAGCAGGTGGACGAACGGCTCGTCGCCGTAGGCCTTCTCGTAGACCGCCCGCATCTCCGCCTGGCTCAGCGACGTGCGCGCGGTGCAGGTGGCCAGGATCCCCCGGGCCATGGGCGCGAGGACGGGCGTGAACGACACGCTCACCGGCTGGTCGGCCGCCGCGGACAGGGCCTGGACGATCTCGGGGTTGTGGCGGTGGGCCCCGCCGACGCCGTAGGCCCGGGCGGAGCCGATGACCTCGGAGGCGAGCAGATCCACTCGTGTCGACCGGCCTGCGCCCGAGGTGCCGCTCACGGCCACGACGGTGATCGCCGACTCGACCGCCTGCGCCGCGACCGCGGGGAGCAGCGACAGGATCGACACCGTCGGGTAGCACCCGGGCACGGCGATCCGGCTCGCCCCGGACAAGACCTCACGGTTGCCCGGGATCTCCGGCAGGCCGTAGGGCCAGTGACCGGCATGCGGGGTGCCGTAGAACCGGGTCCACTCCTGCGCGTCGGAGAGTCGGAAGTCCGCGCCGCAGTCGATGACGAGGGTGGCAGGCGGCAGGGCGTCGGCGATCGGTCCCGACGTCCCGTGCGGCAGCGCCAGGAACACCACGTCGTGCCCTGCGAGCACGTCGGCGGAGGTCTCCTCGAGCACCCGGTCGGCCAGCGGGAACAGATGCGGCTGGTGCTCGCCCAGCGCCGTGCCGGCATTGCCGCCTGCGGTCAACGACCCGATGCGCACCTCACCGGAGACCACCCGAGGGTGGCCCAGGAGCAGACGCAGGATCTCGCCACCCGCGTACCCGCTCGCCCCGGCCACCGCAATCGACATACTCATGTGATTCATTATGCAGACCACCGCAAAACAATTCACAACCGGGTGGTGACCCCGGTCGGCCGACGGTCAGCGCAGGCGTGCGCCGAGCTCGGAGGCGGCGCGGTCGACCGCCGCGAGCCGGGCCTGCGACGCGTCGTCCTCGGTGAGCGTGCGATCGGTGGCCCGGAACCGCAGCGCGAACGTCAGGGACTTCACCTCGTCACCGAGTTGGGGGCCGGTGAACACGTCGTAGAGCCGGATGTCCTCTAGCAACGCACCCGCACCGTCGGTCAGCGCCCGCTGCACGTCCGCGGCGGGCACCGCCCGGTCGACGACGACAGCGACGTCCTGCAGCACCGCCGGGAACAGCGACAGCTGGGGCGCGGGCAGCGCCGACGAGATCGGCAGCAGGTCGAGGTCGAGTTCCACCGCGCAGGTGCGCGGCGGCAGTCCGGCCTTGTCGATGAGCGCGGGGTGCAGTTCGCCCGCCCACCCGACGTCGATCGTCCCACCCGCACCGTCGTCGGCGACGACCCGCGCACAACGACCGGGATGCCACGGAACCTGTTCGGCGGCAACCATGCTCAGCTCGACCCCCGAGGCACGGCCGATCACGCGGGCGGCGTCGAATGCGTCCGACGCGTCGACCGGACGGCCCGGTCCCCAGGGACCGGCGGGCTCACGGGCACCGGCGAGCACGACCGCGGCCCGCAACGGCTGGCGCGGCAGTGACCCCATGAGATCGGCGATCTCGTCCGGGGACGGCCGGCGGGTGACGTCGACGGTGGCGACCGGGTGCACGGTGTCGTCGGCGATCACGACCTGCCCGATCGTGTAGAGCGCCACGTCGCGCTGTCCGCGCGTGATGTTGCGGACCGTCATCTCGACGAGTCCGGGGAGCAACGTCGTGTTGAGCTCACCACGCGTGGACTCCAGCGGGTTGAGCACCCGCACCGTCGCGCGACGCGGGTCGTCGGCCGGGATGTCCCACAGGTCGAGCACGTCGGCGGGCATGAACGGGAACGGCAACACCTCGACGAACCCCGACATCGCCAGGGCGCGCCCGACACTGCGACGGCGGATCTGCTCTCGCGTGAGCCCGGTGCCCGCGGGGGCGTTCGGCGGGATCGCGGGGATGTTCTCCAGGCCCTCGAGTCGCAACACCTCCTCGACCAGGTCGGCCGACTGCCGCAGATCCGACCGCCACGACGGCGGGACGACCGACAGGACACCGTCGGCGCCCTCGCTCACCGTGGCGCCGACCTGCTCGAGACGGCGCACGGTGGTCCCGGGCGCATAGGTGACGCCCGCGACTCGATCCGGGAGGTCGGGAGCAATCGTCACCGTCACCGGCGCAACCGGCAGCGCGGTGTCGGTGAAGCCGGGATCGGCCGCTCCCCCGGCGATCTCGGTGATCAGGTCGGCGGCCCGCGCCAGCGCGAGCGCGGTGATCTCCGGGTCGACCGTCCGCTCGAAGCGTTTGCCCGCCTCGCTCGACAACCGGTGGCGTCGACCGGTCCGGAACGCCGACACAGGGTCGAAGTTCGCCGCCTCCAGGATGATGTCGACCGTCGCCGAGGAGATCTCGCTCTCCGCACCGCCCATCACACCGGCCAAGGCGATCGGACCGCCGTCGTCGGCGACGACGACGTCGTCCGGGTCGAGGGCACGCTCCACCCCGTCGAGGGTCGTCAACTTCTCCCCCGCGTTCGCGCGGCGGACCACGATCGTGCCGGTCACCCGGGCGCGATCGAACGCATGCAACGGCTGCCCGAGTTCGAGCATCACGTAGTTGGTCACGTCGACGGCCGCGGAGATCGGCCGTACGCCTGCGACCAGCAGACGCTTCTGGATCCACCACGGCGACACCGCCGTCGGGTCCACCCCGCGGACGACCTGCGCGCAGTACCGCGTGGCGCCGGACGCGGGATCGACACGTACCGGCCACGCGTCGTCCGACGCCGCGCGGGTGGTGGCCGCCCGGGCCTCCGGTCCCGCGGGATCGACGTAGGGCAGTTCGAAGCTTGCCGCGAGCTCACGGGCCAGTCCGCGCACGGAGAAGGCGTACCCGCGGTCGGGTGTCACGTTCACGTCGATGGCGCTGTCAGACAGTCCGAGGGCGTCGAGTGCGTCGGTACCGGGCGCCGCGGTGCCCGGAGCCAACACCAGGATCCCGGAGTGGTCGGTGCCGATGCCCAGTTCGGAGACCGAGCAGATCATCCCGTCGGAGGTGTGTCCGTAGGTCTTCCGGGACGCGATCGCGAAGTCGCCCGGCAGGACGCTGCCGGGAAGAGCAGCGACGATCAGATCGCCCTCTGCGAAGTTGCGTGCGCCGCAGACGATCCCGCGCGGTGCATCCTCACCGACATCGACCTGACAGAACCGGATGGGCTTCTTGAACTCGGTGAGCTCGGTGATCTCGGCGACCCGACCGACGACCAGCGGACCGGTGATGGTCGGGAAATCCTCGACGTCCTCGATCTCGAACCCGACCCGCACGAAGCCGGCATCGATCTCGGCGGTCGTGGCGGCGAAGTCCGCCGCCCCGCGCTTCAGGGATTCGGTCAACCAGGACTGGGGAACGCGCACTGTGGCTCAACTACTTTCGAGATCGAAGGACCGGAGACGGGGAACGACGTCAGATCGCCGGGCCGAACGGCAGGGTGAACCGGACATCACCCTCGACCATGTCGCGCATGTCGGGCAGGTCGTTGCGGAACTGCAGGGTCCGTTCGAGACCCATCCCGAACGCGTACCCCGAGTACACCTCAGGGTCGATCCCGGCTGCCCGCAACACATTCGGGTTGACCATGCCGCAGCCGCCCCATTCCACCCATCCGGCGCCGCCCTTCTTGGCCGGGAACCACACGTCCACCTCGGCGGACGGCTCGGTGAACGGGAAGAAGTTCGGGCGCATGCGAGTGGTGGTGTCGGGCCCGAAGATCGCCTTGGCGAGGATCTCCAGGGTGCCGCGCAGGTTCGCCATCGTCAGACCCTTGTCCACCGCGAGCCCCTCCACCTGGTGGAACACCGGGGTGTGGGTGGAGTCCAGCTCATCGGTGCGGAACGTCCGACCCGGGCAGGCGACGTAGATCGGCAGATCGCGCGTCAACATCGACCGGACCTGCACGGGCGAGGTGTGCGTGCGCAGCACCTGGCGGGAACCCTCGGGGGCGATGTAGAACGTGTCCTGCATCGACCGCGCGGGGTGGTCGGGCAGGAAGTTGAGCGCATCGAAGTTGAACTGTTCGGTCTCGACCTCGGGCCCCTCGGCGATCTCCCACCCCATGGCGATGAACACGTCGGCGACCTGCTCGCCGATGACCGTGATCGGGTGGCGCGCACCCACCGGACGGCGGGCGCTCGGCAACGTCACGTCGATCGCCTCCTCGGCGAGGACGGCGGCGTCGCGTTCGGCGGTGAGCACGACGACGCGGTCGTCGTAGGCCTGCTGGGCGCGGGTGCGCACCACGTTGACCCGCTTACCCGCCTCGGCGCGTTCGTTCTTCGGCAGTTCGCCGAGCGCGCGGCGCGCGAGGGCGATCGCGGATCGGTCGCCGAGATGGTCGGTCTTCGCCTGGGCGAGCTGCGCCAGATCACCCGCGGCGGCGAACGCAGCGACGGCCGCATCGGCCGCGGTGTCCAGTGCGTGCTCGGTGGCCTCTGACGTATCGCTGCTCACGACGAACCCAGCTCCTCTTCTCTCGGACGGTGATCGGTTCTGACCTCGTGATGAGGGTACGTGGTCACGCGAACCCTTTATTGTCCGCTCGACTATCGAGCGCGTGGGCCCGAGTGCTGGGCACGGGCGCTCGAGTACAGACACATCGCGGCCGCGGCCGCGATGTTCAGGCTCTCGGCTCGTCCGCGGATCGGAATCGACACCCGGTGATCGGCGGTGGCCAGTACCTCGTCGGACAACCCGTGCGCCTCGTTGCCGAAGAGCCACGTCGCCCGCCCCGACAGAACGGTGTCGGCGTCGTCGAGCGACAGCTCACCGTCGGCTGCGGTCGCGAGCACGGCGAAACCGGCCGACCGGAGCACGCCGATGACCTCGACCGCGTCGGCTCGGCGGGCGACGGGGATGTGGAAGACGCTGCCCGCGCTGGCGCGCACGGCTTTCCCGTTGTGCGGATCGACTGCGGCCGCACCCACGAGGACCACACCGGCGCATCCCATGGCGTCCGCCGTACGGATGAGTGTGCCCGCGTTGCCGGGGTCGGCGATGTCGACGCCGACCGCGATGGTCGCCCTGGCGTCGGCGGCATCGATGATCTGCTCGAGCGATGCGTCGAGCAGATCGCAGACGGCGAAGATGCCGGGGCTGGTGGACGTGTCGGCCATCTTGTCCGCCGCGCGCGCCGTCACGGTCAGGATCTCGACCCCCGATGCCCGTGCGTCGTCCAGGATCATGGTGTGTCTGCTTTGTTCGTCCTCGCGGACCAGCAGGGTGCGGGCGACGTTCGAGTCGAGGGCCGCTCGCACCGAGTTGGCCCCCTCGACGAGGAACTCGCGCCGGTCCCGACGTTCACCGGCGCGGTGCAGTTTGGCAAACGAAACGACCCGCGTGGATCGCTCGGTGAGAGCGGCGTCCACAGCGGGTCGTCTGTGTGCAGATCGAGCGTCGATCAGGCTGCGGGCGCGTTGACGTCGTCGGGCAACGACTTCTTCGCGATCGCGACCAGGCCGGCGAAGGCCTCGGGATCGCTGACGGCGATCTCGGCGAGGATCTTGCGATCGACCTCGAGCTCGGCGATCTTCAGACCCTGGATGAAGCGGTTGTATGTGATGTCGTTCGCCCGGGCCGCGGCGTTGATACGCGAGATCCAGAGCTTGCGGAACTCACCCTTGCGGGCGCGGCGATCGCGGTACGCGTAGTTCAGCGAGTGGAGCTGCTGCTCCTTGGCCTTGCGGTAGAGCCGCGAGCGCTGCCCGCGGTAGCCCTTGGATGCCTCCAGGACCGAACGACGCTTCTTTTGGGCGTTCACTGCCCGTTTCACGCGTGCCACGTGGATTACCTCTAACTATGTCGAGACCGCGCTCAGGCGATCAGGTGGAACGATTGGGTGAGCGCTGGCTCAGATGTTCAGGAGCCGCTTGATGCGCGGGGCATCGACGTCGGCGACCACGGCGGTTCCGTCGAGACGACGGGTGCGCTTGGTGGGCTTGTGCTCCATCAGGTGGCGACGGTTCGCCTTCTGACGGACGATCTTGCCGCTGCCGGTCACCTTGAATCGCTTCGCGGTTCCCTTGTGCGTCTTTGCCTTCGGCATGTCTGTACTTCCTCTGTGCTCGATGCTGCCGCGCGCATGCCCTTCGACGTGCGCACGCATGTGCTGGTGGCGACCGGGAATCCCCGGGTCACCGACGAGCGATGACTACTCGGCCGGTGCGGAGTCCGCGGCGGGTGCCGACGTCCCCGGCTGCCGTGCCTCGGCCACCTTCGCCCGGGTCTTGGCGCCCTTGTGCGGGGCCAGGACCATCGTCATGTTGCGGCCGTCCTGCTTGGCCGATGTCTCGACGAAACCGAATTCACCCACGTCTGCGCCGAGGCGCTGCAGCAGGCGGTAACCGAGTTCGGGTCGCGACTGCTCGCGTCCGCGGAACATGATGGTCACCTTGACCTTGGATCCGGCTTCCAGGAAGCGGATCACATGGCCCTTCTTGGTCTCGTAGTCGTGGTCGTCGATCTTCGGCCGGAGCTTCTGCTCCTTGATGACCGTCATCTGCTGGTTACGACGAGACTCACGCAGCTTCTGGGCCGCCTCGTACTTGAACTTGCCGTAATCCATGATCTTGCACACCGGCGGACGGGCGTTGGGCGCCACTTCCACCAGGTCAAGATCGGCCTCGATGGCCAATCGCAAAGCGTCTTCAACACGCACGATGCCCACCTGCTCCGAATTCGGACCGACGAGTCGGACCTCGGGGACGCGGATGCGCTCGTTGATGCGGGTCTCTGTGCTGATGGGGCCTCCTCGTTAATGCCAATGGGTGCCGCGGCTCGCGCCACGGGTTCGCGCCTCGCACGGTCCCGTGAGGAACCGACGATGACCGATGCACGCGGAGGAAACACCCTGGTCAGCAGAAAGGGCCCTCGCGATGAGAACATCGACGGGGCCCGCTACTGACCGGTCGACACGCGACAGGCGCAACGCCTGCGTGCATGCCACCTCCAACGGGAGGCACCCGACCGGTATTCCTCGGCAGAGGGATCTCGATCGAGCGACCGGACCACACAACTTCCCGGCGAGGCCGGGTGTCGAGCGGTGGGAGCGGAACTCCACTTGCAAACCCCAGCTCTCACCGGGGCGGTCTGACATGGAAGTCTAACAGTCATGACGGAAAATCCACATTCCGCAGATCCGGACGTCGACGCGGAAAACGCCGACCTGCCGATTCGCGATCTCGCCGATGTCCCCGCCGTCGAGGTCATCACCAAGTCCATCGTGATGCTCATGAGCTCGGCCGCCGAGAAGTTGGGCCTGGCCGAGGACGGCGCCGACGTCGACCTCGACGAGGCGCGCAGTCTGATCACCGCGCTCGCCGGGTTGGTGACGGCGGCACTGCCCGATCTGGGCCTGCACGCCGCGCCGATACGCGACGGCCTCAAGAGCCTGCAACTCGCGTTCCGCGAGGCCAGCAGCATCCCGGACGCACCCGGCGCCGGTCCGGGCGAGAAACTCACCGGGCCGGTGCACTGACCCGGGTCTAGCCGACCGAGGCCTTCGACTTCGCGGCGCCGTTGCGCGATGACGCCGTCACCTTCTTGGGGGCGGCCTTCTTCGCCGGCGTCTTCTTGGCCGCGGTCTTCTTCGCCGCGCGTGCCGTCGTCGGGCTGACGATCTCCTTCAGGAAGCCACCGGTGTGGCTCTCCGGCACCGCCGCGATGTCCTCGGGTGTCCCCTCGGCCACGACCCGGCCACCACCGGAGCCGCCCTCGGGGCCCATGTCGATGACCCAGTCGGCGGTCTTGATGACGTCGAGGTTGTGCTCGATCACGATGACCGAGTTGCCTTTGTCGACCAGGCCGTTGATGACGAGCAGCAGCTTGCGGATGTCCTCGAAGTGCAGACCCGTGGTCGGCTCGTCGAGAACGTAGACGGTGCGTCCGGTCGACCGCTTCTGCAGCTCGGCGGACAGCTTCACGCGCTGCGCCTCACCACCGGAGAGTGTCGGCGCCGGCTGACCGAGACGCACGTAGCCGAGTCCGACCTCCACCAGTGTCTTGAGGTAGCGGTGGATCGAGGTGACCGGCTCGAAGAAGTCGGCCGCCTCGTCGATCGGCATGTCGAGCACCTCGGAGATGGTCTTGCCCTTGTAGTGCACCTCGAGGGTCTCGCGGTTGTACCGGGCGCCGTGGCAGACCTCGCACGGGACGTAGACGTCGGGCAGGAAGTTCATCTCGATCTTGATCGTGCCCTCACCGGTGCACGCCTCGCACCGACCGCCCTTGACGTTGAAGCTGAACCGGCCGGGCTGGTAACCGCGGACCTTGGCCTCGGTGGTGGCCGCGAACAGCGTGCGGATCTTGTCGAAGACGCCGGTGTAGGTGGCCGGGTTCGACCGCGGGGTGCGACCGATCGGCGACTGGTCGACCTGGACGAGCTTGTCGAGGTGGTCGAGGCCGGTGATGCGGGTGTGTCGCCCGGGCACCTGCCGGGCACCGTTGAGCTTGTTGGCCATCGTGGTCGCGAGGATGTCGTTGACCAGGGTCGACTTCCCCGATCCGGACACCCCGGTGACCGCAGTGAGCACTCCGAGCGGGAACGACACGTCGATTCCCTGCAGGTTGTGCTCCCGGGCCCCGACGACGGTGAGCTGGCGTTTGCGGTCGATCGGCCGCCGGATCTCCGGGATCGGCAGGCTCTCCCGACCGGACAGGTACGCCCCGGTCAGCGACTCCTCGTTGGCCAGCAGACCCTCGTAGCTGCCGCTGTGGACGACCCGGCCGCCGTGCTCGCCCGCGCGTGGTCCGATGTCGACGATCCAGTCGGCGGAGCGGATGGTGTCCTCGTCGTGCTCGACGACGATCAGGGTGTTGCCCAGGTTCCGTAGCCGGGTCAGTGTGTCGATCAGACGGCGGTTGTCGCGCTGGTGCAGGCCGATGGACGGCTCGTCGAGGACGTAGAGGACCCCCGCGAGTCCCGACCCGATCTGGGTGGCCAGGCGGATGCGTTGCGCCTCGCCACCGGACAGCGAACCGGCCGCGCGGGACAACGACAGGTACTCCAGACCGACGTCGAGCAGGAAGGTGATCCGCGCCTGGACCTCCTTGAGCACGCGGCCGGCGATCGCCGCCTCCCGGGCGCCCAGGGTCAGGTCGGAGAGGTAGTCGGCGCATTCGGCCACCGACAGCGCGCAGACCTCGGCGATCGACTTCTCGCCGAACCGCGGGTGGTCCAGGGTGACCGCGAGGATCTCCGGACGCAGCCGGGCACCCGAGCAGACCGGGCACGGGATGTCGCGCATGTAGCCCTCGTAGCGGTCCTTCATCTGCTCGGAGTCGGTCTGCTCCATCCGCCGGTGCAGGAACGACATCACGCCCTCGAACTCGGTGTAGTACGAGCGGGTGCGGCCGTAGCGGTTGCGGAACTTCACGTGGACCTGGTGGTCGCTGCCGTTGAGGATGGCGCGACGGATCTTGACCGGCAGACGGTTCCACGGGGTGTCGACGGAGAACCCCATCTGGTCGGCCAGACCGGACAGCAGGCGCAGGAAGTAGTCGGCGTTGTGCCCGGTCGACCACGGGGCGATCGCGCCGTCGGCCAACGACAGCTCGGGGTCGGGCACCACGAGGTCCTCGTCGACCTCCTTGCGGATGCCGAGTCCGTCGCAGTCGGGGCAGGCGCCGTACGGCGAGTTGAACGAGAACGAGCGCGGCTCGAGGTCGTCGATGGCGATGGGGTGCCCGTTCGGGCAGGCCATCCGCTCGGAGAAGCGGCGCTCCCGCTCGGGGTCGTTCTCCTCGAGGTCGACGAAGTCGAGGACGATCACGCCGTCGGCCAGGCGCAGTGCGGTCTCGACCGAGTCGGTGAGGCGTTGCTTGGCCGTGTGCTTGACCGCGAGACGGTCGACGACGACCTCGATGTCGTGCTTCTCCTGCTTCTTCAGGGTGGGCGGCGTGGCCAACGAGTGGACCACCCCGTCGACCCGCGCACGCGAGAAGCCCTGCGTCTGCAGGGACGCGAAGAGGTCGACGAACTCACCCTTGCGCGTGCGGACGACCGGCGCGAGGACCTGGAACCGGATGCCCTCCTCCATCGTCAACACCTGGTCGACGATCTGCTGCGGGGTCTGCTTGGCGATGGCCGATCCACACTCGGGGCAGTGCGCCTTGCCCGCGCGGGCGTAGAGCAGACGGAGGTAGTCGTAGACCTCGGTGATCGTCCCCACGGTCGAGCGCGGATTGCGGTTGGTCGACTTCTGGTCGATCGACACCGCCGGCGAGAGGCCCTCGATGAAGTCGACGTCGGGCTTGTCCATCTGACCGAGGAACTGGCGCGCGTAGGCCGACAGCGACTCGACATAGCGACGCTGCCCCTCGGCGAAGATCGTGTCGAACGCGAGGCTCGACTTGCCAGAGCCGGACAGGCCGGTGAAGACGATCAGGCTCTCCCGTGGCAGGTCGACGTCGATTCCACGCAGGTTGTGTTCCCGAGCTCCACGCACGATCAGGCGGTCTGCCACAGTTGTCCTCACTCCGCGTCGGCGACGACGCGATGGTTGACGGTTGGTGTCGGTGTACTCGCCGGCGACGGCGCTCGCGACGGGTGGGTGGTGTCGGGCCCGGTCACTGCGACGGACTCGGCAGCGGACGGACTCGACAGCGCACCGCGGGCTGCCTCCATCGTAAGTCCGCCCACCGACACTCTGATTCCGAGCCGGTCGACGGGCACCGGCCGGCCGGTAGCGTTGGCCCCATGAGCGCACCCGAGATCACCGTGACCGACACCTACACCGGCGACCTGTCCGAAACCGACGGTGCGCAGCGCCGATCGGTGTCGGGAGCGACGATCACCAAGATGTCGGTGGGGCCGATGGACAACAACGTCTACGTGGTGACCTGCACCGAGACGGGTGACCAACTCCTCATCGACGCCGCCAACGACGCCGACGACATCCTGGGTCTCGTCGAGGCCCTCCCCGGGACGCCGAGACTGATCTTCACGACCCATCAGCACTTCGACCACTGGCAGGCCCTGGCCGCGGTGCGCGAGGCGACGGGCGTGCCGACCGCCGCGGGCCGGATCGACGCACCGGAGATCCCGGTGGGCACCGACCGCCTGATCGACGACGGCGACACCATCGAGATCGGTGCGTTGCGGTTCTCCGCGATCCATCTCGTCGGCCACACCCCCGGGTCGATCGCGCTGGCGATGTCCGACGGCGAGCGGACCCACCTGTTCACCGGCGACAGCCTCTTCCCCGGCGGCGTCGGCAAGACCTGGCAGCCGGGTGACTTCGAGATCCTGCTCGACGACGTCAGCACCAAGCTGTTCGACCGCTTCGACGACGACACGATCGTCTATCCCGGTCACGGTCTGGACACGACCATCGGTACCGAACGTCCCCAGCTGGGGCAATGGCGCGAACGCGGTTGGTGAACGCCGCCGCGCCGTCCACACCCGCCGGGGTCAGCCGGTAACCTCGGAGCGGCCCTGTGACACACCGTCGTCGTCCCCGACGACGGCAGGGTCAATGACCCGAGGAGGCCATCAGTGTTGATCCGCCGAATTGCCCGCCCGATGCT
The DNA here is from genome assembly GCF_014635305.1 of Williamsia phyllosphaerae. Lineage (NCBI taxonomy): Bacteria > Bacillati > Actinomycetota > Actinomycetes > Mycobacteriales > Nocardiaceae > Williamsia > Williamsia phyllosphaerae. Next base: position 2,960,619 of record NZ_BMCS01000001.1, on the reverse strand, counting down.
CGCGAGCGTGTTCGTCGCATCGGGCATCAATGCTTTGCGAAACCCCGAGCAGCTTGCCGAAACCGCGCAGCCGTTCGTCAAGAAGGCACAAGAGGTCCTTCCCGACGAGGTGGTCGAACCCATCCCGTCCGACACCGTCACATTGGTCCGTATCAACGGGGCGATCCAGCTCGGTGGCGGCGTCCTGCTCGCCACCGGGAAGTTCCCGCGCTTCGCCGCTCTGGGTCTCGCCGGCTCGATTGTCCCGACAACGCTTGCCGGGCATGACTTCTGGACCAAGACCGATCCGCAGGAGCGGCAGTACCACCAGACCCAGTTCCTCAAGAACCTGAGCCTGCTCGGCGGCCTGCTCATCACCGCGGTCGACACCGAGGGCAAGCCCTCGGTGGCGTGGCGGTCGCGCAAGGCGGTCGAGCACGCCTCGGACGCCGTCAGCGCGGCACTGCCGTTCGGCGGCGACAGCAGCAGCGACACCTTCGAGCACCTGCGTTCGGCCGCGGCCGACCGTGCGAGCCAGGTCGCCGAGATCGCCAAGGACCGCGGACCGGTCGTCCTCGAGGCAGCCAAGGAACGGGCCACCCCGCTGGCCGAGGCCGCCGTCGAGCGCGGTTCGAAGCTGGCCGAGGTCGCCAAGGACAAGGCGACCCCGTACGCCGAGGCCGCCGCCGAACGCGGGTCCGAGCTGGGCGAGAAGGCCGCCAAGGTCGCTCGCAAGCGCGCCGAGAAGGCACGCAAGGTCGCCCGCAAGGAAGGCAACAAGGCAGCCAAGAAGGCCCGCAAGCGTGGGTCGGAGATCGCCGACCTCGCAGCCAAGCGGGGCTCGGAGCTCGCCGACACCGCACGCGAGCGTGGCCTCGAGCTCGCCGAGACGGCCCGCGACCGCGGCGCCGACTACGCCGACACCGCGGCCGATCGCGGATCCAAGCTGGCCGGCAAGGCCTCCAAGCGCGGGTCCGTCTTCGCCGACGAGGCGCAGAAGCGTGGTGCGGAGTTCCTCGAGCAAGCCCGTGAGCGGAGCCTCGAGTTCGCCGACACCGCCAAGGACCGCGCGCCCGAGCTCGCCGACACCGCCCGCAGCCGTGCAGCGGACTGGGCGTCGACTGCCGAGGCCCGGGGCCAGAAGCTCTCCAAGCGTGCGCAGAAGCGCGCCCAGAAGGCTGCGGTCAAGCAGGCCGTGCAGGCTGCGATCAGCAACGTCAAGTAGTCCCACGAGGTCCGTGGCGGGCGTCGAGCACGCCCGCCACGGACGTCGTATCCCCCATGGAAGGCTCCTGATCCACCCATGACCCGGACGCGGGAGACCGCCCCCCTGCCCGACCGGGACGACACCGGTCGCAACGATGAGTCCGATTCCCCCATCTCGGCCGAGCAATCCCATCTCGACGTCATCTACGCACGTCTCGATCGCATGCGGCGATCGACCGGAAACCGCCTGCAGACCGCGCTCCGCGAGTCCGGCGGAACCCCCCAGGCCCGCTCCGAACGTGAGTCGTACGAGCGCATGTACCACGACGATCTCACCAAATACGATGCGGCCGAACACAACCTCTACTTCGGGCGACTCGATCTCGACGACGGTGAGACGCGCACCATCGGTCGCATCGGCATCCTCGACGACGACAAGAACGACTCGACGCTGCTGCTCGACTGGCGTGCACCGCTGTCGCGGCCGTTCTACCTCGCCACCCCCGCCGCTCCGGACTCCGTCGCGGTGCGTCGTCACATCCGGACGCGCAACCGTCGGGTGACGGCGGTCAACGACGAGCGCCTCGACGCCGGTGACATCGACGCCGCCTCGCGCGGCGACGTCGTCAACGAGGCCGCGCTGATCGGTGCGCTCAACGCCGCACGCACCGGCGAGATGGTCGACATCGTCGAGACCATCCAGCGCGAGCAGGACCTGATCATCCGGTCCACCCACCGTGGCGTGACCGTCGTGCAGGGCGGCCCGGGGACCGGCAAGACCGCCGTGGCCCTGCACCGCGCCGCCTATCTGCTCTACACACACCGCGACACCCTCTCTCGCAGCGGCGTCCTGATCATCGGACCCAATGACGACTTCCTGCGCTACATCGGGCAGGTGCTCCCCTCGCTCGGTGAGACCGGTGTCCTGTTGTCGACGGTCGGGGCGCTCTATCCCGGCGTCGTGGCCACGCGGGTCGACGATCGAACCGGTGCCGCGGTCAAGGGCGATCTGCGGATGATCGAGGTCCTCAAGAACGCTGTCCGCGAGACGCAGTCGCTCCCCTCGGAGACGGTGACCGTCCGATTCGACGGCTATCCCCTCGAGATCGACCGGGACCTGGTCCGGCGGGCCCGGGGCCGCGCGCGGTCCAGTCGTCGCGCACACAACCAGGCCCGTCCGCTGTTCCTGCGCGCCGCGCTCGACGAACTGGCACAGCAGCACGCGCGGCGGATCGGGTCGAGCACGATCGACGGTTCGCAGCTGCTCAGCGCGGGCGACGTCGCCGACATCCGTGACGAGATGGAGTCCGACACCGACATCCTCACGGCGCTGGCCCGTTTCTGGCCGCACCTCACCCCTGACCGGTTGCTGCACGACTTCCTCTCCGACACCGCCCGCATCCGGACGGTGACACGCGGCTGGAGCGCCACCGATCGCGACGCGCTGCACCGCAGCACCGGCGCCCGGGGCGGCTTCACCGAGAGTGACGTCCCGCTGCTCGACGAGCTGGCCGAGATCATCGGCTACGACACCGCCGACGACGAACGCTCCGAACAGGCGCGGTGGCGTAAGCAGTTGGCCGACGCCCAGGACGCACTCGACATCCTGACCGGTTCGGCCCCGCAGGATCTCGAGGACGAGCTCGACCCCGAGATCCTGATGGCCTACGACCTCATCGACGCCGAACAGCTGGCCGCGCGACAGACCCAACGACACAGCCAGACCACCGCCGAGCGTGCGCACGGTGACCGCACCTGGGCGTTCGGGCACGTGATCGTCGACGAGGCGCAGGAGATCTCGGCGATGGGATGGCGGATGATCATGCGCCGCATCCCCAATCGGTGGATGACGATCATCGGCGACACCGCCCAGACCGGGGACCCCGCGGGCACGACATCGTGGGGATCGGTCCTCGAGCCCTACGTCGCCCGACGCTGGCAACAGCACGACCTGACGGTCAACTACCGGACGCCGGCCGAGATCATGTCGGTCGCCGCGGATGTCCTGGCCCAGATCGATCCCGGCCGATCCGCGCCCACCTCGATCCGGCATTCCGAGGTGCCCCCTCGCGCGGTGCGGGTGACCCCGAACCGGTTGGCCGACGCGGCGGTCTCCGCGGCGACCGGGGACGGACAGGGGGCGGTCGACGACGGTGTCACCGCCATCATCGCCCCGGATGCCGAGGTCGCCGCGGTGACCGCCCGCGCGGAGGAGATCGGTGGAGCCGCCGGCGGCGTGCGGGTGCTCACCGTGACGCAGTGCAAGGGGCTCGAGTTCGACCGGACCGTGGTGGTCGAGCCGGCGTCGATCGTCGACCAGTCACCGCGGGGGCTCAACGACCTCTACGTGGCCCTGACGCGGGCGACACAGCGGCTCACCGTGGTTCATTCGGCGGACCTGCCGAACGCACTCGCCGCGCTCGGCTGAGAGCCGAACGCGGCGAGGGTGTCGTGCGGGGGTGCCCGCGAGGGTCTAGACCGTGTGGACGATCAGGACGTCGCAGGCAGACTTGCGGGCGACATCGGCGGGGACGGATCCCAGCAGACGTCCGGCGATCGAGTTGAGTCCCTTGTTGCCGACGACCAGCAGGTCGGCCTTCATGTCGCCGACGAGCTGCAGCAGCGCGTCGACGGGGGCACCCTTGATGGGACGGGTGTTCACGTTGGCGGTGTTGGCGCCGGCGCGAGTGGCGCGCTCGCGCGCGGTGCGCAGGATCTCGTCGGTGGGCGCCGTCCCGTGCACCTGGTAGGCCTCGTCCTTGAGGACGTCGGACACCGAGTTCACGTCGCGACCCTCATGCGGGAAGAACGCGCAGGCGATGACCAGTTTGGCGGTGTCCCCAGCGATGGCGCCGGCACGTTCGACCGCCTTGAGTGACGACTCCGAACCGTCCGTTCCGACGACAACTGTCTGGTACGCGCTCATCCATTCCTCCGTTTGTGTCGACGACTTCGTCGTCATGTTTAGGTGACCTCGTGCCACCGTGGGATCCCACGACGGCGTCGTCACCCGAGTTTCTCAGACAACGCTGTGGCGACGATCAACTGCGATGGAGGACACCGTGTGTCAAGGGGTCACACCGCAGCTTCGATTGCCGCCACTGAACTGGGACAATAGTTGCACAAATGCGTTCTTGTCCGTCGATCGTGGGTATCGCCACACCGGGTGTCACCGGATGCCTGCGGCGTCCATTCCGCGCAGTTCCTTCTTCAGGTCCGAGATCTCGTCGCGCAGACGCCCCGCCAGCTCGAACTGGAGGTCGCGCGCCGCGTTCATCATCTGCGCACTCAGCGCGGCGATGAGATCGGCCAGTTCGGCCCGCGGCATCGCCGACACGTCGCGCTTCTCGATGACACCGGCGCTGAACGACTTGCCACCCTCGCCGGGCGCCCGGCGACCACGGCTCGCGTTGCGACCGGACCCACCGATCTCCACCTGCTCCTCGGCCTCCTTGTAGACCTGGTCGAGGATGTCGGCGATCTTCTTGCGTAGCGGCTTCGGGTCGACACCGGCGGCCTTGTTGTAGGCGACCTGCTTCTCCCGTCGACGGTCGGTCTCGTCGATCGCGTTGCGCATCGAGTCGGTGATCTTGTCGGCGTACATGTGCACCTCGCCGGAGACGTTGCGGGCCGCGCGCCCGATCGTCTGGATGAGGCTGGTGGTGCTCCGCAGGAACCCCTCCTTGTCCGCGTCGAGGATCGCGACGAGCGACACCTCCGGCAGGTCGAGACCCTCACGGAGGAGGTTGATGCCGACCAGGACGTCGTAGTCACCGGTGCGCAACTGCCGCAGCAGTTCGACGCGACGCAGGGTGTCGACCTCGGAGTGCAGGTAGCGGACGCGGATGCCGAGTTCGAGCAGGTAATCGGTGAGGTCCTCGGACATCTTCTTCGTCAGCGTGGTGACCAGGACACGTTCGTCCCGCTCGCTGCGCAGCTTGATCTCGTGGACGAGGTCGTCGATCTGTCCCTTGGTGGGCTTGACGACCACCTGCGGGTCGACCAGGCCGGTCGGACGGATGACCTGCTCCACGAACTCGCCGTTGGACTGGCCGAGTTCGTAGGGGCCCGGTGTCGCCGACAGGTAGACGGTCTGACCGACGCGGTCGACGAACTCGTCCCACGTCAGCGGTCGGTTGTCGACCGCGGACGGCAGCCGGAAACCGAAATCGACCAGGTTGCGCTTACGCGACATGTCGCCCTCGTACATGCCGCCGATCTGCGGCACGGTCACGTGGGACTCGTCGATGACCATCAGGAAGTCGTCCGGGAAGTAGTCGATGAGAGTCGCCGGGGCGGTCCCCGGTCCGCGACCGTCGATGTGGCGGGAGTAGTTCTCGATGCCCGAGCAGAACCCGACCTGTCGCATCATCTCCAGGTCGTAGGAGGTCCGCATCCGCAGGCGCTGGGCCTCGAGGAGCTTGCCCTTGCCCTCGAGTTCGGCCAGACGGGCCTCGAGTTCCTCCTCGATGCTGGTCATGGCGCGTTCCATGCGCTCGGGCCCGGCGACGTAGTGCGTGGCCGGGAAGATCCGCAGCGTGTCGACCTGACGGATGATGTCGCCGGTGAGCGGGTGCAGGTAGTACAGCGCCTCGACCTCGTCGCCGAAGAACTCGATACGGACCGCCAGCTCCTCGTAGGACGGGATGATCTCGACCGTGTCGCCCCGGACGCGGAAACTGCCGCGGACGAAGCTCATGTCGTTGCGGGTGTACTGCACGTCGACCAGCAACCGCAGCAGCGCATCGCGATCGACCTCCTGGCCGACGTCGAGGTGCACCGAGCGGTCGAGGTAGGACTGCGGGGTGCCGAGACCGTAGATGCACGACACCGACGCCACCACCACCACGTCGCGACGTGACAGCAGGCTCGACGTCGCCGAGTGCCGGAGCCGCTCCACGTCGTCGTTGATCGAGGAGTCCTTCTCGATGTAGGTGTCGGTCTGCGCGATGTACGCCTCGGGCTGGTAGTAGTCGTAGTAGGAGACGAAGTACTCGACCGCGTTGTTGGGCAACATGTCCCGCAGCTCGTTGGCGAGCTGGGCGGCCAGCGTCTTGTTCGGCGCCATGACCAGGGTGGGCCGCTGGACCTTCTCGATCAGCCACGCGGTGGTCGCCGATTTACCCGTACCGGTGGCGCCGAGCAGGACGATGTCACGCTCGCCCGCCTGCAGCCGACGTTCGAGGTCGGCGATCGCCGTCGGCTGGTCGCCCGCCGGGGTGTGTTCGCTGACCACCTCGAACTTCGACTCCGAGCGTTCGATCTCGCCCACGGGCCGGTGTTCGGAGTGGGCGACGATGGGGTGTTCTGCCGCAAAAGCCATGTACCCAGAGTAGGCGCGGGGTACGACAGGGGCCGGGCGACGCCCGACCGCACTAGTGTCCTCGCCATGGCGGCGTCGGAACCACCCCCACCCCACCCGCCCAAACGTGAGGTCTTCGACGTGCGGGCGATGACCAACACCGACAACAAGGGGTTCGTCCGACCGGTCGAGACCTACACCGAGACCGACTTCGGCCTGTACATGTCGCGGACAGCCGATCATCCCCGGTTCCATCACCTCGAGTCGTGGTTGTTGCCCGGGCACGGGCTGCGGGTCAGCATCTTCCACTTCGTGGCGGGCCACGACACCGGGCAGCGGCTCTACCTCGATGTGGGCCGGTTCTCCGGTCCCGACGAACGCGGGCGCTGGCACGCCGAGGACTGGTACCTGGACCTGATCGACGTCCCCGGACGACCCCTCGAGCTCGTCGACGTCGACGAACTCCTCGAGGCGCACCACGCCGGGCTCCTCACCGGCGACGCGTCGGTGCGGGCGGTGGCGATCGCCACCCGCACCCTGGTGGGTGCGGCCGAGCACGGCCATGACGTGACCGCCTGGCTCGAGTCCACGGGGGCGCCGCTGTCCTGGGAGTCCGGCCGCTGATCGGGGCCGGTCAGCGCACGGTGACCAGCAGCGACGCCGGCCCCCGGACGTTGATGCGACCGTTCCACCGCGTCTCGTCGACGACCGCATCGGGAAACCGGGCCGCGAACCGGGTGAAGACCACCCGCGCCTCGAGACGCGCGAGGGCAGCGCCTATGCAGTGGTGGATCCCGGCTCCGAACGACAGGTGTCGTCGCGCGTCGGCCCGATCGATCCGGGGGACGTCGGCATCGGGCCCGAACACCCGCGGGTCCCGGTTGGCCGCGGCGATGGCTGCGGTCACGAACACCCCGGCCGGGATCACGCCGTCGGGGAACATCATCGGGGTCGTGGTGATGCGCCGCATGAGGTGCACCGGGCTGTCGTACCGCAGCATCTCGTCGACCGCGTTGTCGGCGAGCCCGGGCGTCGTCCGCAGCAGGGCGAGCTGGGCGGGATGGCGGATCAGCGTGGACAACCCGCCGGCGATCAGGTTGACCGTGGTCTCGTGTCCGGCGATGTAGAGCAGCATCACCTGAGCGACGAGCTCGTCCGGGGTCAGGACGTCGCCGTGATCGTCGCCGCGCAGGAGCGCGGTGATCAGATCGTCGGCCGGTCGGGTCCGCCGGTGGGCGATCATGTCGCTCACCATCGAGGTCAGTTCGGCGTTCGCCGTGCGGATCTCGGCCGCGAGCGACGGATCCGGCAACGGTTCCAGACCGCGGACGAGCGTACCGGTGAGCTCCCGCAGCCGTGCGCCGTCGATCATCGGCAATCCGAGCAACTCCGAGATGACGATGAACGGCAGCGGGAACGCGAGGTCGGCAACCACATCGACCCGACCGGCGTCGGCGAGGCGGTCGCAGGCCTCGTCGACCAGGTCGACGATCCGCGGTTCGAGGGCGTGTACCGATCGTCGGATGAACGCGGCCGCGACCAGACGCCGTAGGCGGGTGTGGTCCGGTGGATCACGATCGATCATCGACAACCCGGCCATCATCCGGTTCGCCTTGCCCATCTCGGCCGAGTCGCGTTTGTACTCCGGCACATCGGCGAGCGACTGTTCGTCGACCGACTGCGCCGAACGCTGCAGGTGCGCGACATCGGCGTGCCGGGACACGATCCAGAAGCCCAGCGGATGTCGGCAGACCGGCGCCCGATCGCGCAGCCGGGCGTAGTGCGGGTGGGGGTCGTCGGTGAAGCCGTCCGCGAACGGATCGAAGACGAACCCGACCGGCTCGGCGGTCACCGCGTCACCGCCGGGAACCCGTGGCCGAGGTACCGCGCCCGCGCGGCCGATCGTCGGATCTTGCCGCTGGTCGTCTTCTCCAGGGTCCCCGCGATCGTGATGACGACGTGTCGTGCGGACACCTGATGTCGGGTGGTGACCGCGCCTCGGATCGCCTCGGCCACCGCGTCGGGGTCGGGCTCCGGGATCTCCGCGGCGATCTCGGCCACCACGACCAACGTCTCCCCCGTGGCACCGGCGACGGAGAACGCGGCGCATCCGCCCGGTCTGATCGAGCGATGCGCACGCTGCGCGGTGTCCTCGATGTCGTGCGGGTGGTGGTTCTTGCCGCGGATGATCACCATGTCCGTGACCCGTCCGACGACGTACAGTTCGTCACCCACCAGGGCACCGAGGTCACCGGTGCGCAGGTACCGCACGTCCGAACCGTCGTCGAGTGTGTTCCCGAAATCGTGTGCGGTGGCCGCCTGGTTGCGCCAATAGCCTTGGGCCACCTGCGGTCCCGACACCCAGATCTCGCCCACGTCGCCGTCGCGACAGCGCCGTCCGCTGTCCGGGTCGACGATCACCACCCCGGTCCCGTCGGTGAGCGTGCCCGACCCGACGAGTCCGACCGCATCGGAGGCCGTGGACCCGACCACGTTGCGGTCGCGTAGTCGGTCGGGGTCGACAGTGATCGCTTTCGGTCCTCGACCCGCGCGACTCGCGCTCACCAACAGCGTCGCCTCGGCCAACCCGTAGCACGGGAAATGCGCGGTCCCGCGGAACCCGTACGGAGCGAACGTCTCCGCGAACCGATCGAGGGTGTCGGGGCGGATCGGTTCGGCACCGTTGAACGCGACGGTCCACGAGCTGAGGTCCAGCCCGGTGAGGTCGGCCGTCGCGGCGCGCGCGACGCAGGCGTCGTAGGCGAAGTTGGGGCCGCCGCTGGTGTGCGCCCGGTATCGGTCGATCGTCCTGAGCCACAGCAGCGGTCGCCGGATGAACGCGCCCGGTGACATCATCACCGCGGTGGCGCCGACGTAGAGCGGCTGCATGAGGTTGCCGATCAGACCCTGGTCGTGGAAGAACGGCGCCCACCCGACCACGGTCGAGTGCTGATCGTGGCCGAAGGCGTGGCGGATCATCTCCTGGTTGGCCATGAGGTTGCCGTGGGTGACCATGACGCCCTTCGGATCCGACGTCGAACCCGATGTGTACTGCAGGAAGGCGACGTCGTTCGAGACGACGTCCAGGGGTGCACCCGGATCGGGAACGGCTGCGGGCGTGAGCTCGTCCACCACGATCCGGGGTAGCGACCCCGTCGTGCGCTCGACCGAGCCGGCGATGCCGCCGATACCGGATTCGGTGAGGACGACCGTCGGTGCGCAGTCGGTCACGATGGCGTCGAGTACGTCCGACGGCCCGCCGCGTCGCGCAGGTGCGACCGGGACGGCCAGTACCCCGCTGTACAGGCAGGCGAGGTAGCCGGACACGAAGTGCGGACTCTGGCCGAACACCAAGAGTGCCCGGTCGCCGGGGCGGCAGTGGCGCCGCAGCTCGGCGGCGACCCGTACCGAACGCTGCTGCAGCGCGGCGTAGGTCACGGTCGCCGATTCCTCGCCGTGGTCGTCGAGGAAGACATAGGCCCGACCGTCGGGGTCGGTACGCGCTCGGTGTTCGACGATCCCGGGGATCGTCGACACGGATGTGCTCACGACGCGGCGCCCAGCTCGATCGGCAGTTGCTTCAGCGCGCGGAGGATGAGACTCGATTCCTGCCACTCGAGATCGGCCGGGTCGCAGGTCATGCGCGGTTGGCCATCGCGGCCCACGAGCTCCGCGACCACCACCTCGGCCTGTAGTCGTGCGAGTGCGCCGCCCAGGCAGCCGTGCATGCCGTGGCCCAAGGCGAGATGGTCCTCCGCACGGGAAGCCGTCCGGCGCGACGGATCGAAGTCGTCCGGTCGCGAGAAGACAGCGGGATCGCGATTGGCGGATCCGAGGCACAGCAGTACCTGCTCGCCGGCGGCGATGGCGTGATCGGCGACGAGCGAATCGCGGCCGGCCACGCGTGTGGTCATCTGCAGCGGACTGTCGTACCGGAGCGTCTCGCGGATCGTACCGGGCACGAGATCGGCACGGCAGGAAAGGCTGTCGGCGAGATCGGGACGGGTCAGGATGGCCAGCAGGGCGTTGCCGATCAGCGACGTCGTCGTCTCGACGCCGGCCACGAAACACATGATCAGAAGGTGGGCCGTCTCCTCGTCGGTGAGGGTGTCGCCCCCTCCCGTGCGCGAGGCGAGCAGGTGCGAGACCAGGTCGTCACCCGGGCGTCGTCGGCGATCGGCGATCATCTCCGCCAGCGCGGCGGTGAAGGTGTCGATCACGTCACCGATCCGTTCGTGTTCCCCTCGGCGCAGCAGGCCGGGTTCGAGCAGCAGCCGGATGTCCCTGGTCCATGCCGTGACATGGTCGGCGACCGCCGACGGCAGGGCCATCCAGGCGCACAGGACGCGGACCGGCAGGGGCGCGGCGACACGGCTGATGATGTCGGTGACGCCGGCCCTGGCGACACGGTCGACGAGCTCGACGGCGATGTGGGAGACCACCGGGCGCAGTGCCTCCACGGTGGTTCGGGTGAAGACCGTGTTCACCAGACCGCGCAGTCGCGCGTGGGCGGGGTCGTCGGTGAAGACCAGGGAGGTGGCGCCCAGTCTCTCGATACCGGTCGTCAGGTGGTCCGCTTCGGCGGCGGCCCTGGTCACCATCTGCGGTATCACGTCCGAGCTGAACGAGCGGTCGCCCAGAACAGCGCGGACGTCAGCGTGCCGCGTGAGGACCCACATCCCCATTGTGCGTGCGATGGGGCGGTGCTCACGCAGCCGGGCGTACGCCGGGTACGGGTTCCTGCGGAACTCGGCCGTGAAGGGGTTGAACCGGACCGATTCGTCCGGCGTGGCCGTCGTGGTCACGGTCGGCTGGTCCGACGGGATCCGAAGTGGGTGTCGGGGTAGGGCCTCAGCGCGATGCGGTAGAGCCCGATCTTGCCCATCCGGAACCCGAGTGCGGACTGGGTGAGGTAGCGCTGGTAGCGGGCCACGGTGTCCGCACCCACCAGTTCGGTTGCCCTGGTTCGGTTCTCGCGGAGTCGTGCCGCCCACGTCCCGCAGGTCCAGGCATAGTCCTCGCGGCCGTTGTCGACCGCGGTGATCTCGAACAGTCCCTCGGCAGCGGCGGCGATCTCGGCGAAGGTGGGGAGTTCGGCGTTCGGGAAGATCTCCTGCTGCATGAACGTGCTCGCGGCGTCCGGGGACATCGTGGCGTAGACGATGGTCTGCAGCGAGAGCGTCCCGCCCGGGTTCAGCCACCGACGACAATGATCGAAGAAGTCGCGGTAGACCGCGATCTTCGCCTCGGGCGGGTCGGTCGGGTCGGCAAAATGCTCGAACGCGCCGATGGAGATGATCGCGTCGTACGGTTCCGTGGGGGCGTGCTGGGTCCAGCTCTCGGTGCGCACCTCGATGGCCGGGTCGCCCCGATCGGTGATGTGAGCGGCCTGCTCGGCACTCAGGGTGAGACCGACCGCACGGCCGACGCCATGGCCCTCCACCGCGCGCCGCAGCACCGCTCCCCACCCGCACCCGATGTCGAGCAGGCGGTGGGCACGATCGGCGTCGACCGCGTGGAGATGGTGGTCGAGCTTGCGGATCTGTGCGTCGGCCAACGTGTCCGAGCCGCCCGCGCGCAGCGCACAGGAGTACGAGAGCGTCTCGTCCAACCACAGACCGAAGAACTCGTTGCCGACGTCGTAGTGGTGCCGGACCGCGTCGGTGGCGACCCGGGCCCGGTCGCTCCCCGTCTGGGTCTGCACCGTCTGGGTCGTCACCGCGCGGCGAGGTGATCGAGCACGAACGCTGTGACCGCGTCGAGGGTGGGGTCGTCGAAGAGGGCCTCCGGCGGGATGTCGACCCCGTAGCGTTCCTCGATCTCGATCAGCAACGCGACGGCGTGCGCCGAGTCGACGCCGAGACGGTCGAAACTCGTCGACGGGTCGATCGACTCGACCGGTACGTCGAGCAGGTCCGCGATGCACTCCCGGCTCCACCGGGTGACCGATTCGGCGGTCGGGACGGTGTTCTCGATGGTCATGCGCTCTCTCCCTGTCGATTCGACATGCGTTTGGCGGACATTCGTTCGGGCGTCGGGCGTCGGACATCGGTCACCAGGCCACACGCGGCGAGCGCTGCGATCACCCAGTACCCGGGATCGAGGCGATACCAGTCCAGTCCGAACGACGCAGATTCCGGGAACGCGTGGTGGTTGTTGTGCCACGACTCCCCCAGCGTCAGGACCGCGAAGATTCCGCCGTTGCGGCTGTTCTCGCGCGACCGATAGGGCTTGGTGCCGAACATGTGCAGGAAGGAGTTGATCGCCCACACGACGTGTTCGAGCACGAACATGCGGACCAGCCCGCCCCACAGCAGTCCGGCGATCGCTCCAGTCCAGCTCTGGTACATCAGACCGGCGACGACGGCCGGGCCGAGGAGACCGAGGGCAACCCACCAGTAGTAGAGGCGGGCCACGCGGGTGAGGCGACGGTTCTTCAGCAGGTCGGGTGCGTAGTGGACGATGTTGGGGTAGTCGTGCCGCCGCATCCACAGGAAGTGCGAGTGCGCCAACCCGGTCAGTGCGCCGCGGATCCCGTCCCCGGACAGGTTGGGCGAGTGCGGGTCACCGTCGGAGTCGCTGCACTCGTGGTGGCGCCGGTGCAGTGCCACCCAGGAGATGACCGGTCCCTGCCCGGCCATCGATCCGAGCACGGCCAGGACCGTGGTCACCGACGGGTGGGCGGTGAAGGTGCGGTGGGTGAACAACCGGTGATAGCCGACGGTGATGCCCAGGCCGGTGAGCAGGTACATCGTGACGAACAGGACGACATCGACGATCCCGATCGGCTGCACGAACAGGAACCCCACGGCGGCAACCGTTCCGATGATCGGGGCGATGTCGAAGAGCAGGAAGTGTCTGCGCTGCAATCGATGGAGGTATGGGTTGCTGATGGTCGTGCGCCGGGGGGCGCGGGGCGCCGGGGCGTCGGGGACTCCGGTGGCCGACATCTACGCCGACCGGAAGATGGGGTACAGCGACGGTCCGGCGGGCAGCACGATGGGCTCGCCGAGTTGTTCGGATCCGAGCCGCTTCCACAGCTTGAGGCTCCGCTCCGACGAGGCCTCGGCGTACACACCGAGTCCGCGGGCGATCCGTAGTTCTCGGAACGCGCCGATCACCATCTCCCTCGCGCCACTCCCCCGCGCCTCGGCGCGCACGGCGGCGTAGAGGCAATGCACGTGAGGGGGCAGATCGGTCGGGTGGTGTGCGTCCAGGATCTCCATGAGGAGTCGCACCTGCGGGCCGCAGGGACCGCACCGGTCCTCGAGGTCGGCGAGCATCCGGGAGTTCTCGGCGTCGGTGGCCGGCTCGGTTCCCGACCACACGACGACCCCGTCGTAGGTCGGTGTGGCCGCGACGTGGCCACCGCCGTCGAGGAGCGCCCGGGTGGTGATCTCGAAGAACGCGTCGAGGTACCGACGTCGATCAGGTGTCGACGACGGGATGGCCCATTCGATGATGGGATCGGCGGCGAACGACGACGTCAACGTGTCGACGACGGCGGCGAGATCCGGTGTGGCGGTGACCACCGGGGTGACGGATGGGGTCGATGTGGTGCTCATGACTGTTCTCCTCGGTGGATGGGGTGGTCGGTGGTCGCGCGGTGGGCGGCGATGATCGCGGACGCGCAGGCGTCGATGTCGCCGGCCGTGGTCTGCCAGTTGCACACCGACAGCCGCAACGTCGGCAGGCCGCGCCAGGTCGTGGGACTCGCCCACCCCGTGCCCCCGTGCTGCAGTCGGGCGACGATCGCGTCCAGATGCGCTCGCGTGGGGCCGGTTCCGGGTGCGTCGAACGTGACGAGCACCTGGTTGAGGACGACGTCGTTCACGATCCGCACGCCGGGAACCGTCGACAACCGCGACGCCAACGTGGCGGCGTGTGCGCACGACCGGTCGATCAGATCGGCCACGCCGTCGGTTCCGAGGTGGCGCAGGGTCGCCCAGAGCACAAGTGCCCGTGCGCGTCGCGACAGATCCGGGGTGTAGTCGGCGGGATCGCGTGCGCCGTCGGCCGCCGCGGTCAGGTAGTCGGCGGTGGTCCGCAGCGCCGCACGGTGCGCCTCGGGGTGGGCACAGAACACCAGACCGCAGTCGTAGGGGACATTGAGCCACTTGTGGGCGTCGGTGGCCCACGAGTCGGCGAACTCGAGGCCGGTCACCTGGTGGCGCACGGTGTGTCCGGCAGCGGCCCACATGCCGAACGCCGCGTCGACGTGCACCCACCCGCCCGCGTCGTGCGCGGCGGCGCAGATCTCCGGCATCGGGTCGACCGATCCGGTGTCGACGTTGCCGACCTGCCCGCACACGATCAGCGGACCGTCGGTCGTGCGCAGCGACTCCTGCAGCGCGGGCAGCGACATCCGGCCCTGGTCGTCGGTGTCGACGAGATGGATCTGCCCGGCCATGCCGAGCAGTCGCAGCGCCCGGAAGACGGTGGTGTGGCAGCCTCTGCTCACCAGCACCCGCGGGACAGGCGCACCGAACAAACCGTCGCGTTCGACGTCCCAGCCGGCCGCGTCGAGAACCGCGTGGCGGGCGGCGGCGAGTCCACTCAGGTTCGACATCGCGCAGCCCGAGGTGATCCCCACCGAGGTCTGTTGCGGCAACCCGAACATGCTCACGAGCCACCGGGCGACGGTGTCCTCCACGACCGACGCGGTGGGGCTGGTCGCGTACAGCGCTCCGCACTGATCCCAGATCGACGTGAGCCATTCGGTGGCGACGGAGATCGGGTGCGCACCGCCCATGACGAAGCCGAGGAAGGTCGGCGCACCCGAATGCAGCAGGCCCGGTTCGCCGTTGACGATCAGCTCGTCGAGAACCGCGACCGCGTCGATCGACCCACCCTGCAAGGGGCCCGCGAAAGCGGCTGCCAGTGCGGATCGTTCGGCGGTCGGTCCCGGGTGGTCGGTGGCCAGATAGTTCGTGCTGTACCGGCTCACAGCGCGTAGCAGTTCGTCGAGCGCGTGCCCGTCGTCACCGACGGATGGTGACAGTCGTGCGAGTTCGGTGATGCTCACGGGATCGAGTGTTGCGGCTCAACCCAACTCGCGGGTCACTCGCGCAGCGGTCCGCATGGTCCGATCGGTCGACCCTATCGCCGCCGATCGGTACGACTGTACGACTCCTACGCCGGGTCGCGGACTGTCGAGCTCTCGACCTCGACCCGGACGATCGCTGGGCGCCCCGGGTCGGCCGACGCGTAGGCCGCCTCCTCGTCGGCGAGGCGGGGGAACCCGCCTGCGGCCACGGCGGCGGCGAGCGCATCCGCGGCGGCGAGGTCCCGTGCGGTGATCTGTAGGTCGATGACATCCGGCGCGTCACGATCGGGGACCGCGGTGGGGCCGACGTGCTCGACCGCGACCGCGTGCTCTGCGCCCAGCACCCGGAGTCGATCGGCCAGCCGCCGACCCTGACGGGCCCAGGCGGGGTCGGCGGGCACGACGTTCCGGTCGTCGCGCGTGGCGGGGGTGCCTGCTCGTACGTTGGCCTCGTAGGGAACCAGCCGTTCGTCCCACACGTGTGCGGCGAGGGCTGCGAGATCGTCGGCGGTGCCGCTGTTGTCGAGCCAGACGTCGGCGACCTCGCGACGCTGCTCCACGGTGGCCTGCGACCGGATGCGGGCGCGCGCGTCGTCGGCGTCCATGCCCCGCTGCCCGGTGAGGCGCTCGATACGCAGGTCCTCGTCGGCGTGCACGATGATCACGAGGTTGAAGAACGGCGCCATCCCGCCTTCGACGAGCAGGGGCACATCCTGGACGACGATCGCGTCGTCGGGTGCGGCGCCGAGCAGTTCCCAGGTGCGGGCGCCCACGCGCGGGTGGGTGATGGCGTTGAGCCGCTGACGCTGTTCCTCGTCGACGAACGCCTTGGCGGCCAGTGCTGCGCGGTCGAGGCTGCCGTCGGCGGCGAGGATGTCGTCGCCGAACGCCTCGACCAACTCCGCGAGTCCGTCGCTGCCGGGCGCAACGACCTCACGCGCGATCTTGTCCGCGTCGATGAGGTAGGCGCCACGCTCGGTGAACGTCCGCGCGACGGTCGATTTACCGGCGCCGATTCCGCCGGACAGGCCAACTCTGATCACGCCGACCAGTGTGGCAGACGCCCGGGCGACCTACTTCGGGAAGACACCCAGCAGATAGGACAGCTGCGTCACCAACGGGTTGAGGTCGAGCTTGTCGGGGTCCTTCTTGGGCTTGGTGTCCCACGGCTGGGTGGTCGTGGGGTCGGCGTACTTCGCGTTCTGCGCGCCGCGGACCACCGTCGGGTTGCCCTGCGCCACGGCACACTTGGCCTTCGTGTTGAACGGGAAGTCGTCGTAGTTGAGGTCGAAGTCGGGGTTCTTCTTCTTGATCGCAGCGATCTCGGCCCGGGTGCTCTCGTACCCGACGGTGCACGAGGGCGAGTTGTTCGTCTCCAGCACCACCCCGAAGTGGATCGTGCCGTCACCGGGCGCGGTGGAGTAGCTACCCGCCGACAGCACCGACAGGTTGGCCAGCGACGGCGAGATCAGCGGGAAGGTGCCCTTGATGTTGCGTACGTCGGTGGCGAGGTTGCGCACCACGGTCGTCGCGTCACCACCGCTGCGCGTGAGCAGTGCCGAGATCTGCGTCGCCGACGCGGTGCCGGTGGTCAGCAACCGGCGGATCGACGGGTCGCTGCTCGCGAGCTGGGTGGTGATCAGACCGAGGTTCTTCGACCAGTCGAGGATGGCGTCGGATTGATCGGCCTGGGTGCCCAGGACGGTGTCGGAGTTGCGGATCAACGAGATCGTCGCCGGCAGGTTGTCGTTGCCCGTCTTGGCCAGGTTCGACAGCGAATCGACGAGCCCCTCGAGGTTCTCGCCGTTGCCGTTGAACGCCTTACCCAGTTCGGTGACCACGGTGTTCAGATCGTCGATCGGCACCGAGTCCGACAACCCGATCGCACTCGACAACACATCCTCGACCGGGGTCGGGATCGAGGTGTCGGAGATGACGGAGTCGTTGCGCAGGTACGGACCGCCGACACTGGATGGGCGTAGGTCGACGAACTGCTCGCCGATCGCCGATCGGTTGGCCACGACCGCCTGCGCGGTCGCCGGCACCTTCGGACCGCCGGAGTCCAGGTCCAGATCCACACGGACACCGTCGGGGCGGAGCGACAACGCCGCCACCCGACCCACCGCGACACCCTGGTACGTCACCTCGGCGTTGGTGAAGATGCCACCCGAGTCCGCGAAATCGGCGTGCACGGTGTACGAACCGACACCGATCAGCGTATCGAGACGGGCGTACCGGACGCCGACCACCGACAGCGCGACCAGCGCCACCACGACCAACGCCACGAGCTGCCAGATCTGCAGCCGACTCACCATGTTCACCGCGAACGCTCCCTCTCGGGTGGCCGACGTCCCGAGCGCCACCCGCGGACGCGAACGCGCCGCTCAGAACATTGCCACACGCCCGAAAACACTTGCAATGCAAAATGGTTCATTCCGTGGCGTCATGTCAGTCGCCTTCGCCACGACGCCGGCCGACTATGACGTGGGTCACGACAGCTGGTTCGGTTCGATCAACCACAGCAAAAAACCGCGGGCCCCTCCCGAGTGGGAGGGGCCCGCGGCCTGTGCTGCGTTCTTCGCGGAACTCAGCGATCAGCGATCAGGCGTTGCCGGACAGCTTCTCGCGCAGTGCAGCGAGCTGCTCGTCGCTGGCCAGCGATCCACCGCGCGGTGCGGAGGCCGCACCGTCAGCGGCAGGCGCCGAACCGGACTCGCTCGACGCCGACGACGACTCCGAGGAGTAGTCGGTCGGTGCGTTGGCGGCCTCGACCGCGGCAGCAGCGAACTTCTCGATCTGAGCGGTGTGCATCTTGTGGCGACGCTCGGCCTCGGCGTACCGCGACTCCCACGCCTCCCGCTGCTTCTCGAAACCTTCGAGCCATTCGTTGGTCTCGGAGTCGAAGCCCTCGGGGAAGATGTAGTTGCCCGCCTCGTCGTAGCTGTCGGCCATGCCGTACTTCGACGGATCGAACTCCTCGGTGTAGTCCTCGTTGGCCTGCTTGAGGCTCAGCGAGATACGACGACGCTCGAGGTCGATGTCGATGACCTTGACCATCGCGTCGTCGTTGACCGCGACGACCTGATCCGGCACCTCGACGTGGCGCTCGGCCAGCTCCGAGATGTGCACGAGGCCCTCGATCCCCTCTTCGACGCGAACGAACGCACCGAAGGGGACCAGCTTGGTGACCTTGCCCGGGACGATCTGGCCGATCGCGTGGGTACGGGCGAACTGACGCCACGGATCTTCCTGGGTCGCCTTGAGCGACAGCGAGACCCGCTCGCGATCGAGATCGACGTCGAGAACCTCGACGGTGACCTCGTCACCGACGGCGACGACCTCGGACGGATGGTCGATGTGCTTCCAGGACAGCTCGGAGACGTGCACCAGACCGTCGACGCCGCCGAGATCGACGAACGCACCGAAGTTGACGATCGAGGACACGACGCCCTTGCGGACCTGGCCCTTCTGCAGCTGGTGCAGGAACTCGCTGCGGACCTCGGACTGGGTCTGCTCGAGCCACGCACGGCGCGACAGGACCACGTTGTTGCGGTTCTTGTCGAGCTCGATGATCTTGGCCTCGATCTCCTTGCCGATGTACGGCTGCAGATCGCGGACGCGACGCATCTCCACCAGCGATGCCGGGAGGAAGCCACGCAGGCCGATGTCGAGGATGAGGCCGCCCTTGACGACCTCGATGACGGTGCCCTTGACGGCCTCGTCTTTCTCCTTGAGCTCCTCGATCGTTCCCCAGGCACGCTCGTACTGCGCGCGCTTCTTGGAGAGGATCAGCCGACCTTCTTTGTCCTCCTTGGTGAGGACCAGTGCTTCCACCACGTCTCCGACGTTGACGACCTCGTTGGGGTCGACGTCGTGCTTGATGGACAGCTCACGCGAGGGGATGACACCCTCGGTCTTGTAACCGATATCGAGCAGGACCTCGTCGCGGTCGACCTTGACGATGGTGCCTTCGACGATGTCGCCATCGTTGAAGTACTTGATCGTTGCGTCGATTGCGGCGAGGAAGTCCTCGGCAGTGCCGATGTCGTTGACGGCGACTTGCGGCGAGGTGATGGTCGTGGACGGCATATGTTGGGTTGCTCCGGACAGTGTTCTAGTAGGTTCGATTCGAGCGGGTTGGTGTCCTATGCGGACATGACTTCCCTACGCGAGCATGGGCACGCGCGTGTGTCAGGTTACGCCAGCCCCGGTGTCCTGGGCAAATGTGTCGAGGTCGGCTCGCGCACACCGCCCGTTCGACCCTCCAGGAGACCCCGTTGCAGCGTCCGACCATGCGGTTACGCCCGGATTCGGCGGTCAGTGAGGCCGCCAACCGCAGCTGGTGGGATTTCGACGCCGGCGATTATCACGACGAGCACGCCGCGTTCCTCGGAGTCGACACGGCCTCCGGCGAGTTCGTCTGGTGTCCGGAGGGCCTGCACGAGGGCGACGTCGGCCTGCTGGGCGACATCGCCGACCGCGACATCCTCGAGATCGGCTGCGGGTCGGCGCCGTGCGCGCGCTGGTTGCGCAGCCAGGGCGCGCGGTCGGTGGGACTCGACGTCTCGGCCGGGATGCTCGCCCGCGGTCGCATCGCCGGCCGGGACGACACCTCCCCCGTCCCACTGGTCCAGGCGGGCGCCGAACACCTGCCCTTCGCCGACGCCTCGTTCGACATCGCGTGTTCGGCGTTCGGCGCGGTCCCGTTCGTCGCCGATTCGGCGAGGGTGATGGCCGAGGTGGCGCGGGTGTTGCGTCCGGGCGGTCGCTGGGTGTTCGCCGTGAACCACCCGATGCGGTGGATCTTCCCCGACGATCCCGGTCCGGCGGGCCTGACCGTCGCGATCCCCTACTTCGACCGCTCCCCCTACGTGGAGGTCGACGACGACGGCACGGTCACCTACGTCGAGCACCACCGGACCATCGGCGACCGGGTGCGCGAGATCCGCGCCGCCGGCCTGGTTCTCGACGATGTCATCGAACCCGAGTGGCCCGAGCACCTCGACCGGGAGTGGGGACAGTGGAGCCCGCTACGCGGTCAGTACTTCCCCGGTACCGCGATCTTCTGCTGCCGCACACCCGACTGAGGCGTCGGCCCACGGGGACAATGGGCGCATGGCGCATTCGATCGAACTGCTGATGGACCCCGACACCGACGCCGCGGTGCGCCGGATGTGGACGGCACTGATGGACAACGGGCTGCCCAGCCAGGGCAACCACCGATCGAGTTCCAACCGCCCCCACATCACCCTCGCCGCCGCCGAGGGGATCGACGCGGCGGTCGACGACGTCGCCCGGACCCTCGGGCCCCGTCTGCCCCTGCGCGTCGACATCGGCGCGACCGTGGTGTTCCGGGGCGGGCGGTCGACGGTGGCCCGGCTCGTGGTCGCGAGTCGGGACCTGCTCGCGCTACACCGCGAGGTGTACGAGATCGCCGGCCCGTTCGTCCGTGGCGAGGTGTTTCCGCACTGCGAGCCGGACCGGTGGACACCGCATTTGACGGTGGCCCGACGGGTGACCGACGACCAGCTCGGGCGCGCCGTCGCGGTCGCCGACGACTCGGCGCACGGGGTGTCGTTGACCGCCACCATCATCGGGATGCGCCGGTGGGACAGCGACGCACGTGCCGAGGTGGATCTCATCTCCGTGTCGGAGTGACCGATGCGCCCGCGGGTGGCGCGCACACGATCAGTGCGCGGCCTCGTCCCAGGACAACCCGAAGCCGACCGAGACGTCCAGCGGCACCGACAGCTCGATGGCCCCGCCCATCTCGGCGCGCACCAGCGCGTCGAGCTGTTCGCGCTCACCGTCGGCGACCTCGAACACCAGCTCGTCGTGCACCTGCAGCAGCATCCGCGACCGCAACCCCGCCGCGGTCAACGCCCGCTGCACGTTGATCATCGCGACCTTGATGATGTCTGCCGCGGTGCCCTGGATCGGCGCGTTGAGCGCGGCCCGCTCGGCGACCTCGCGTCGCTGCCGGTTGTCGCTGTTCAGATCGGGCAGGTAGCGACGACGCCCGAACAGTGTCGAGGTGTACTCGTTACGGCGGGCCTCCTCGACCGTCTCCTGGAGATAGTCGCGGACACCACCGAAGCGCGAGAAGTACGCCTCCATCTGTTCCTTGGCCTCGCCGGTGCTGATCTTGAGCTGCGCCGAGAGCCCGAAAGCGCTGAGCCCGTAGGCGAGTCCGTACGACATCGCCTTGACACGCCGGCGCATGTCGGCGGTGACCTCGTCGATCGGCACGCCGAACGCACGCGAGCCGACGAAGCTGTGCAGGTCCTCACCGGTGTTGAACGCCTCGATAAGCCCGGCGTCCTCCGACAGGTGCGCCATGATCCGCATCTCGATCTGGCTGTAATCGGCGGTCATGAGCGACTCGTACCGGGTCGCGTCCGGACCCTGCCCGACGACGAACCCCTTGCGGATGTCGCGGCCGGCGTCGGTGCGCACCGGGATGTTCTGCAGGTTCGGCTCGGTCGAGGACAGCCGACCGGTCGCCGCGATGGTCTGCGTGAAGGTGGTGTGGATGCGTCCGTCGTCGGCAACCGATTTGAGCAGTCCGTCCACGGTGACCTTGAGGCGCGTGGCGTCGCGGTGGTCGAGGAGGTGGGCCAGGAACGGGTGCTCGGTCTTGTCGAACAGGCTCTGCAGCGCATCGGCGTCGGTGGTGTAGCCGGTCTTGGTGCGCTTGGTCTTCGGCATCTCCAGCTTGTCGAAGAGCACCGTCTGCAATTGCTTCGGCGATCCGAGGTTGATCTGCTCGCCGATGGCCTCGAAGGCGAGGTCGGCGGCGTTGCGTATACGCGCGGCGAACTGCGACTCCAGCTCACCGAAATGCTCGGTGTCGACACCGATCCCGGACGCCTCGATGTCGGCGAGGACGATCTGCAGGGGCAGTTCCATCTCGGTGAGCAGGCCCAGTGAGTCGATGGTGGTCAGCTCGGTGTCGAGCGTCGCCGCCAACTCGTGGACTGCCTGCGCGTTGATCATCTGCGCCTCGGCGACCCGCTCACCGTCACCGCCCTCGTCGAGCAATGACATCTGTCCGTCGTCCGGGGTGTCGTCGGCGACGAGCTCGCGACGCAGGTACCGCAGGGCGAGGTCGTCGAGGTTGAACGACCGCTGTCCCGGACGCACGAGATAGGCGGCGAGCGCGGTGTCGCTGGTGATCCCGGCGATCGGCCACCCCCGACCCCGCAGGGCGTGGATGGCCCACTTCGCCTCGTGCACCGCCTTGGGGAACTGCGCATCGGCGAGCCATTCCGACAGCGCCGTCTCGTCGGCGGCGTCCATGATCGCGGTGTCGAGATAGGCGGCCTCACCGTCCTCGGCGGCGAAGGCGATGCCCTCGGTGTCGGAACCGAAGACGAGACGCGGCCCGACCACCGACACCGCGCACCGACCGGTGCGGGCGTGAGCGTCGAGCCAGTCGCCGACCGCGCCGGCGGCCAGGACCTGTCCGCGCACGTCGAACCCGGACTCGGCCTCCGGCTCGACCGAGCTCAGCGTGGTGAACAGGCGGTCGCGCAGCACACGGAACTCGAGGTCGTCGAACAGCTGGTGGATGCGGTCGCGATCCCACGGCGCGAGCTTGAGGTCGTCCGGGCCGAACGGGAGCTCCATGTCGCGCACCAGCTCGGTGAGCTGGCGGTTCAGCTGAACCGACGCGAGGTGAGCTCGCAGACCGTCACCGACCTTGCCCGTCACCTTGTCGGCGTTGTGCACCAGATCGGCCAGGGTGCCGTACTCGCGGATCCACTTGGCCGCGGTCTTCTCCCCCACACCCGGGATGCCCGGCAGGTTGTCGCTCGGATCTCCGCGCAGCGCAGCGTAATCCGGGTACTGCGACGGGGTCAGACCGTACTTCTTGTCGACCTCCTCGGGGGTGAAGCGGGTCAGCTCCGACACCCCTTTCTTCGGGTACAGCACCGTGGTGCCGTCGTCGACGAGTTGCAGCGAGTCCCGGTCGCCGGTCACCACGAGCACGCGGTATCCCTGCTCACGGGCCTGGGTGGTCAGCGTGGCGATGATGTCGTCGGCCTCGTAGCCCTCGATGGCCATCACGGGGATCCCCATCGCACCCAGGACGTCCTTCGTGAGGTCGACCTGACCGTTGAACTCGTCCGGGGACTTGCTCCGCTGCGCCTTGTACTCCGGGTACATCTCGGCACGGAACGTCTGACGGGAGACGTCGAACGCCGCGGCGATGTGGGAGGGCTGCTCGTCGCGCAACAGGTTGATGAGCATCGACGTGAAGCCGTAGACGGCGTTGGTGGTCTGCCCCGACGCGGTCTTGAAGTTCTCCGCGGGCAACGCGAAGAACGCCCGATAGGCCAGGGAGTGGCCGTCGAGCAGCATCAACGTGCCGCTGCCCTTCCCGCCTTTCTTCTCGGAGGAGGCGGGGGCGGTGGTCGACGTTCCGGCAGGGCTCACCGGACCGAGTCTAGAGAGCCGTCCCGACAGCCGACACAGCCCTCGGAACATTGAACTGCGGGTAAACGGTTTCGCCCGGCCAAGTGGCCGATCGGGCACTAGAGTCCCAAAACAGGGTCACGGCAGTCGCTGATCGGCCACATCCCGCGATCGATCTCCTGGAGGTACCTCGCCGATGTCACGGCTTGTCCCGCGTTCGCCGACATCGCCCGTCCGATGGTTGGCCGCGGCGCTCCTGGGGGTGATTGGGGCTCTTCTCCTCGGCGCCTCCCTGGGGCCCGCCACCGCCTCGGCCGCCCCCGGCGACGAGGTTCGCATCTTCGGCAATCTGCGCAACGGGACCGAGCGCGTCGCCGACGTGAAGGTCGTCGCCACCGACAACGCCGGCGCCGAGGTCGGCACGTCCACCTCGAGCTCCACCGGCGCTTGGTCGATCACCCTCGCCCCCGGCAACTACACCGTGGCGATCGACGAGTCGACCCTGCCCAAGGGCATCGAGGTGCAGGAGAAGACGCGTTCGATCCCGGTCGTGTTGACCGCGGGCACCGACCGCCCGGTCATCTTCTCCTTCGGGGCGCAGCGGACGTCGACAGAGGTCTCGGCGGTGTCGAAACTGACACGTCTGGCCATCGACGGACTCCGGTTCGGCCTGATCATCGCCATCACCGGTGTGGGACTGAGTCTGATCTTCGGCACGACCGGGCTGACGAACTTCGCCCACGGCGAGCTGGTCACCCTCGGCGCGGTGATCGCCTGGGCCATCAACGTCAAACTCGGCCTCAACCTCGTCCTCGCGACCGTGATCGCCGTGGTCGTCGGCGCGGGCATCGGTGTCGCGAACGAGCTCGGGATCTGGAGAGTGCTCAGACGGAGGAGATCCGGGCTGGTGGCGCAGCTGGTGGTGTCCATCGGGTTGTCGCTCGTCGCGCGCTACCTGATCCTGATCTTCTTCTCCGACCGGTCCGAGCCGTTCAAGGACTATCAGGTGCAGACGCAGATCGGATCGGGTCCGTTCGCCATCACCCCGGTCAATCTCTTCTGCATCATCATCAGCCTCGTGGTCCTGATCGCCGTGGCGACGATGTTGCAGCGCACGCGGATCGGCAAGGCGATGCGAGCGGTCGCCGACAACCGCGACCTCGCCGCCTCGTCCGGCATCGACGTCGACCGGGTGATCCTCTTCGTCTGGGCCCTGGCCGGCGCGTTGGCCGCTCTCGGCGGTGTCTTGTTCGCCCTCTCCGAACTGTCGGGGCGGGTCCAGTGGGAGATGGGATTCAAGCTGTTGCTGTTGATGTTCGCGGGCATCACCCTCGGCGGCCTGGGAACCGCGTACGGAGCGCTCCTGGGCTGTGTGATCGTCGGATTGCTCGTCCAGCTCTCCACCTACTGGGTCAACCCGGACCTCAAATACGTCGGCGGGCTCGTGGTGCTGATCGTCATCCTGGCGATCCGCCCCCAGGGCATTCTCGGATCACGCGCAAGGATCGGGTGAGAACGTGGATCTCATTTCTGCACTGCAGACCTCGCTCGCCCAACTGGTGGGCCCATCGGCGATCTTCTACGCGCTGCTCGCCATCGGCCTCAACCTGCACTTCGGGTACACCGGCCTGCTGAACTTCGGGCAGATCGGTTTCGCACTGCTCGGCGGCTACGGCGTCGGCATCATGACAGTCAAGTACGACCTGCCGCTGTGGGCGGGCGCCATCATCGGCATCCTCGCCGCGGGATTGCTGGCGGTGGTACTCGGTCTGCCCACCCTGAGGCTGCGCGCGGACTACCTCGCCATCGTGACGATCGCGGCCTCGGAGATACTGCGGTTGATCTTTCGATCCACCTCGACCGACAGCGTGACCGGATCCACCAACGGTCTGTTCGGTTACGCGGACGGGTTCTTCTCGCTCAGTCCCTTCGACAACAGGAAGCAGTACTCCTTTCTCGGCGTGAAGTTCCAAGGAACGGACCTGTGGTCGATGGTGATCGGGTGGAGCCTGGTCGCCCTGCTGTGCCTCATGGTGTTCCTCCTCGTGCGCAGCCCGTGGGGCCGTGTTCTCAAGGCCGTTCGTGAGGACGAGGACGCCGCCCGCTCCGTCGGCAAGAACGCCTACTTCTACAAGATGCAGGCGCTCGTCATCGGCGGCTGTATCGGTGGCCTCGCGGGCGTGTTCAACGCAGTGCAGACCCAGTCGATCAACCCGGACTTCTTCTCCACGGCGCAGACGTTCTTCGCCTATGGCGCGCTGATCCTCGGTGGCGCCGCCACCGTCTTCGGACCGGTGTTGGGCGCCATGCTGTTCTGGTTCCTGTTGTCCATCCCCGACGTCCTGCTCCGACAGGCGAGTGAAGCCGGGTACATCGACCTCACCCAGCAGCAGATCGGCGCGGTCCGCTATGTGCTCCTCGGGCTGGCCATCGCCCTGATGATGGTGTTCCGACCCCAGGGAATCCTCGGAAACAAGCGGGAGGTCCAACTCGATGCCAAGTGACTCCGACACCGCCCAGCACATCCCGTCGGCCGCGAAGCTCAAGACGTTCAGCGCGGACGAACGCGCCCGCATCTTCGCGGGCATCGACGCCACACCCGGATCGGCGAAACCCGATCCGATCATCACCGTCGACGGCATCACCCGCAGCTTCGGCGGCCTGACCGCCGTCGACGTCGCGCACCTCGAGATCCAGCGGGGCGCCATCACCGGTCTGATCGGACCCAACGGTGCGGGCAAGACCACGTTCTTCAACCTCATCACCGGTTTCGACAAGCCGAACTCCGGCACCTGGTCGCTCAACGGTGACGCACTGGGAAAGCTCGTCCCCCACCAGGTCTCGCGGCGCGGCATGGTGCGCACCTTCCAGCTCACCCGCGCGCTGGCGAAGCTGTCGGTGCTCGACAACGTCCGCCTAGGCGGCCGGCATCAACGCGGCGAACACTTCCTGGCCGCGCTGGCTCCCTGGACGTGGCGCAAGCAGGAGGAGGAGATCACCGAGCAGGCCCACGCGCTGCTCCGCCGGTTCCGGTTGGAGGAGAAGGCGAACGACTACGCGGGGTCGCTGTCCGGTGGACAGCGCAAGCTGCTGGAGATGGCCCGTGCGCTGATGTGCGAGCCCGAGGTCGTCATGCTCGACGAGCCGATGGCCGGGGTGAACCCCGCTCTGACGCAGAGCCTGCTCGAACACATCAAGTCGTTGCGCGAGGACGGGATGACCGTCGTGTTCGTCGAACACGACATGGACGTGATCCGCGACATCAGCGACTGGGTCGTGGTGATGGCGCAGGGGTCGGTGATCGCCGAGTCGCTCCCCGATCGCCTCGGCGAGAACGAGGCCGTCGTCGACGCGTATCTCGGCGGACACCACGACCAGGCCCTGGAATTCGATTCCGACGGCAACCCGGTGGGCGAGACCGCCGTTCTGGCCCACGAGGTCGACGAGGCCATCGAGGAGACGCTGCACGCCGGCGGCGACCTGTCCGACCCACCACCCACCGGAGCCGCGCCCGGCGCGGTCCCCGGGCGCCACGCAGCCGACACCGCTGCCGGAGAGGACCCCCGGTGACCGAATCACCCGAGAACTCACCCACCACGCCGTCCGACGAGCTCACACCTGCACAGCTGGCCGCCACCCCGGCCGAGCACCAGAAGCGCGCGGGTGACGCACTGATCCGCGCCGACGACATCACCGCCGGCTATCTCCCGGGCATCAACATCCTCGAGGACTGCAACTTCTACCTGAACGACGGCGAGATCGTCGGGATCATCGGACCCAACGGCGCCGGTAAGTCGACGCTGCTCAAGGCACTCTTCGGCCTGATCCCGATCCGCAAGGGATCGGTCACCCTGCGCGACGAGGCGATCACCTCGGCCAAGGCGCACCGACTGGTCCAACTCGGTGTCGGCTACGTCCCGCAGACCCAGAACGTCTTCCCGTCGCTGACCATCGAGGAGAACCTCGAGATGGGGATGTACCTGCGGCCCAAGAAGTTCAACGAACGGTTCGCCGTCGTCGCCGATCTGTTCCCACTGCTCGCCGAGCGTCGGAAGATGAAGGCGGGGTCGCTCTCGGGCGGCGAGCGCCAGATGGTCGCGATGGGCCGGGCGCTGATGATGGAGCCGTCGGTCCTCCTGCTCGACGAGCCGTCGGCCGGGTTGTCGCCGATGTTCCAGGACCAGGTGTTCATCCGCTGCAAGGCGATCAACGCCACCGGGGTCTCGATCGTCCTCGTGGAGCAGAACGCGCGCCGCTGTCTGCAGATCTGCGACCGCGGTTATGTGCTCGACCAGGGCCGCAACGCCTACACCGACACCGGCGAGACGCTGCGCAACGACCCGAAGATCATCGAGCTCTATCTCGGAACCCTGGCGGGCAGCTCCGAGAAGTAGGCGACGGCAGCCCGTTCGGGCCGCAGACGACGAAACCCCTCACCTCCCATGGGAAGTGCGGGGTTTCGTTCGTTGCAGCTGGTGCTTACTTACCGGCCACCGAGACGTACTTGCGGGTCGGCTCGAGCAGCTTGTTGGATCCGTCGAACTCCAGGATCCCGTACGAACCGATGGACGGCTCGCCGGCCTCGTTGAAGTCGAGGGTTCCGGTCACACCGTCGTAGTCGATGTCCTTGCCCTGGTTGACCAGGTCGAGGCACTGCTTGTACGCGGTGCACTTCTCGCCACCGGAGGTGACCGAGTTGATCTGCGATGCGATCGAGCGCCCGTTGGTCGACTTCGCCTGCGCCGCGGCCAGAGCGGTGATCACCGTGGCGTCGTAGCTCTCACCGGCGTAGTTGTAGTCGATCAACTTGGGGTCGGCTTCCTTCAGTCGGCCCTGGAACTCCGCACCGGTGTTGGTCAACGGCGTGGTGCCCTTCATGCCCTTGAGCAGTCCGCCACCGACGGCCTCACCGAGGGCGTTGCCCATGTTGCCGTCGACACCGTAGACCGACTTGCCGTCCGTCGGCCCGATGCCCACCTCGTGCATGCGGGTGATGATCTTCGCGCTCTCGTCGAAGCCGATGACCGCGACGCCGTCCGGGTTGAAGTTCTTCACCTGGTCGACCTCGGCGTTGAACGACTGGGCGTTGGGGTCGTAGATGATCTTCTGGATCTGGTCGGCCGGGACACCGGCGGCCTCGAGGTTCTTCTGTGCCTGCTCGGCCAGGCCGGTGCCGTACGGATCGTTGAGCGCCAGCAGCGAGACTCGCTGGACGCCGTCCTCGGCCATCGTCTGGGCGAGGGCCTGACCCTGCAGGATGTCCGCGGGCGCGGTGCGGAAGTACTGGCCCTTGTCCTTGTAGCAGGTGAACTCGTCGGAGGTGTTCGCAGGCGAGAACATCACGGCGCCGGCCGTGGCGATCTTGTCGAGCACCTTCAGCGACACCGACGACGACGCCGCACCGACGATGACCTGCGCACCCGCACCGAGCTCGCGGTCGACCGTGGCGCTCGCGGTGTCGGTGGTGGTGTCGCCAGAGTCTCCGGTGATCTCCTGGACCGGCTGGCCGAGCACACCGCCGTTGGCGTTGATGTCGGTCACCGCCAGCTTGACGCCTGCGAATTCCGGCGGCCCGAGGTAGGCGAGGCTGCCGGTGGCGGGCAACAGCGTGCCGACCTTCAACGGCGCGGTGCTGACCGCGCCCGGGGTGGCCTTCTCGACCCCTCCGGGGCAGTTGAGCTTCTGGGAGAGCCCGAGACCCGAGGGGGCCGGGGTGGACTCGACGCTGACGCTCTCCGACGGCGATCCGGAACTGCCCCCGGAATCCCCACTGTCGCTGCTACTACACCCGGCCAGTGCCACCACGGACACCGCCACGACTACTGCACCACTCATGAGATGGCGACTCGACATCAATGTTCTCCTCGCAGATGACATTCGAGGGCGGCGCGAACGGAAGACGCGAATTGGGAGACCGCACCTCGACCCGGTAAAGCTAGCGTGGTTGTGTTGCCCGCGAGTTACGTTCACGAAACCCGGCGGCCACCCGTCGGAAAGATCGACGGTCGGGTCGTTTGCGGGGACTCACTTCTCGTCGAGGGTCTCGATCACGACGTTGGCGACGGTCTTCATCGTGGTCCGACGATCCATCGCCGCCCGCTGGATCCACTTGAAAGCCTCTGGCTCGCTCAATGATTGACTCGTCATTAGCAATCCTTTGGCGCGCTCCACGAGCTTGCGCGTCTCCAGACGTTCGGTCAGGTCGACGACCTCGCCCTCGAGCGTGGTCAGTTCGGTGTACCGACTGACGGCGACCTCGATGGCGGGCACCAGGTCGGCCTTGCTGAACGGCTTCACGAGGTAGGCCAACGCTCCCGCGTCACGTGCCTTCTCGACGAACTCGCGCTGCGAGAACGCGGTGAGCATGACGACCGGCGCCAACCGCTTCTCGGCGATCTCCGCGGCTGCGTCGATCCCGTCGCGGACCGGCATCTTGATGTCCATGATCACCAGATCGGGCTTCAGCGACTCGGTGAGATCAACCGCCACCTGCCCGTTCGCGGCCTCACCGACGACGTCATAACCCTCTTCGCGGAGCATCTCGATGAGGTCCATGCGGATGAGGGAGTCGTCCTCGGCGACCAGCACACGGTGGGTTGTGCGGGCATCGCCCACGGGCTCTGTCGACGACACTGATGTCACAGGGTGAACCTCCACGGTGAGTAGTCCGGTGCACCCGTCGCGACGACGCTGTTCACGGTGGGCAACCGATGGAGAGCACAGTACCGGTTACCGAACGGGCGGGCCGATCATCTAATGTTGTGCTTCGCGCACGCCCCCGTAGCCCAATTGGCAGAGGCAACGGATTCAAAACCCGTCCAGTGTCAGTTCGAGTCTGACCGGGGGCACCCACTTCCCGCATCGCACCCGCCCACTCGGCGTCCGCACCCGCCCACTCGGCGTCCGCACCCGCCCAGTCGACGTCTCGTCACTTCTTGTTGCGCCAGCTCCGTTCGAACGGTAGCCGCCAGGCGTGCGGCGCGATGAGCTGGTGGATCGCGTTCGGTCCCCACGACCACGGGCTGTAACTGCGCACCGGCGGCGGATCCGCCAGCAGCGGCGCGGACACCTCCCACAGTCGCTCGATGCCCTCGGCGGTCGTGTACAACGTCCGGTCACCCTTCATGGCGTCGAGGATCAGCCGCTCGTAGGCCTCCAGGACCAGGCCGGCGTGTTCGTGCTCCCCCATCCCGAACTGCAGGCTGAGCTTGTCGAGCTTCATGCCCGGCCCGGGCCGTTTGCCGTAGAACGACAGCGACACCTTGAAGACGTCGGCGAGGTCGAACGTCAGGTGGTCCGGACCGTGTTGTCCCACACCGGATCCCTGCGGGAACATGCTCTTGGGGGGTTCGCGGAACCCGATCGAGATGATGCGCTGGCCCTCGGCCAGACATTTCCCGGTGCGCAGGTAGAACGGGACACCGGCCCAGCGCCAGTTGTCGATGCCGCATTCGAGCGCGATGAACGTCTCGGTCTCCGACTCGGGCGCGACGCCCGGTTCCTCGCGGTAGCCGATGTACTGCCCGCGCACCACGTCGTGCGGGTCCAACGGTTTCATCGACCGGAAGACCTTGTTCTTCTCCTCGCTGATCGGGCCGGGGGCCAAGGCGGTCGGCGGCTCCATCGCCACGAACGCGAGGATCTGGAACAGATGGGTGACGACCATGTCGCGGAAGGCGCCGGTCGACTCGTAGAACCCCGCGCGACCCTCGAGTGACAACTTCTCCGGGACGTCGATCTGGATGTAGTTGATGAAGTTCCGGTTCCAGATCGGCTCGAACAAACCGTTCGCGAACCGGAACGCCAGGATGTTCTGGGCCGACTCCTTGCCCAGGAAATGATCGATACGGAAGATCTGCTCCTCGTCGAACCAGCGGTGGATCGAGGCGTTGAGCTTCTTCGCGCTGGCCAGATCGGTCCCGAACGGCTTCTCCATGATGACGCGCGAGCGCTCGACGAGACCGGCCTCGCTGAGCATCTCGAGCACGGCCATCGCCGCCTTCGGCGGGACGCTGAGGTAGTGCAGCACCCGCGCCGAGCCGCCGATGGTGTCCGACGCGGCCGTCACCGCATCCGCGAGCGCGCCGGGTCCGTCACCCTGCGACACATAGGTCAACGAATCGAGGAACTCGTCGACCGCCTCCGACGTGAGACTGCGGCTGGAGAACTCCAGGCAGGCCTTCTTGGCCGCGGCCCGGAAGTCGTCGGTGCTGATCTCGTCCAACGAGGTGCCGACCACACGGATGGCCGGCGTCAGCTTCGACATAGACAGGTGGAACAGACCGGGCAGCAGCTTGCGTTTGGCGAGGTCGCCCATCGCCCCGAACAACACGACGACATGCGGGTCGACGTCGTCGGCGTCGCGGTCGGTACGGAGATCCTGGGTGTCGGTCACGCGATGATCGTCCCACCCGGACGAGAAGGCGGCACGGCGAACGCGAACCGTCTACGACGCGCGCAGACCCGCGAGCAGGATGTCGATCGCGTGCTCGACGGTGGCGTCGTCGGGTGGTGAGCCGTACATCAGGGTCGGACAGACCACGACGCCCGACAGCATCGACACCGCCGCCTCGAGGCGGATGCCCTCGGCCAGCTGTGACAGCAGACGTCTCGCGATGTGTTCGCCGTCGGTGACGAGATCCGTTCGGATCCGGCCGATCTCGTCGACGGTCGCACCCCACTGGGCCAACACCATCAGCACACGGTCGAGACCGAGGTCGTTGATCGCAACCCGGAAGGCGTGCAGCTCGGCGATGAGATCGGCCCGCAGGTCACCGGTCGGGCTGTGATGGGGCAACTCGCCCAGCGCGCTCAGGGCCATGGTCAGCAGATCCACGCGCGACGGCCAATGTGTGTAGAGCGTCGTCTTCGAGTAACCCGCGATGCGGGCCACCCTGGCGTGGGTCAGTTCGTCGAATCCGTCGTTGGTCAGCACGTCGAGCGAAGCACGGGCGACATCGGTACGGGTTCGGGCAACGCGGGCGTCTTCCGCCGTTGCGCCGGCTCGTCCGGAGCTCATCGGGGCGAGTCCTCCTCGGGGTCGGTGGCCGCCCTCACGGGTGATCGGAGGACGGAAAAATTACCTCTTGAACTGTTCGACCAGTACTGTACTGTCAAAACAGCACGAAGGTGATGGCGTTGGAGACCAGCGGCGTCAACGCCCGGACGAATTCTTGTGGGGCCGGTCTACTGCGACCCGGAGGTCGAGGTGTGGACCCGCCGATTCCACGTCACGAAGGGATCTTCATGTCTGCCATTCTTTTCGGATCCATCAGCACCATCGCCGACACCTCCGAGCTGCAGCGACGCGCTTTCAACGAGGCCTTCGCCGCACACGACCTCGACTGGGACTGGACGCGCGCCGACTACATCTCGATGCTGACCTCGAACGGCGGCGCCAACCGGGTCGCCGACTACGCGAAGTCCAAGGGCGTCGACGTCGACGCGGCCGCCATCCACGCCACGAAGTCCGAGATCTTCCAGAAGCTGGTGGGCGAGGCCGGTCTGACCCCCCGCCCCGGTGTCGTCGAGACCCTGGCCGCGGCCAAGAAGAGTGATGTCAAGGTCGGGTTCGTGACCACCACCTCGGCCGACAACATCACTGCGCTCCTCGACTCGCTGGGACCGGACGTCACCAGGGAGAGCTTCGACATCATCGTCGACTCGTCCAGCGTGTCCGAACCCAAGCCGGACGCCGCGTCCTACACGTTCGCCCTCGACGAGTTGAGCGAGAACGCCGCCGACTGCGTCGCGATCGAGGACAACGAGGGAGGCGTCGCCGCGGCATCCGCGGCCGGCGTCACATGCATCGCCTTCCCGAACGAGAACACCGCCGAGGGCGACTTCAGCGCCGCCGTCGAGTCGGTCGGCGCACTCGACTCCGGTCGCGTCACCGCCCTCGCCGGCGTCTGACCCGACCGTCGACGTCGACCGTCCCCGGTCATCGCTGATCCACACCGAACCCCTGTCATCACATTCGCGCTGCCGCATCGACGCGGCGGTCAGAGGAGTATCACGTTGAGCAACCTTCAAGCACAGGTAACCGCCACCGACAAGGCATTTCACGTCGAGGGCTACGAGAAGATCGAGTACGACCTGATCTATGTCGACGGCGTGTTCGACATCGCCAACACCGAACTCGCCGACAGCTACCGTCCCTACGGTCGGGCGTTGATGGTCGTCGACGAGTCGGTCCACGAGATCTACGGGGAGAAGATCCGCGCGTACTTCGCCCATCACGACCTCACCCTGCACGTCGTGCCGGTCCAGATCCGCGAGACCGCCAAGTCACTGGAGACGTTCGAGCGGATCGTCGGTGAGTTCGACTCCTTCGGACTCGTCCGTACCGAGCCCGTGCTCGTCGTCGGCGGCGGCCTCACCACCGACGTCGCGGGATACGCGTGCGCGAGCTACCGCCGCAACACCCCCTACATCCGCATCCCGACCACGCTCATCGGTCTGATCGACGCCAGCGTCTCGATCAAGGTCGCGGTCAACTACGGCAAGCACAAGAACCGCCTCGGCGCCTACCACGCATCACAGAAGGTGCTGCTCGACTTCTCCTTCCTCGCAACACTTCCCGAGGATCAGGTGCGCAACGGCATGGCCGAGCTCATCAAGATCTCGGTGGTCGGCAACTCCGAGATCTTCGACATGCTCGACGAGCACGGCCCCGATCTGCTGCGCACCCGCTTCGGACATCTCGACGGGACCCCGGAGCTGCGTGAGATCGGCGACCGCCTCACCTACCAGGCGATCGCCACCATGCTCGAACTCGAGGCACCCAACCTGCACGAGATCGACCTCGACCGCGTCATCGCGTTCGGCCACACCTGGAGTCCGACACTGGAACTCACTCCCCCGGCCCCGTTCTTCCACGGTCATGCGATCAACATCGACATGGCGCTGTCGACGACCCTGGCCGCGCAGCGCGGCCACCTGTCGGCGAGCGACCGCGACCGCGTGCTCGGTGTGATGAGCGACCTGGGACTGTCCCTCGACAGTGAGTACCTGACCGCCGAACTGCTCACCGAGGCGACCAATTCGATCCTCAAGACCCGCGACGGCATGTTGCGCGCCGCGATCCCCGATCCGATCGGTTCGTGCCGCTTCCTCAACGACGTCACCACCGACGAACTGG
Organism: Williamsia phyllosphaerae; assembly: GCF_014635305.1. Lineage (NCBI taxonomy): Bacteria > Bacillati > Actinomycetota > Actinomycetes > Mycobacteriales > Nocardiaceae > Williamsia > Williamsia phyllosphaerae. The sequence continues at coordinate 2,925,528 of NZ_BMCS01000001.1, read as the reverse complement.
CTGACGCCCTGGAGATCCACAAGAAGATCTGCATCGCCTACGACCGCGAGGGCGCCGGGATCGACATGTTCACCGCCCCCGTGTCGGCGGGCGCGCATGCCTGATGGGGTCGTGGCGCCGCCCCGCCCGGTGACGCCGTCCACCATCCTCGCCGACGAGCTCACGGAGATCTGTCGGCAACTCGAGCTCGCGCCCGGTGCCGATCCGGCCCTGGTGGACCGCGTCCGGCGATCCCGCGACCTCGCGGCGGGGATGGACCCCTACCTCGACGCGTGCACGACCCGGGAATCCCCGGCGCTGGCCGAGCTGGCCCGGCGCACACGCTCGGCCGACTGGTCGACGTCCACCGCCGGTACGGGTCTGGAGCAGGAGATGCTGTCGGGACATGTCGAGGGACAGGTCCTGAAGTTCCTCGTCCACCTCTCCCGGGCCGAGCGGATTCTCGAGATCGGCATGTTCACCGGGTACTCGGCTCTGGCCATGGCCGAGGCGATGGGAGACAACGGCGAGGTGTTGGCCTGCGAGATGGATCCCGAGGTCGCGCGGTTCGCCCAGGAGTGCTTCGAGCAGTCCGATGTGGGGCAGCGGATCGCGGTGGCGGTCGGACCCGCGTCGGAGACGCTCGAGCGCCTGGCCGCTGCAGACCGGCAGTTCGACCTCGTGTTCATCGACGCGGACAAGCCGGGGTACACCGGGTACCTGCAGCAACTGCTCGACGGTGAGCTGCTGGCGCCGGGCGCGGTGATCGCGGTCGACAACACCCTCATGCAGGGGCAGCCGTGGCTCGACGACGCGAACACGGCCAACGGCGCGGCGATCGCCGCGTTCAACGCGGCACTGACCTACGACGACCGCATCGAACAGGTGCTGATCCCGCTCCGAGACGGTCTGACCCTGATCCGTCGAGTGGATCGATGACCACGACCGCAGACCCCACCACCACGACCGTCGCGCGCGGTCCGCGGACCGCCGGAGTCGGTCGGACCGTGGCCGCGCTCGCGGGCCTGACGGCCACCCTGCCTCTCGACCTCGCACTGGTCTCGCTCGCGCTGCTCCGCCCGCGGTCGAGGTCGGCCGCCGCTCCGGATCGTCGGACCGTTCTCATCACCGGCGGCAAGATGACCAAGTCGCTGTCGCTCGCCCGGGCGTTCCACGACGCAGGTCACCGGGTCGTGTTGGTCGAGGCACCGAAGTACCGGTTCACCGGACACCGGTTCTCGCGTGCGGTCGACGTGTTCCACACCGTCCCCGAACCGACAGCCCCCGGCTTCGCCGAGGCGCTGCGCGACGTCGTGGTCGCCGAGGGGGTCGACGTCGTGATCCCGGTGTCCTCACCTGCGTCGAGCATCCACGAGGCGCGGGCGCGGGCGCTGCTCGACGAGCACTGCGAGGTCATCCACGCCGACCTCGAGACCGTCACCATGCTCGACGACAAGGACGCGTTCTCCACGACCGCCGAGTCGTTCGGACTCCGGGTGCCCGACCACGCCCGGATCACCGACCCGCAACAGATCGAGGACTTCGACTTCCCCGCAGGACGTGAGTACATCCTCAAGCGGATCGCCTACAACCCGGTCGGTCGGATGGATCTCACCCGTCTGACCCGCGAGACCCCGGCGCGCAACGCCGAGTTCGCACGCAGCCTGTCCATCTCGGAGTCGGATCCGTGGATCCTGCAGGAGTTCATCGCCGGACGCGAGTACTGCACCCACGGCACGGTGCGCAACGGTGCGCTCACGGTCTACGGCTGCTGCGAGTCGTCGGCCTTCCAGGTGAACTACGCCATGGTGGACAAGCCCGAGATCCGCTCCTGGGTGGAGCATTTCGTCACCTCGCTCGGCGCGACCGGCCAGATGTCGTTCGACTTCATCGAGGCACCCGACGGTCACGCCTACGCCATCGAGTGCAATCCGCGGACCCATTCGGCGATCACGATGTACTACGACCACCCCGATGTCGCGGCGGCGTACCTCGAGGACGACCACCCGGTCATCACCCCGAGATCGACTGCGCGCCCGACGTACTGGATCTACCACGAGCTCTGGCGACTGATCACCGAGTCCGGGCGCCGTCGGCACCGGCTGCGGACCATCGCCGATGGGACCGACGCCATCTTCTCGTGGACCGATCCCCTGCCCTACCTGCTGGTGCACCACCTGCAGATCCCGTCGTTGCTGTGGAACAACATGCGGCGTGGGAGTGGTTGGACGCGCATCGATTTCAACATCGGCAAGCTCGTCGAGACGGGCGGCGACTAGATGAGCGGGCAACGCACCGTGCTGCAGCTCGTCGGCTCCGCCGTCGACGAGTTCCATGCCGATCTGTCACGTCTGTACGCAGGCGGTTGCGTCGAGGCCGTCGACGATCCGGCGCGCTACGACACCCATCTCGCCTACGTCGGCCCCGACGGCTCGTGGCGCTTCCCGACCGACCTCTCCGAGGCGGCTCTGGACCGGGCGCCGACGATGGGGCTGCCCGCGGCGCTCGCCCACATCGAGTCGTTGCGGGTCGACGTGATGGTGCCGCAGATGTTCTGCCTGCCCGGCATGACCGCCTACCGCGCACTGTTCGACGCCCTGCGGATCCCGTATGTCGGCAACACCCCCGACCTGATGGCGATCGCGGCGGACAAGGCGAAGACCCGGGCGATCGTCGCGGCCGCCGGTGTCGCCGTTCCCGCCGGGGTCGTGGTGCGTGCCGGCGAGCACCCCGACGTCACCCTGCCCGTCGTGGTCAAGCCGGTCGACGCCGACAACTCGGCCGGGGTCACCCTGGTACGCGACCCGGCCGATCTCGGTCCCGCGATCACCGACGCGCTCGAGCACTCCGAGTCCGCCCTGGTCGAGTCCTACATCGAGCTGGGCCGAGAGGTGCGGTGCGGCATCCTCGTTCGCGATGGCGAGTTGGTCTGCCTGCCGCTCGAGGAATACGCCGTCGACGCGCGGTCCAAGCCGATCCGCCGGGCCGACGACAAGCTCGCCCGTTCCGACAGCGGCGAGCTGTACCTCGTGGCCAAGGACGACGCCCACGCCTGGATCGTCGACGTCGACGACCCGATCACCGAGCGGGTGTGGGAGGCGGCGCGCCGATGCCACGTCGCCCTCGGCGCACGTCACTACAGTCTCTTCGATTTCCGCATCGACCCGGACGGCGATCCCTGGTTCCTCGAGGCCGGGCTGTACTGCTCGTTCTCCCGGGGCAGCGTGGTCGCGGTCATGGCGGCCGCCGCCGGGATCGACGTCACCGAACTGTTCGCGACCGCGTTGCGCGAACTCACCTCCGAGAGGACATCGTCATCGACCACACAGCACTGAACCCGGTCGGCGCCCGCGTCACCGGCATCCGGGTGGACGCGCTCACCGCCGCCCAGACCGACCTGCTGCGCAACCTGTTGGCGCACCACGGCGTGGTCATCCTGCCCGACCAGCACATCGACGACGATCAGTTCCGGCTGTTCCTGCGGAGCTTCGGCAAGACCGTGTTCACCGAGGGCGAGACCCCGGTGCCGGGGCATCCCGATCTCAACGTGATCAGCAATGTCGGTCGGACGACACCGCCGCGGTCGCAGTTCCACGTCGACACGAGCTACGTGCGTCACCCACCCGCCTACACCGCCCTGCGTGCGGTGGACGTCCCGGAGCAGGGTGGACAGACGTTGTTCAGCAACCAGTTCCGCGCGTTCGAGACCCTACCCGCCGACGTCCGGGAGAACCTCCTGGACCGCACCGTCACACACGTGATGACCGGGTTGGAACTCGACGACGACGCCGAGACCTCCGCCGAACACCCGCTGTGTCGGGTACACCCGGTGTCCAAGCGCACCGCGCTGTACCTGTCGACGCCACAGCGTTGCGCCGCGGTGAGTGGTCTCAGCCCGGAGGAGGCCGAGTACACCGTCGCGTCGCTGCTCGAGCACAGCACCCGCGAGGACAACGTCCTGCGACACAACTGGTCCCCGGGCGACGTGGTCATGTGGGACAACCGCGCCGTGATGCACCGCGCGGACCACTCCGGTGTGGTCGGCGACCGGGTCATGCACCGCGGCATGGTCGCAGAGGCCGTCTGAGGGTCGGGACTCAGTCCTTCGGCGGGAAGTACTTGATCAACGCCTCCTGGGCGACCGTGGTCGCGAGGACGCCCTCGCGCGTGAAGAACCGGCCCGAGGCCAGCCCGCGTGACCCGGCGGCGACCGGCGACTCCGTCGCGTAGAGCATCCACTCGTCGAAGCGGAAGTCGCGGTGGAACCACATCGAGTGGTTCACCGTGGCGGCGAACAACCGGTCGATTCCCCACGAGAGTCCGTGGGTGGTGATGATCGAGTCCAGCACGGTGGTGTCGGAGGCGTAACACATCGCCGCCACGTGCAACAGAGGATTGTCCGGCAGCCGACCGTCTGCCTTCATCCACACCCGGTTGTCGCGCAGGCGTTCACCGGACTCCCGCGCCTTCCAGGTGGGGTCGTTGGCGAATCGGATGTCGATCGGGTGGATGGCGTCGACGAACGCCGCGATCCGGTCCTCGTACCCCTTGAAGTGCTCACCCAGTGGGGGCAGATCCTCCGGGTACGGGACCTCGGGCGTGGAGACGGTGTGCTCGAGACCGGCGGTGCTGTCCTGGAACGCGACGAGCATCGTGAAGATCTCGGCGTCACCCTGCATGGCGGTCACCTGGCGGTTGGCGAAGCTGCGCGCGTCACGCGAGCGGTGCACGTGATACTCCAACGGCTGGGACACGTCGCCACCGCGGATGAAGTGGGCGTGCAGCGCATGCACCGGCGGATCGCCCTTGACGATGGTCCGGCCGGCCGCGATCACGCCCTGCGCGAGCAGTTGTCCACCGAAGGTCCGTGCGGTCACCTGCTCGGGATGGCGGCCGATGAAGACGTCGTCGCCCGCATCGGTCAGCTCGAACAGGTCGAGGAGTTTGTCGAGATCACTCTGCACAATCAGGTCCGTCATCGTCTGCCCCCTGCGTCGATTCACCCAGATCGCAGCCGACTCGACGTCGGTCGCGACTCCCCCCGGGTGGAGTCCGAGATGAACTCAGTGGTCCTCTTCGCCGATCCGGTGCACGTGGATCAGGTTGGTCGACCCCACCGTGCCGGGAGGGGCACCCGCGACGATGACGACCTGGTCGCCCACGTTGAGCCGACCGATCTTGAGCAGCGAGTTGTCCACCTGACGGATCATGGCGTCGGTGCTGTCGACGTTGTCGACCAGGAACGTCTCGGTCCCCCAGCTCATCGCCAGCTGACTGCGCACCTCGGGCAACGGCGTGAACGCCAGCAGCGGCAGTCGCGTGTGCAGTCGGGCGAGTCGGCGGACCGTGTCGCCGGACTGGGTGAAGGCCACCAGGGCCTTGGCGTCGAGCCGCTCACCGATGTCGCGGGCGGCGTAGGAGATGATCCCGCGCTTGGTGCGGGGGACGTGGCTCAGCGGCGGCACGTCGCGTGTGCCGTTCTCCACGGCGTTGACGATCCGCGCCATGGTGCGCACGGTCTCCATCACGTACTTGCCCACCGAGGTCTCGCCGGACAGCATGACCGCGTCGGCACCGTCGAGCACGGCGTTGGCGACGTCGGAGGCCTCGGCCCGGGTGGGTCGCGAGTTCTCGATCATCGACTCGAGCATCTGCGTGGCCACGATGACCGGCTTGGCGTTCTCGCGGGCGATCTGGATGGCCCGCTTCTGCACGAGCGGTACCTCTTCGAGCGGGAGCTCCACGCCCAGGTCACCGCGGGCGACCATGACGGCGTCGAAGGCGAGGACCACGGCCTCGAGGTTGTCGATGGCCTCCGGCTTCTCCAGCTTCGCGATCACCGGCACGCGGCGACCGACGCGATCCATCACCTCGTGGACGAGTTCGATGTCGGCGGGTGACCGGACGAACGACAGTGCGATCAGGTCGACACCCAGCGACAACGCGAACTCGAGGTCGGCGGTGTCCTTGTCGGACATCGCGGGCACCGAGACGTTCATCCCGGGCAGCGAGACGCCCTTGTTGTTGCTGACCGGACCACCCTCGGTGACGCGGCAGACCACGTCGTTGCCGTCGACGTCGATGACGGTCAGACCGACCTTGCCGTCGTCGACGAGCAGGCGGTCGCCCGGCTGTGCGTCGAGAGCGAGTTCCTTGTAGGTGGTCGAGACGCGATCGTGGGTGCCCTCGATGTCGTCGACGGTGATGCGGACCTGCTCACCGGTGGCCCACTCGGTACGCCCCTGGGCGAAACGTCCCAGCCGGATCTTGGGACCCTGCAGGTCGGCGAGGATGCCGACCGCACGGCCGGTGACGTCGGAGGCCGCGCGCACGCGCTCGTACATCGCCTGATGATCGGCGTGGGTGCCGTGGCTGAAGTTGAGCCGCGCGACGTCCATCCCGCTCTCGACGAGTTCGCGGACTCCTTCGGCCGAATCGGTCGCAGGGCCGAGGGTGCAGACAATCTTTGTACGGCGATTCACCGTTGCGAGCCTAGTCGTCCGTCGCGGGCTTCTCCATCACTCCACCGAGTTGTCACCGCGTGTGCACGTCCGCGAACCCCCGGATGCCCGATGTCATCGCGCCGACAGCGGCACCGCGTCGGGGTGCACCGGCGCGGGCAGATCGGACGCGCCCATGAGGAAGAGGTCGACACCCCGCGCGGCGGCCCGCCCCTCGGCGATGGCCCACACCACCAGGGATGCACCGCGATGGGCGTCGCCGCAGACGAACACGCCGTCGGCCGCGGTCCCCCAGTCATCGCCACACGGCACGGTCTTCCTGCGATCGAGTTCGACACCGAGGTCGGTGAGCAGCGCCGAGTGCTCGACGCCGGAGAAGCCGATCGCGAACAGCGCCATGTCGCAGGGGATCTCGAACTCCTCGCCCACCGGGACGATCGAGCGTGCGCCGGTGTCGTCGCGACGCACCTCGACCTCGGCCAGCACCAGGTGGGTGACGTGACCGGAGTCATCACCCCGGAACCGTTGCACGGCAACCTGATAGCGACGCTCGCCCCCTTCCACGTGCGACGACGAGGTCCGCATCACCAGTGGCCACGTCGGCCACGGGGACATCCCCTCGTCACGGTCGGCGGGAAGCTCGGGGTTGTAGTCGAGCTGCGTGACCGACCGTGCGCCCTGACGGTGCGCGGTGCCCAGGCAGTCGGCACCGGTGTCGCCGCCGCCGATGATGACGACGTCCCTGTCGCGCGCCGAGATGCCCGAGGGGCCGTCACCCTCGCACTCCCGGTTGGCGGAGACGAGATGTTCCATCGCGAGGTGCACCCCGGCCAGCTCCCGGCCGGGCACAGGGTTGTCGCGGGCGTCGAGCGCCCCCACCGCGAGCACGACGGCGTCGTGGCGATCCCGTAGCTCGGCGACACCCAGATCGACACCCACCTCGCACCCGGTCTGGAATTCCGTTCCCTCGGCCCGCATCTGTGCCAACCGGCGGTCGATGTCGGACTTCTGGAGCTTGTACTCGGGGATGCCGTACCGCAGCAGTCCGCCCAGCCGGTCGTCGCGTTCGTAGACGGTGACGTCGTGGCCGGCACGGGTCAGCTGTTGCGCGGCGGCGAGGCCGGCGGGTCCCGATCCGACGACGCCGACCGAACGACCCGATCGGATCGCGGGGATCTTGGGTTCGACTCCGCCGTCGCGCCAGGCGGTCTCGGCGATCGTCTTCTCGATCCGCTTGATCGTGACGCTGCCGCCGGTGGTCTTCTCGGCGATCGACAGGACGCACGCCGATTCGCAGGGCGCCGGACAGATCTTGCCGGTGAACTCCGGGAAGTTGTTCGTCGCGTGCAGCCGCTCGCTCGCGGCGTCCCACCGACCGCGACGCACGAGATCGTTCCATTCCGGGATGAGGTTGCCCAGCGGACAGCCGGCGCTCCCCGAGTGGCAGAACGGGATCCCGCAGTCCATGCACCGGCGCGCCTGCCCGGCGACCTCGATCCGCAGTTGCAGCGGATCGTGATCGATGTAGACGTCATCCCAGTCCCGGACACGGTCGGCCGCCGGGCGCGCCCGGTCCTCGACCTTGTCGACGTTCAAGAATCCGCGTGGGTCAGCCACGAGCCGCCTCCATGATCGCCGAATCGACGTCGCGCCCCTCGGCCCGGGCCATCCGGGCGGCGTCGAGAACTCGTCGGTAGTCGGTCGGCATCACCTTGGTGAAGGCCAGGCACCGGCGCGGCCAGTCGGCCAGTACCGATGCCCCGACCGCCGAACCGGTCAGTTCGGTGTGTTCGGTGATGCGCTCGCGCAACCACGTCAGGTCGTCGGGGTCGGGTCGTTGCAGGTCGACCATCGCATGGTTGACCTTCGACGGATCGAGGTCGTGGACGTAGGCGACACCCCCCGACATGCCCGCGGCGAGGTTGCGGCCGGTGGGCCCGAGGATCACCACCCGTCCCCCGGTCATGTACTCGCAGGCATGGTCGCCGACACCCTCGACCACCGCCACCGCCCCGGAGTTCCGGACCGAGAACCGCTCCCCGACGCGCCCCCGCAGGAACAGCTCCCCGGAGGTGGCGCCGTAGAGCAGGGTGTTGCCCGCGATCACCTGGTCCTCGGCGACGTAGGTCGCGCCCGGACCGGGTCGGACGATCACCCGCCCGCCGCAGATGCCCTTGCCGACGTAGTCGTTGGCGTCGCCCTGCAGATCGATGGTGACACCGGGCGGCAGGAACGCGCCGAGGGACTGTCCGGCCGACCCGGTCAGCCGGACCGTGATCGTGTCCGGGGCGAGCCCGGCCGCGCCGTAGCGGCGGGTGACCTCGGCGCCGAGCAAGGTGCCCACGGTGCGGTTGACGTTGCGCACGGGCAGCTCGAGGGTGACCGGGTGCGCATCTTCGAGGGCCCCCTCGGCGAGCTGCATCAGCGTCTGGTCGAGGGCCTTGTCCAGGCCGTGCTCCTGCCCGGTGATCCGACGTCGCGAACCGGGCACCTCGGGCATCGCGAAGATCGGGGTGAGATCGATACCCCTGCTCTTCCAGTGCGCCACCCCGTCGGCGGTGTGCAGCGCGTCGGCGCGACCGATCGCCTCGTCGAGGGTGCGGAACCCCAGCATCGCCAGATGCTCCCGCACGTCCTGGGCGATGAAGCGGAAGAAGTTGACGATGTGTTCGGCCTGGCCGGTGAACCGTGCCCGCAGCATCGGGTTCTGGGTCGCGACGCCGACCGGGCAGGTGTCGAGGTGGCAGACCCGCATCATGATGCATCCCGCCACGATCAGTGGCGCGGTGGAGAAGCCGTACTCCTCGGCCCCGAGCAGCGCGGCGATCATCACGTCGCGACCGGTGCGTAGCGCGCCGTCGCACTGCACGGTGATCCGATCGCGTAACCCGTTGAGCATCAACGTCTGCTGCGCGTCGGCCAGGCCGATCTCCCACGGTGTGCCCGCGTGTTTGAGCGACGTCAACGGTGATGCGCCGGTGCCGCCGTCGTGCCCGGAGATGAGCACCACATCGGCGTGCGCCTTGGAGACCCCCGCGGCGACGGTGCCCACACCCACGGCACTGACCAGCTTGACGTGGATGCGCGCGTCGGAGTTGGCGTTCTTGAGGTCGTGGATGAGCTGGGCGAGGTCCTCGATCGAGTAGATGTCGTGGTGCGGCGGCGGCGAGATGAGCGCGACGCCGGGCGTCGAGTGCCGGGTCTTGGCGATCCACGGGTACACCTTGTACGCCGGGAGCTGGCCACCCTCACCGGGTTTCGCGCCCTGCGCCATCTTGATCTGGATGTCGGTGGCGTTGGTGAGGTAGTCGCTGGTGACGCCGAACCGGCCCGACGCGACCTGCTTGACCGCGCTGCGCCGTCGTGGGTCGTAGAGGCGATCGGTGTCCTCGCCACCCTCACCGGAGTTCGAGCGGCCACCGATGCTGTTCATCGCGATCGCGATCGTCTCGTGCGCCTCGGCGGAGATCGAGCCGTAGCTCATCGCCCCGGTGTTGAATCGGGTCATGATCGACTCGACCGACTCGACCTCGTGCAGTGGCACCGGCTCCCGCTCCCCGGTCGTGAAGCCGAAGAGTCCGCGCAGTGTCCCGCCCTCGGCGGAGAGCCGATTGACCTCGTCGCTGTAGCGGCGGTAGACCTCCTCCTTGCCGCTGATGGTGGCGTGCTGCAGCAGGAAGACCGTCTCGGGGGTGAACAGGTGCAGCTCACCCTCGCGTCGGTACTGGTATTCGCCGCCGACCTCGAGCCGTCGGTGGACCTGCTCGGTGGGGTTGTCCGGGAACGCGCGGCGGTGCCGGATCGCGACCTCCTCGGCGAGTTCGTCGAGTCCGACGCCCTCGATCCGCGACACGGTCCGGGTGAAGTACTCGTCGACCAGGGACCGCGACAGGCCCACCGCCTCGAAACACTGTGCGCCGGTGTAGGAGCTGACCGTCGAGATCCCCATCTTGCTCATCACCTTGAGCACGCCCTTGCCGAGCGCCTGGAGATAGTTGCGCACGGCCGCGGTGGCGGGCACGCCGGTGAGCTCGCCCTCCCGGATGAGGTCCTCGATGGACTCGAACGCCAGATAGGGGTTGACCGCGGCCGCCCCGAAACCGATGAGCAGCGCGAGGTGGTGGACCTCCCTGGCGTCGCCGGTCTCGACCACCAGCGCCACCTGAGTGCGCTGCCTGGTGCGCACCAGGTGGTGGTGGACGGCCGACACCGCCAGCAGCGACGGTATCGGGGCGTGGTCGGGATCGGACTCGCGGTCGCTGATCACCAGGGTGGCGTGGCCGTCGGCGATCGCCGCGCTCGCACGGACACGCAGGTCCTCGAGGGCGTGCGCCAGCGCCTCCCCGCCGCCGGTGACGTCGAAGTGCGCGCGCAGGACCTTGGCCGCCAACCCGCGGTGGTTGCCGTCGTCGTTGATGTGGACGATCTTGGCGAGTTCGTCGTTGTCGAGCACGGGCCACGGCAGCACGATCTGGCGACACGACGCCGCGCCGGGCTCGAGAAGGTTGTGCTCGGGACCCATGACGCGGGCCATCGACGTCACGATCTCCTCACGGATCGCGTCCAGCGGCGGGTTCGTGACCTGCGCGAACAGTTCGACGAAGTAGTCGTAGAGCAGCCGCGAGCGTCGGGACAGCACCGCGACCGGGGTGTCGGTGCCCATCGACCCGAGCGGCTCGGTCCCGCCCGCGGCCATCGGCGTCAGCAGGATCCGGAGATCTTCCTCGGTGTACCCGAACGACACCTGCCTGCGCACCACCGACTCGTGGGTCGGGACGAACCGTGGGCGGTCGGGCAGCGTAGCGATCTCGAGCAGCCCGGCGTGCAACCACTCGGCGTACGGCTGCGCGCCGATGAGGTCGGCCTTGACCTCATCGTCGCCCACGATGCGTCCGGCCGCGGTGTCGACGAGGAACATCTTCCCCGGCTCCAGGCGTCCCTTGGACACCACCTGTTCGGTGGGGATCTCCAACACACCGGCCTCCGACGCGAGGATCACCCGGCCACCGGTGGTGCGCCACCAGCGGCCCGGACGCAGACCGTTGCGGTCGAGCACCGCCCCGACCACGGTGCCGTCGGTGAAGGTGACGCAGGCGGGGCCGTCCCAGGCCTCCATCAGCGAGCCGTGGAACTGACAGAACGCACGACGGTCCGGGTCCATGTCCGCGACGTTCTCCCACGCCTCGGGGACCATCATCATCACGCTGTGCGGGACGCTGCGGCCCCCGAGGTGCAGCAACTCGAGGACCTCGTCGAGCGACGCCGAGTCCGACGCCTCCGGGGTGCAGATCGGGAACAGCCTGCGCAGATCACCCGGGATGAGGTCACTGGCGAGCATTGCCTCGCGGGCCCGCATGCGGTTGCGGTTGCCGCGCACGGTGTTGATCTCGCCGTTGTGGGCGATGAACCGGAACGGATGCGCGAGCGGCCACGAGGGGAAGGTGTTGGTGGAGAAGCGGGAGTGCACGATGGCGATCGCGCTCTGGCACCGTCCGTCGCGCAGGTCGGGGTAGAACGCGGGCAGCTGCGAGGTGGTCAGCATGCCCTTGTAGGTGATGGTGCGTGCGGACAGCGAAGCGATGTAGATGCCGCTGCCGTCCCCGGCGATCTCCTCGGTCAGCTGCTCGGCCCGTTTGCGCAGCGGGTAGACCGCGCGGTCGAGACCGATGCCGGACACCGGCCGGCCGTCGGTGTCGGTGGCCGTCACGAAGAGCTGCCAAATGACCGGCATGCATCCGCGGGCGGTGGCCCCCACGTCGGCGAGGTCGGGATCGACCGGCAGTACCCGCCACCCGAGGACGGTGACCCCCTCCTCGTCGGCGATGGCGGCGATCCGGGCGCAGGCCGCCTTGCGGGCGGTCTCGTCGACCGGGAGGAAGCAGATGCCAGCGGCGTAGGTGTGGGCGCCGTCGTCGGCCGGTTCCGGCAGGTCGAAGTCGGTGACCGCGCGCAGCAACTCGTCCGGGAGTTGGATCAGGATGCCCGCACCGTCACCACTGGTGACCTCGGCGCCCGCCGCACCACGATGATCGAGGTTCTCCAGGGCGAGCAGTCCGTCGGCGACCACGCCGTGGGATCGCCGACCGTGGATGTCGCAGACCATGGCGACGCCACACGAATCGGATTCGGCGTCGGGGTCGTACAACCCCTGGGCGTCGGGCAGCGCTGAGAACAACACGGGAAACCTCCACGATCTCCGGCCCGCGACGGGGCCGAACCAGGCAGGGTCCTCAGGACAGCACTGGCCCGTGGGGTAAGACGTGGCAACGCCGACTCACGCTGCGCGAAGCCCGATGTTAACACCGCCCATACGGGGTGGGCGGGGTGTGCGAACCGTCGCCTACGGGCGCTACGGCGTGGGGCGCGGTTCCTCGTCGGTGCTCGCCGCGGTCGGCTCTTTGGGCGCGGTCGGCGCGTCGGTGCTCGTCGTCGTCTGCACGTCGGGGCTCGCGGTGTCGGTCGGGGTGTCCTTCGTGATGGACACCGCGGTGTCGGTGGGCGCCGCGTCCTCGTCGGCCGACGATGCGTCTTCGGGGTCGTCGTCGGTGCCGGTGTCGGGCTCGCTCACGACCGCCGGCGGATCGCCCTCTGCGACGGTGTCGTCGTCGTCTGCGTTGTCGGCCGTGTCGGCGGGACCGGCCTGGGCGACGGTGTCGTCGTTGTCGTCCCTGTCGATGAGATCGGCCTCGTCGGCCACCGGGGCCCGGCCGTCACGGTAGATCTCGGTCTCCGACTCGCGCCCCTTGCGCGCCAGCACGATGTAGGCGACGGCGCACAGGAACACGATGGCCGCGGTGAAGACGTTGATGCGGACCCCGAAGATGTGGGTGGCCGCATCCTCGCGCAGCAACTCGATCCAGAACCGGCCGAGGCAGTAGCCCGCGACGTATCCGGCGAACAGCCGTCCGTGGCCGATCCGGAAGCGACGGTCGATGACCACGAGCACGATGACGACGAGGACGTTCCAGAGCAGTTCGTACAGGAACGTCGGCTGCACGACGTCGACGACGGTGCCGGTGGACTTGCCGTCGATCAGGCCCGGCCCGACGTTGCCGTTGTCGTCCACTCGCTCGAAGATCTGCAGACCCCAGGGCAGGTCGGTGTGCGCTCCGTAGAGCTCCTGGTTGAAGTAGTTGCCGAGCCGACCGATGGCCTGCGCCAACAGGATCGGCGGTCCGATGGCGTCGCCCCACGCCGGGAGTCTGATCCCCGCGCGGCGGGCGCCGATCCAGGCTCCGACCGCGCCGAACGCGACGGCACCCCAGATCCCGAGGCCACCGTCCCAGATCTTGAGCGCGTCGATCGGCGCCTTGGGACCGTCGCCGAAGTAGGTTCGCCAGTCGGTGGCGAGGTGATAGAGCCGGCCGCCGACCAGGCCGAACGGGACCGCCCAGATCGCGATGTCGAGGACCTCGCCGTCGCGACCGCCACGGGCCTGCCAGCGGCGATTGCCCCACACGACCGCGACGATGATGCCCGCGATGATGCACAGCGCGTAGGCGCGGAGCGGGAAGGAACCGAGGTACCAGACGCCTTGTGAGGGACTCGGGATGTAGGCCAGGACGGTCGGGTCGGTCACCGTGCCACAGTAGCCGAACGGACACCCTCGGCCAGCTCGGCCACCAGCGTCGTCAGGGCGTTGCCGCCCTCGTTGACCGCGGTGACCAGAGCCGATCCGACGATGACACCGTCGGCGTACGCAGCGATCTCCGCGGCCTGTTCCCGGCTGCGTACACCCAGGCCGACGCCGATGGGGATGTCGGAGTGCGTGCGCACACGGGAGCACAGTTCGGGCGCGGCATTCGAGACGGCGTCACGGGCACCGGTGACGCCCATCGTCGATGCGGCGTAGACGAACCCGCGGCTCGCCTGCGCGGTCATCGCCAGACGCTCCTCGGACGAGGACGGGGCGACGAGGAAGATCCGGTCGAGGTCGTGTGATTCGGCGGCGCCGATCCACTCGTCGGCCTCCTCCGGGATCAGGTTCGGGGTGATCAGACCGAGGCCACCCGAGGCGGCGAGGTCCCGGGAGAACGCGTCGACGCCGTAGCGCAGCACCGGGTTCCAGTAGGTCATCACCACCGGTGCGGCACCGGCGTCGGCAACGGTCTGGCACGCGGTGAACACGTCGGAGACGCGGACGCCGGAACGCAGCGCCACGTCGGCGGCGTTCTGGATCGTCGGGCCGTCCATGACCGGATCGGAGTAGGCGATACCGAGTTCGACGATGTCGCAGCCTGCGCTGACCAGGTCACGCAGCAGCGAGAGCGAGGTGTCCAGGTCGGGGAAGCCGACCGGCAGGTAACCGATGAGCGTGCTGCGGTTCTCCGCACGGGCGTCGGCGAAGACCGGGGCCAGACGCGAGGCGGAGGTGGGTGCGGGGTTCATCAGCGCAGCTCTCCCGTGTCGGCGGAATCGGAGACCTCGGCACCGGCGTCGTCGAGCAGACCGAACCAGCGTGCGGCCGTGTCGACGTCCTTGTCCCCGCGGCCGGACAGGTTCACCAGGATGATGGCGCCGTCACCGAGTTCGGCGCCCAGCGTCAGCGCACCGGCGATCGCGTGTGCGGATTCGATGGCGGGGATGATCCCCTCGGTCTTCGACAGCAGCGACAGGGCGTCCATGGCCTGCGAGTCGGTGACGGGCCGGTACTCGGCGCGCCCGGTCTCGAGCAGGTGTGCGTGCTCGGGTCCGACGCCGGGATAGTCCAGACCCGCCGAGATCGAGTGGGACTCAGTGGTCTGTCCGTCCTCGTCCTGCAGCAGGTAGGAGTAGGCCCCCTGGAACGCACCGGGGGTGCCACCGCTGAATGTCGCCGCGTGCCTACCGGTCTCGACGCCGTCACCGGCGGCCTCGTATCCGACGAGGCGGACGTCGGCGTCACCGATGAACGGGTGGAAGATGCCGATGGCGTTGGAGCCACCGCCGACGCAGGCGACGACGGCGTCCGGGAGGCGCCCGGTCTGGTCCTGGATCTGCGCGCGTGCCTCCATGCCCACGATCCGCTGCAGGTCGCGGACCATCAGCGGGAACGGATGCGGCCCGGCAGCGGTCCCGAAGCAGTAATAGGTGTTGTGCGCGTTCGTCACCCAGTCGCGCATGGCCTCGTTGATCGCGTCCTTGAGGGTGGCCGAGCCGTTGTCGACGGCGACGACCGACGCACCGAGCAGCCGCATCCGCGCGACGTTGAGCGCCTGCCGTTCGGTGTCGACGCGGCCCATGTAGACGATGCACTCGAGACCGAGCAGCGCGCACGCGGTCGCGGTGGCCACACCGTGCTGGCCGGCGCCGGTCTCGGCGATGACGCGGGTCTTGCCCATGCGCTGTGCGAGCAGGGCCTGACCCAGCACGTTGTTGATCTTGTGGGAACCGGTGTGGTTGAGATCCTCCCGCTTGAGGAAGATGCGGGCACCACCTGCGTGTGCGCGCAGACGCGTGGCCTCGAACAACGGCGACGGACGGCCGCTGTAGTCCTTCTGCAGACGGTCCAGCTCGGCGAGGAAGTCGTCGTCGGTACGGATCTTCTCGAAGGTCGTGGTGACCTCGTCGATGACGCCCATCAGTGCCTCGGGGACGTGCCTGCCGCCGAACGAGCCGAAGTACCCCCGGGCGTCGGGGTCGGAGTCGGTCCGGGTGGACAGTCCTGCGCTCGCCGTGGGCAGCTCGGGGACGTCGATGCCGGGATGGGCGTGATCGGTCGTCATGCTCCCATGGTGCCCTGCTCGGGCCCCGATATCGAAACCGCCGTCAGCGAACCGGCTTGGGGCACGACGGGTGCGTACCCGCGGTGACCAGTTCACGCACCGCGGCGCGCGGGTCACCGCTGGTGACCAAGCCCTCACCGACGAGCACCGCATCCGCCCCGGCACCCGCGTACGCGAGCAGGTCGGCGGTGCCGCGGACACCGGATTCGGCGATCCGGATGGTCTCGGTCGGCAGTCCCGGGGCGATCCGGGCGAACGTGTCGGTGTCGACCTCGAGGGTCTTGAGGTTGCGCGCGTTGACGCCGACGACACGGGCGCCCGCCTGCAGCGCGCGGTCCGCCTCCTCCTCGGTGTGGACCTCGACGAGCGCGGTCATGCCGAGTGACTCCGTGCGGTCGAGCAGGGACGCCAGCACGTTCTGTTCCAGGGCCGCGACGATCAGCAGGATCACGTCGGCGCCGTGCGCACGGGCCTCGTGGATCTGGTACGGACCGACGATGAAATCCTTACGGAGAACAGGGATGTCGACAGCCGCGCGTACCGCGTCCAGGTCGTCGAGCGAACCTCCGAAGCGGCGCTGCTCGGTCAGCACGCTGATCATGCGCGCACCGCCGCTCTCGTAGGCCTTGGCCAGCGCGGCGGGGTCGGCGATGCTGGCCAGGGCTCCACGGGACGGGCTCGCGCGCTTGACCTCCGCGATGACGCCGATACCGGTCTCGCGCAGGGCGGCGTTGGCGTCGATGGGCGCGGCGGCGGCGGCGGCGGCGGCCTTGACGGCGGCGAAGTCGAGAACCGCCTCACGGGCGGCCACATCGGCTTTCACACCATCGATGATCGAGTCGAGGACTGTCGGGGTGTTCATGTCTGCGCGGTCCCCTTCCGGCGGTGTCCGGGTCGAACCGCCGTCGTCGCATCGACCCGATTCGATCGCCGGCATGCCGACTGATTTGGTATGCGACGAAGAGTAGCCCGCTCAGGCGTACGAGCCTCGATCGGGGTCGGTGCCACCGCGCACTCAGCGAGGGCCGTCATCGGCTCCGCCCGCCGCATCGGGACGGTGCCGCGGATCCGTCTCGTCCGACGTCGACGCGGTCGGATCGGCGCCGTTGTCGAGCGCATCCCACAGCATCCGTTCGTTCAGTCCCCCACCGTCGCCCTCGGTCGACTCCGGCGCGTCGGCGCCGCGTTCCGGTCCGGGATCCGACTTGGTGTCGGTGGAGCCGGTGGTCGAGCACCGGTCGGCGAAGATCTGTTCCTCGAGGTCGGCGCGACGTGCCGCGGGCGACTTGTACTTCGACGACAGGCCGACCGCGCCGCGGGCGGCGCGCATGATGACCACCGCCGCCGCGACCGCGAACAGTCCGGAGACGAAGACGAGGACAGCGGCCAGGGGGTGGGTCTCGATCGAGGTCACCTGATAGCGACCGGGCAGGTCGATGGACTTCGCGGCGTAGGTGCCGCCGCTGTCGCCGGTGAGCAGCGAGATGGCCGGAGCGACGCTCGCGACCCCGATCAGCGCGACGATCACCGCCAGGATGCGCAGGCCCCATCCCCGCAACGACACCGCCGCGGCGATGGCCGCGAGGAGGACGATGGCCAGCGGGGTCAGGTAACTGCTCCAGTCGGAACCGCGGACGGTGAAGTCCCGGGGGACGCCGATCCCGTCGGCGGCGACCAGGCTCGCCCAGGACAGTCGCGAGCTCCCCCACAGCGCCGCGGCGGCCACCGCCAGCAGTACCGACGCGATGGTGAGCGATCGGCGGCGGTGGGCGACGTCGGCGGCGGTGGGCGCGGGGGCGCCGGCGGGTGTGCTCATGGGGTGCGGTCGTGGTCCTTCGGATCGGGTGCCGGCGCACCGGCGGGGGTCACACGGGTCATGGTCTCCGCGGCGGCCACCGCGGCGAGCACGGTGCCCGCCTTGTTGCGGGCCTCGTTGTACTCGTAGTCGGGAACGCTGTCGGCGACGACTCCGCCGCCGGCCTGCACGTAGGCGCGTCCGCCGGCCATCACCGCGGTGCGGATGGCGATCGCGGTGTCGGCGTCGCCCGCGAAGTCGAGGTATCCGACGATGCCGCCGTACAGACCGCGGCGGGTCAGTTCGTGTTCGTCGATGAGCTCCATCGCCCGGACCTTTGGGGCCCCGGTCAGCGTCCCGGCGGGAAAGCAGGCGGAGACGGCGTCGAGCGCGGTCGCGTCGTCGCGAAGGTGTCCGGTCACCGTGGACACCAGGTGCATCACGTGGCTGTAGCGCTCGATGTGGCGGTAGTCGTGCACCGACACGGTGCCCGGCTCGCACACCCGACCGAGGTCGTTGCGCCCGAGATCGACGAGCATCAGGTGCTCGGCGTTCTCCTTCTCGTCGGCGAGCAGGTCCTTGGCGAGGAGTTGGTCCTCCTCGTCGGTGGCGCCGCGCCACCGCGTTCCCGCGATGGGGTGGGTGGTGGCCACGCCGTCGGCGACGGTCACAAGCGCCTCGGGGCTGGAACCGACGATGGTGAACGGGTCGCGGCCCCCGTTCTCGTCGCCGAGACCGGGAACGCGCAGGAGGTACATGTACGGGCTGGGGTTCGACGCCCGCAGCACCCGGTAGACGTCGATGGGGTCGGCGTCGGTGGCCATCTCGAACCGCATCGAGGGCACCACCTGGAACGCCTCGCCGGCCTCGATCTCGCCGACCAGGGAGGTGACGATGGTCCCGTACTCCTCGCGGGTCCGCTGCGCGGTGTACTGCGCCTCGGGGCGGGTGTACATCGACACCGTCGAGGGTGTGGGTGCGGCCAGGGCCTGGGTCATCCGGTCGAGTCGGGCGACCGCGTCGTCGTATGCCTCGTCGGCGCGGTCGTCGGTGCCGTCCCAGTTGATGGCGTTGGCGATGAGGGTTATCGACCCCTCGTGATGGTCGACCGCGGCGAGGTCGGCCGCGAGCAGCATCATCATCTCGGGCAACGCCAGGTCGTCGACGGTGGTGTCGGGCAGGCGTTCGAGTCGGCGGACCGCGTCGTAGGCGAGATAGCCGACGAAGCCGCCGGTCAGTGGCGGCATGTCGGGCAGTCGGTCGGTGGCCAGCAACGTCAGCGACTCGGCCAGCGCGGCGAGCGGATCTCCGTCACGGGGTGCCCCGTCGGGAACGGTGCCCCACCAGTGCGCCTCGCCGTCGACGACGGTCAGCGCGGCGGGTGAGCCGGCGCCGATGAAGGACCACCGGGACCACGAGCGACCGTTCTCGGCGGACTCCAGCAGGAAGGTGCCGTCCCGGTCGCCGGCCAACTTGCGATACGCCGACAGCGGTGTCTCGGAGTCCGCCAACACCTTCCGGGTCACCGGTACCACCCGGTGGTCTCTCGCCAACTCGAGGAAGACCTCGCGCGACGTGGTCGCGGGATGTGTACTCACATCGTCATTGTCCCAGCGGCTCCCCGCCGACGCCCCAGTGGGACCGGGGGACCTCGGTGATGGTCACCCACACCGAGTCGGGATTCTTGCCGGTGGCCTTGGCGTAGGCCTCGGTCACCGCGGCGATTGTCTCGCGTTTGGCCCGGTCGGAGAGGCCCGGTGTCTGCGAGATCTGGATCAGTGGCATGGCCCCGACCCTACGACGACGGCGCCGACGTCACCGGTAGCGCGCGCGAGGAGTCGAAGCAGCTGTGCGTGCCGGTGTGGCAGGCGGGACCGGTCTGGTCGACGATCAGCAGCAGCGCGTCGCCGTCGCAGTCCAGACGTACGTCGTGCACGACCTGGATGTGGCCGCTGGTCTCCCCCTTGACCCAGTACTCCTGGCGCGATCGCGACCAGTAGGTGGCGCGTCCGGTCGTGAGGGTGCGGTGCAGGGCCTCGTCGTCCATCCACGCCAGCATGAGCACCTCGGAAGTCTCGCGTTCCTGCACCACGACCGCGACCAGACCGTTCTCGGTGCGGGTGAGCTTGTCGGCGATGCTCGGGTCGAGGGTCATCGGACGATCAACCCGTCGGCCCGCATCGCGGTCTTGACCTGCTCGATCCGCAGCTCGCCGAAGTGGAAGACCGACGCGGCGAGCACCGCGTCGGCGCCGGCGCGCACCGCGGGGGTGAAGTGCTCGACGCGACCGGCGCCACCGCTGGCGATGACCGGTACCGACACCGCGGCACGCACCGCGGTGATCATGGCCAGGTCGAAACCGTTCTTCGTGCCGTCGGCGTCCATCGAGTTCAGGAGGATCTCTCCGACGCCGAGATCCTGTCCGCGGCGCGCCCACTCGACGGCGTCGATGCCGGTGCCACGGCGACCGCCGTGGGTGGTGACCTCCCACCCGGACGGCGTCGGGGGCTCGCCGGCGGGCACGGTTCGGGCGTCGACCGAGAGCACGATGCACTGCGATCCGTAGTGCCTGCTCATCTCGCCGAGGACCTCGGGGCGGGCGATGGCCGCGGTGTTGACCCCGACCTTGTCGGCTCCCGCACGCAGCAGGATGTCGACGTCGGCGACCGTGCGGACCCCGCCGCCGACCGTGAGCGGGATGAAGACCTGCTCGGCGGTGCGTCGGACGACGTCGAGCATCGTGGAACGACCTGTGCTCGACGCGGTCACGTCGAGGAAGGTCAACTCGTCGGCGCCGGCGGCGTCGTAGGCCGCGGCCAGCTCGACCGGGTCGCCCGCGTCGCGCAGGTCGACGAAGTTGACGCCCTTGACCACGCGGCCGGCGTCGACGTCCAGACACGGGATGACCCGCACCGCGACGGTCACGACGCACCTCCGCGGGTTCGGGGCGTGCGGTCGGGCAGGTAGTCGGCGGGGTCACCCACCCGTTCGATGATGGTGACCAGCTCGTCGTGCACCCCGGGGCTGCCGGCGAGCATCGACGACGAGGTGACGTGCCACGGGTCGCCTGCCAGGTCGGTGACGACTCCCCCGCCCGCGAGGACGAGGGCGGCGCCGGCCGCGTTGTCCCAGGCGTGGTGTCCGAAACAGATGGCGCCGCCGAGCTTTCCGGCCGCGGTCAGCGCCATGTCCAGGCCGGTGCTGCCGAGCAGTCGCAGTCGCGACACCTCCCGCGAGACCTCACCGAGGATCTCCACGCGGTAGTTGCCGGGGAACCGGCCGCCGCTGTTGAGGTTGAACGCGCCGAACGCGATCACCGAGTCCTGCAGGCGGGTGGGGCGCAGCGCCGGGACGGCTTCGCCGTTGCAGATGACCGGTCCGTCGACGAACGCCTGGTAGCGCAGATCGAACAGCGGCAACCACGTGAGCCCGAGGACGGGGTGGCCGTCGTGCAGCAGGGCGAGCAGGATGCCGGCCAGCGGCAGGCCCGCGGAGTAGTTGAACGTCCCGTCGATGGGATCGACCACCCACACCGTGCCGCTCGTGACGTCCGGGCCGCCGAACTCCTCTCCGTGGACGCCGATCCCGGTGGCCTCGGTCAGCCGGGCGGACAGCGTCCGCTCGAGCTCGAGGTCGAGTTCGGTGGCGAAGTCGTTGCCGCCTTTGTCGACCGCGCTCGGGGCCCCGAGCCCCTCGATGAACCGCGGGGTGATGTCGTCGAGCAGTCCCGCGGCGATCGAGAGGAGTCGTGGCGGGTCGATGTCCGACGGGATCACGGTGCCCGTCATGCGCGACCGGCCACCGCGGACAGCGCCTCGGGCAGGGTGAATCGACCGGCGTAGAGAGCCTTTCCGACGATAGACCCCTCGACCCCCCGATCGACGAGGGTGGCGATCGCCAACAGGTCGTCGACCGACGACACGCCACCGGAGGCCACGACCGGCGCGGACGCGGCGTCGGCGACCTCGCCGAGGAGTTCGAGGTTGGGGCCGGTGAGGGTGCCGTCCTTGCTGACGTCGGTGACGACGTAGCGGCTGCAGCCGTCGCGCTCGAGGCGTTCGAGAACCTCCCACAGGTCGCCGCCGTCGGACACCCATCCGCGGCCACGCAGGCGGTACTGCCCGTCGATCCGGACAGCGTCGAGACCGACCGCGATGCGGTCGCCGTACTCACCGATCACCTTGGCGCACCACTGCGGGTCCTCCAGAGCGGCGGTGCCCAGGTTGACCCGTGTGCAGCCGGTGGCCAGCGCCGCCCGCAGCGAGTCGTCGTCCCGGATGCCGCCGGAGAGTTCGACCTTGACGTCGAGTTCGCCGACGACCGAGGCCAACAGTTCCCGGTTGTCGCCACGGCCGAACGCCGCGTCGAGGTCCACCAGGTGGATCCACTCCGCCCCGTCGCGCTGCCAGGCGAGGGCCGCCTCGCGCGGCGAGCCGTAGGAGGTCTCCGACCCGGCGGCGCCCTGTACCAATCGCACGGCCTGACCGTCCGCGACATCGACTGCGGGCAGTAGTTCCAGCGTGGTCCCCATCGAGTGCACCCTCTCTGCTGTGCTCGTGTCCGCGGATGCGGATCGAGAAGTCATCGTTCGTCTCCCGTGGCCGGCTTCGGTCGGGAGGTGTCGTCGCCTCCGGCGGTCGTCTCGGTGTCGGCACCCCGGGCCTCGGCGCTCTCCGCGTCGACGGCCCGGTCGACCACCCGGTTGGCCACGATCCCCATCACCGCGATCGCGAGTGCGACCGCGAGCAGGGCCACCACCAGCGCCGCGGGTGCCGAGACACGCGAGACGCCGTAGATCACCGGCACCGACACCCCCAGCACGAGGGCACCCGCGCCCATCGCGAGGATCGCCAGCCGAGCGATGGAGAACTTCGGCGACCCCGTCACCCCGTCCCCCTCGCCGTGTCCGACGGTCACAGGGCGTGCACCCAGTTGCGCAGCAGGTGCGCGCCGGCGTCGCCGGATTTCTCCGGGTGGAACTGGGTGGCCGACAACGGTCCGTTCTCGACCGCGGCAAGGAACTCCCCGCCGTGCTCGGCCCACGTGGTGACGGCGGGCGGGAGCGCCGAATCGGAGCCCGACCACTCCCACGTCTGCGCGGCGTAAGAGTGCACGAAGTAGAAGCGGGTGTCGGCGTCGAGGCCGTCGAACAGCACCGAGCCCTCCCCTGCGGTCACGGTGTTCCACCCCATGTGCGGCAGCACCGGCGCCGGGAGTTGGCTGACCGTTCCCGGCCACTCGCCGCATCCGGTGGTCTGCACACCGAACTCGACGCCCTCCTCGAAGAGGATCTGCATGCCGACGCAGATCCCCAGGACGGGCCGCCCGCCGGCGAGTCGTTGACCGATGATCCGTTCACCGACAACCGATCTCAGTCCGGCCATGCACGCGGCGAACGCGCCGACCCCGGGTACCACGAGACCGTCGCACTCCATCGCCGCGTCGCGGTCGGAGGTGACGGTGACCTGCGCGCCGGTGCGCTCCAGGGCGCGTTGCGCCGAGCGGAGATTGCCCGATCCGTAGTCGAGGATCGTGACCGACTTCGACGCCGCGCTCACAGCGCCCCCTTGGTCGAGGGCACACCGGTGGCCCGGGGATCGGACTCGGTGGCCGCGCGCAGGGCGCGTGCGACCGCCTTGTACTGGGCCTCGGTGATGTGGTGCTGGTCGCGGCCGTACAGCACCCGGACGTGCAGGGCGATCCGCGCGTTGATGGCCAACGTCTCGAAGACGTGCTTGTTGATGACGGTGTTGTAGGCGACGCCCGGGTTGCCGCCGATGACTGCGGTCAGCAGGTGCTCGGGCTCACCGGTGTGCACGAAGTACGGGCGTCCGGAGACGTCGACGGCGGCGTGGGCCAGTGTCTCGTCCATCGGGATCCACGCGTCGCCGAACCGGCGGATGCCGCGCTTGTCGCCCAGGGCCTGATCGATCGCCTGACCGAGCACGATGGCGGTGTCCTCGACGGTGTGGTGCGACTCGATCTCGACGTCACCGGTCGCGCGGACGGTGAGGTCGAAGCTGCCGTGCGCGCCGAACGCGGTCAGCATGTGGTCGAAGAACGGCACACCGGTGGAGATCTCGGTGGTCCCGGTCCCGTCGAGGTCGATCTCGACGACGACCGACGACTCCCGGGTGGTCCGCTCGACGCGGGCGGTTCTGTTCTCGGTCATCGGAGTGCTCCAGTGGTGTCGGCCCCGGTGCCCTCGGCTGGGGTGATGCGGTCGGTCGTGGCGAGCTGCGCCGCCACACGCAGGAAAGCGTCGTTCTCTTCGGCGGTCCCGATCGTGACACGCAGGAACCCCTCGATCCCGACATCGCGGATCAACACGCCGCCGTCGAGGAAGCGCTGCCAGCTCGCCGGGGCGTCGGCGAACCGGCCGAACAGGACGAAGTTGGCGTCGGAGTCGACCACGTCATATCCGAGGCCGGCGAGTGCGTCGACCACCCGGATGCGCTCGGTCACGATCGCCGCCACACCGGCGAGGGTGTCGTCGGCGTGGCGCAGCGCGGCCCGTGCGGCCGCCTGCGTCACCACCGACA
Source organism: Williamsia phyllosphaerae (assembly GCF_014635305.1). Taxonomy (NCBI): domain Bacteria; kingdom Bacillati; phylum Actinomycetota; class Actinomycetes; order Mycobacteriales; family Nocardiaceae; genus Williamsia; species Williamsia phyllosphaerae. Next base: position 2,901,047 of record NZ_BMCS01000001.1, on the reverse strand, counting down.
GGTGATAGGGCAGGCGGACCAGCAGCAACGACGCGACGAGTGCGGGCGCGGCGACCAGATAGCCGAGTCGTCCGCCGGCGAAGGCGAACGCCTTGCTCATCGTGCGTGATACCACGAGCCGGTCGCCGAACTCGTCGATCAGGGCGATGGCGCTGGGTCGGTCGGAGAACTCCGCGTACGCCTCGTCGACGATCACGATCCCCGGCGCGGCGGAGACGATCGCGCGGACGTCGTCCGACGAGACCGACTGTCCGGTCGGGTTGTTCGGCGATGTGAGGAACACGACATCGGGTCGGCGGGCGGTGATCTCGGCGACCGCGGCGTCGACGTCGAGGGAGAAGTCGGGGGCGCGCATCACGTTCACCCAGGCGGTGTCGGTGCCGCCGGAGATGATCGGGTGCATCGAATACGACGGCACGAAACCGATCGCGGTGCGCCCGGGACCGCCGTAGGCCTGCAGGAGTTGCTGCAGGATCTCGTTGGACCCGTTGGCCGCCCACAGGTTGTCGACCGTCAGCGCGACGCCGACACGCTCGCTGAGGTAGCGGGCGAGGTCGGTGCGCAGGGCGACCGCGTCGCGATCGGGGTACCGGTGCAGGACCGCGGCGGCCTCGCGCACCGACTCGGCGACGTCGGCGATGAGCGCAGCCGACGGCGGGTGCGGGTTCTCGTTGGTGTTCAACGCGACCGGGACGTCGAGTTGCGGTGCACCGTAGGCGGTCTGACCACGCAGCGCTTCCCGTAGCGGGAGATCGGCGACGGTGAACCGCGCGCCGGGCGCGGTCACACCACACTCCCCGACGCCGCGGCGTCGGCGAAACGCACCTTCACCGCGTCACCGTGCGCAGGCAGGTCCTCGGCGTCGGCGAGCGCGACGACGTGACCCGACACCGTCTCGAGGGCGGCGCGGTTGTAATCGACGATGTGGATGCCCTTGAGGAACGTCTGTACCGAGAGACCGGAGCTGTGACGTGCCGAACCCGAGGTGGGCAGAACGTGATTGGAGCCTGCGCAGTAGTCGCCGAGGCTGACCGGTGAGTACCGACCGACGAAGATCGCGCCCGCGTTGCTGATCCGCGCGGCGACCCCGGCCGCGTCGCGGGTCTGGATCTCGAGGTGCTCGGCCGCGTAGGCGTCGACCACGGCGACACCATGGTCGATGTCGTCGACGAGCACGATTCCCGACTGCGGTCCGCCCAGCGCCGCGATGACCCGGTCACGGTGCTTGGTCGTCTCGACCTGGCGGGTGACCTCGGTGTCCACGCGCTCGGCGAGGTCGGCGCTGTCGGTGACCAGGACCGAGGCGGCGAGGACGTCGTGTTCGGCCTGACTGATCAGGTCGGCGGCGACCGCGACGGCGTCGGCCTCGTCGTCGGCGAGGATCGCGATCTCGGTGGGTCCCGCCTCGGAGTCGATCCCGACGATGCTGCGGCACAAGCGCTTCGCAGCTGTCACGTAGATGTTGCCCGGCCCGGTGATGAGGTCGACGGGTGCCAGTTCGGCGTCGTCGGTGTCGGTGCCGCCGTAGGTGAGCAGCGCGACCGCCTGCGCGCCGCCGACGGCCCAGACCTCGGTCACGCCGAGCAGGGCGCACGCCGCGAGGATCGTCGGGTGCGGCCAGCCGCCGTGGTCGGCCTGGGGCGGGGACGCGACGACGAGCGATCCGACGCCTGCCTCCTGGGCCGGGACGACGTTCATCACGACGCTGGACGGGTAGACGGCGTTGCCGCCGGGGACATAGAGGCCCACGCGGGCGATCGGGATCCACTTCTCGGTGACCGATCCGCCGGGGACGACATCGGTGCGGACCGTGCCCCGCCGCTGATCGGAGTGCACGATCCGGGCCCGGCGAATCGACTCCTCGAGTGCCGACCGCACCGTCGGGTCCACGGCGTCCAGGGCGGCAACGAGCCGCTCGGCGGGGACGCGCACGGTGTCCGGGGTGACCCGGTCGAACCGCTGCCCGTACTCGAGGGCGGCGGCCGCTCCGCGCTCACGGATCGCCGCGACCACCGGCGACACCGTCGCGAGCACCGAGTCCACGTCGGTCCCGCCGCGCGGGAGCGCGCGACGCAGGTCGGCGGCAGAGAGTGCGCCGCCACGTAGATCGGTACGGGAAAGCATGGTGGGCTGATCTCCTCCGGGGAACGGATCGGCGGGCGTGAACATCCAGGATATGCGGTCCGGCCAGCCGTTTTCGACGGTGGGTACGTCGCCGAGGACAAAACCATCGGCCGCCGACCGCCCCGGAAGTGGGACGGGCGACGGCCGATGGTGGTCGTGCTCAGGTCAACGTGTGACCCGGTTCACGCAGCGATCAGGCGTTCGCCAGCGTCGCGGTGTCGATCACGAAGCGGTAGCGCACGTCCGACGAGACCGCGCGGTCGTAGGCCTCGTTGACCTGGTCGGCGGAGATCGTCTCGATCTCGGCCGCGATCTCGTGCTCGGCGCAGAAGTCGAGCATCTCCTGGGTCAGGGCGATGCCACCGACCATGGAGCCCGACAGCGAGCGACGGTTGGTCAGCAGCGCGAACGCTGCGACCTGCAACGGGTTCTCCGGCACACCGAGCTCGACGAGGGCTCCGTCGATGGCGAGCAGACCGATGTAGTCGTCGAGCGGCAGGTTCACCGACACGGTGTTCAGGATCAGGTCGAACTGGCCGGCCAGGTCCGTGAAGAGCTGCTTGTTGTCCTTGGTCGCGTAGTAGTGGTCGGCACCGAAGCGCTTGCCGTCCTCTTCCTTGCTCGTGGTCTGGCTGAGCACGGTGACCTCGGCTCCGAGCGCGTGGGCGATCTTGACGCCCACGTGTCCGAGACCGCCCATGCCGATGATGGCGACCTTGCGACCCGGGCCCGCGCCCCACTTCTTCAGCGGTGCGTACAGGGTGATGCCCGCGCAGAGCAGCGGCGCGGCGACGTCGAGCTCGATGCCCTCGGGGATCTTCAGGACGAACTTCTCGGTGACGACGACCTGCTGCGAGTAACCGCCGTGGGTGAACTCACCCTCGTAGGTCTTCGAGTTGTAGGTCTGGACGACACCCTTCTCGCAGTACTGCTCGTCGCCGTTCTTGCACGGGGCACACTCACCGCAGGAGTCGACGAAGCAGCCGACACCGACGCGGTCGCCCACGTTGTGCAGGGTGACCTCGGAGCCGACCTCGGCAACGACGCCCGCGATCTCGTGACCCGGGACGACCGGGTACTTGGTGCCCTTCCACTCGTTGCGCGCGGTGTGGATGTCGGAGTGGCAGATGCCTGCGAACTTGATGTCGATACGGACATCCTTGGGTCCCAGTTCACGGCGTTCGATGGTCGAGATGGTGAGCGGGTCTGTCGCACTCGTGGCGATAACGGCGTTCACAGTTGGCACAGAAATCGTGTCCTTTCGGGCCTTGCGGAGCGCGCGGTTCAGCGCGCCGGGACACAGGTGCAAACGAGGACTTCCACGGTTTTATGCCCAGATGCGCATAAAAGCACTCGCGCATGGCCGCTATGCCGGGTTCGGCCTCAGAGGTCCAGGCCCAGGTCCAGCACGGTCACCGAATGAGTGAGACCGCCCACAGCGAGGAAGTCGACACCCGTGCGTGCGTAGTCGTGTGCGACGTCGAGGGACAGTCCGCCGGAGCTCTCGAGTCGGGTTCTCGGCGCCCGCTGGTTACGCCGCTGCACCGCCATCTGCGTCTCCCAGAGGGCGAAGTTGTCCAGCAGCACCAGTTCGGCGTCGAGCGCGAGAGCCTCGTCGAGTTGGGTCAGCGAGTCCACCTCGACCTCGATGGCGAGGTCGGGAGCCGCCGCGCGGACGGCCTTCAGCGCCGCCGTGAGCGATCCCGCCGCCGCGATGTGGTTGTCCTTGATCAGCGCGGCGTCGCCGAGGCCCATGCGGTGGTTCTGCCCTCCGCCCGCCCGGACCGCGTACTTCTGCAGCGCGCGCAGACCCGGCAGCGTCTTGCGGCTGTCGCGCACGACCGTGTCGGTGTCGGCGATCTCGTCGACCCACCGCGCGGTGGCCGTGGCGATCCCGGACAGGTGACACAGCAGGTTCAGCGCGGTCCGCTCCGCGGTCAGCAGGCCGGCCGTCGGGGCGTCGAGGCGCAGCACGACGTCACCGGCCTGCACCCGGGTCCCGTCCTCCGAGCGATCCACGACGTCGTAGTCGTCGCCGATCACCTCGTCGAACACCGCCAGAGCCGCGTCGAGCCCCGCGATGACACCGGGCTGCCGACTCGCGATGACCGCGACGGTGCGGGCACCCTCGGGAACCGTCGCGGCGGTGGTGACATCCGGTCCGTATCGCAGGTCCTCGTCGAGGGCGGTTCGGATCAGCGCCCGGATCTCGTCCGATGACACTCCGTCGATCGCCTGGGCACGAGGGGTCATTCGCCACCGCCCCCGGGGCTGCCGATGGCGATCATCCGCTCGACGCTCGCGCGAGCGGCGTCGGCCACGGAGCGTTCCAGGTGCACCTCGTCGGTGCCGTCGCGCAGGCACCGAAGCAACGCCTCGGGAGTGATCATCTTCATGTACTTGCAGGACGCCTTGGGGTTGACGGCCTGGAAGTCGATCTGCGGCGCCGCCTTGCGCAGTTGGTGCAGCATGCCGATCTCGGTGGCGACGAGGACCTCGCGGGCGCCGGAGGCGCGTGCGGTGTCGAGCATCCCGCCGGTGGACAGGATGTGCACCCGATCGGCGGGCACCGCACCCTCACCTGCGAGGTACAGGGCCGAGGTGGCGCAACCACATTCGGGGTGCACGTACAGGTCGGCGTCGGGGTGCGCGTTCGCCTGATCGGTCAGTTCGTCACCGTTGATGCCGGCGTGGACGTGGCATTCACCGGCCCAGATGTGCATGTTCGTCCGACCGGTCTCGCGCTTGACGTGCGCACCGAGGAACTGGTCGGGAAGGAACAGCACGGTGCGGTCGGGGTCGATGGACTCGACGACCTCGACGGCGTTCGACGACGTGCAGCAGATGTCGGTGAGCGCCTTCACCTCGGCGGTGGTGTTCACGTACGAGACCACCACGGCGTCGGGGTGGTCGGCCTTCCACTCGCGCAGTTCGTCGGCGGTGATCGAGTCGGCCAGCGAGCACCCGGCGCGTGCATCGGGGATCAGGACGGTCTTGTCCGGCGCGAGGATCTTCGCGGTCTCGGCCATGAAGTGCACACCGCAGAACACGATGGTGTCCTCCGGGGCCGACGCGGCGATGCGCGAGAGCGCCAGGGAGTCACCGACATGATCGGCCACGTCCTGGATGGCGGGGAGCTGGTAGTTGTGCGCCAGGAGGGTCGCTCCGCGCAATGTCGCGAGGCGACGAACCTCGGCGGCCCATTCGGGTCCGGGGTCGTTCGCGTCGGGCACCTGGTCAATGACGGCCGCTGTGGTCATGGCCGCTCTCCTTCGAAAGGCGGGTCGATGTGGCTGACACCGACGGTTTTCGACTGACGGTCGAAAACGTGTCCCCAATGTAGCACCGGCCACACTTCGCCCCCGAAACCCACCGCCTCACCCTCCGCGTGTGCACAAAAAGTCAGCCCCGTCAGTTGGGCACGTACACCCGTCAGTTGGGCACTTACACGCGTCAGCTGGGCACGTAATGCCCAACTGGTTGAGTTACGTGCCCAACTGGCGGAGTTACGTGCCCGACGCCGGGGACCGCGGTGCTCCCTGGGGTGCGGCGTGACGGTCGGTGAGCACCTGCTCATCGACATAGACTGGGCGACATGGGCGCGGACGGCATCATCCACGAGGTGCTCGACGCCGTGTTCCAGGTTCGCTCCCCCACGTCCGACGCCCCTCCGGAGTTGTCGGTCCTGTTGTGGCAGCGGGCTCTCGACCCCCAGCGCGGCACCTGGTCGCTGCCCGGCGGCATCCTGCGCGCCGATGAGGACCTCACGACCTCGGCGCGTCGCCTGTTGGCCGACAAGGTCGACGTCCGCGAGGTGGCGCACCTCGAGCAACTGTCGGTGTTCTCCGCACCGCACCGCCTGCCCGGCCCGCGCGTGATCGCCTCGACCTACCTCGGTCTGGTGCGCTCGGACTCGACCGCGAACCTTCCCCCCGACACCCGCTGGCACCCCGTCGGCACGCTGCCGGAGATGAGCTTCGACCACCGCGAGGTCGTCACGTTGGCCCGCACGCGCCTCGCGGCGAAGTTGTCGTACACGAACATCGCGTTCGCATTGGCGCCACCGGAGTTCGCGATGTCGACCCTCAGCGACATCTACTGCGCCGCACTCGGATATCCGGTCGACTCGACCAACCTGCTCCGCATCCTGTCCCGACGCGGCGTGGTCAGCGCAACCGGGACGGTCGGACGCACCGGCCGCTCGGGTGGTCGCCCGCCCGCGCTGTATCGATTCGCCGAGAACGGCTTACGCGTCACCGACGAGTTCGCCACCCTGCGTCCCCCGGCCTGACGGCGCGACGCCGAGGTCGGCGCGGCGCACCACGAGCAGCAACACCAGATAGGCCAGCAGAGCACCGATCGGTGCGATGACCACGATGGCCCAGGAGAAGTCGAACCCGCCCACGGAATCGACTGTGGAGCCGTCCAACCGAAGGCTCGGCGCGCTCGAGAAGAACTGGCCGACCGCGGTGTCGCCGACACCGGGGTGTCGGGCGCCGGCGATGAGACCGCCGATCCAGGCGGCCAACGCGGCACCGACTACGGCGCCGATCGCCACAGACACCGCGCCGACCGAACCGCGCAGCGACCGTATCCACCACACACCGACACCGCCGAGTGCGCCGGCCACGAAACTGATGCACGCGAAGATCGCGACCGCATCGAACCGGTGGCCGGTGTCGGCGCCGAGCGCTCCCGCACGCCCCGGTGCGACCACGACACCGGTCACCCCGGGAACCACCAGGCCCCACAGGATCCCACCGATCAGGCCGACGACGGCGACACCGAGGACGGCGAGCACGGCCGACCGCAGGAGCGATCGGATGTCGATCCGGTCGACGATCGGTGCGACGTCGGCGGGTGTGCCTTCGGGCCCCGGTCCGGGCGCGAGGAAGTCGGGGCCGCCTGCGGTCATCGTCGGCCGAGGAACGTCGAGTCGACGCGGCCGTGTCGGGAGCACCGCGCGGTCCAGCCGTCGGGGACGACCTGGACGATCATGCGTCGACCGCACTGTCCACAGAACCGCGGCGGCTCGAGGCCCAACTTCGCGGCGGCCGGGATCTCCTGCTGGGCAGGGGAATCGACCTGCACGCCGGTGTAGACACCGAACCGGAGCGGCTCGGTCAACGGCGTGATCGCATCGGGCGCGTCGAGACCGCCCTCGCGATCCGCGGCGGATTCTGCGATCACGACGTCACCGGCCATCGACTCAGATGCTGTCGTTGAGAGCCTTGATCGGCATCTGCAGGTCGACGAGCAGATCGAGATCGGCTTCGGCGGGACGGCCCAGGGTGGTGAGGTAGTTGCCCACGATCACCGCGTTGATGCCGCCGAGGATGCCCTGCTTGGCGCCGAGGTCACCGAGGGTGATCTCGCGTCCGCCCGCGAAGCGCAGGATGGTGCGCGGCAACGCCAGTCGGAACGCCGCGACCGCGCGCAGCGCGTCGGCGGCGGGCAGCACGTCGAGGTCACCGAAGGGGGTGCCCGGACGCGGGTTGAGGAAGTTGAGCGGGACCTCGTCGGGGTTCAGCGCCGCGAGATCGGCCGCGAACTCGGCGCGCTGCTCCAACGACTCACCCATGCCGAGGATGCCGCCGCAGCAGACCTCCATGCCGGCCTCGCGCACCATGCGCAGGGTGCCCTCGCGCTCCTCCCACGTGTGCGTGGTGACCACGTTCGGGAAGTGCGACCGGGCGGTCTCGAGGTTGTGGTTGTAGCGGTGTACGCCCATGGCCGCGAGCTCGTCGACCTGCTCCTGGGTCAACATGCCCAGGCTGCAGGCGATCTGGATGTCGACCTCGTTGCGGATGGCCTCGATGCCGGCGGCGACCTGACTCATCAGACGCTTGTCGGGTCCGCGGACGGCGGCGACGATGCAGAACTCCGTCGCGCCGGTCTTCGCGGTCTGCTTGGCCGCCTCGACGAGCGACGGGATGTCGATCCACGCGCTGCGCACGGGCGAGGTGAACAGCCCCGACTGCGAGCAGAAGTGGCAGTCCTCGGGGCAGCCGCCGGTCTTGAGCGAGATGATGCCCTCGACCTCGACCTCCGGGCCGCACCACTTCATGCGTACGTCGTGGGCGAGCTGCAGCAGATCGGTCAGGCGGTCGTCGCCGAGCTGCAGCACCGACAGGGTCTCGGCCTGGGTCAGCGGTTCACCGCGCTCGAGCACCTTCTCGCGGGCCAGGTCGAGGATGTCGGCCTCGTCTGCATGGGTTCCCGGCTGATCCGGGCGGACAGGAGCCTGGGTCACGGGCCCTCCTCGATGACGTCGTGCGATCACTGCGGGGCCGTCGGAAACATGCGCCCGGTGGGGCGTGGGAGTGACGGCCGCGACCCAGTGTGCCCTATCCCGCCTTCAGGCCCCGCACCCAGTGTGGGTCGAACCACCCGGGCGCTCGCTCGGTGAAGTCTGCGCGTGTCAGACGCCCCGCGCCGGCGGGAACGACGCCAATGATCGGCGTGTCGGTCAGTCGCGGCAGGTCCACGCGATTACAGCGGGTGGCCAGATCGGGTTCGTCGGGCCAGGAACCGATGATGATGCCGCTGACCTCGATGCCGCGCGCACGGATGGCGTCGACGGTGAGTTCGGTGTGGTTCAGGGTGCCCAGTCCGGCCGCGGCCACCACGACCACCGGCGCCGACAGCGCGGTCGCCACGTCGAGCACGGTCAGGTCGACACCCAGTCGGACGAGCACTCCCCCGGCCCCCTCGACGAGGACGACGTCACAGTCCCCGACCCGGGCCACGGCGTCGGTGATCGACGTCAGGGTCAGCGGAGGCATCCCGGCGCGAGCGGCCGCGGTCTCGGGTGCCAGCGGCTCGGGGTATCGGGCCCCCTCGACGGTCGAGGTCACCCCGGTCAGCCGCACGACCTCGTCGATGTCGCCGGGCTCGCCCGGCGCGACGCCGGTCTGCCCGGGTTTGCAGACCCCGACCGAGGCGCCGGCCTCTGCCACCGCGGCAGCGATGGCGGCGGTCGCGATGGTCTTGCCGACATCGGTGGACGTCCCGGTGACGATCAGGACCGACATCAGCGGATGACCGCGTCCGCCGCGACGACGGCCGCGCGCGCACGGTTGACGACCTGGGCGACCCGATCGAGCTGGTCGGCGTCCAGATCGGCGCGGACGGTGAGTCGGATGCGCGACGTGCCCGGCGGGACCGACGGCGGCCGGAAGCACCCGACGACGACGCCGTCGGCCCGGCAGCGACGGGCCACCTCGAGCGCGTCGGCGGGCTCACCGATGATCAACGACACCACGGCGGCGGACGGGGCCTCGGCGTCGCAGGCGGCCGCCAGTCGTCGGGCGTTGTCACGGACGCGGTCGCACAGGTCGGGTTCGGCGCGCAGGACACCGAGTGCGGCTCGCGCGGCACCGACGGCCGACGGCGCCAAGCCGGTGTCGAAGATGAACGACCGTGCGCGGTCGACGAGATGGTCCCGCAGGGTCGCCGGCCCGGCGACCAGGCCGCCCTGCGATCCGAACGACTTCGACAGCACCGCGGTGACCACGAGGTCGACAGCGCCGGTCAGTCCGAGTTCGTCGACGACCCCGCGACCGCCGCGACCACGCACACCGAGCGCATGCGCCTCGTCGACCACGAGCAGCGCGCCGTGCTCGCGGGCCGCGGCGTAGAGCTCGGCGACCGGGGCGACGGCACCGTCGATGCTGTACACGGAGTCCGTCACCACCATCGCGCGGTCCTCGGTGCGCTCGCGCAGCGCGGTCCGGACGGCCTCGTGGTCGCCGCGGTCGACGACCACGACCCGCGCCCGGGAGAGGCGGCATCCGTCGATCAAGGACGCGTGCGCACCACCGTCGCTGACGATGAGGTCCCCGCGCCCCATGAGCGCGGTGATCACCCCGACGTTCGCCAGGTAACCGGAGGAGAAGACGAGCGCGCTCGCGGTCCCGAGGAATTCGGCGAGTTCGTGTTCGAGATCGTCGTGCAGGGCGGTGGTCCCGGTGACGAGTCGCGACGCGGTCGCACCCGCACCCCAGGTTTGAACGGCCTCGGTCGCGCCGGTGATCACCCGCGGATCGGTGGACAGACCCAGGTAGTCGTTGGACGCGAGGTTGAGGACATCGTCGCCGGCGTGGCGCGGGATCAGGGTGCGGTGCAGCCCTTCGGCGTCGCGCACGCGCGCCGCCTCGACCAGCCAGTCGAGTGCCGAGGGACGGGGGGAATCAGGCGCATTCATCGTCGCTCAGCGTCTCACACGGCCGTTACCGCCCACTCGACGTCCGCAGCCGCCCACTCGACGTCTCAGCGGGTGTGCGCGTGCACCACGGCGGTGATGGCCGCGACGACGGTGTCGATGTCGTCGACCGAGGAGATGAACGGCGGCATGGCGTAGACCAGCGCACCGAACGGCCGCAGCCACGCACCCGCGTCGACCGCCGCGCCGGTCGCGACGGCCATGTCGACGGCCGAGTCGAGCTGGACCACCCCGATCGCACCCAGCACGCGCACGTCGACGACCGAGTCGTGCTGGCGTAGCGGTTCGAGGCCCTCGCGCAGCCGGGTCCCGATCGCGGCCACCCGGCCTCTCCAGTCACCGTCGAGCAGCAGTTCGATCGACGCGACCGAGACCGCGCACGCCAGGGGGTTGGCCATGAAGGTGGGGCCGTGGGCGAGCACACCCATCTCGCCCTCACTGATCGTGGTGGCGATCCGCTCGGTGCACAGGGTCGCTGCCATCGTCAGGTAGCCGCCGGTCAGCGCTTTGCCGACGCACATGATGTCCGGGGCGACCCCCGCGTGCTCGGCGGCGAACAGGGCGCCGGTGCGACCGAAGCCGGTGGCGATCTCGTCGAAGATCAGCAGGACGTCGTTGTCGTCGCAGATACGCCGCAGATCAGCGAGGTAGCGCGGGTCGTGGAACCGCATCCCGCCGGCTCCCTGGACCACGGGTTCGACGATCACCGCGGCCAGCTCGGATCGGTGTGCGGCGACCGCATCGGCGAGCTCGGCGACGTATTCGGGGCGGTACTCCGACGGGGGCGGTCCGACGAACACCTGGTCGCGCAGGACGCCCGTCCACTGCGAGTGCATGCCTCCGTCGGGGTCGCAGACGCTCATGGGCGTGAAGGTGTCACCGTGATATCCGCCGCGCCAGGTCAGCAGGCGCGGGCGGTCGATGCCCTGTCCGCGCCAGTACTGCAACGCCATCTTGACCGCGACCTCCACCGACACCGACCCCGAGTCGCAGAAGAACACCCGCTGCAGCGGTTCGGGCGTGATGTCGACGAGCAGCCGCGCGAGCCGGGCGGCCGGCTCGTGGGTGAGGCCGCCGAACATCACGTGGGCCATCGAGTCGAGTTGGGACCGGGCGGCTGCGTCGAGAACCGGGTGGGCGTATCCGTGGATCGCCGCCCACCACGAGCTCATGCCGTCGACGACCTCACGTCCGTCGGCCAGCCGGATCCTGGTGCCCGCGGCGGATTCGACCACCAGCGGTGCGGGTCCGCCGGCCGTCATGGAGCCGTACGGATGCCAGATCAACTCGTCGTCGATCGCCGTGATCTCGGCGCTGGTCAGCGGTTTCCGTGCCATCCCGCGAGCGTATCCACCCTGCGGTGCGGCCCCGCAGGGCCGGTGACGCTACCGCGCGAGCGGCGGTCCGCGCATCCGTTTCGCCAGGTCGACCGGCGCGGCAAGGCGTCGCGGAAGTGGAATTCACGGTAACGACGGGTACATTACGTACCGACGACCGCGACTCCTCGCCGACGCTCACACCGCCGAGTGTCGGACGTTTCCCCCGACAGCTAGCGAGACCAACCACGTGGTGACCGCCCCCAGCCGCTCCTCGGAGCGGCAGCGCACGGTGCCTGCCGACCCCGCCTCGGCGTATCGGACCGACCTCGACGGACTCCGCGGCATCGCCATCACCCTGGTCGCCTGTTTCCACATCTGGTTCGGCCGCGTGTCCGGTGGCGTCGACGTCTTCCTGACGCTGTCGGGCTACTTCTTCGTCGGGTCGCTCCTCAAACACGTCATCGTCACGCAGAGTCCGTCGGTCACGCTGCGCGACGCCATCAACCCGGTCACCCGACTGACCCGCCTGGCCCGCCGGCTGTTGCCGGCGCTGATCACGGTGCTGCTCGTCGTCACGGTCCTGACCATCGTCGTCTTCCCGCAGACACGCTGGGTGGCGACCGGACGCGAGGTCGTCGCCAGCGCGCTGTACTACCAGAACTGGTTCCTGGCGTTCAATTCCCAGGACTACGCCGCCGCGAGCTCGGCCAACAGTCCTCTGCAGCATCTGTGGTCGATGTCGGTGCAGGGACAGTTCTTCGTCATCACGATCCTCACCGCCCTGGCTTTCGGCGGCGTGCTCAAGCTGGCGGCCCGCGTCGTGCCGCAGCTACGGCGTCCGGCCGTCATCCGCGCGATCGTCGCGACAGCGATCATCGGCGTGGCCGCCGTGTCGTTCTACTGGGCACACATGCGGATGCCGATCAACCAGCAGTTCAACTACTACGACACGATCGCGCGCACCTGGGAACCGCTGGCCGGCGGACTGCTCGCGGTGTGGATGCCGCGGTGGCGTGTCCCGACGATCCTGCGCAACCTGGTGGCCGTCGCCGCACTCGCGCTCATCGTCACCTGCGGCTGGTGGATCGTCGGCGTCGAGTCCTACCCCGGCCCGCTCGCCCTGGTTCCCGTGCTCGCGACCCTGGCCATCATCTGGTCGGGCGCGACGGCGAACCAGCGCGGCGCACGCGTCGATATGCCGGTGATCAACCGCGGTCTGGCGAGTCGGTTCCCGGTCTGGCTGGGATCGATCTCCTACGCGCTGTACCTCTGGCACTGGCCGCTGCTGATCTTCTACCTGGCGTGGCGGGACAAAAACGACGCGAACTTCGCCGAGGGTGTCGTCCTGATCGCGCTGTCGATCGCACTGGCGTGGCTGACCAAGCGCTACGTCGAGGATCCTCTGCGCGCGAAGCGCTCGACGACGAAGGTCGGTCACCACCGCGCCGACGGAGCGGCGACCTCTGATTCGCTGCGGGATCCGGTACTGCCCACCACATCGTCTCGTGGCCGACGAGCACGTACTGCGGTGCTGAGCTACACCGGAGCCCTGACGACGCTGCTCGTGGTCGGTGTGCTGGTCACCGGCGTCGGCATCAAGGCATGGGAACGTCACGTCGACAACATCGTCGTCGACACGACCAACCTCGACCCGCGCATCTATCCGGGTGCCCGCGCGCTCATCGATGATGTCCCGGTCCCCAAGGTCGACCCGGTGCCCAAGGCGCTCGAGGTCCTCAAGGACCTGCCCGAGACGTCGTATCAGGGCAACATCAGCGACTTCAAGGACCCCGACATCCACGTCGCGGTCTACGGCGATCCGACGGCCACGAAGACCATCGCCCTCGCCGGCGGCTCGCACGCCGAGTACTGGATATCGGCGCTCGACATGCTGGGCAAGCAGAACCACTTCCGCGTGACGACCTACCTCAAGTTCGGGTGTCCGCTGTCGGTCGACCCCAACGTCTCGGTGGACGGCGTGCCGTACCCGGCCTGCTACACCTGGGTCGGGAAGGTGATGGACCGTCTCATCGCCGACAAGCCGGACGCGGTGTTCACCAACTCCACGCGTCCTCGCAAGGGTGTGCTCGGCGAATGGGTGCCGCCGGACTACCTGCCGATCTTCGACCGTTTCAAGCAGGCGGGCATCCCGGTTCTCGGTGTGCGGGACAGCGTCTGGCCGCACAACGGCAAGGGAGCCATCGACAGTCCGACGTGTCTGGCCGACGGCGGCGACGCGAAGTCGTGCGGCACCCCTCGGGACCCCGAGTACTCGACCACGAACCCGACCGACGCGATCGTCGCGGACTACCCGAACGTGCACCCGATCGACCTCAGCAAGGGCTGGTGCACCGACACCCTGTGCCCCGCGATCATCGGCAACATCTCCGTCTATCACGACTGGCACCACCTCAGCGCGACCTTCGTGCGGAGCCTCGCTCCCGAGCTCGATCGGCAGTTGAAGCTCGTCTTCCCCTGGGCCTGAGCACCCGGCGTGATCTGCACCGCCCGAGATGAGCGGACCGGCCCGGCCGGATAAGCTCCCAGGATGACGTCGCAAGGGTGGGAATGACAGAAACGCCGGACACCACGATCGGCGATCCGACCGAGAGTCTGGTGGACGCGACGCTCGCCACCACTCCGAGCCAGCTCATGGTGTGGCCGGGAACCGCGTATCCACTGGGCGCCACCTACGACGGCGCGGGCACCAACTTCTCGTTGTTCTCCGAGGTCGCCGACGTGGTCGAGTTGTGCCTGATCGGCAAGGACGGCACCGAGACCCGCGTCCGGCTCGACGAGGTCGACGGCTACGTCTGGCACTGCTATCTCCCGTCGGTGGCCCCCGGCCAGCGGTACGGCTACCGGGTTCACGGCCCCTACGATCCGGCGCGGGGGCTGCGCTGCGATTCGTCGAAACTGCTTGTCGACCCGTACGGCAAGTCGTTCTTCGGCGAGTTCGACGGGGACCGTTCGCTGTACTCCTACCCGATCGAACTGCCCGGCGACGAGGACATCGACACCGAGGATCCCGTCGCACCGGTTGCCGGCACCGGTGACGCCGACGAGTCGGGGACATCCGGACTCCTCGAACAGCCCGAGCAGCAGCAGAAACAGGCCGCGACCGACGCCGAGGTGCCGCCCGCGTCGCCGCCACCGTCGACCGCCGCGTCCTCCGAACCGGTGTCCGACGAGTCCGACACGGTCCACGACGGCTCGCCCATCGACGCCGACATCACCGATCCCGACGTCCCCGGGATGCCCGGCCTCGACTCTCTGGGTCACACGATGACCTCGGTGGTCATCAACCCGTTCTTCGACTGGCAGCACGACCGCGCACCGAACCGTCCGTACCACGAGACGGTGATCTACGAGGCGCACGTCAAGGGGATGACCGCCACCCACCCCGAGGTGCCCGAGCAGCTGCGCGGCACCTACGCCGGACTGGCGCACCCGGCGATCATCGACCACCTCACCGACCTCGGCGTGACCGCGATCGAGCTGATGCCGGTCCATCAGTTCCTGCAGGACCAGACTCTGCTCGACCAGGGGTTGCGGAACTACTGGGGCTACAACAGCTTCGGCTTCCTCGCGCCGCACGGTGGGTACGCGGCCAACAAGCGTGCCGGTGGCGAGGTGACCGAGTTCAAGGCCATGGTCCGCTCCTTCCACGAGGCGGGTATCGAGGTCATCCTCGACGTGGTCTACAACCACACCGCCGAGGGCAACCACATGGGCCCGACGATCTGTATGCGTGGCATCGACAACGCCGCCTACTACCGTCTGGTCGACGGGCAGCCCGAGATGTACATGGACTACACCGGTACCGGCAACAGCCTCAACGTGCGGCACCCGCACACGTTGCAGCTGATCATGGACTCGCTGCGCTACTGGGTGCTCGAGATGCACGTCGACGGGTTCCGCTTCGACCTCGCCTCGACCCTGGCACGCGAACTCCACGACGTCGACAAGCTGTCGGCCTTCTTCGATCTGGTGCAACAGGATCCGGTGGTCAGTCAGGTCAAGCTCATCGCCGAACCGTGGGACGTCGGCGAGGGCGGCTACCAGGTGGGCAACTTCCCCGGCCTGTGGACGGAGTGGAACGGCAAGTACCGCGACACCGTCCGCGACTACTGGCGCGGTGAGCCGTCGACGTTGGGCGAGTTCGCCTCTCGTCTGACCGGCTCGTCGGATCTGTACGAGGACACCGGACGACGTCCGGGTGCCAGCATCAACTTCGTCATCGCCCACGACGGCTTCACGTTGCGAGATCTCGTGTCCTACAACGAGAAGCACAACGAGGCCAACGGCGAGGACAACCGCGACGGCGAGAGCCACAACCGGTCGTGGAACTGCGGCGTCGAGGGTCCGACCGACGATCCTGCCATCGAGGGACTACGCGCTCGCCAGCAGCGCAACATCCTCGCGACGCTGGCGCTGAGCCAGGGCACGCCGATGATCGCCCACGGCGACGAGATGGGTCGTACCCAGCAGGGCAACAACAACGTCTACTGCCAGGATTCCCCGCTCGCGTGGATGGACTGGTCGTTGGCGGAGTCCAACGCCGACCTGGTCACCTTCACCAGCCGGGCCATCGCGCTGCGCACCGAGCACCCGGTGTTCCGCCGTCGGCGGTTCTTCGCCGGTCGGCCCATCCGCTCGGGTGACCAGTCGCGGGACATCGCGTGGCTCACACCGGCCGGCCAGGAGATGAACGAGGCCGACTGGGACAGCGGGTTCGGCAAGAGCCTCGCGGTGTACCTCAACGGGGAGGGTATCGGCGAGAAGGACGTCCGCGGACGGCTCGTGGTCGACGACACCTTCATCCTGTGCTTCAACGCCCACCACGAACCGCTCGATTTCCAGTTGCCGTCGGACTACTACGGGTCGGAGTGGGAGGGCGTGCTCGACACCGCCGACGCGACCGGTTCGAGCACGGTGCGGGCCTCGACCGGGTCGTCGGTGATGGTGCGCGACCGTTCGCTGCTCGTCCTGCGCAAGGTGCGCTGAGCCATGAGCACGACCGACACCGCAGGCGTACGACCGGCGTTCGTCGCCACCTACCGCCTGCAGTTGACCGCCGAGTTCACCTTCGCCGATGCGGCCCGGCAGATCCCGCACATCAGCGCGTTGGGCGTCAGCCATCTGTACCTGTCACCGATCGGGACGGCGATGGCCGGATCGACCCATGGTTACGACTGGGTGCCACCACCGGAGGTCGCCGAAATCCTCGGCGGCATGGACGGTCTGCGGACTCTGCGTCGGGCGGCGTCGGACGCCGGGCTCGGGATCATCGTCGACATCGTGCCCAATCACACCGGCGTCGAGGGCCCCCGCCAGAACCCGTGGTGGTGGGACGTCCTCACCCACGGCAGCGCCTCGGAATTCGCGCACCATTTCGACATCGACTGGGCCCCGGACAACGGCGCGGACGGCCGCATCGCGCTGCCGGTCCTCGGGCAGCCCGACGACGTCGAGGCCCTGACCCTGGAGACGAACGACTCCGGCGCAACGGAACTGGGCTTCTACGAACACCGCTTCCCGCTCGCACCCCACACCGACACCACCTCACCGCAGACGGCGCACGACGGCCAGGCGTACCGGCTGGTGGCCTGGGACTCCGGGCTCATCGGCTACCGGCGGTTCTTCGCGGTCAACGGACTGGCCGGGATGCGCCAGGAGGACCCGGCGGTGTACGCCGCGACCCACACGCTGGTGCACCGTCTCGTCGCCGAGGATCTCGTCGACGGATTGCGCGTCGATCATCCCGACGGCCTCACCGACCCGATGGGTTACCTCGAGCAGTTGCGCGCCGACATCGGCGACGATCGGCTGCTGCTCATCGAGAAGGTGCTGTCGGTGGACGAGGATCTCGACCCGGCGCTCCCGGTCGACGGCACCACCGGGTACGAGGCACTGCGGGTGCTCGACGGCGTCTTCGTCGACGCGACCACGGTCGAGACGTTCACCGAACTGCACCGCAGCGTCACCGGCAACCCGGGCGACCGCGACTGGATCGACACCGCCGAGCACGCGATCAAACTCGGCACCCTGGACGAGATGTTCCCCGCCGAACGGGCGCGCCTCGCCCGTGCGATCCGGATGGCCGCGCGCGACGCCGGCGACACCGATGCCACCGCGGTGCCCGCCGCCGAGCTCGACGCGGCCATCGGTGAGGTCGTCGCGTCCCTGGGCGTGTACCGCGCCGACTACCCCACCCTGCGGTCGCGTCTGGACGCCACGTTCGACGAGGTGCGCGACCGCCTCCCCGAACTGGGCTCCGCGATCAGGATGATCGCCGACGCGGTCGCCTCGGACGGGGAACCGTCCGCACGCCTGGCCCAGGTCTGCGGAGCGACCACCGCGAAGAGCGTCGAGGACTGTCTGTTCTATCGCACGGCCCGACTCGTCGGCCTGCAGGAGGTCGGCGGCGACCCCGGTCGGTTCGGTACGACCGTCGACGAGTTCCATGCGTTCAACGTCGCCAGGGCACGGGACTGGCCGTCGGCGATGACGACGTTGTCGACCCACGACACCAAGCGTGGTGAGGACGTCCGTGCCCGCATCGGGTTGCTGACCCGGTACCCCGATCAGTTCTCCGAGCTCGTCGCGTCGATGGTGTCGGCGACACCCCCGCCAGACGCGGTGACCGGACTGTTCCTGGTGCAGAACATCATCGGGGTGTGGCCGCTGGACGGTGTCCCCGACGCGAGTGTCCGGGAACGACTCCACGACTTCACCACCAAGGCGATCCGCGAGGCCGCGCTCGTCACGTCGTGGACCGACTCCGATGACGAGATGGAATCGGCGATCCACTCCTGGGTCGACGACGTCCTCGACGGACCGGTGGGCGTGGGGATCTCGGGACTGATCGAGACCATGCGCGCCGACATCGTCGACGTCTGCGTGGCCCACAAGGCCCTCGGTCTGCTGGTTCCCGGATTCGGTGACATCTATCAGGGCACGGAATGGTTCGAGGACACCCTCGTCGATCCGGACAACCGTCGCCCGGTCGATTTCGGTCAGTCGCTCAACCATCCGAAGACCGCGGTCGTGACGGCCGCGCTCGCACTTCGTCGCGACCACCCTGCGTCGTTCGGCGCCGACGGCGCATATGCCCCGGTGTACGCCACCGGGCCGGCCGCCGACGAGGTCGTCGCGTTCGCTCGCGGCACCGATGTGCTGGTGCTCGCCGCGCGTGTGCGGATCACCGATCCCGACGCGGCCGCCGCGACGGTCGTCGAGCTGCCGGCGGGCCGCTGGCGATCGCGCACCACCACCGACGAGTTCTCCGGGACCGTGTCGGTCGCCGATGCGTTCGCGCAGGGTCCCGTGGCGCTTCTTGAGTTGCTCGACTGACGGTCCGGGTAGCGTGACCACGGTGACTCTCGTGGCCGGAATCGACTCGTCGACACAGTCCTGCAAGGTCGTCGTCCGCGACGCCGACGACGGGGCCCTCGTCCGATCCGGGCGGGCCGCGCACCCACCGGGTACCGAGGTGGACCCTCGTGAGTGGTTGCGTGCCATGCACTCCGCGATCGCCGACGCCGGTGGCCTCGATGATGTCGCCGCGGTGTCGGTCGGCGCACAGCAACACGGGATGATCTGCCTCGACGCCGACGGGAACCCGGTACGGGATGCGTTGCTGTGGAACGACACCCGCTCGGCGGACGCAGCGCAGGATCTGATCGACGAACTCGGCGGGCCTGCCGAGTGGGCGGCACGCATCGGGGTGGTGCCGGTGGCATCGATCACCGCGACCAAGCTGCGCTGGCTCGCCGACCACGAACCGTCGCACGCCGACGCGACCGCCGCGGTCTGTCTGCCGCACGACTGGCTGACCTGGCAGCTGCGGGGCGGTGGAGACCTCGCCGACCTGGCCACCGACCGCAGCGACGCCAGCGGCACCGGTTACTTCTCCGCCGAGACCGGCGCCTACGACCACGACCTGCTGACGATGGCGATGCGCGGCCGAACCCCTTCTGTGCCTCGGGTTCTCGGGCCGCACGATTCTGCGGGCGAGAGCACCTGGGGTGCCCGCCTCGGCGCCGGGGCAGGCGACAACGCCTCGGCCGCACTGGCGCTCGACGCGCGACCCGGAGACGTCATCGTCTCGCTCGGCACGTCCGGGGTGGTCTCGGCGGTGACCGACGTCGGCTCGCACGACGCCGCCGGATACGTGGCCGGATTCGCCGACGCCACCGGACGCCAACTGCCCCTGGTGTGCACGCTCAACGGCGCACCGGTCCTGGCCTCGATCGCCCGCATGCTCGGGGTCGACCTCGACGTCCTGTCCGACCTCGCGCTGTCGTCGGCTCCCGGCTCGGGCGGGGTGTCGCTGATCCCGTACTTTGAGGGCGAACGCTCCCCCAATCTCCCCGACGCCCGCGCCACCCTGGCCGGGTTGTCGGTCGCGAACACCACCCCGGCGACGATCGCACGCGCCGCGGTCGAAGGCCTGCTCTGCTCCCTCGCCGACGGTCTCGGGTTCATCGCCGACCAGGGCGTCGACACGCAGCGGATCATCCTCGTCGGCGGCGGGGTGCGGTCGCGCGCGATCCGTGAGTTGGCACCCGCGATCTTCGGACTGCCGGTGTCGGTGCCCGAGCCAGGCGAATACGTCGCCGACGGCGCCGCGCGTCAGGCGGCGTGGGCGCTGACCGAGGCCGCCACGCCGCCGCGCTGGTCGCAGTCGGGAACCGAACGGTTCGAGGCCGACCCCGACCCGTCGATCCTCGAGCAGTACCGCGCCGCGCAGGCCCGGACCTACCGCTGAGGCCCGACGCCGGGAACGACCGCCTGCGCGCGTCGATCAGGAGGCGTCGCCCACCAACTCAACGAGCGTCTCCCGGGCTCCACGCTCGCGCAGCGACGTCAGCGCCCATGTGTAGGACTCCATGAACGTCGCGTCGTCGGCAAGGTCGCCGAACAGGTCGGTGACCCCGACGAAGGCCCGCGGGTCCTGCTGACTGTCACGCGCCAACGGCGACAACATCTCAGCGCGCTGATCGACCACCTCGATGGGCTCCCCCTGCTCGTCGAGCCCCTCGGCGTATCGCGTCCAGGACGCCACCACCGCCGCCGCGACGGTGACCGATCCGCCGTCGCGTAGGCGCTCGACGATGACCGGTACCAGCCACTGCGGGATGCGATCGGACGACTCTGCGCACAACCGGGCGATGGTGTCGCCGATCGCCGGGTTGGAGAACCGCTCGAGCAGGGTGTCGATGTACTCGTCGACGTCGACCCCGGGGACGGCGGGCAGGGTCAGACGACCCTCCTTCTGCATGTATGCGCGCAACAGGCTCTCCAGCAACGGATCCCGTGCAGCCTCGTCGACCAGCCGGTATCCCATCAGGTAACCGAAGTAGCACAACGTCTGGTGGCCGGCGTTGAGGAGTCGCAGCTTCATCAGCTCATACGGGGCGACGTCGGCGACCATCTGCACCCCGACGTCCTCGAACGGCGGTCGTCCGTCGGCGAAGTCGTCCTCGAGCACCCATTGGGTGAAGGGTTCGGCGACGACCGGCCATCGGTCGATGAGTCCGGTCCGCGCCGCCACCTCGTGTGCGAGCTCGGCCGGTGTGGCCGGCGTGATGCGGTCGACCATCGAGTTCGGGAAGCTGGTGTGCAGCTCCATCCACTCCGCGAGGTCGCGATCCTTGGCGTGCGCGAACGCGGTGAACACACGCCGCGCCATGTGGCCGTTGCCCGGGATGTTGTCGCAGCTCATCACGGTGAACGATGCGATCCCACGCTCGCGGCGGCGATGCAGCGCCTCGGTGATCAGTCCGAACGTGGTGCGCGGGATCGCGTTCGGCGCGAGATCGGCCTCGACGTCGGGCGCACGCAGATCGAACTCCCCGGTCGAACTGGAGATGTTGTAGCCACCCTCGGTGACGGTCAGCGACACGATGCGGGTGGTCGGAGCGGCAAGGGTCTCGATGACCTTCTCCGGGTCGTCGGGCGCGAAGAGGTAGTCGACGATCGACCCGATGACCGTGGTCTCGACCTGACCGTCGGGGTGTTTGAGGGTCAGGGTGTACAGACCGTCCTGGGGTGCGAGCGCGTCGCGCATGCGCTTGTCACCCGGCAGCACGCCGACGCCGCAGATGGTCCACGGCATGTCCGAACCCCGTCCGTGGTCGCCGACACCGCCGAGCAACCGGTCGACGTACATGGCCTGATGCGCGCGATGGAACCCGCCGACGCCGAAATGCACGATTCCGCAGGGCTGCTCGTGACGGGCGTACCGCGGGACCTCGGTCGATTCGATCTCGGCGACATGCTCGTCGTCGAGTGGGGTGACGGGGCCGATCCCCGCCGTGGCGCCGTGGACTGTCTGCGTCACGATGACCGCCTTTCTGCTGCCGGGTGTCCGTCGGACACCAGTTGGGGGAGGACGACTGCCTTGATACTGCCCTCGACGCGATCCGCGTCGAGGGCGTCGGCCACCTCGTCGAGGGCGTAACGACCGGTGACCAGTGCATCGAGGTCGACGAGACCCGCGGTGACCAACGCCGTCGCCGTGGGCCAGGTGTTCGCGTAGCGGAACACCCCGGTCAGGATCAGCTCGCGGTTCTGCACGATCGAGACGGGGATCGTCAGTTCCGCCGCACCCATGCCGACCAGGACCACCCGGCCCGCCGGACGGACCGCGCCGATCCCCGCGGCGATCGCCGACGGCGCCCCGGACGCGTCGACGAAGGCGTCGAACGGCTCGAGGCCCGCGACATCGTCGGGCCCCACGGTGGCCGTCGCACCGAACCGCAGGGCGGTCTCCAGACGGGCGGAGTTGATGTCCGACAGCACGATCCGCGTCGCACCGTGGGCCCGTGCGACCTGCGCGCACACCAGACCGATCGGACCCGCACCGGCGATGAGCACCGACCCACCCGCCACGACGCCGGCCTTGCGGATCGACGCTATGCCCACCGACAGCGGCTCGAACAGCGCGGCGGCGATGTCGCTGACCTCGTCGGGCACCGGGTGGGCAAAGGCGGAACCGATGGTCGCGTACTGCGCGAGCGCACCGTCGATCGGCGGCGTCGCATAGAACTCCATGTGCGGACACAGGTTGTAATCCCCGCGACGCGATTCGACCGAATCCGGATCGGGACGCTGGGGTTCGATCGACACCCGCTCGCCGATCCGCGACCCCGACACCCCCGCCCCCACCGCGACGATGCGCCCGGACGCCTCGTGGCCCAGGACGATCGGCGCGGTCACGACGTACTCGCCGATCCGTCCGTGCCGGTAGTAGTGCGCGTCCGATCCGCAGACGCCGACAGCCGCGATCTCGACGAGTACATCCCCCGGGCCCGGGGTGGGAACCAGTCGCTCCTGTACCTCGACACGTCCGGTCTCGATGAGGACCGACGCCCGCATGGTGTCGGTGATGACCGGTATTCCGGCCGAAAGTGTTGTGTGCGTCACATTCAGGATGCTAGCGTATTGAACATATGAACCGCTAGTGAGCATCTGCTCACGCCTCGACGACGAGGAGATGACGATGACCGCGCCGCAGTCACCCCGTCAGTCCGGTGTCACGGCCGACTCCGGCCAGGACATCCGACTGCTGCTGCGTGCCGCGACCATGTACCACCTCGAAGGGGCCACGCAGGCCGAGATCGCCGCCCGCCTCGGGGTGTCGAGGCCGACCGCGGGACGTCTCGTGCAGCGGGCACGCGCCCAGGGCCTGGTCACCGTCAGCGTCGCCGCCCCCGATCACCTCGGCAGCTCGATCCACCCGGACGCCGAGCGGGAGATGGAGCAGGCCTTCGGTCTCGACGAGGTCCTGATCATGGACTCCCCCGCCGATGGCACCCCGTCGGGCGACGCCGCCCTCGGACGGGCCGGCGCGTCGGTCCTGGCCCGTCGGATCCAACCCACCGACACCTTCGGGTTCACCTGGGGTCCCGAGCAGGTCGCCGTCGCCGATGCGCTGACCGCACGCAACGCCTCGTGCCGTCGCGTGGTGCAGATGGACGGGTCGATGTCGTCGATCGACTACCACACCGGCGTCGATCACGCGCTGTCCCGGTTCTCCGAACAGCTTCGCGCACAACCGATGCGCCTGATCGCACCGCTGTACGCAGACGCCGACACCGTCACCGCGATGCGCCGCGACTCGATCCTCTCGCAACCGTTGCTCGCCGCCGAGAACGCCGAGGTGATGCTCTTCGGCGTCGGCTCGGTCTCGACGTCGACCACCCTGTTCGAGGGCTCGTTCATCGACAGCGCCGTGCTCGTCGAGCTCGAGCACCTCGGCGCGGTCGGCGAGATCGGCGGGCGTTTCTACGACATCGACGGGGTCCCGGTCGACTCATCCCTCGTCGGCCGCACCGTCTCGGTGCCGCTGTCGCACGTGCACGAGTGCACGACCACCATCCTCGTCTCCGGCGGAGCTCATCGCCAGGAGTCGATTCTCGGGGCACTGCGCGGGGGGTTCGCGACCATCCTGGTCACCGACCTCGCGACCACGCAGTGGCTGCTGTCAGAACAGAAAGGTCAACGGTGACTGTACAACTCACGACTGCGGGGGCAGGCCTCCGCCGAATGATAGGGCGGTCCTGGCGCCGCAGAACGGCAGGTGTCGCCGTGATGGCGACCGTCGGGCTGGCCGCGTCCGCCTGCGCGGGGGCGGGTTCGTTCACCGACGGCGGCGGCGAGTCGGTCACCATCGCGCTGGTGTCCAACTCGCAGATGACCGACGCGATCTCGCTGTCCGGACAGTTCGAGAAGGACAACCCGGGCGTCAAGCTCAAGTTCGTCACCCTCTCGGAGAACCAGGCACGCGCGAAGATCACCGCATCGGTGGCCACCGGCGGTGGCGAGTTCGACGTGGTGATGATCAGCAATTACGAGACCCAGCAGTGGGCGGAGAACGGGTGGTTGGTGAACCTGACCCCGTACATGAACTCGGTGCCCGACTACGACGCGAACGACTTCATCCCGACCCTGAAGGACGCCCTGTCCTACCAGGGCGGGATGTACTCCGCACCGTTCTACGGGGAGTCGTCATTCCTGATGTACAACAAGAAGATGTTCGCCCAGGCCGGCGTGAGCCTGCCCGCGAAACCCACCTGGCCGGAGGTGGCCGAGGTCGCCGCGAAGCTCAACCGCGGCAACGTCTCCGGGATCTGCCTGCGCGGCAAGCCCGGCTGGGGTGAGGTGCTCGCCCCGCTCGACACCGTGATCAACGCCTTCGGCGGCCGGTGGTACGACGAGAACTGGAACGCTCAGCTGACCAGTCCACAGGTGACCGCGGCGGTGAAGTTCTACGTCGACACCGTCCGCAAGTACGGCGAGCCCGGCGCGGCGTCGTCCGGCTTCCAGGAATGCGGAAACCTGTTGTCGCAGGGGCAGACCGCCATGTGGTACGACGCGACGTCGGCGGTGTCGGTGCTGGAGAGCCCGGACACCTCGACCATCGCCGGTGACGTCGGCTACGCGCAGGCGCCGAGCATGGCCAAGGGCGACAACGGGTGGCTCTACACCTGGTCGCTGGGCATCCCGTCGTCGAGCAAGAAGAAGGACGACGCCTGGAAGTTCATCAACTGGATGACCAACAAGAAGTACATCGCCTACGTCGCCGAGAAGCTCGGGGCCAGCCACGTCCCGCCGGGCAGCCGACTCTCCACCTACGAGCTGCCCGCCTACAAGGAGGTCTCACAGGCCTTCGCCGAGCCCACACTGTCGGCGATGAAGGCGGCCGACCAGCTCAAGCCGTCGCTCGAGCCCGTGCCCTACACCGGCGTCCAGTTCCTCGCCATCCCGGAGTTCCAGGACCTCGGAACCCGCGTCAGCCAACAGATCTCCGCCGCGATCGCGGGGCAGATCAGCGTGGAGGACGCGCTCAAGCAGTCGCAGACCTACGCCGAGACCGTCGGCAACACCTACAAGAACGAGAGGTGACCCGTGGCCACCGCACTTGCCGAACCGGACGCTGACGCGTCCCGCGAACGGACGCCCATCACCTCCGGGCGTGACCACATCACCCGTGCCGAGGGCTGGCGACGACGTGGGCCACTGCTCCCGGCGCTGATCTTCATGGTCATCGTCACGCAGATCCCGTTCATCGTGACGCTGTACTACTCGACGCAGTCGTGGAACCTGGTCCGCCCGGGTTCACGGGAGTTCAACTGGCTCAACAACTACGTCCAGGTCTTCAAGGACACCCAGTTCTGGACCGTCACCCTGAACACGGTGCTCCTCATCGTCGGGACGGTGATCATCTCGGTCGTGTTCGGCCTGATCTTCGCCCTGCTGCTGGATCGCAAGTTCGTCGGCCGCAGCATCGTCCGCACCCTGCTGATCACCCCGTTCCTGGTGACCCCGGTCGCGTCGGCGCTGCTGTTCAAGACCAGCCTGCTCTCCCCCACCAGTGGACTGCTGAACTACGCGCTGAGTCCGTTCGGCGTCGAGACCGACTGGCTCAGCGAGTATCCGCTCGCCAGCGTCATGGGTGAACTCGTCTGGCAGTGGACGCCGTTCATGATGCTGCTCATCCTCGCCGGCCTGCAGTCGATGCCCAAGGACATCTCCGAGGCCGCGAAGGTCGACGGCGCCACCAGCTTCCGGCTCTTCCGGGAGCTGACGCTGCCCCACCTGCGGCGGTTCATCGAACTCGGCACCGTCCTCGGCGCGATCTACCTGGTGAACACGTTCGACGCGGTCTACATGATGACCTCCGGCGGACCCGGTGTGGCCAGCTCGAACCTACCGTTCTACATCTACCAGCGGGCCTTCCTCGGCTTCGACATCGGCCAGGCCGCGGCCATGGGCGTGGTCACCGTCATCGGCACCATGGTGGTGGCGACGCTGGCCCTCCGACTCATCTTCAAGTCCTTCAGCGGAACCCAGGAGGCGGTCTGATGGCCACCACAACCCCCACCCGTCCCGTCACGACCGACACGACACCCACCCCGGTGATCCGTCGCAAGCGGCGGCCGCAGGCCGGTCTGCTGACCGCCTTCACCTGGATCCTGTCCATCGGGTTCTTCTTCCCGGTGCTCTGGATGGTGCTCACCGCGTTCAAGAAGGAGAGCGACGCCAACACCAATCCGCCGACCTTCTTCTTCACCCCGACGCTCGACCAGTTCCGCAACGTCTTCGACGCGGGAATCGGTACACCGCTGCTCAACTCGGTGTTCGCGACCGTCGCGTCGACGATCCTCGTGCTGCTGCTCGGCGTGCCCGCCGCGTTCGCGTTGTCGCTGCGGCCGGTCCGCAAGACCTCCGACGCCCTGTTCTTCTTCCTGAGCACGAAGATGCTGCCGATCGTCGCGGCGATCATCCCGCTGTACGTGATCGTCGGCAAGATCGGGATGCTCGACAACATCTGGACGCTGGTCGTCCTCTACACGGCGATGAACCTGCCCATCGCGGTCTGGATGATGCGGTCGTTCTTCATGGAGGTCCCCAAGGAACTCCTGGAGGCCGCGAGCATCGACGGCGCGAGCCTGTGGACCTCGGTCCGCGAGGTCATCCTGCCGCTGATCTCCCCCGGCATCGCCGCCACCGCCCTGATCTGCGTCATCTTCTCGTGGAACGAGTTCTTCTTCGCGGTCAACATGACCGCGGTGAACGCGCAGACCATGCCGGTCTTCCTGACCGGCTTCATGTCCGGACAGGGACTGTTCTGGGCGCAGCTCTCCGCGGCGTCGGTCCTGGCCGCGCTCCCGGTCGTCATCTGCGGCTGGATCGCCCAGAACAAGCTGGTCCGCGGCCTGTCCTTCGGCGCCATCAAGTGACCGCGCCCACCACCTGATCCGTCCCCGTCACACCTCCCTCCCAACCCAGGAGATCACCATGGCTTCCATCACCTACGACAACGCCTGCTGCGTCTACCCCGGCGCCGACAAACTGGCCGTCGACTCACTCAACCTCGACATCGCCGACGGCGAGTTCGTCGTCCTCGTCGGACCGTCCGGTTCCGGCAAGTCCACCGCGCTGCGGATGCTCGCCGGCCTCGAGGAGATCGACAGCGGCGCGATCAACATCGGCGGCACCAACATGGTCGGCGTAGCCCCCAAGGACCGCGACATCGCGATGGTGTTCCAGAACTACGCGCTCTACCCCAACAAGACCGTCGGCGAGAACATGGGCTTCGCGCTGAAGATGCGCGGCATCGGCGTCGAGGAGCGCAAGCAGAAGGTGGCCGACGCCGCCAAGCTGCTCGACCTCACCGACTTCCTCGATCGCAAGCCGGGCAAGCTCTCCGGTGGCCAGCGTCAGCGGGTCGCCATGGGCCGCGCCATCGTCCGCGACCCGCAGGTGTTCTGCATGGACGAGCCGCTGTCGAACCTCGACGCCAAACTGCGTGTGCAGACCCGCACCCAGATCGCCGCCCTACAGCGACGCCTCGGCACCACCACCGTGTACGTCACCCACGACCAGGTGGAGGCCATGACGATGGGCGACCGCGTCGCGGTGCTGCGCGACGGCAAGCTGCAGCAGTTCAGCACCCCGACCGAGCTGTACGACCGGCCGGTCAACGCCTTCGTGGCCGGGTTCATCGGCTCCCCCGCGATGAATCTGTTCACCGCGCCGCTCACCGACGACGGGGTCACCATCGGCGGATCCACCGTGGCGGTCCCGCGCACCGCGCTCGCCGGCATCGGCAAGCTCGGACTGGACTCCGCCATCGTCGGCGTCCGCCCGGAGGCGTTCTCGCTCAGCGACACCGGCGACGGCGTACCGGCCACGGTGAGCCTGCTCGAGGAGCTCGGCAGCGAGACCTACGTCTACGCGACGGTCGACGACCCGGCCGTGCGCACCATCGACGGCGGCGAGGTCACCCTGGTCTCGCGGACCTCGGTGCGTGGCCCGGCGAAGATCGGTGAGCAGATCCGTCTGCAGCAGTCCGATCCCACCGTGCACCTGTTCCACCCGACCACCGGGGAGCGTCTGGGCGACTGACGTCCCTGCCACACCACGCGAGAGCCGACCCACCGTCCACTGCGGACGGTGGGTCGGTGCCGCTACGGTCATCAGGTGGCGGATCAGCAGGAGTACGCAGTGTGGGCACCGGACGCGACGACGGTGTCGGTGGTGGTCGACGGGTCGTCGTCACCGATGACCCGGGACGGACAGTGGTGGCGGTATCCCTCCGCCGCAACCGATCCCGGACGGTATGGCTTCACCATCGACGCCGACTCCGGCGACGGCGCCCCCGCCGTCCTGCCCGATCCGCGGTCACCCCGTCAGCCCGACGGCGTGCACTCGACCTCGGCACCCTTCGTGGTCGACGAGACGCTGTGGACCGATCGGGGCTGGGCCGGTCGGCCGATCGCCGGCGCGGTCGTCTACGAGCTGCACATCGGTACGTTCACCCCCGACGGCACCTTCGACTCGGCGATCGAGCGCCTCGATCATCTCGTCGACCTCGGGGTGGGGTTCGTCGAGGTCATGCCGATCAACGGGTTCAACGGCACCCACAACTGGGGCTACGACGGTGTCGCCTGGTACGCGGTGCACGAGATCTACGGCGGCCCCGCAGGGTTCGCACGATTCGTCGACGCCTGCCACGGCCGCGGACTCGGGGTCGTCCTCGACGTCGTCTACAACCATCTCGGCCCGTCGGGCAACTACCTGCCGCAGTTCGGCCCCTACCTCACCTCCGGGGCGAACACGTGGGGTCAGTCGCTCAACCTCGACCAGGCCGACTCCGACCCCGTGCGTGCCCACATCCTGGACAACGCGTTGCGCTGGTTGCGCGAGTTCCACGTCGACGCACTGCGATTGGACGCCGTGCACGCGCTGGTCGATCACACCGCCATCCACCTGCTCGAGGAGCTCGCGGTGCGCACCGACGCGTTGTCGGCCGAGCTCGGCCGCCCACTGTCGCTGATCGCGGAGAGCGATCTCAACGATCCGCGCCTGATCACCGACCGCGGGCTCGGCGGATACGGTCTCGCCGCCCAGTGGGACGACGACGTCCACCACGCCATCCACACCGCGGTGTCGGGCGAGCGGCAGGGGTACTACGGCGATTTCGGCAGCTACGACTGCCTGGCGACCGTACTGACCAAGGGGTTCTTCCACGCGGCGACGTACTCGTCGTTCCGCAGGCGACGCCACGGGCGCCCGATCGACCCGGCCGTCGTGCCGTCGACCTCTCTGGTCGTCTACACCTGCAACCACGACCAGATCGGCAACCGGGCCACCGGTGACCGCCCCAGCGCCTACCTCACGCCGGGACAGCTCGCGATCAAGGCCGCGCTGGTGCTCACGTCGGCGTTCACGCCGATGCTGTTCATGGGCGAGGAGTGGGCGGCGTCGACCCCGTTCCAGTTCTTCACCTCCCACCCCGAGCCCGAACTCGGCGAGGCCACCGCGACAGGGCGCATCAGTGAGTTCGCCGACCACGGGTGGGACGCCGCCGAGATCCCCGATCCGCAGGATCCGGAGACCTTCGCCCGATCGAAGCTCGACTGGTCCGAACTCGAGCAGCCCGACCACCTACGGATCCTCGAGTTCTACCGGTCACTCATCGAGCTCCGCGCATCGACACCGGAGATCACCGATCGACATCTCGACAGGGTCGAGGTCGACTTCGACGAGCAGGCGGGGTGGTTCGCGATCCATCGCGGCGCGGTGACCGCGGTGTGCGTGCTCACCGACCAGGCCATCACCGTGCCGATCACCCTCACCCCGCTGCTCACCTTCGACCCGGTCACCGTCGACCACGGCGCGATCGAGTCGTCCGGTCACAACGTCATCATCGGCCGCCGACCGGGCGGCGCCTGAAATACCCGGGTCGGCGTCGGTGTTGGCACTGAGGTGACTGTTCCGTACTCGCTCCTGGACCTCGCCCCTGTCGTCGACGGCACGTCGATCGGTCAGGCGCTCAACCAATCGGTGGCACTCGGTGTCGCAGCCGAGCAGTGGGGATACCGCCGCTTCTGGCTGGCCGAACACCACAACATGCCCGGGATCGCGAGCTCCAGCCCGGCGATCGTCATCGGCCAGGTCGCCCGCGCCACGTCGACCATCCGCGTCGGATCGGGCGGCATCATGCTCCCCAACCACGCCCCGCTGGTCGTCGCCGAGCAGTTCGGGACGCTCGACGCGATGTTCCCGGACCGCATCGACCTGGGCATCGGGCGTGCACCCGGCACCGACCAGGTGACCGCGCACGCGCTGCGCCGCAACCCCGGGGCACTCTCGGCCGAGGACTTCCCCCAGGAACTCGCCCAGCTGCGCGCGTTCCTCGCGGGCGCTTTCCCGGCCGACCATCCGTACTCGGCCATCACCGCCGTCCCCGGCGAGGGATCGAACCTGCAGATGTGGCTGCTCGGGTCATCCACCTTCAGCGCCCAGCTCGCCGGCATGCTCGGCCTGCCGTTCGCCTTCGCCCGGCACTTCGCTCCGCGGGAGACCTTTGCCGCGCTCGCCGCGTATCGCGAGCGGTTCCGACCCAGTGGCGTGCTCGACGAGCCGTACGCGATGGTCACCGCCACGGTGGTCGCCGCCGAGGACGACGAGACCGCCCGCTACCACTCCGGCCCCCAGCGGTTGGCGATGGCGCGACTTCGCAGCGGCACCCCGGGCCGCTACCCCACCGCGGAGGACGCCGCCGCCAACCCCTTGTCCCCCATGCAGGAATCAGCCGTCGCGGAGACGAGTTCGGCCTGGATCGTCGGCGGACGCGACCACGTGGCGTCCGAGTTGCGCAGCCTGGTCGAGTCGACCGGGGCGAACGAGATCATGATCAGCTCGACGCTGGCCGACTTCGACGCCCGCCTCGAGTCGCATCGCATCACCGCCGAGGTCCTCGACGCGTTGGTGCCGGCAGCCTGATCGGCGACCTTCGGTGGCCGGAGTCCCCGCTCGGCGGGACCTCCGGCTGCTTTTGTGTCTAGGTGAGGTAGCGGTATGCGGGCGAACCCGGTTCGAGACGTTCGCTTCTCAGGCGTGACGCGCTCATGCGCTCGAGCAGCGGACCGAGGTCGTTCGACGACCCGAGTTCGACGCCCACCAGAGCCGCGCCGGTCTCCCGGTTGTTGCGCTTGACGTACTCGAACAACGTGACGTCGTCGTCGGGGCCGAGCACCTCGTCGAGGAACCCGCGCAGCGCGCCCGGCTCCTGCGGGAAGTCCACCAGGAAGTAGTGCTTCAAACCTCGATGCACCAGGGACCGTTCGATGATCTCGCCGTAGCGGGAGACGTCGTTGTTGCCCCCGGAGAGCAGACAGACGACGGTCGATCCGGGTTCGAACCGCAGGTCGCTCAGCGCCGCGACCGCGAGTGCCCCGGCGGGTTCGGCGATGATCCCGTCGTCCTGGTAGAGCTCGAGCATCGACGAGCACAGCGCGCCCTCGTCGATGTGCATGACGTGCGCCGACCCTGCCTCGAGCGGAGATGTCCGGGGTCCGACGGTGGCACCCGACGGCAGGTCGGGATGCGCGGCGACGTCGGGTCGCAGATGCGACACGACGTCGTAGCCCAGGCCACCGATCCGACGTACTGCCGCGCCGTCGACGAAGGGGTCGAGTTCGTCGAGAGTGACCGGGCCGCCGGCGACGAGGGCCGCGGAGAGCGACGCCGCCCCCGTCGGCTCGACACCGACGATCGCGACGTCGGGGCTCTGCGCCCGCAGATAGGTGGCCATCCCGGCGAGACATCCGCCGCCACCGACCGGTGCGATGACGACGTCGGGCACCCGTCCGAGCTGGTCGACGATCTCGAGCGCGATGGTGCCCTGGCCCGCCGCGGTGCGGGGATCGTCGAAGGCGTGGATCCAGGTCGCCCCGGTCCGCAGCACATCGGCCTGCGCAGCCGCGGCGGCCGCGTCGTAGGTGTCGCCGACCGCGATCAGTTCGATGGCCTCGCCGCCGTGCCAACGGATCCGGTCGCATTTCTGCTTCGGAGTGGTGGTGGGGACATAGATCCGGCCCTGCACACCCATCGCGGCGCAGGCGTACGCCACGCCCTGCGCGTGGTTGCCTGCACTCGCCGCGACCACGCCCGCGGCGCGTTCGTCGGCGCTGAGCATGGCCATGACGTTGTAGGCGCCGCGGATCTTGTAGGACCGGACCGACTGCAGGTCCTCCCGTTTGACGTAAACCCGGGCGCCGGTACGCGCGGACAACCGCGCGTTGTGCTGCAGCGGCGTGATCTGGACCGCCTCGCGGATCCGCGCCGCCGCGGCACGAATCGCCGTCGCGTCCAGAACGGGGCGCGACGTGGCGTCGTGCGAGGACAGCGGCGGATCTGCGACGGGCTGCGGGCTACTCACGTCCACCATCGTCTCACCACGTGAGCGACGGTGCGGGCAGTGCCCGCAGCCCCGCGCACGGTGTCAGCTCGTGGGAGCCGGTTCGAGCACGAAGACCGGGATCTCCCGGTCGGTCTTCTCCTGGTAATCGGCGTACGGCGGGTAGGCCTCGACCGCCCGATCCCACCACGTCTGCTTCTCCCCGCCGAAGACCTCACGGGCTACGTAGTCGTTCACGTCGGTGCCGTCGCGCAGCTCCACCCGCGGATTCGCGGCGATGTTGAAGTACCAGACCGGGTGCTTCGGAGCGCCGCCCAGGGAGGCGACGACCGCGTAGTGGCCATCGTGCTCGACCCGCATCAGCGGGGTCTTGCGCAGCTTGCCGGACTTGTTGCCGATGGTCGTCAGCACCACGACGGGCATCCCCTGCATGTCGGTGCCCTCCGTGCCGCCCGACTGTTCGATCTTCTCCGCCTGTTCCCGGGCCCAGTCGCTGGTGCTCGGTGCGTATTCGCCCTCGAGTGGCATGGTGTGGATCCTTTCCGATCGTGAGTTCGGGTCTCCGAACTTATGGCTGCGGAGTGCCCTATACTGGAGTTCACCGACCAGGATCTCATCCGATCCCACCCGACGTAGAAGTACGAATCGAGTCTGACATGACGACGCTCACCGCGACCACGGTCTCGCCACGCGAGGCCCGGACGCCCGCCCCGACCGTCGAGATCGCCGGCGTCGACTGGCCGCTGTACAAGGTGCAGGCCATCGTCATCGGCATCCTCGTCGCCACACTCGTCGGAGCCGTGACGCAGTCGGGCGAGCTCACCGCATGGACGCTCACCATCGTCACCGCGGTCGCCTGGTGTGTCCGCCGCGCCGCCTGCGCCCGACCCACACGGGCCTGACGACGTGCACATCGTGACGCTGACCTACACGGCGCCGCTCACCGATATCGACGCCGCGCTCGACGATCACGTCGCGTGGCTGGATGCGAATTATGCCGACGGGACATTTCTCGCCTCCGGACGTCGCGAACCCCGCATCGGCGGGGTGATCCTGGTGGCCGACATCAACCGCGACGAACTCGATCACAGGCTGTCCGAAGACCCCTTCGGACGGCGCGGCCTGGCCGACTACGCGGTGATGACGTTCCATCCGTCGCGTACGGCCGACGGCCTCCACGAGCTACTCGGTGCGCAGCGCTGACCGCTCGAACACCCCGACCACCAGTACCCCGGCCTCGTCGAGGGCAGTCACAGCTGCCGGCTCCGGTGCAGCGATGCGCCCGGACATGACCGCATCCACGACGTCCGGCCTCGTGTCTGTCAACCATGCGAGGACCCGCCCACTCAGCGCGTGCAGCACCGCAGAGGATGTCCCCGTGTGTGCAGCCACCGCCCGCAATGCGACGCGCGGAAGCAACTCGTCGTCCGCCTCGGGCAGTGTCTCGGGTAGTCGAACCGAGACGCCGAGGACACACGGCCCGTCGAAGGTGGCGACGACCCGCATCGCGTAGCGCTCGACCGTGCCGTCCGTACGGATCCAGTCGCCGCCGAACCGATCGCCGATCGCGGCGCCGTGAACGTCGGTCACGGTGCGGCGGATGTCGGACAGGCGAGCGCATCCCGAGAGCCAGTCGGTCATGGTGCGATCCTGCGGGTCGTCGACGAACTCCGGAGAGATCGGGTCGGCGAGTTCCCATGCGAACGCCCACACGGGCGGTTCGGGCGGCGGCGTCTCAGTGGCATCGCCGATCCACATGAGGATGGCGTGGACCTGACGCGACGGCCCCAGGACCGGATGTGCCAGGGCCAACCGCGGTCCCCCGACGTCGAGGAGTACCTGCGACTGCTTCAGGTTGTTGAGGACGGTGTCGAGCAACTGCAGGACGGTCGTGTACACCGAACCGCGGAACATGTTGGAAACCGGACGCCACTGCTTCGAGCGGGGTCCGACCATCACCACCGAGGGCGTCGACCCCGAGGTCTCGACCAGGAACCAGCCTTCGCCCACGCCGCCCACGTCGCCTCCGTCATCCCCGTCACGGACACTGCCGTCGGGCGCCACACGTTATCAGCGACTCAACAGGCAGCGCAGTCCCCAATGTCCGTCGAGGACCTTCACCATCTGAGCCACATCGGATCCCGCACCCGACCACGCGACGTAGCCATCCGGCCGCAGGACGACGATCTCCGGGTACGACTCCGGCAGCCCCTCGGCGACGACCACGTCGGCGAACGGAACCTCTGTCGTCGCCGCGATGCGATCACGCCCCGGCGCGTCGGCCAGCACCACGATGCGCCCACGGGCCAGCAACGCCGACACCGTCGTGCGGGTGCCGTCGGCGACGAACTCGTGGTCCGGGAGGAACTCGCCGTCGAGTTCGCCGACCGACGAACCGGCCGACTCGTACCGCAACGAGTGTCCGTTGATCTTGTCACCGAGCCAGTCGTGAGTGTCTCTGTTGCACAGCATCTGCGAGACCATCCGGCGCATCGGGTCCTGCGAGGCATCGGGATTCATGATCGACGACTGGAGGCGGGTGTTGTCGATGACCCACTGCCCTACGGGTTGACGTTCCGCGGAATACGTGTCGAGTAGTGAGTCGTCGGCGGCACCGGTCACCACCGCAGCCAACTTCCATCCCAGGTTCACCGCGTCGGAGATGCCGGTGTTGAGTCCCTGTCCGCCGAGTGGGTAGTGGATGTGCGCGGCGTCGCCGGCCAGGAACAGTCGCCTGTCGCGATAGTCGTGCACGATCCGGCTGAAGTCGCTGAACCTGTTGAGGTAGTGCGGCGACTCGAGTTCGACGTGCGACCCGACCACGCGGTCGATCGCGGAGCCGAACTCCTCCGGCGTGACCGGCGCATGTCGGTCGGCGACGGGACCGTCGAACTCGAACACGATGATCCGGCTGTCGCCGTACCGGTTCAGGTTGAGCAACGTCCATCCCGCGTCGGTGTGGTTCCAGCCGACACGCAGATGTTCGGGGTGCGGCAACTGCGCGAGGCCGAGGATCGCGCGCATCGTCGGGGCGTACTCGGTCGTGGCGAACCGCCCCGACCGCAGCACCGCGCTGCGGCCGCCGTCGGCACCGACGACGTAGCGCGCAGAGTACCGTTGCTCAGTACCGGCGGCGTCATGGCCGATCACCGTGGCGTGGTCGGCTGACTGCTCCACCGAGGCGACCGTGATCCCCCAGATCACCCGTGCCCCATGCGATGTGGCCTTGACTGCGATCGCGCGCTCGAGGTCGGCCTGGGCGATGCCCATCATGACCGGCCCGTCGATGGTGCGCGATCGCAGGGTGAGCCACGGATAGCCCGCGAACTGGAACAGTTCCGAGGAGATCGCCGTGTGATCGTTCGTGCGGCGGGGTACGGCGACGACCTGTCGGCGGGCCAGCGTCGCGATGGCCCGCGCGTGATAGGTACCCGCCTTCGGGTACTCGCTCACAGCGTCCCGGCTCTCCAACACCACCGCCGAGATGTCTTGCAAGGCCAGCTCGTTGGCAATCAACATCCCCACCGGTCCACCGCCGACCACGATCACGTCGTACATCTACACGATCCTCCTCGCACCGAGATCCACCGGCAGTGCGGCCGGTCGCCGCAATCCCGTCCCCAGATCCCATTCGACATCCGACGGAGCCACACGCAGCGCGAGATCGGGATAGCGCGTCACGACCCGGGTCAGGATCGCGATCAGCTCGGTCTGCGCGAGCGCCGACCCCATGCAGCGGTGCATTCCGTAGCCGTACTGCAGGTGCCGCCCGCGCGGGCGATCCAGCCGGATCTCCAGCGGTGAATCGAACACGGCCGGATCGCGGTTGGCTGCGTTGATGTGGGGGTAGACGATCGCGCCCGCGGGCAGCGTCCCCGCCGACGTGTCGAGGGGACGGGTCAGTTCCCGGGGGAATGACCCCGGCGTGCCGAGCGGCATCAGCCGCATGATCTCCTCCACCAGGTCCGGCACGAGTGCCGGATCGTCGACCACCTGTGCATAGAGATCACGATGTGCCAGTGCGGCATACAGCGTCTTGACCAACATCGTCGCGACGTTGTTGTCGCCTCCCAGGACGATACCCATCACGGTCCCGCTGATCAGGGTGTCGTCGACGGCGGCGAACTCCGGCTGCCGCGCCCGGCGCTTGTAGGTCGCGAGCAGCCCGGTGTCGTCGTGGTCGGATTCGTCGGCGACGAGGTGCTGCACCCAGCCGTAGAGCTCGATCCACGAGTCGACGATGAGCGGGATCTCGTCGCGACGGGCGAGCTGGATCCGCCGACCGAGCTCGTTCATCCATGGCGCGTGATCGCGTGAGATACCGAGCAGCGTGCACACGACCTGCGCCGGCACCAGCCGGAAGACCTCGGTCATGATGTCGGGTTCGGCGGCGGCGTCGAGTGCGTCGAACGCGGCGTCGGCCAGCGTGCGGATGGTCGGTTCGAGTCCGGCCATCGCCCGCGCGGAGAACTCGTGCGACACGAATTCCCGCACCACGCCGTGCACCGGCGCATCGAGGTTGATGAGCACCTCCGGCGCCCAGTTCGTGGGCATGAACGACGGCCCCCCGTCGACATTGCACAGGGCTCGACTGGCCGTGCGGTCGAGCATCAGCGTCTTGACGTCGACATGAGAGGTCAGGCAGATCGCCGTGTGCCCACTGGGCAGTTCGATGTGCTGGTGTCCGTCGTCGCTCGGCAGCTCGCGAACGTAGGGATGCGGGGTGTCGAGTCTCGGGATGTCGACGACCAGCGGGGGCGAGGAAACCGCGTCGGGGCGGTGGATGGTCTGGGTCATTGCCGGATCTCCTCGTGATCGAAGGCGAGAGCAGCGTCGACGCCGGGGGCGTCGTCGGGAAGGGCTGCGGGAGCGGCGACGGGCCGACGCAGCAGGAGCGAGACCACCACGGCCAGGACCACTCCGAGGGCTGCGAGCACCCACAGCAACGGCGTGAACCCGTCGGCGAAGGCGGCACGCAGCAGGCCGGTGTCGACGGTGCGGTCGACACCGCCGATCTCGCCGGTGACCACCTTGTCGACGATGCCCTCGCGGGCACCGGCCCCCAGGGAGTCGGGCAGTCGGTCCCGGACCTCGCCACCGACGCCTGCGGTCAGCGCGCTGGCGAACACCGCGACCACGAGTGCCTCGCTGCCGAGGCGAACCGTCGACACCAGTCCGGACACCATGCCCGAGCGCTCCGGGGCGACCGAGCCGATCGCCTGGCCGTCGACCAACCCGACACCGAGCCCGAAGCCCAGCCCGAGCAGCAGGAACGGCGCCACGATGATGCCGATGTTGTCCTCGGTCCCGACCAGGGTGAGGCCGGCCGCTCCGGCCACGAAGAGCAGGACGCTGCCGCCGAGGATCACCCACACCGGCACGCCCCGGGTGTGCAACGCTCCGGCGATCAGCGGGCCGACGATGACCGGGACGGTCATCATGAGCATCAGCAGACCGACGACACCGGTCCCCAACTCCCACACCGTCGACAGGAACGTCGGATAGTAGGTGAGCAGGGTGACGAAACCGACCGCGCCGGCGACAGGAACGGCGAGCAGACCGACCAGTCGCGCGGAGCGCAGCAGGCTCAGGTCGAGCAGCGGGTGATCGGTGGTCAGTTCGATGCGGATGAACACGCCGAACACCGCCACGCCCGCGACGAGCATCCCGAGCGTGGCCGGTGAATCCCACCCCCACGAATCCGATTGCACGACAGCGGCTATGACCAGCGTCAGGGATGCGGCAAAGGCCACTGCGCCGGGGCAATCCAGACGCCCGCCGGTCTGTGCGGGGGTGTCGTGCACGTTGGAGGCGATGACCAGTGCCGCCGACACCGCGATGACGACTGCGTTGAACCAGAAGATGCCCGACCACCCGACGAGGGCGATGGCCGTCGACGAGATGGTGGGGCCGAGGCCGAGTCCCACCCCGGCCGCGGTACCGAACAACGCGAAGGCCCGCGCCGCGGCGGCACCGGAGAAGGTGATGGCCAACAAGGCGCCCGAGCACGCGAATATGATCGCGGCGCCGACTCCGGCGAGCGCACGACCGATGTCGAGCAGGATCAGCGAGGGTGCGAGCGCGCTGAGAACCGCCGCCCCGGCGAACAGCGCGCCGCCGAGGACGAGACCGCGACGCCGACCGAGATGATCGGCAATCGATCCGGCCACCAGGCTGAACACCGCGAAGGTGAGGTTGAACCCGTTGACCACCCACTGCAGCAACGACGGTGTCGATCCGAGATCGGCGGCGATGTGTGGCAGTGCCACACCGGTTCCCGACACACCGGTCGGCACTACGACCACACCGAGGAGTATCGCAGCCAGCAGGAGGTTTGGTTTGGCGGGCGATGTGGCCCGTACGGATGGTGCGGGTGCGGTCATGCGATGGTCTCCCTGTCTGTGGTGATCGCTTCTGCGATGGCGACTTCCGCGGCGGCCCCGTCCTGAGCACGCAGGAGCGCGGCCAGATCGGCGAGGGTCTGGTCGTTGTCGACGAAACGCACCGCTCCCCAGCCGGCTCTGCGTGCGGCGACACAGTTGGATTCGAGATCGTCGATGAGGATCGCGGTACCCGGTGCGGCACCGATCCGGTTCTCGGAGATCGCGAAGATCTCCGGTTCGGGTTTGCGGCAACCGACGTCGTAGGAGTCGACGATCGCGTCGACGTCCTCGTCGAGGCCCACCATCGGGCGCCAGTGGGCTTCCCACTCACGCACGTTGTTGGTGAGGATGCCCACCCGGTAGCCCTGTGCCTTCAGCTCGAAGACCAGTCGGCGCATGGTCGCGTTGACCTGATGGCCCGCGAACCACTGACGGCCGAAATCGAGGGCCGATCGCGACACGTCGACACCTCGGCAGATGAGCCACCGGTGCATGCGACGGACCCACTCGACCTCGGTCAGGAGGCCGAGCTCGACGGGGGCGAGCACATCGACGCCCAGACCATCTGCGACGCCGGCCATCGCGGCTTTGAGATCGGCCGGGGCGATGCCGGTCACGCGCTCGTACTCGAGGAACAGGTCCTCGATCGGTGGTGACAACACGCCGCCGAAGTCGAGGAACACCGTCGTGTACCGCGTCGCCTCGGTCACCGGAGGGACGGAGTCGATGCGCACCGAGGCCGTCATCGCTGGACCGTCGCGAGTGCTCGGGCGTGCGATCGGGTGAAGACCACTCCGGACGACGCGATGGTCACGCCCTCCTGCGTGATGTCGACGTCGAAGCCGACCACCTGATCGCAGGTGTCGGTCTGCGGCCGGACCAGCGCGCTGGTCGGCAGATCGAGTTCACCGAAACGCGTGAATGTCGCCGACAGCGAACGGATCCGGAGACGCCGTGCGCTGAGACCGAAATACTCGTCGGCACCGACGATCCCGGCCTGACGAACCGCCTCGAAGATCACCGCGCCCGGGATGTGGTCGAGCGGGTGATCGAAGAGACTCGGGTGATGCTGGTCGACGAGGACGTCGATGTCGAACCCGGCGGGGACGTGCCGTGCCGCGCCGACCACCACGTTGCGGCTCAGACCACGGCCCAGAGCCTCGGGCTGGTGAGCACCGACACTGCGGTGCGGATGCCTGCCGGGCAACGGTTCGATGCCCGGCCGATATTCCGCCAGTCCGAGTTTCGCGCGCCCGGACGCCCGGACGCGCGCCCAGACCGGCTTCGGCATCCACTGGATCGACATGGTCATGGTCACCGCCGCCACACCGGCGAGTGTCACCGTCATGTCGAGCGTGATCCCGATGATCGTCTCGTCGCGCACCTTCTCACCGACGATCATCGCACTGAGCTCACCGGTACCCGGTGCCGAGGTCACCGTCATCGCATCGTCCGAGACCACGCTGATCGCACCGGCGTTGAAGATGAAGGACTGATCGAACTCGACCCCGACGTGCCGGTGCGCGATGAGAATCGACGCCTGCCGGAAGCACTCGAGGACGAGCAGCGGGTCGTACCGCCCCGCGGCCGGCCCCACATGATCGCTGTAGTAGCTGTGCGACTTCGGGAAGTGGACGCCCACACGGAAGTTGGGGTAGCGATCGCAGATGATGTCGGTGAGGTAGACCTCCGACAGCGCGTCGCGGTGGACGTGCTCACGCGGCACGAGGGTCGAATGGGAGAGACGAGGTTGCAGAGTGGATGTCACCGGTTGGCCCCTTGCTGAGAATTCGGACGGCAGCACGGTCATGTGATGTCGCTGCGCGACTCCGGGCAGCGTTCACGTGTGCAGGTCGTGTCGAGCGGTCCGCCGGGTCTCGGGCTTGTCAGCAAGGGGCTCTCAAGCGACTCTGAGCGGATTGTGGACAGGTTAGCGCGTGCAAGGAGTTTTGTCGCGCCCAAGAATCACCCGTGCACGAAAGTCGCCGCAAGCGAGCCGGTGGGCGATTGCGCTGTGTGCCAGCGTGTTCAGAATCGACCGAAGACACACCGCGATGACCGGGGTCACGTTCGGTACGCCAGGTGATCTGCCTTTCATCACGTCAGCGGTCCGCGGGCCTGCCCCTCATAGTGATCCGATGAAACAGGACCGGCGACGGATCGCCGTCATCGCGGCGGGGATGGCGGTGGAGGGATACGACTGGGTCACCTTTCTCGCTCTGCTCCCCTACATGACCCGAGCGCTGGTGAACGACGACGAATCCGGACTCACCGTGGGCTTCGCGATCTTCGCGGCCGGGTTCGTGTCCCGGCCGTTCGGGGCCCTCGCGCTCGGACGACTGGCCGATCGACGGGGCCGCACTCCGGCGTTCGTCACCTCGTTGTGGATCGGGGCCGGTGCGACGACCGGCATGGCCATCACCCCCGACATCGACGGGGCCGCGTGGGCAGCGCCGTCGCTACTCTTGATCTTCCGGGTGGTCCTGGGCGCGGCACACGGTGGCCAGGCGGCCGTGGTCAATGCGCAGATGTACGAGATGCACACGCCTGGTTCACGACTCGACCCGTCAGCGCTGATCTACGCGATGGCCGCCTGCGGGAAGGTGGCGTCGCTGACGGTCACACTGGCATTGATCGCCGGCCTCGGTCGCGCGGAGATGACCGGGTGGGGATGGCGGATCCCCTACGTCGTCGGGGCGGTGGCGGGTGTGGCGCTTGCGCTCGCCGCGGCGCGCGGTGTCGACCGCGATCGATCGTCCCGTGTCGATGCCGCCCCGCCCCTGCGACGATCGGCGGTGCTGACGCGGATGGCGGCGGTCGTCGCGCTCACCCTCGGCACCACCCTGACCTACAACATCTGGATTGCGGGCACCGTGCCGTACGCGGTCGCTCACCTCGGGGTCAGCGAATCGACCATGGTCTCGACATCTCTCGTGCAGACGCTCTGCTTTGCGGCACTGGTGGTCTGCGTCGGGCGGTCGATGCGGCACCGATCCCGCACCCGCCTCCACATCGTCTTCGCTCTCGCCAACGTCGCCGTCTGCCCGGCAGTGCTGTTCCTGACGCGACCGACGACCACCCTGGTGAGCTAC
The DNA here is from genome assembly GCF_014635305.1 of Williamsia phyllosphaerae. Classification (NCBI taxonomy): domain Bacteria; kingdom Bacillati; phylum Actinomycetota; class Actinomycetes; order Mycobacteriales; family Nocardiaceae; genus Williamsia; species Williamsia phyllosphaerae. The sequence continues at coordinate 2,858,685 of NZ_BMCS01000001.1, read as the reverse complement.
CTGGTGGGGACGACACTCGCGACGGTTGTGCTGGCCGGCCTCTGCGCGACGTTGCCCGCGGTGATCAGCGCCCTGTTCCCCCGCGCGATCCGCGGTGCGGGCAACGGTCTGCCCTACGCGGTGGCCGTCGCCCTCGTCGGAGGGACGGCGCCGGGACTCCGCGAGGCGCTGTCGGCCGATTACGCGGTGTTCGCGCTCTACGCCGCGACGGCGTGTCTGATCACCGCAGCGACCGCAATCATGATCGGCCGTCGGTCGGCCCGGGCCCACGACCCGGCGACCCACCCCGTCGTGGCGTCTACCCGCTGAGACAGGTGGGTCCGAGCAACGCCTTCAGATCACCCATCAGCGCGGAACTCGGTGTGACCCTGAGGTTGTCGTCGAGACGCATCACCGTCGACGACTCACCGCTGATGAGCCGCACGTGCACGTCCGAGGTCCCTGGGTGCCGGATGAGGACCTGCTTGAGCGCGGAGACCCGGTCCTGGGTGCACAGGCGCGTCGACAGCGTCAGCGCTATCGGCTTGGCCTCCCCCACGTGTGAGAGGTCCGGGACGGCGAGGTCGTTGGCGCTGATCATCATCGAGTCGTCGCGCAGGTTCACGCGCGCCTTGATGAGCACCACCGCGTCGGCGACGATGTCCATCCCGTAGGTCTGGAACGCGCGCGGGAAGAAGTAGACCTCGACGCCACCGACCATGTCCTCGAGGGTGACCACCGCGTACGGCTCGCCCTTCTTGTTCACGCGTCGGGTCACCGCGGAGATGATGCCGCCGATGATGATCTGCGCGCCGTCGCTGACGTTGCCCTCGAGCAGGGTGGTGATCGAGGTGTCGGTCTGCGCCGAGATGACGTGCTCGATACCGCCGAGCGGATGCCCGGACACATAGAGGCCCAACATCTCCCGCTCGAGCGCGAGCTTGTGCTTGGAGTCCCACTCCTCGTCGGGGACCCGCACGGCGAACACGTCTTCGACCGGTCCGTCGCCACCGCCGGTGTCGCCGAACAGGTCGAACTGCCCGACCGCCTCGGCCTTCTTCGTCCCGAGCACGGCGTCGACCGCGTCGACATGGACGAGGAACAGACCCTTGCGCGGGTGGTTCAACGAGTCGAAGGCTCCGGCCTTGATCAGGGACTCGGTGACCTTCTTGCTGCACGCGGTCACATCGATCTTGCCGAGGTAGTCGGAGAAACTCCCGAAGTTCCCCTTCGCCTCGCGGGCGGCGAGGATCGCGCTCACCACGTTGCTGCCGACGTTGCGGACCGCGACCAGACCGAAGCGGATGTCCTCACCGACGGCGGCGAAGTTTCGCTGCGATTCGTTGACGTCGGGCGGGAGCACTGTGATGCCCAGCTTGCGACAGTCCGCGAGATAGATTGCGGCCTTGTCCTTGTCGTCACCGACCGACGTCAACAGACCGGCCATGTACTCGGCCGGGTAGTTGGCCTTGAGGTAGGCGGTCCAGTACGAGATGAGTCCGTACGCCGCGGCGTGCGACTTGTTGAACGCGTAGCCGGCGAACGGGAGGATCGTCTCCCACAGCGCCTTGATGGCCGCCTTGGAGAACCCGTTGGCGACCATGCCCGCCTCGAAACCCTCGAACTCCTCGGCGAGGACCGACGCCTTCTTCTTGCCCATCGCGCGGCGCAGGATGTCGGCTCGTCCCAGCGAGTAACCGGCCACCTTCTGCGCGATCTGCATGATCTGCTCTTGGTAGACGATCAGGCCGTACGTGTCACCGAGGATCTCCTTGAGCGGGACCTCGAGCTCCGGATGGATCGGCGTCACGATCTGGCGATCGTTCTTGCGGTCGGCGTAGTCGTTGTGGGCGTTCATGCCCATCGGGCCGGGCCGGTACAGCGCGCCGACGGCGACGATGTCCTCGAATGCGGTGGGCTGCATGCGCTTGAGGAGTTCACGCATCGGGCCACCGTCGAGCTGGAACACACCGAGGGTCTGTCCCCGTGCCATCAGGTCGTAGGTCGCGCTGTCGTCGAGCGGCAGGGCGTCCATGTCGATCTCGATGCCGCGGTTGTTCTTGATGTTCTCCAGCGCGTCGTTGATGACCGTGAGGTTGCGCAACCCCAGGAAGTCCATCTTGAGCAGACCGATGTCCTCACACGACGGGTAGTCCCAGCCGGTGATGATGGCGCCGTCCTGCGCGCGCTTCCACACCGGGATCGCGTCGGTCAACGGCTCCGAGGACATGATCACCGCGCAGGCATGCACGCCCGCGTTGCGGATCAGACCCTCCAGACCGCGTGCGGTCTCGTAGATCTTCTTCACGTCGGGATCGGTCTCGATGAGCGCGCGGACCTCCGACGCCTCGCCGTACCGCTCATGGTCGGGGTCGGTGATGCCGGCGACCGAGATGTCCTTGGCCATGATGGGCGGCGGCAGGGCCTTGGTGATGCGGTCGGCGATCGAGTACCCCGGCTGCCCGAACTGGACGCGGGCGGAGTCCTTGATGGCCGCCTTGGTCTTGATGGTGCCGAAGGTGATGACCTGGGCGACCTTGTCGACGCCCCACCGTTCGGTCGCGTAGCGGATCATGTCGCCGCGGCGGCGATCATCGAAGTCGATGTCGATGTCGGGCATCGACACACGCTCGGGGTTGAGGAACCGCTCGAAGAGCAGACCGTGCGGGATGGGGTCGATGTTGGTGATACCCAGCGCCCACGCGACGAGCGATCCCGCGGCGCTACCGCGACCCGGGCCCACCCGGATGCCGACCTCATGGGCGTGCCGGATCAGGTCGCCGACGACGAGGAAGTAGGCGGGGAACCCCATCTGGATGATGACGTCGAGCTCGTAGTGCGCCCGATCGGTGTAGTCCTGCGGGACCGGGTTGTCGGCGAAACGCTTGACGAGGCCGGCGGCGACCTCCTTGCGCAGGAACGTCTCCTGGGTGTCGCCCTCGGGCACCGGGAACACCGGCATCCGGTCGCGCGGGGCGAAGACCTCGGCGTAGCTCTGGACCCGCTCGCCGATCTCGACGGTGTTGTCGCAGGCGCCGGGGATGATCGAATCCCACTGCTCGCGCATCTCCGCTGCCGACTTCAGGTAGTAGCCGTCGCCGTCGAACTTGAAGCGGGTGGGATCGGACAGCGTCTTGCCGGTCTGGATGCACAGCAGCGCTTCGTGGGTGACCGCGTGCTCTTTGGTGACGTAGTGGCAGTCGTTGGTCACGATGGGCTTGATGCCGAGCGCCTTGCCGATCTCGAGCAGGCCGTCACGGACCCGACGCTCGATCTCGAGGCCGTGCTCCATCAGCTCGAGGTAGAAGTTCTCCCTACCGAAGATGTCCTGCCACTTGGCTGCGGCCTCGAGCGCCTCGCGCTGGTGGCCGAGGCGCAGGCGGGTCTGCACCTCACCCGACGGGCAGCCGGTGGTGGCGATGATGCCCTCGGAGTACTGCGCGATGATCTCGGCGTCCATCCGGGCCCACTTGCCGAGCTGGCCCTCGATCGACGCCAGCGACGACAGCTTGAACAGGTTGTGCAGGCCCGTGGCGTTCTCGGCCACCATCGTCATGTGCGTGTAGGCGCCACTACCGGAGACGTCGTCGCTCTTCTGGTCGCGATCGCCCCAGAGGACGCGCTTGGTGTCGAACCGGGAGGCCGGGGCGATGTAGGCCTCGATACCGATGATCGGCTTGATGTCGTGTTTCTTCGCGACGTTGTAGAACTCGCTGGCGCCGTACATGTTCCCGTGGTCGGTCATGCCGATCGCGGTCATCCCGAGGCGCTTGGCCTCGGCGAACATGGGCGCGACCTTGGCCGCACCGTCGAGCATCGAGTACTCGGTGTGATTGTGCAGATGGACGAACGAATCCGACACTCGTGGACCTCTTCCGAGACAGTTGCGGGACCGCCCGCCGAACCCGCCGCCGAGAGGATGCCCCCGGCGACGACGTAGGGACCAGTTTAGGGGTGGGCACCCACAGACGGTCGGCGCCACACTCCAGCGAACGCCGGGCAATGCCGACACACCGCCGACACGCCGGTCCCGGCGCGATGACGTGGCCGTCCGGGGAGGGTGCTCAGCGTGTGGGGACGGGCGCGGTGTCGGCGACGGGCAGGAACCGGTCAGTCTGTTCGGGCAGCAGCGCGACCACCGCGAACCGCCCGCCCGCGGCGTCGGCGGGCAGCACCTGCACGCCGCGGACCAGCGGCGATGTCGCGACCTCGCGTAATCGTGGGCCGGTGCCGCGCACGACCATCGCGACGATGCACGCACACCCGGATCGCAGACGGTCGACGGTGACCGAACTCACCTGCTGGTCTCGGGTCTCGACGGCGCCGTCGGCCCCGAGGGCGGCGTCTCCGGCGACCTCGGCGATCGCGTTGACCCGGGCGGTCGACAACGATCCGCGATCGCCGGTGACCGCGGCGAAGGTCGACGGGGTGGCGACCCCGGTGATCGGTACGTGGAACGCGACCTGTGACGCCGCGGTGCCGTCCATCAGCGACCACGCCCGGTCGTCGTTCACCGGCGTCCGCAACGAGATCAGCGCCCAGCGCGGTCCGGCGCCGACTCGATCGAGACCGGCGGCGGCGGCGTCGAGATAGGCGGGCACACTCGCACCGTTCTCCGGCCCCAGACGGTCGGAGGTGATCGCCGAGCGTTTCGGCGGGTGGGTCGCGCCGAGCGCGTAGAGCCCGGCCGTCACCGCGACGACGAGCACCAACGCGACCACGATCGACCGGGTCAGCCCGGCGTGACCGGTCTCGGGGTCCGACGGCGGCGGCGGTTCACCCGGCACGCAGGATGTCCAGGGCGCCGCGGAGATCGTCCGGGTAGGGACTGGTGAACTCGACCCGCCGTCCGTCGGCGGGATGGGCGAACGACAGCGCCCGTGCGTGCAACCACTGGCGTTCGAGGCCGAGTCGGGCGGCCAACACCGGGTCGGCGCCGTAGGTGATGTCACCGCAGCAGGGATGGTTCAGGGCGGACAGGTGCACCCGGATCTGGTGCGTCCGACCGGTTTCGAGGTGCACGTCGAGCAGGCTCGCCGCCGCGAACATCTCGAGGGTGTCGTAATGGGTGACGCTGGCCTTGCCCGCCGAGGTGACGGCGAACTTCCACTCGCTGCCGGGGTGGCGGCCGATCGCCGCGTCGACGGTGCCGCTCGAGGGGTCGAGATGGCCCTGCGCCAGCGCGTGGTATCGCTTGTCCACCGTGCGTTCCTTGAAGGCCCGCTTGAGCAGGGTGTATGCGCGCTCGGAGGTCGCGACCACCATCACCCCGGAGGTGCCGACGTCGAGGCGGTGCACGATGCCCTGGCGCTCGTGGGAACCGGAGGTGGAGATCCGGAAACCGGCCGCGGCCAGACCACCGATGACGGTCGGTCCGGTCCAGCCGACCGACGCATGTGCCGCGACGCCGACCGGCTTGTCGACCACGACGATGTCGTCGTCGGCGTAGATGACGTCCATGTTCTCGATCGGCTGGGCGGGGTTCTCCAGCGGTCGGGCGGGTTCGGGCAGCGTGACCTCGAGCCAGGCGCCGCCGACGAGGCGATGCGACTTCCCCACCGCCGCACCGTCGATGCTGACGTCGCCGCCGTCGGCCAGTGCGGCGACCGCGGTGCGGGACAGACCCAGGATGCGCGACACCCCGGCGTCCAGACGCATGCCGTCCAGACCGTCGGGTACGGGCATGGACCGGCTCTCACGCATTCGGCGACTCTCGGGTGGGTGTGGTGGACGGGGCGGGTTTCTTGCCGGAGATCCGGGTGCCGTCGAGTTCGACCCCGAACAGCGTCAGAGCGACGAGCAGGACCGCACCGCAGACGACGGCCGAGTCGGCCACGTTGAACACCGGCCACCAGCCCACCGAGACGAAGTCGACGACGTGGCCGCGCAGAGGCCCCGGCGCCCGGAAGAGCCGGTCGACGAGGTTGCCGAGCGCACCGCCGAGGATCAGGCCGATGCCCAACGCCCACAGTGGGGACCGCAGGCGGCTGCTGTAGCGGATGATCCCGATCACCACGGCCAACGCGACCACGGTCAGGACCCAGGTGTAGCCGGTCGCCATCGAGAACGCGGCACCGCTGTTGCGCACGAGTCGCAGCGTGACGGTGTCGCCGATGATCGAGATCGGACGCAGCGGGTCGATGACCGCCACGACGACGATCTTGGTGATCAGATCGAGCAGAAGGATCACCGCGGCCACCGCGGGCAGCAGCGCGATCATCCTCGCCGAACGTGCGGGGGCCTGCGGATCGGGGCCCGCGCCCACTCCGTCCTGGTCATTGCTCACGCCACCATCATCCACGACGGCCGCCGCTAGCCTGATCGGTGTGTCCCCCGCCGCCACCCTCCGTGTCCGTGTCCGTCGTGTCCGTGTCCGTGCCGTCCGTCGCCACCCGGCCCGTCTCGTCGCCCTGTGCACAGCACTCACCGTGGTGGCCGGCTGCGGTTCCGGCGCCGCCGGCGACGACGCCGGGACGTCCTCGTCGGCCGCGCCGCTCGCCGGCTGCAGCACCGAGTCCACGGTCAACGCGATGGGGGCGTCCCTGCTCCCGATCCCGCCCGCCGCGGTCACGCTGATCGACGCCGGCGCCCAGCCGACCGCGGTGGCGACCGGGTCACCGGACCTGGCGCGCGCGCAGAACGTCCGCCTGGTGACGACGTCGGCGTCGAGCAGCACGAGTCAGGGGCAGCCCCGCAGCGACACCGCCCAGACGGTGGATCTCCCGCTGACCGCGCGGACCCTGTGCACCGACCCCACCGACGTCGAACTCGAACTCGGCGCGGCGTCCTCGCCGGATCCGGACCTGTCCAGATCGCTCGCGGCCGTGCGCGACTCCAAGGCCGGTCTCGCGGTCGCCGGCGGTTCGGTACCGATCTCCCTGCGCATCGTGCCCGCGCAGGCCGCCGACGACGCGGCCCGATCGGCGGTCGAGCAGTCGCTGGTCCAGGCGTTGCAGCGCAGCGTCACCCTGCCCCGCGAACCGATCGGCGTCGGGGCGCGTTGGCGTGCGGTGCGGACCATCGTCGGCGCCGCCACCGTCACCCAGACGATCACCGCGACGCTGCGCGAGCGAGTCGGCGACACACTCACCGTCGACGTGCAGGTCGAGGAGGAGCCGGTGGACTCGGTGTTCCGCATCCCCGGCTCGACCCAGACGCTGACGATCGCGTCGTTCTCGATGAGCGGAACCGGATCGATGACGATCGACCTGTCCCGCGGCCTGCCGAGCGCGGGCGAGTTGACCGTGCGCGGGGGTCGTTCGCTGGTCGGCGCCGACCCCGCCCGCCCGCTGGTGCAGCAGACCAGCACCGCCATCCGCTGGGAGACCATCCGGTAGGGACGAGGGTGGGCACGCGCCCGATGCCCGATGACGGACGACCCCGACACGACTCTGCCCCCGACACCATGGGCGTCGGGGGCAGAGCGTTGTCCGGTGGAGCGGTGCGTCTAGATCACGCGGCGCACATGGCGCTCTGGACGTTGTTCGCCGTCAGCAGCGGGCAGACGGTGGTCTTGGCCAGCTTCCACTTGCCCTGGTCGTAGACGATCGCGGCGTCGACGGTCTGCTCGGGGACGTTGGGCAGCTTGACCTTCACCTTGACCGTGGCCTGGCCGCTACCGGTCGCGACGACCGGCGGCACGAGCTGGTAGGTGATGTCGGGGTTGTCGGCCTTCGCCTTGACCAGCTTGTCGAACAGCTGCGGGTCGGCCGACGAGCCCTGCACGAGCTCGGTCTTCTCGGTGTTGGGCACGTTCGGGTCGAGTGCCGTCTCGAGCAGTCCGTTGAGGGTGGAGGCCGTCGGCGGCTTCGAGGGGTCACTGACCCCGCCGCCGGAGCTGGTGGCCGAGGAGCTGGCGACCGCGGACGTGCTGGGGGTCGGGGTGTCGCTCCCACTGTCGTCACCGCAGGCGGCGATGGACAGGAATGCGGCGACCGCTAGTCCGGCGGTGGCGATCTTCTGCAGCTTCAAGGATTGTCCTCTTCTCGTGTTCTCCCAGGTGACTGGGCCCGACGTCGGTGTCGGGGGTGGTTCGACAAACGGTGGTCACACCGCAGAGGGAACGCGTCGTCAACGCGCCTCACCCCCGTGGTTCGCAGCCCACTATGCCAAACCGACCTGGCCGATTGCGACCGAGCGCTCTGCGAAGACCGTGAGGAAATCATGAGGATTTGACCCCCACGCGACCGGACAGCAGTCTTCCTCCCATGCCCGGACCACCGCGGATCGTCGTGTTGAGCACCGGCGGGACCATCGCCGCGCAGCGCAGGCCGGGCGGGGCGGTACCCGTCCTGCACGCCGCGGATCTGCTCACCCCCGACCTCGTCCCGCCGCACCTCACCGACGTCACGATCTCGACCCGCACGGTCTGCGCGGTCGACAGTGCGGCGATGACCGACGCCGAGCACCGTCTGCTGCTGCGCGCGATCGACGAGGAACTCACCGATCCGAACGTCGTCGGTGTCGTGGTCACGCACGGCACCGACACCCTCGAGGAGACGGCACTCGTCGTCGATCTGGTGCACGCCGATCCACGCCCCGTGGTCTTCGCGGGAGCTCAGTATTCGGCGGACTCGCCGCGTGCAGACGGACCGACGAACCTCGCCGCGGCCCTGGCGTGCGCGGCCGACGGGTCGAACCGGGATCGCGGGGTCCTCATCGCGTTCGGCGGCCGGGTGCTCCCGGCCCGCGGAGTCGCCAAGACGAGCACCACCGCGACCGACGCCTTCGACTCCGTCGTCGACACTCCCGAACGACCCGTGCTCGCACGCGTCGACGCAGCGCGGCCGACCGCACGGGTCGACATCGTGACGCTGCACCCGGACTTCGACGCCACCGTCGTCGGTGCCCTCCTCGACGCCGGTGCACGCGGGGTGGTGCTCGCCGCCCTGGGTTCGGGCAACGCCCATCCGACGCTCACCGATGCGGTCGAGGCCGCGACCGCGCGCGGGGCGGTGGTCGTCCTGAGCACCCGCGTGCCGTTCGGCGTGGTGGTCCCGACCTACGGCGGCGGGGGTGGCGCGGTCGACCTCATCGCCGCGGGCGCGATCCTCTCGCCGTGGCTTCGTGCCCCGCAGGCCCGGATCGTGCTCTGCGCGTTGCTGACCCGAGACTTCGACCGTGCCCGCATCGCCGACTTCCTGGCCGGAGGCAGTTCGGTCAGCTGACCGGCGACTCCGTCGACCAGTCCAGGCTGTCGAGGGGGTCCGCGGGTTCGAGGTCGGGGGTGTCGGAGCGGAAGGTCCGCGCCGGACCCGGCCCGGTGGCGCGGGTCTCGAACCGCACACTGACCACGCCGTGCCCGCTCCCCTGCACCCACCCGTGACCGAACTCGGGGTGCCGGACGTCGGTGCCGGTGGCCCAGGTGATCTGACCGTTTTCGTCCCGGGTCCGACCCGACGCGGTCTGCACACCCTGGGCCGACGAGGTCTCGGCGTCGGGCTCCGGCGCGGCCTCGTCCGCCGGACCGGACTCCGAGGTGTCGGTGGTCGCGACCTCGGTGGAGTCCTCGCCGGGGGTGAAGAGCAGGAACTGCTCGTCGCTGGTGAGTCCCGAGTAGCCCACCCCGACAAGGCGGATCGCGCCGACGTCGACCGGGTCCAGCGCGAGTCGGCGTGCCGCCGCGGTCAGCGCGGCGACGTCGGTGGTCGCCGTCGTCGTCGTGGTGGATCGGGTGAGTATCGACATGTCGGACCGCTTGAGTTTGAGCACGACGGTACGGGCGCCACGTCCGTCGTCGAGCAGTCGGCGGTGTGCCGACGCCGCGGCCCGGTCGATCGCGAGCAGCAACTGGTCCATCGAGGTCACGTCGTCGGCGAAGGTCGACTCGGCACTGATCTGTTTGGCCGACGAGCGCTCGGCCACCAGTCGGTCGTCGATGCCGTTGGCGAGCCGGTGCAGAGCGGGCCCGATGGTCGACCCCAGCACCGACGACACCTCCATCGTCGACAGGTCCGCCAGTTCGCCGATGGTCTCGATCCCGAGGCGGTGCAGCCGATCTCCGGCCACCGGCCCGATCCCCCACAGCTTGCGCACCGACAGCGGTCGCAGGAAGTCGCGTTCGCCGCCCGGCGCGATCGCGGTGACACCGTCGGGTTTCGCCATGCCCGACGCGATCTTGGCGATCTGCTTGCCGCTGCCCGCCCCGATCGACGCCGAGAGACCCAGGGTCGCGATGCGGGCGCGGATCTCCTCGGCGAACTCGACCACCTCGGTGCGGGTCGCGCCGGCGAGGTGGACCGGTTCGCCGAACGCCTCGTCGAACGACAACATCTCGATCACGGGGATCGCCTCCCGGATCATGGAGAAGACGCGGACGCTGACCACGCGGTAGATCGATCCGCGCGGCGGGACCACCACCGCTCCCGATCCGACCATCCGACGGGCCTGGTGCATCGGCATCGCCGAGTGGGCCCCGAACTCACGTGCCTCGTAGCTGGCCCCGGCCACGACGCCTCGGCCGCCGACGCCGCCGACCAGGACCGGCCGGCCCCGCAAGGTGGGTCGCGTGAGCTGTTCAACCGACGCGAAGAAGGCGTCCATGTCGACGTGCAGGACCCACCGGGTGCCCCGTTCGTCATCGGTACCGCTCACAGGCTCGAGCCTATCGACCACGCAGACTTGTCCCACTTCGGCCGACTGTATGGAAACGGCCATCGGCTTCCACACAGTCAGCACGATGGGCGCATTTGGAGAGAGTCAGCACCACGGGGCCGACTGTGTGGAAACGGCCATCGAGTGTGCTCACCACCTCACGTGACAGACCCCGACAACGACGCACACTCGATGGACCGGCTTCCGCACCGTCGGCGGCTCTGGACGTTCGCGGCGCGGCCCTCAAGCCGCTGACGGTGCGGAAGCCACGCGTCGAGTGTGCGTCGTTCGCAACCCATCTCACAAACCGCTGCAAGCACACTCGAGCGCGCGTTTCCACACAGTCAGCACGATGGGCGCATTTGGAGAGAGTCAGCACCACGGGCCGACTGTGTGGAAACGGCCATCGAGTGTGCTCACCACCTCACGTGACAGACCCCGACAACGACGCACACTCGATGGACCGGCTTCCGCACCGTCGGCGGCTCTGGACGTTCGCGGCGCGGCCCTCAAGCCGCTGAAGGTGCGGAAGCCACGCGTCGAGTGTGCGTCGTTCGCAACCCATCTCACGGACCGCTGCAAGCACACTCGAGCGCGCGTTTCCACACAGTCAGCACGATGGGCTCATTTCGAGAGAGTCAGCACCACGGGCCGACTGTGCGGAAACGGCCATCGAGTGTGCTCACCACCTCACGTGACAGACCCCGACAACGACGCACACTCGATGGACCGGCTTCCGCACCGTCGGCGGCTCTGGACGTTCGCGGCGCGGCCCTCAAGCCGCTGACGGTGCGGAAGCCACGCGTCGAGTGTGCGTCGTTCGCAACCCATCTCACCAACCGCTGCAAGCACACTCGAGCGCGCGTTTCCACACAGTCAGCACCGTGGCTCTGGACGTGAACGCGATTCGAGACAATCAGTTGCGGTGCAGTTCGAACACAGGCACCGCGGGCGCCACGGCGGCCAACTCGGCATCGGACGACGTGTGGGTGACCTTGGCCGGGAGGTAGCTCGCGACCTCCCAGCCCCAACGCTTCAGATACGGGCGCAGCAGCGCGATCTTCGCCTCGTCGGCGACCTCGACGGCGCTGTAGGAGTCGACGCGGCGACCCCGACCGATGTCGCAGACACCCGCCGCGCGCAGGTTCCGCGACCACTGCGTGTTGCCACGCGGCGAGATCAGATAGGTCCGGCCCTCGATGACGAGCGGATTGACCGGCGTGGTCTTGGGCTCACCGGACTTCCGCCCGACGACGGTCAGCGTCCGCGCGCCGGCGAGGCCGATGCCGTGGTCGGACAGCCAACTGACCATGTCGTTGAAGGCGAACTGGATGCGCCCGGTCGGCTCGGCGTAATGGGTGGTGGTCATGGCGGACTCCTCTGGTCGGATAAACGAGAGCACTGCTCTCGCAAACGAGCATGGCACGCCGCCGGCCGAAAAACAAGAGCAGTGCTCTCATTTCTGTCATGATGGGCACATGAGGGCCGAAACAGCGTCGACACCGCGTGCTCGCGCACGCGCCCAACTCGAACTCGACATCATCCGGGTGGGTCGTGAGCATCTCGCCGCGCACGGCGCCGCGGCACTGTCGCTCCGCGCGATCGCCCGCGACCTCGGGATGGTGTCCTCGGCGGTCTACCGCTACGTGCGTAGCCGCGACGAGTTGCTGACGCTGTTGGTCGTCGACGCCTACGACGAATCGGCCGACCGTGTCGACGCCGCCCTCGCCGCGACACCCGCCGACGCCGGCGTGCATGCGCGCATCCGGGCCGCGGCACATGCGCTGCGGGCGTGGGCGGTCTCCGAGCCATCGCGATATGCGCTCATCTACGGCAGCCCGGTCCCCGGCTACACGGCCCCGGGCGAACAGACGACCGGCCCGGGTACACGTTTCGTGGCGTCGCTGCTGAGGGAGCTACGCGACGTCGTCGTCGACGAATTGCCACCGACACCCGGTGGACTCGCCACCGAATTCGACGCCGTCAACGGCGAATTCGGCCTCGAGCTCGATCACGCCACGCTGACGATCGGCACCTGCCTGTGGTCGGTGATCCTGGGATCGATCAGCCTGGAGGTGTTCGGTCAGTACGGTGCGGACACGTTCGCGCAGCCGGAGGTCCTCTTCGACCTCCAGCTCACGACCGTGCTGTCGCGGCTACTGCCCTGACCGCGTGATCGACGCGACAACGCCGTCGCCGAGTTCGGTCACTAGCGAATCGACGGCGTCGGGGCCGACGACCTCGAGCGTCGTCGCCAGCACCTCCCCTGCGATGAGATCGCGATGACGCTGCGCCCATTCCGCTCGTTGCGCGGGCACACCGAGCCGCACGACGATCCGGTCGGAGACGTCGAGTCCCAGAGCACGCCGGGCCTCCTGGATCTCGCGCACCCGGTCCTTGGCCCATCCCTCGGCCTCGAGGTCTTCGGTGACGGCGGTGTCGAGCACCACCAGTCCTCCACCCGAGGGCAGCTCGGCGGTCGAACTCGGTTCGACGGCGACCAGTTTGCGGGTGAACTCACCGTCGGTGAGTTCGATCCCGTCGGCCACGACCTTCTCCGAGACAATGCCGTCGGCGTCGCTGACCGTGGCCAGCGACCAGTTCCCCGACTTGATCGCCTTGATCACCCGCTGCACGTCCTTGCCCAGTCGCGGACCCGCCACGCGGGCGTTGACCACGACCTCGACACGACCGAACGCGTCGGCGTCGTCGGCCAGATGGACCGTCTTGACGTTCATCTCGTCGGCGATCAGCGCGGTGTAGTCGGCCAGGCGCGCGGCCGACGGCCCGGCGACGGTCAACGCGGGCAACGGGAGTCGCACCCGCAGGTTGTTGGCCTTGCGCAGGCTCGAGGCCGTCGAGCAGACACCCTGCACCTCGTCCATCGCGGCGACGAGCTCGGTGTCGGCGGGCAGTTCGTCGGGCGTGGGCCAGTCGGCCAGATGCACCGACCGACCACCCGTGAGGCCACGCCACATCGCCTCGGTCATCAGCGGCAGCAGCGGCGCCGCCAGGCGGCACGCCACCTCCAACACCGTGTACAGCGTGTCGAAGGCCTCGCTGTCGGAGTCCTGTCCGGCCCAGAACCGCTGACGCGAGCGTCGGACGTACCAGTTCGTCAACGCCTCGCAGAACTCCCGGAAGTCGTCGCACGCGCCGGCGACGTCGTAGGTCTCCAACGCAGTGGTCATCGAGTCACGCGTTGCGGCGAGCTTGGCGAGGATGTACCGGTCGAGCACGTTCTCCGAGTCGGTCCGCCATTCCGCGGGGCGATCGGCGTACAGCGCCAGGAAGCTGTAGGCGTTCCACAGCGGCAGCATCGCCTGGCGGACACCCTCGCGGATGCCACGCTCGGTGACGATGAGGTTGCCGCCCCGCAGGATCGGTGACGCCATGAGGAACCAGCGCATCGCGTCCGAGCCGTCGCGGTCGAAGACCTCGTTCACGTCGGGGTAGTTGCGCTTGGACTTCGACATCTTCTGGCCGTCGTCGCCGAGCACGATGCCGTGTGCGGCCACCGTGCGGAACGCGGGCCGGTCGAACAGCGCGGTCGCGAGAACGTGCAGGTTGTAGAACCAGCCCTTGGTCTGACCGTTGTACTCGACGATGAAGTCGCCGGGATTGTGCGGCTCGAGGCCCTTGTCCGCGTTGCCGTCGAACCAGTCGCGGTTCTCGAACGGGTAGTGCACCTGGGCGTACGGCATCGACCCCGACTCGAACCAGCAGTCGAGCACCTCGGGTACCCGACGCATGGTGGAGCGGCCCGTCGGGTCGTCGGGGTTCGGACGGGTGAGTTCGTCGATGTAGGGCCGATGCAGGTTCGTCGGCCGCACGCCGAAGTCGCGCTCGAGGTCGTCGAGCGAGCCGTACACGTCCATACGGGGGTGGGCCTCGTCGTCGGACACCCACACCGGGATCGGCGCGCCCCAGTAGCGGTTACGGCTGATGTTCCAGTCCTTGGCGCCCTCGAGCCACTTGCCGAACTGTCCGTCGCGCAGGTGTGCGGGCGACCAGGTGATCTCCTGGTTCAACTCCAGCATCCGCGGCTTGAAATCGTTGACCGCGACGAACCACGACGGAACCGCCATGTAGATCAATGGTTTTCCCGACCGCCACGAGTGCGGGTAGGAGTGTTCGATGGTCTCGTGGCGCAGGATCAGTCCGGTCGCCTTGAGGTCCTTGATGATCACGGGGTTGGCGTCGAAGACCATCAGGCCCTCGTACGGCGGCACCAGCGAGGTGAAGCGGCCACCCGGATCGAGGGGTTGCACCACCTCGATCCCGTTGGCGGTGGCGAGCTCCATGTCCTCCTCACCGAAAGCCGGTGCGAGATGGACGATCCCGGTGCCGCTGTCGGTGGTGACGTAATCACCGAGCAACGTCCGGTGCGCGTTCGGGTGACCGGCGAAGAAGTCGAACGGCGGCGTGTAGGCGGCGTCGGCGAGGTCACGGCCGGTGTAGGTGCCGAGCACCTCCGGGTTCTCGCCGAGCTCGCGGGCATAGACGCCCACCCGCGCGGCGGCCAGCAGGTACTGCTCCCCGTCGGAACCACGGACGTGGGAGTACTCGACGTCGGGATTGACCGCGATCGCCAGGTTCGACGGCAGGCTCCACGGCGTCGTCGTCCAGATCAGCGCGTTGACGCCGACGAGGTCGTCGGGGACGCCGCCGGTCAGCGGCATCGACACCGTCACCGCCGGGTCCTGACGCATCTTGTAGGCGTCGTCGAGCTTGCTCTCCTGGTTGCTCAGCGGCGTCTGCTCGTACCAGCTGTACGGCAGCACGCGGTAGCCCTGGTAGACCAGCCCCTTCTCGTGCAGCGTCTTGAACGCCCACATCACCGACTCCATGAAGTCGATGTCGAGGGTCTTGTAGTCGTTGTCGAAATCGACCCAGCGCGCCTGCCGCGTCACGTAGTCGCGCCATTCACCGGTGTAGCGCAGCACCGACTCGCGGCAGTAGTCGTTGAACTTCTCGACACCCATGGTCTCGATCTCGGACTTGTCGGTGATGCCCAGCTGACGCTCGGCCTCGAGTTCGGCGGGCAGCCCGTGGGTGTCCCACCCGAAGCGGCGGTCGACCTTCTTGCCGCGCATGGTCTGGAACCGCGGGACGAGGTCCTTGACGTAGCCGGTGAGCAGGTGTCCGTAGTGCGGGAGACCGTTGGCGAAGGGCGGGCCGTCGTAGAAGACAAACTCCTCGGCGTCCGACCGGGCCTGCACCGAGGCGACGAACGTGTCGTCGGCGGCCCAGTAGTCCAGGACGCGGGTCTCGAGATCGGGGAACGACGGGACACTCGCGCCGGTGCCGGTGACGTCCACGATCGGGTAGACGCGCTCACGCGCCGTGCTCGGATTCGTATCGGGTTCGTTCGTCACTGCCATCTCCTCGTGCCGGTTCGGTCGCGGCTGCGACCCGTGGGCACGGGGACGACGATCGGATCGCCGCGGTACCACCCCGCTTGCGCCGGTCACGCGACCGACGCCTCTCGATGTGCGGCTGTGTCGGGCCGCGACCGTCCGGGTCTAGTACGGCCCGACCGCGAGATGCGGTAGGCGCCGGTTCTTCCGGATGCTCCCCGGTGATGGCCGGATCGTCGCAGATATCAGTGTAGGGCAGGCACGCAACGGACTTTCACCACGGACTGTGCCGGGCTGACCTCAGCTGCCGCCGTGCCTCGGTGTCCGGGGCCGCGCGTCGTCGTCATCGGGCGACTCGTGCCGACCGTGCCGTAGCGACGGGCTCGGAGTCCGGGCGGAGGCCGGGTCGTCGCCGGCATTTTCGGGCGCGGAGTGACGGTGCCCGGTCGAGGCCTCGTATGCGGGCGAGTCGGCGATGTCGGCATGCCACGCCGAGCCCGGGTCGTCGAGGGTCACCGTCGGCTCCGCGGGGAGGGTGCGCGGGAACTCGGTGGTGATCTCGTTGTCCGAGGGATCGTCGGGGCGGGTCGACTCGCCTGCCTCCGACCGGTCGGCGTCTCCGACTGCGGGGTCCACAACCGACGAATCCGTCGCCCCCGCGTGGCGGGAGCGACGGATGGTCAGAACGTGTCCGACACCCAGCAGGTCGGCCAGCAGGAAGACGCCGCCGACGATGCAGACCGCGATGCAGGCCACCGCGAGCCACAGGGTGCCGGTGATGAGGGCAACCACGAGCAGACCGAACCCGACGAGGGTGGCCGCGAGGGCCATCACGAGCACGACATGGACCCCTGGACGTCTACGAGGCGGCGACCGGCCGGAGCCGAGTCAGTTCGAGGGCTTGGCGAATCCACCCGAGTTGGTGAAGCCACCGTTGCCGGGATCGGACGAGAACGCGTCCCCACCGGAGCGGGCGTTGTCGACCGGTGCCGCGCTACCCCGCTGCTGCAACTCCTCGAGCTGCGACTCCAGGTAGGTCTTGAGACGGGTCCGGTATTCGCGCTCGAACGTCTTGAGCTGCTCGATACGGCCCTCGAGGACCGACCGCTGCTGGTTGATCGTCCCCATGATCTCGGTGTGCTTGCGCTCGGCGTCGGCCTGGAGGGCGTCGGCCTTCTCCTGGGCGCCACGCGTGGTGGCCTCGGCGCGAGTCTGTGAATCGGCGAGGATCGCCTCGGAACGCTGCCGGGCGTCGGCCAGCATGGCCTCGGACTTGCCGCGGGCGTCGCCGATCATGGCGTCGGCACGGCTCCGGGCGTCGGCGAGCACACCCTCGGACTCAGTGCGCGCATTGCCGGTGAGGCGGTCGGCGGTGTCCTGGGCCAGGCTCAACACCTTGGCGGCCCGGACGTGGTGATCGTCGTTCGTCGACGCAGCCGGGGCGGCGGCGGGCGGGGCCTCCGAGTAGGCCGGCGCCGGGGTGCTGAAAGCCTGTGTGGCCGAAGCGTTGTCCTCAGACCGCGCGGGCGATGCGGGAGCACTGGACTTGGCCGTGGCCAGGTCACCTTCGAGCTCCTCGACACGCTGCTTCAGGTCGGTGTTCTCTTCGAGAAGACGTGCGAGTTCGGCCTCGACGAAGTCGAGGAACTGATCGACCTCGTCCTCGTTGTAGCCGCGCTTACCGATCGGCGGTTTGCTGAACGCGACGTTGTGCACATCAGCTGGTGTGAGCCGCATTGTCGGTCCCCTTAAAGATAGTCAAACTTGTTGTATGTCTACGTCACGGTGCGAGTCGCCCGGAATCACCTGGAACGACACGATCCGAGTCGCCCACGGGATTCACAGTGTAACTGGCGTCCCATCCTGTCACATTAGAACCGTTCGTTGCACTTCGTCGAGGCATTGAGCGAAATCCGCCCGGGTCTTCACGTCGACGAGTGGCGTCACGCACGAGAGCCATCGTCACAATATCCGGACGGCCCCGCTGTGGCGTCATCACGGGTGGTCTGCGGGCTCAGGGTGCGACGAGCGACATCGCGATCAGGACCACGACCATCGTGATCATCAGCGACAAGTCCAGCCGTACCGGGCCGAGCGGGATCGGCGGCAACAGTCGCCGCAGCGCCTTGATCGGTGGATCAGTGGTGGTGAACACCGCTTCGATGACCACCACCGAGAAGCCGGTGGGGCGCCATTCCCTCGCAAATGTCCGCACCAGTTCGATCACCAGGCGACCCAACAGCAGCAGCCAGTAGATGAACAGGAGGTAGTAGATGACCTCTCGCGCTATCGTCACGCGTCAACTCTGCCTGATTCGGTCACGGTATGAGAAAACTGCTGGTCCAGACGTTGCGACCGGCGAGTTCAGTTGTGATTGTAGAAGCCGGTCTCGGCGATCTTGCGACGATCCTCGGCGGAGACGTCGATGTCCGCGGGCGAGAGCAGGAACACCTTGGTGGCCACCTTGTCGAATGCACCACGTAGCGCGAACGCGAGACCGGCGGCGAAGTCGACGAGACGCTTGGCGTCCTCGTTGCTCATCTCGACCAGGTCCATGATGACCGGGCTGCCGTCGCGGAAGCGCTCGCCGATGGTGCGCGCCTCGCTGTAGTCGCGCGGTCGCAGCGTGGTGATCTTGGCCAACGGGTTGCCCTCTTCGAACACACGATCCAGCGACTCGTGGCTGTCCATGGCGAGCGCTCCGCGGGTGGTGGGCCGACCGGCGCCACGCGGGACACCGCCGGCGCGAGCCGACATGCCGCCGCCGCCGAGGGGCTCGAGCCGGCTGGGGCGGCCCAGACGCTCCATGGGGGCCGAGCGCTCGGCCATCACACGGTCGGCGACCGACGTACGGGTCGGACCGGCGTAGGCGTACTCGGGGACACGATCGAACTCGACCTCGTCGTCGTAGCCGTCGGCCTCGAATCCGCGGTCGGTCCGGTAGGAGGACCGGCCGTAGTACTCGTCGCGGTAGTCGCGCTCGTAGCTGTCGCGGCGGGGGTGACCCGGCTCGTCGAGGTAGTCGTCTTCATAGTCACCGGGCGGGACCATGCCGAAATATGCCTTGAACTTCTGCATAGAGCTCATCGTTGGAGTTCCTCACCCTCGGCGCGCCCTGGGGACGGGTTGTGACTGGTGTTCTTGGGAGTGCTGGTGTTGCTGGTTCGTATGTGACTCATGTGATCTAGGGCGACACTATCGGCCGAGAACCCATGATCGCGGTACCGACACGCACGCATGTCGATCCGTGTGTCACGGCTTCTTCGAGGTCACCCGACATGCCCGCGGAGAAGTCGACGGCGTCGGGATGACCGACGAGAAACGACGCCCGGATCTCCGCCGCCCTAGCCATCCACTGCTCGGCCGTGCCCTCCTGCGGCGCGATCACCATCAGACCGCGCAGGCGCAGTGCCGACAGGTCGTCCACGTGCGCCGCCATCGCCTCGAGGTCGTCGACGCCGACGCCACCGCGGTCGGGCGCACCGTCGAGATTGATCTGCACCAGCACATCCAAGGGTGTCGATCGCTCTCCGGAGTCGAGAGCCTTCGTCGCGGCGTCGTCGAGTGCGTCGGCGAGGCGGACGGTGTCCATCGAGTGCACGCGATCCGCCCACCGGCCGACGGTCTTGGCCTTCTTGGTCTGGATCTGACCGATCATGTGGAAGGCCAGGGGGTCGGTCACCTCGGAGCGGACCTCGCTGGCCTTCCGACCGGCCTCGGGTTCGCGCGATTCACCGAACGAGCGGCACCCGAGATCGACCAGCGCCAGCACATCCGAGGCCGGGAAGAACTTGGTGACCACGAGCAGATCGACGTCGTCGGCCGGTCGGTCGGCCGCGACGCACGCGGCCCGCAGCCGCTCCTGGGCGGACCGCAGTCCGGACGCGAGCTCCTCGACGCGTGTGGGCTCCGGGCGTGTCATGCGCGACCGCTGGTGTCCATCCAGATCACCGACGCGAGACGACCGGTGGGGGCGCCGCGGCGATGACTGAACAGGGTGGGGTCGGTGATGGTGCACCGTGGGTCCTGGGCGACCGCGGGGACCCCTGCGGCCAGCAGTTGACGCCGGATTCCCGCGCGCAGGTCGAGACCGGGCGTTCCGCGATCGGTGCGACTGGCGCTTCCCGGCAGGTGTGCCTCGACGTCTGCCTGCATGTCGGCGGGCACCTCGTACTTCTCCCCGCTCGCGGCCGGTCCGAGGAACCCGCCGATGCGTTCGGGGCGGGCGCCGCAGGAGATCATGGCCTCGAGCAGCCGCGGGATGATCCCGATCCGGGCCCCGATGCGGCCGGCGTGGGCCGCACCGATGACGCCGGCGGTGTCGTCGCTGAGCAGTACCGGGACGCAGTCGGCGGTCACGACCACGAGCGCGAGATCCCCGACCGTGGTGACCAACGCGTCGGTGGCGGGCACGGGTTCGTCCCGGGGACCGTCGACGATGACGACGTTGCGGCTGTGGATCTGTTCCATCCACACCATGCGGTCCGGACCGACACCGATCTTCTCGGCGAGGCGGGTCCGGTTCGCGCGGACCGCATCCGGGTCGTCACCGACGTGATCGCCGAGGTTGAACTCGTCGTACGGGGACTGCGAGGCACCACCCTTGCGGGTGGTGGTGACGCGGCGGACCCGCATCGCGGGACCGTCACCGTCACCGGGTCGAACCGACACCTCAGCGCTTCATGAACGGCGGGACGTCGACATCGTCGTCGTCCAGCGTGACCGCGTTGCGACGCGGCGCGGGTGCATCGGCGAAGGGGTCGCCGGGCGCGGTACCGCGCTCGCCGAACACCGAGGAGCCCGAGTTGACGGTGCCGGCCGAGGCCGACTCGACCGCACTGTTGCCGGTGGCGACGGTGGGCCGTGGCTTCTGCGATCCGGCGTCGAATCCGGCCGCGATGACCGTGACCCGCACCTCGTCGCCGAGGTTGTCGTCGATGACGGTGCCGAAGATGATGTTGGCGTCCTCGTGCGCGGCCTCCTGGACCAGCGTCGCGGCGTTGTGGATCTCGAACAGACCGAGATCGCTACCACCGGCGATCGACATCAGCACGCCCCGCGCGCCGTCCATCGACGCCTCGAGCAGCGGAGAGTTGATGGCCGCCTCGGCGGCCTTCTTCGCGCGGTCGTCGCCGCGTGCGGAACCGATACCCATCAGGGCGCTGCCCGCGTCCTTCATGACGCCCTTGACGTCGGCGAAGTCGACGTTGATCAGACCGGGCGTGGTGATGAGGTCGGTGATGCCCTGCACGCCGTTGAGGAGCACCTCGTCGGCACTGCGGAACGCGTCCATGAGCGACACCGCGGCATCACCGAGCTGCAACAGACGGTCGTTGGGGATGACGATGAGGGTGTCGCAGGACTCACGCAGCGATGCGATGCCCGCGTCGGCCTGCCCGCCGCGACGCTTGCCCTCGAAGGAGAAGGGACGGGTGACGACACCGACGGTGAGCGCACCCATCTTGCGGGCGATGCTGGCCACGACCGGAGCGCCGCCGGTACCCGTACCGCCACCCTCCCCCGCGGTCACGAACACCATGTCGGCGCCCTTGAGGAGTTCTTCGATCTCGTCCTTGGCGTCATCGGCGGCACGTCGGCCCACCTCGGGGTCGGCGCCGGCGCCCAGTCCGCGCGTCGAGTCGCGACCGACGTCGAGCTTGACGTCGGCGTCGCTCATCAACAGCGCCTGAGCGTCGGTGTTGATGGCGATGAACTCGACGCCCTTGAGTCCTTGCTCGATCATGCGGTTGACGGCGTTCACGCCACCGCCGCCGATTCCGACGACCTTGATGACGGCCAGGTAGTTGTGCGGTGGCGTCATGTGAGACTCGCCTTCTTGTCGATCGGATGCCTCGGGGCTCGGATGGGAGTGCACAGCCGCCGGACAAAACCCTCAACCTAAACCATAGGCTTAGAGTTATGTCAAGTAGATGACTGTTGGGGGAAACGCTAGGCAGGAAACCCGTCGACATCGCGCAGGCTGACGGCGTGTCGCGCAGATCGACCCCGTCGAGCCGGTCGCGGCGCGGTTCTCGCCCGCGAGATCAGCGGAAGGTCGGGTACTCCGGCGCGCTGACGTTGACCTCGCTGTCGGCGCGCGGCAGCACGAAGCGCAGGGTGCGCGCCTTGTCCGCTCCCCTGTCGGCGTCTCCCCACACGACGGTCTTGCGGTCGCGCAGCGTGAGTCGGACGTCGGAGGGCGAAGATGCGGCGACCGAGACGACCTGCCGGGACAGGAAGTCCGGGAGGCCGGCGACGACCTCGAGGGCCGAGCGTCGGGCGGCGTCGGACGACCCGGCGCCCGAGGTGAGACGCGGCAGCGCGGGGGCCTTGGCCTGCTGGGCGAAATCGACCCCGTCGACGTCGTAGAGGTGCGCGGTCCCCGACCGGTCCTCGAACGCCACGGCGGTGCGTTCGACGACGGTGATCTCGATGGTCGAGGGATAACCGCGGGCCACGCGCACGGTCTTGATCCGCGGGATGGCGGCGATGCGCTGGGCGGCGGGGCGGGTGTCGACCTGCAACAGGGGTGTCCCCGTCGCGATCCGAGCGGCCGCGACGATGTCGTCACGGCTGACCACCGACGTCCCCGACACCTCGACCGAACGCACCGACATCAGCGGGGTGAAGTAGGCGATGAGTCCGGCCGCGATCAGCAGGATCACCGCCAGGACGGTGCCGATGAGCATCCGGGTGCCGCGTACGGGACGTCGTCCGGCGCGACGCGATCGACCGGCCGGGTCCGGACCGTCGTGATGCTGGTCGAGATCACGGTCGTCCTGGTCGTCGTCGGGGTACCGGTCGTCGAACTCGGCGTCGTGGTCGCGCCGGAGGTCACGGTCGTCGCGATCGCGATCGGATCGTCCGCGCATTCGGGGCATCGTCTGATTGTCGGGCATGTCAGTCTCCTCGGCGGGCCAGCGCGTCGACGATCTCCGGTCCCTGCATCGTGATGTCGCCGGCGCCGAGCGTGAGGACGACGTCGCCGGGTCGGGCCAGTCCGGCCACCGTCTCGGCCACCTGCGACAGATCGGGTGTGAAGACGACCGGGACGCTCACCTGCTCGGCGATGGTCCGTCCGCTGACGCCGTCCAACGGCTCCTCACGCGCCCCGTAGACGTCGAGGACGACCACCTCGTCGGCGAGGTCGAGGGCGTGCGCGAACTCGGTCGCGAAGGCGGCCGTACGTGAGTAGAGGTGGGGCTGGAACACCGCGATGACCCGTCCCCCGGTCGTGTTCGCCACCAGTTCGCGGGCCGCGGTCAGCACGACGGTCACCTCGGTCGGGTGATGCGCGTAATCGTCGTAGACGGCGATGTCGTCGACACGGCCGCGCAGCTCGAACCGACGATGTACCCCGGTGAACGACTCGACGCCGTGGACCACGTCGTCGACCGGACCACCCGCGGCCACCCCGGCCGCGATCGCACCGAGCGCGTTGAGAGCCATGTGCACTCCCGGGACGGCCAGTGCGACATCGCGTTCGACTACGGGCGAATCGGCGGCCGGTGGCCCGAGCGGGGCCCGCAGGGCGATCCGGGCGCGGCCGCCGACACCGTGGACCTGCCAGTCGAGCAACACCGCGCAGTGCTCGACCATCGGGACGCGGTCGGCGAGGCGACCGAACCCGTAGCCGAGCACCGCGACCCCGCGCTCGATCAGCCGCGGCGCCGATCGCTGCGCCAGCGCCACCGCACCCTCGTCGTCGAGGCAGATGACCAGCGTGCCGCCGGCGTCGAGGCGGTCGAGGAACTCGTCGAACACCGCGACGTAGGCCTCCACCGTGCCGAAGTGGTCGAGGTGGTCGGACTCGACGTTGGTCACGACCACGACGTCGGGACGGTATTGCAACAGGGAGCCGTCGCTCTCGTCGGCCTCGGCGACGAAGATCCCGCCGCTGCCGTGATGGGCGTTGGTCCCGGACTCGTTGAGTTCGCCGCCGACGGCGAAGGACGGGTCGAGCCCGCAGTGCTGCAGGGCCACCACGACCATCGACGTCGTCGAGGTCTTGCCGTGGGTGCCCGCGATCAGGACCGTGCGGTAGTCATCCATCAGGGTGGCGAGAACAGCGGGCCGCAGGATCACCGGGATCCCGCGTCGGTTCGCCTCCACCAGTTCGGGATTGGTCTTCGGGATCGCGGCGTGGGTGGTGACGACGACGGTCGGCCCCCCGGGCAGCAGGTCCAACGCGGCCGGCGAGTGCCCGATCTGGACCTGGGCACCGCGAGTCCGCAGCGCGAGCACGCCGCGACTCTCCTTGGCGTCCGACCCGGAGACCTGGGCGCCCCGGCTGAGCAGGATGCGGGCCAGCCCCGACATGCCGGCCCCGCCGATTCCCACCATGTGCACCCGCGTGAGTTCCTCGGGCAGTGGTGGGGTCGCGGATGCGGTCGGGTCGTCGTGCGGCTGGGACACCGGCGTCACCGTTCGTCTCGGAACGCGCGCGCGAGCTCGAGGCCCGCGGACGCGACCGCTGCGGCGGCGTCCGCGTGTCCGACCTGCCGTGCCCCGCGCGACATCTCGGCCAGGCGGGCGGTGTCGGCGAGCAGGTCGGGCACCGTTGCGGCGACCCAGTCCGAGGTGAGGTCGGCGTCGTCGAGAAGGATCCCGCCGCCCGCGGTGACCACCGGGAGGGCGTTGAGGCGCTGTTCGCCGTTGCCGTGCGGCAGCGGGACGTACACCGCGGGCAGACCGGTCGCGGAGATCTCCGCGACTGTCATCGCCCCGGACCGGCAGACCACGAGATCGGCTGCGGCGTAGGCGAGGTCCATGCGTTTGAGATACCCGACCGAGACGTACGGGGGTGCTCCCGGCGGCGACACCGGGGCGATCGCGTTCTTGGGTCCGTGGGCGTGGAGCACACCGACCCCGGCCGCCCCGAGCGCACCCGCCGCGTTCGCGACGGCCTCGTTGATCGTCCGCGCACCCTGGGACCCACCGAACACCAGGAGCGTCGGGGCATCGGGGTCGAGTCCGAAGTAGTGCCGCGCCTGCGCGCGGGTGGCGGCGCGATCGAGTCCGGTCAGCGACCCGCGGACCGGGATCCCGACCACCTCCGCATCGAGACCGGAGCCGTCGACCGCGGCCAGTATCCGCTGGGCGAACCGTGCACCGACCTTGTTGGCGATGCCTGCGCTGGCGTTGGCCTCGTGGATGACGACCGGCACCCGCGACCCGCCCTTCATCCGTCCGCGTGCGGCGAGGTAGGCGGGCAACGCCACGTACCCACCGAAACCGATGACCACGTCGGCCCGGACGGCGGCGAGGATCCCCCGCGTCGCACGCACCGACCGGCGCAACCGCAGGGGTACCGAGAAGAGATCCCGGTTGACCTTGCGCGGCAACGGGACCGGCGGGATGAGTTCGAGGGTGTAGCCGCGCTCGGGCACCAGGGTGCGCTCGAGACCGCGTTCGGTGCCCAGCGCCGTGATGCGCGCGGTCGGGTCGAGGATGCGCACGGCGTCGGCGACCGCGAGCGCCGGCTCGATGTGCCCCGCGGTGCCCCCACCGGCGACGACCACCGACACCGGGTCGTCAGCGCTGCGTCGGCGGGTCATCGGCGCGACCTCGACGGCGCACCGCGACGCGGCTCGGCACGGTGCGTCTCGCGACGGGCGTCGCTACGCCAGTCATGTCGAGGGTCGTATTCGCCGGTGGCGAAATCCGGTGGTGTGGTGCGGTACCGGGCCCGCGGATGCGGTGGGCCCGTGCGCTCGCGGACCCGCCCCGATCGCTGCTGCGGTTGCCGTACCGGCTCGGGGTGACCGCCGAAGCCGAAGTACGAGGCCGGGTTGCCCCGCGGTGCCCGCGACGAGTCGGCGACCGGCCGCTTGCGCGGTGCGGACCGTCCGTCCCCGACGTCGCGGCGAGCACGCCAGGCCTGAACCCGGGTGGGCGCGTAGGTCTCCGGCTGCGGCAGGCGCAGGAAGCGGCCGAGCCGTCCGTCGTCGCCGGCGGCCAACGCGGCGACCGCCTCGGGTTCGTGTCGGGCCGCGTTCGCCAGCAGTCCCAACATCACCAGGACGGTGAACGTCGACGTACCGCCGGCCGAGAGCAGCGGCAGCTGGATACCGGTGACCGGCAGGAGCCCGATCACGTATCCGATGTTGATCAGGGCCTGGGCGCTGATGAGGATCGTGATGGTCGCGGTCATGAGGCGCAGGAACGGGTCGACGGCGCGCAGCGCGATGCGCAGGCCGACGAAGGCCAACAGGACGAACAGTGCGACGACCAACAGTCCGCCGATGAGTCCGAGTTCCTCGCCGATGATCGCGAAGATGAAGTCGTTGTGCGCGTTGGGGAGGTAGTTCCATTTGGCCCGGCTCTGGCCGAGGCCGACGCCCCACGTGCCGCCGTTGGCGAGTGCGAACTGTGCCTGTCGCGCCTGGTATCCCGCGCCCTGGGGGTCGTTGATGTTGCCCAGGAAGCTCTGCACCCGCTCGGAGCGGTATCCCTCGACCATCGCGAGCAGTACGGCCAGGCTGATACCGGAGATCACGAAGACCCCGAACACCTTGAGGCTCAGGCCTGCGAACCAGAGCAGGGTGCCGACGATGATGGCGATGGTGATCGTCGTGCTCAGGTTGGGTTCGAGCATGATCAACGCGCACACCAGGATCGCGACCGGGATGAGCGGGACCAACAGCTCGCGCAGCGAGGCCCGGTCACGGATGCGTGAGGACAACAGGTGCGCCCCCCACACGCACAGCGCGAGCTTCACGAGCTCGGACGGCTGCACCGACAACCCGGCGACGACGAACCAGCGGCGCGCGCCGCCGCTGAGCGTGCCGACGCCGGGGATGAGGACCGCGACCAGCATCAGGGTGGTGATGATGATCGCCGGTGCGGCCAGTTTGCGCATGTAGCGCACCGGCATCCGCAGTGCGACGTAGAACAGGATCGTGCCCAGCACGGCGAAGACCACCTGGGTGGTGAACAGCCCGTAGGCCGACCCGTTCTTGGAGTAGCCCTCCACCGACGAGGCGGAGAGCACCATGATCAGCCCGAAGACCGTCAGCAACACCGTGAGCGTGATGATCAGGTGGAACGACGCGAGGGGTCGGCGCAGCACGGCGTCGATGATCCCGCGTGGTCCGTCCCACCAGGATCCGGCGCGACGGGGGGTGGGCTTCGTGGTCCCGGCGGTGGCCTCGGGAGCGTCCGCGGTCAGGCTCACGGCGCCGTCGTCGGGTCGTCGAGGGTCGCGATCGCACCGAGGGCCAGCGCGCCGTGGGCGAACGCGTCACCGCGCACGCCGTACCCGCTGAACATGTCGAGCGATGCGGCGGCGGGGGCGAGCAGGATCGCGTCGGGCCGGTCGGAGTCGGCGGTGGCCAGATGCCACGCGATCGCCACGGCCGCGTTCATCACGCCGTCCGCGGTCCCCAGCGCGGGATCGGCCGCGGACGCGGTGATCGCACGCAGCGTATCGGTGCTGGTGGACGGGCTGTGCGCACTGTCGGCGACGGCTTCGGGCAGAACCGGCGTGGCTATCACCCGGTCATCGTCTCCTGTTAACAGTGTGACTGTTGGGATTGAAGGGGCGTGTCGCGCAATCGCGGCGGCGAGCAGGTCCCGGTCGGTTCCGAGCAACACGACCGCGGCCAGCCGGTCAGCACTCTCGACGACGAGATCGTCGACCGCCGCCCCCTTGAGCAGTCCACCCGCGATGAGCACCACCCGGCGGTGCGCCCGGATCGATGCGGCGGCGGCGTGCGGGTTGGTCGCCTTGGAGTCGTCGACGAACTCGATGCCCTCGAGCGCGGCCACCACCTCACCGCGATGGCGTCCGGGCCGGAATCCGGCGAGCCCGCGGTCGACGTCGGCGGCCGCGATGCCCACCGCGCGGCACAGCGCCGCCGCGGCGAGGGCGTCGGTCAGCCCCGACGGTCCCGCGGGTCGGATCGACCCGGTCGTGCCCACCGGGATCCCTGCGCCCTCCGGGTCGGGACCGAAGGCTCGGTCGACCAAGTCGCCGGAGACCACACCCACCTCGCCGACGGCCGGTGCACCGAGTCGCACGCCGACCGTCCGCGCACCGGGGGTGGTCGCCGACAACACACCGGCCACCGGGTCGTCGGCCCCGATGATCGCGATCGGTCCACGCAACGCCCCGGACTTCGCCGTGACGTAGGCGGCCATCGAGCCATGCCAGTCGAGATGGTCCTCGGCGATGTTGAGGACGACGCCCGCGTCGGGGATCACCGACGGCGCCCAGTGCAGTTGGAACGAGGACAGTTCGACGGCGAGCACCTCGACACGCGGATCGAGGGTGAGCGCGTCGAGCACCGGCAGGCCGATGTTGCCGCACGCGGCGACCGATCGCGGCGACGCGGAGACGATGGCCTCGACCATCGACGTCGTCGTGGTCTTCCCGTTGGTCCCGGTGATCACCAACCAGGTTCGCGGCGCACCGAGCAGGCCGCTGTGGTCGACGCGCCACGCGAGTTCGACCTCACCCCACACCGGCAACCCGGCCGCGCGGGCCGCGGTGACGACGGCGGAGTCGGGTCGGAAGCCGGGCGAGACGACGACGAGGTCGAAGGCCGCGACCGAATCCCGGGTCACGGAATCGGTTGAGACGACGTCGACGCCCGCGTCGGTGAGGACCGGACGGTGGTGGGTGCGCCCGTCGCAGACGGTGACGTGCGCCCCGTGGGCGGCGAGGAACAGTGCCGCAGATACCCCCGCGGTGCCCGCCCCGGCGACGAGGACGCGCAGGCCGGGCAGGGATGGGAGCTGGTCGGACGCCGGGTCGGCGGCCACGTCAGCCACCGTTGGAGGCCAGGAACTCGCTGTAGAACAGGGACAGACCCAGCGCACACGCGATGGCGGTCAGCAACCAGAACCTGATGATGACCGTGGTCTCGGCCCAGCCCCCGAGTTCGAAGTGGTGATGGAACGGCGCCATCCGGAACACGCGACGGCCGGTGGTCCGGAAGAACGCGATCTGCAGCACGACCGAGACGATCTCGGCGACGAACAGGGCGCCGACGACCACCATGAGCAGTTCGGTGCGGGTGGTGATGGACAGGCCGGCCAGCATGCCGCCGAGCGCGAGCGATCCGGTGTCGCCCATGAAGATCTTCGCGGGCGCGGCGTTCCACCACAGGAAACCCAGGCAGGCGCCACCCCCGGCGACGGCGATGAGCGCGAGGTCGAGCGGGTCACGGACGTGATAGCAGCCGGGGCTCACGTCGCCGCCGACCTTGGGGCCGCCCGCGCACGCGTTGCGGTACTGCCAGAACGTCACCAGCACGTACGACCCGAGCACCATGGCCATCGACCCGGCCGCCAGCCCGTCGAGTCCGTCGGTGAAGTTGACCGCGTTGGACCATGCCGCGACGACCAGCCAGCAGAAGATGACGAACGCCACCGACCCGAGCGTCACCGCGGGGATGTCGCGGACGTAGGACAGGTTGGGGCTCGCCGGGGCGTCACCGTTGCCGTTGCGGAAGTTGAGGGCGAGGACGCCGAAGAGCAGCGCCGCGATGAGCTGGCCGACGGACTTGGCGGTCTTGTTGAGCCCGAGGTTGCGGCCCTTGCGGATCTTGATGAAGTCGTCGAGGAAGCCGACGCCACCGAGGACGGTGGCCAGCGACAGGACCAGCACGCCCGAGGCGCTGGGCCCCTGGCCGCCGTTGAAGGCACCGACGATGTGCGAGGCCCAGTAGCCGGCCCAGAGCGCGACGATGATCGCCACGCCGCCCATCGACGGGGTCCCGCGCTTGGTCTGGTGGCTCTGCGGCCCCTCGACCCGGATCTCCTGACCGAAGCCCTGCCGGGAGAAGAACTTGATCAGAACCGGTGTGAGGAGGATCGACACCGCCAACGCGACGGCGCCCGCTATCAAGATCTGCGTCACCTGCTCAGTCCCATCCGTCGCCTCGCCTCATGCGTGTCCCCCGCCGCCGATCGGTGATCTCACCGCTCCGGCGCCGCCGTCAGGGTCGCGGTCCATCGGTCGTTATCCAACAGTGCATTCGTCACTGCCGACAAATCGCCGGCCCGACCGCCCGCGATCAGCACCACGTCACCGTCTCCGATCTGGGCGTCGAGGATCTCGAGGGCCTCGGCGGCGTCGGCGACCAGCAGTGCCTCCTCGCCCCACGAACCCTCCATCACCGCCCCCTGGTGCAGGGCGCGGACCGATCGCGACTCCCCCACGCTGATGACGGTGTCGACCGCGAGGCGCACGGCGAGGCGACCGACGCGATCGTGGGCGAGTGCCCGGTCGTTCTCGTCGGTCAGCTCGGGTGCATCGAGTTCGGCGAGCACCGCCCAGCTGCGTCCGACACCCCGGTCACGGGTCATCCCGACGAGGTCGCGGATCAGACCGCGGACGGTGTCGTGATCGATGTCGCTCCCGGCGCGACCGCCGGTGTCGAGAACCCAGATCCCGGTGTCACTCATCGTGCCTCGTTCCCGTGCGTCGCCAGTGCCTCGGCGAGTACCGCACGATCGTCGAACGGCGTCTTGACCCCGTGGATCTCCTGCCCGGTCTCGTGTCCCTTGCCCGCCACCAGCACCACGTCCCCGGTACGCGCCCAGGCGACGGCGTGGGCGATGGCCTCGGCGCGGTCGCCGATCTCGACGATCGGTTCCGATCCGGCGGGCCGATCGGCCTCGGCGACGTCGGTCGCGCCCGCGACCACCGCGGCCCGGATCGCCGCCGGGTCCTCGTCTCGGGGGTTGTCGTCGGTGATGACGACCAACTCGGCGCCTCGCGCGGCCGCCGCGCCCATGACCGGCCGCTTACCGGTGTCGCGATTACCGCCTGCGCCGACGACCACCGCGACACGGCCGGAGGTCTGGGCTCGCAGCGTGGCGATGACGGCGTCGAGAGCGGCCGGCTTGTGGGCGTAGTCGACGACCGCGAGGAAATCCTGTCCGGCGTCGACGAGTTCGACTCGGCCGGGGACGCGGACGTCGCCGATACCGGCGACCGCATCGGGGATCGACACACCCGCGGTGTGGGCGACCGCGACCGCGATCAGGGCGTTGGCGACGTTGTACCGACCGGGCAGTGGGACGACCATGGTGTGGGTCTCACCGACCGGGTCACGGACGGACACGACCTGCGATCCGTCGTCACGGGACTCCGACGGTCCGGCGAACCACTGGGCCGCACTCGTGCGGGTCGAGACGGTGACGACCCCGGAACCCACGATCTCGGCCATCCGCACTCCCCACTCGTCGTCGACGCAGACGACCGACCGGTTCGCGTGTTCGGACGAGGTCGACCGGAACAGCAGCGACTTGGCGTCGAAGTAGTCGGCCATCGTCGGGTGGAAATCGAGGTGGTCCTGCGAGAGGTTGGTGAACGCGCCGATGGCGAAGTGACTCCCCCGCACCCGACCCAGCGCCAGGGCGTGGCTCGACACCTCCATCACCACGGTGTCGACACCCTTCTCGAGCATCGCCGCGAACAGGCCCTGCAGCGCGGGCGCCTCGGGCGTGGTGAGTGAACTCTTCTGTCGCACACCGGCGATCCGGGTCTCGACGGTGCCGATCAACCCGACCGTGTGGCCCGCGGCCATCAGCGCCGCCTCCGTGAGATACGCCGAGGTCGTCTTGCCGGAGGTGCCGGTGATACCGATCAGGCGCAGTCGCAGAGACGGGTTGGCGTAGACCCGGGCGCTGACCGCCCCCAGGACACTGCGGGGATCGGGGTGCACCAGCAACGCCAGGTCCGCCCCGGCGGGGACGGCGGACTCGATGATCGTGGCGCCGGCCGGATCGGTGAGGACCGCGACCGCGCCTGCACCGATCGCGTCCACCGCGAAGTGTGCGCCGTGCACGCGTGCGCCGGGCAGGGCCGCGAACAGATCGCCGGCGATGACGTCCTGGGCGCGCAGGGTGACGCCGGTGACCGCGAGGTCCCCGGTGGCGGCACCGACGAGGTCGAGTCGGGCGTGACAGGAGGTCGCGAGAACCTGCACAGGGTGCGGCTCGACCGTCACGGGGCGGGTCGGGTCGGGGCTGTGTCGTCTGGCGGTGGCCATGGTCGGTGCACACCTCCTGATCAACTGTGAATCATCCGTCTCGACGACCCGGCGGACGCCGCCGAGCCCAACGGTCAACATACTGCGCGTGCCGACACCGTCGCCCACCGCCGCGGGCCGTGACCACCGGGCAGGGCGCTCAGGTGCCCTGCAGGACCAGCTTGGGGGTCGGGGCCGACGAGAGCGGGATGCGCTCGCGCTGCAACATCCAGGACGCGATCGTCTCGAAGAGCGGTGCCGCCGACTGCCCGCCGGTGCCGTCGCTGCTGCGCGACGGGTTGTCGAGCATGATCCCGACGACGAACTTCGGGTGATCGGCAGGGGTGATACCGGCGAAGGTGATGTTGTAGCTGGAGTTCGAGTAGCAGCCGCAGTTCGGGTTGACCTGCTGCGCGGTGCCGGTCTTCGCACTCACCTGGTATCCGGGGATCGCGCCCTTCGAGCCGGTGCCCTGCTGCTCGCCGGTGGGATCGGACTGCACGATGGCGCGGAACATGTCGCGCACCGTCGTCGCGGTCTGTGGGCTCACGACCCGCACGCCTGCGGGCGAGTCGGGCGCGTCACTCCCGGAAACCGACTTCAGGATCCGGGGCGGCACGCGGAGACCGTCGTTGGCGATCGCCTGGTACATGCTCGTCATCTGCAGCAGCGTCATCGAGAGGCCCTGTCCGATGGGCAGGTTGGCGAAGGTGCCGCCGGACCACTGGCTGCGGGCCGGTACATCGCCCGCACTCTCGGCGGGCAGGCCCACGCCGGTGCGTTGACCGAGTCCGAATCGCTGCAGCATGTTCGCGTACCGGTCCTCCCCGATCTGCTTGGCCAGCATCAGGGTTCCGACGTTCGACGACTTGCCGAAGATGCCGGTGGTGGTGAACGGCGCCACCCCGTGCGCCCAGGCGTCGTTGACCGTGACCCCGGCCAGCGAGATGTTGCCGGGGACCTGGTGGACCTGGTTCGGGGTGGTGATCCCGTACTCGATGGCCGCGGACGCGGCGACCAGCTTGTTGACCGACCCCGGCTCGAACGGAGAGGTGACCGGCAGATCGCCCAGCTGCGCATCGGTCTGTTCGGCAATGGGTTTGGCGGGGTTGAAGGTGTTGTCGTTGGCCAGGGCCAGGACCTCACCGGTCTTCGCGTCCAGCACCACCGCGGAGGCGTTCTTCGCCCCGGACCGGTCCTTGGCCATCTGGACCTGCTGCTGCACGAACCACTGGATGTCGGAGTCGATGGTCAGCGCGACGGTCTTGCCGTTCTGCGCGGGGTGCACGTTGCGAGTGCTGCCCGGGATGACCGCGCCGTCCGAACCCCGGTCGTAGGTCTGCGAACCGTCCGCGCCCGCCAGGCTCGAGTCCATCGACGACTCGAGGCCGATGAGTCCGTTGCCGTCGAAGTCGACATCGCCGACGATGTTCGCCGCCAGCGGGCCACCCGGGTAGAGCCGGATGTCCTGACGTTCCGCGCCGACCTCGGGGAACTCGTCGGTGATCTTGCCCGCGGCCTCGGGGCTGACCGACCGCGCGAGATAGACGAAAGTCTCGTTGCTGGTGAGCTGTTGGAGCACCGAGTCCGCCGAGACGGCTCCTCCGAGGGCATCCTGCACGCCCTGGGCGATCTGCTTGAGTCGGGTCGAGGCATCGGGCGACGACGCGTTCTTCGCGTGCGCCTCGTCCATCGCCTTGCGTTCCTTGATCGGCTGGAACGTCAGCGCCTTGGCCTCGTCGGTGTAGGCGATGGGATTGCCGTTGCGGTCCTCGATCGCGCCGCGCTTGGCGGGCAGCACCTCGGTGACGGTCCGCTGATCGGCCGCCTCGGCCGACAGTCCGGAGGACTCGACCGTCTGCACCATGAGCAGCTTGCCCGCGACCAACGCGACCGCGACGCCGAGGACCACGACTCCGAGTCGCGTACGTGTGATGAACTGCGCCGCACCGTCGCCGCGGGCGGTGACGGTCGCGTCCGACCGGATCGGTCCGGAATGGGCGCGGCGCGGATGTCCCGTCGAGTCGGAGCGGTTACGGGCACCGGATCGCGTCGAGTTGCGCGCGCTCGACGGCGGGCGGCGACGGTTCCCCGCGCTCACCGCGCGCGTCCCGAGGACAGTCCGGCGGTCGGCCGGTTGGTGTCGGTGCTCGTCGTCATGATCTCAATTGTCCACTCTGTAAACGGTTTCGACGCACACCCGACTCGGCGTGGCGCCGCGGCAGATCATCGCGCCTGCTGTGACGGCGCGGTTTGGGTACCGCCCTGTTGCGGTGCGACAGCGGTGGATCCGGGCGTCACGGCCGGAGCCGATGCCTGCGGCAACACATTCGCCGCGATCGGTCCGGACGGCTGGGTGCCGTCACCGCTGAGGTCGGCGCCGGGTGCGGTCTGCGTCGAGGCGTCCGACCTCGGGCCGTCACCGGTTGTCGAACCCGGTTGCGGGACGATGGTGTTGCCGGTCGAACCCCCGCTCAGCGGCGGCGCCGGCGAACCGGTCGCCGCGGTGATCTCCCCGACCACGCGGCTCCGGCCGTTCGGTGCGACGACCAGGCGGGCGACGTCCTTGGCCGGGATCATCCCCTGTTTCGTTGCCTTCTCGGCGATCTCGGGTGCGGAGTTCCCTGCCTCGAACTCTTTCTTGAGCGCGTCTCGACGGTCGGAGAGGTCCTGGTTGTTCTGCTTGGCGACGGACAGCTCGTAGGAGTCCTGGGCCGCGGTCGTCGACAACCACAGGGTCAACCCCAGTCCGACCGAGAGGATCCCGAGCACCAGCACGACGAACGGCACCCGCCGCACCAGGTCTCCTGGTGAACGGGTGACGCGACTGAGGAAGTTCTCGTCCTGTCGACGGCGTCCCGCGATGGTCGCGGTCGACCGCTGCGTCGCGCGCTTGCGCCTGCGATCGATGGCACGCTGCGCGGCCGGCGAACGATTCTCCCGCGGCCGGTCGGCGACACCGGTTCGGTCGGCGCGTCGACGTCGGTTCGTCGCCGCGGCCTCGTCGAGGTCGTCCACCGGTCCCTCGTCACCGATCGTGACACTCCCGTCGGTGACGGTCATCGCTTCTCCCTGCTGATCTCGATACGTTCAACGGCGCGCAGACGGACCGGCGCCGACCGCGGATTGGACTCGATCTCCTCGGCGTCGGCCTGCTCGGCACCCCGCGTGAGTGCTGCGAACTCCGGCGCGGTCCCCGGCAGGTCGAACGGGAGTCCGGGGGGCGAACTCGACGAGATACGTTCGGTGAACTCACGTTTGACGATGCGGTCCTCGAGCGACTGATAGCTCATCACCACGAGTCGTCCGCCGAGCGCGAGTGCGTCGAGCGCCGCGGGCACCGCGCGCCGCAACGACTCCATCTCGCCGTTGACCTCGATGCGCAGCGCCTGGAAGGTGCGCTTGGCGGGGTGTCCCCCGGTCCTTCGGGTCGCCGCGGGGATGGCGCGGTACAGCAGTTCGACCAGGCGCGCACTCGTGTCGAACGGCCGGTCCTCGCGTTCCCGCAACACCGCCGACGCGATCTTGCCCGCGAATCGTTCCTCGCCGTACTCCGAGAGCACCCTGGCCAGTTCGCCGTGTCCGTAGGTGTTGAGTACGTCGGCGGCGGTGAGTGGGTCATCGGCGTTCATGCGCATGTCGAGCGGTGCGTCGACCGAGTAGGCGAACCCACGCTCGGCCTGGTCGAGCTGCATCGACGACACCCCCAGGTCGAGGAGCCCGGCCTGATATGTGTCGTGGCCGGTCTGCGCCAACACCTCCCCGATCTCGTCGTAGCGGTTACGCGCGAACGTGATCCGGTCGGAGAACGTCGACAGCCGCTGCGTGGCAGAGGCGATGGCGTTGTGATCGCGGTCGATGGCGACGACGTGGACACCGGGGAACGTGGAGAGAACCAGTTCACTGTGTCCACCCGCTCCGAGGGTGCCGTCGACGAACACCGCTCCCGCGCCGTCGGGGGATTCCGCGGTGAGCGCCGGGGTGATCAGGTCGAGCATGCGTGCGGCCATCACGGGCACGTGACCGTGCTCGCCCGATCGTCTGACCACGGAACGCCTCTCCGCCTGCGACGGGATGTCCCGTCGATGGTGCTGTGGTGCCGCGCCCGGTCGCCGGCAGCACGGGGCAGACCCGTGCTGTCGGCGGGGCCGGTGGGTTCGTGCGGTGAGTCCGGGTCCCTGCCCGGCGACGCACCTGGCGCGGGGGAAGTGCGCCAGGGTCGTCATGATGCACCTGGCACTGGGGAAGTGCGCCAGGGTCATCTCGGGCAGAGGCCTCGACTCGCCGTTCGACATCGTGCTAACCAGCGACGGTTCGGGGTACTGCGTCCGTCACAGGATTGCTCCCAGTGCGGGGTTGTCGGCACGAGAGAAGCTCTCCTCGTGCTGGTTGTCGTACTGCTCCCAGGCGTCGGCGTCCCAGATCTCCACGTGATCGATGTTGCCGATCACGACACAGTTCTTGGTGAGGCCGGCGTACTCCCGGTGCTTGCCCGACAGCGTGATCCGACCCTGTCCGTCCGGGGTCATCTCCTCGGTGCTCGACGCGAGACCGCGCTGGAACATGCGGGCCTTCTCGTCGACCTTGGACGCAGCGGCGGCCCGTTGCGCGAGCCCCGTGAAGTCGACGGGGAGGTAGATCGCGAGGCAGCGGTCCTGACCACGAGTCACCATCATCCCTTCCGCCAACTGATCTCGGATCTTCGCGGGAAGCGTGAGCCGTCCCTTGTCATCCAACTTGTGCGTGTAGGTGCCGAGAAACATGTCGACACCTCCTGCCGGGCGGAGGAGTGAGTCCGGCACTCCCTTCCTCCGGGCACCACAGTACCCCACTTCCCCCCACTTTCCACCCCTATATCCGCCCAGCCCAACTTGGTTCCTGTATCAGCGCAGCTCAGAGGCAATAAAAGGCGTGGGGGGATTTCGTCCGCAACACGCTCAGGCGTTCGTCGTCACCTGGGGTTTTCCAGCACGAAGCGACCCTGGACGGCACGGAAGGGCGCGGCGGGGCGCGTGGTGGTGAGAAGTGGGGAATCAGGGCATGTGCACACACGACAACAGCCGCACATCGGTGTCGATGCGCGGCTGTTGCGGTTGCGTGTGCGGAGTGGTGCTACTCCTGCTCGAAGCGGCGGTTGAAGCGTTCTTCCATCCGCTCGCTGAACTTGCGTGAGGGACCCCCGCGAGCGCGGCGACCACCCGAGGGCTGCGATGTCGGCCCTGCAGACTCCGGCGTTGACGACGATCCGACACCCCAGAGGGCGAACAGACCGGCCGCGAACATCACCAGGAAGCCCACGAGGCTGAGGATCGGGAACCCGCCGACGGTGAAGTCGACGACGAGACCTCCGATGAGGAGGACCAGACCGACGACGAAGACGACTGCAGCCTGCAGACGGCGACGAGCCGTCGATCCACCCATGCGACGACGTCGTACGTTCGACGCGAACTTGGGATCTTCGGCGTACAGCGCGTTCTCGATCTGTTCGAGCATTCGCTGCTCGTGCTCCGAGAGTGGCACCGCCCCTCCTTCAGCACTAGGTCCGTGGCCGGACGACTCAAATGGTTGCCCGGAACCGTGTGTCCGGGCAGCCCTGGCCCGCGTTACGGGCCGTTGACTCGATGATACGAGGTGATCGACAAACCGACCACTATTACCCGCCCCGAGTTCCGATCGACCTCGATGACGACACCGGTCGAGACCCCTCCACGGGCTTCTCGACACTCATGCCGACCGTGCCGGGTTGTGCGCGGGCGGGGTCGGACCGGGACGGCCCTGCTCGTACGCGAGCACCTCCGCCTCGACGTCGTCGAGGAAGTCCTGCAGGCGCGACCGGGTCTCACGAACCCGCAGCGCATCGACGTCGCGGACGATGCCGACCTCGATGTCGGCGCGTAGCCGCGACAGGCCGGCGAAGTAGGTGGCCCACGTGGTCATGGACGGGATCGCGCGTGGCAACCGCGCCCAGGCGTTCGACGTCCCGCGACGGGGACCGAGCGAGGACTCACCGATGGCGAGCGCGGCACCGGCCGCCCGAAGCGCTGAGACATACAACTCACGGAGCTGGTCGGCATGGCCCGGCGCATCGGCGGCCAGGGCTGCGAGGGAGTCGGCCTTCTCGAGGAGGTCACGTGCGCGGGTCACCACACGTGGGTCCGGTGTCGTCCGCTGCGGTGCGGCCATGTCGATCACCCCTTCGATGTGCATTCACTCTGTTCCAACACGTGCCGGTCCGGTGCGCATCCGATCCGCGGCGTCAGATCGGTCACGTCCGTGTCGGACCGATGTCTGCAGGTCTACCCGGCACCACCGACACAACCGGCGTACGACGGTGTGGACGTCGGACCGACCCGGCGGCAAACGCTTCCCTCGTTCACCGCCGAGCCGACCGTCGGTCGTCGGGTAACGATTGACTCGTCGCGGAGGTTGAGTATTCGAACACCCGTTCGACATATTCAATATAGCCATCCCCCGCACAGGTCTCAAGAGGAGGCGATGAACTCGTGTCCGTCCGCTTGGTGGACCTCACGGCCGACGATGTCCACCGTTGGCTGGGGCCGGCCCTCGACGTGTACGTCGCGGCGATGAACTACCCCCGCGGCACCCAGACGCACCGCACCCCGCTGTGGCGCGACCACATGAACCGTCCGGGGTGGCAGGCCGTGGGCGCCGTGCAGTCCACGGTGTCCACGCCGGTGAGCCCACCGGCCACCGGCGGCGGCGATCCCCCGACGCTCGCGGGGTCCACCACCGAGACCCTGATCGGCATCGCCTACGGCTACCGCGGCGCCGAGGACCAGTGGTGGAACCAACAGCTGCGTGCGGGACTCCGTCTGGGCGGGTACACACGAACACAGATCGACGACATCACGCGCAACTATTTCGAGCTCACGGAATTGCACGTGCATCCGTCGATGCAGGGCACCGGGACCGGCCAGAGGATGCTGACCCGACTACTGGCCGACCGCCCGGAGGACAGCGTGTTGCTGTCCACCCCGGAGGTGCCCGGCGACGACAACCGCGCCTGGCGTCTGTACCGACGACTCGGCTTCGGGGACATGCTGCGCCATTTCGGTTTCACCGGCGACCCGCGCCCGTTCGCGGTGCTCGGCCGTCGCCTGCCCATGAACTGACGGCCCCACACCTCGAGGGCCACCGACGTCGCCGCCGTCCACGACGGCCGCGGACAGGAGCAATGGACCGATGCGCGACACCATCGTCATCGGCGCGGGACACAACGGTCTCGTAGCCGCCGGGTACCTCGTCCGGGCCGGACGCGACGTCCTGGTGCTGGAGCGGGACTCGATACCGGGTGGGGCGGTGTCGACCGTCGAGCGTTTTCCCGGCTACCGCGTCGACCGGGGGTCCTCGGCCCACATCATGATCCGGCACACGCCGATCATCGAGGATCTCGAACTGCATGCCCACGGACTGCGTTACATCGACTGCGATCCGTGGGCGTTCGCGCCCGCGGCCGACGGCCGTGAGGCGATCGTCTTCCACAGCAGCCTCGACGCCACCTGCGCGTCGATCGAGGCGTCCTGCGGCGCCGCGGACGCCGACGCCTACCGCCGGTTCGTCGGCGTGTGGGGCCCGCGCTCGGCGTCGGTGATGAAGATGTTCGGTTCGCACCCGACGGCCGGTTCGTTCGCCCGCGCCTTCTGGGGCATGCCGACGCGCGACGGGGTGTCGGGACGGCAGGCCGGGATGAGCCTGTCCCAGGAGTTCCTCCGGTCCGGGGACGCGTTGCTCGACAGCTGGTTCGACTCCGAGCGACTCAAGGCGGCGCTCGCCTGGTTCGGCGCCCAGTCCGGACCGCCGATGAGCGAGCCGGGCACGGCACCGATGGTGGGCATCGCCGCGCTCATGCACACCCTGGGTCCGGGCCGCGCGATCGGCGGGAGCGGCGCGCTCACCGACGCCCTGGTCCGCCGACTACACAGCGGTGGTGGCGAACTCGCCCTCGAGCAGCCGGTCACGGCGATGACGTGGTCGGGCGACCACTGGCAGGTCACCACCGGCGACGGCACCGTGCACCGTGCTCGTTCGGTCGTCGCCGCGTGCCACATCGTCACCACGCTGGACGCGCTCGCCGCGGGCGGTTACGACGCCGACACCGTCGGGCGCTGGCGATCCCGCATCGAGATCGGCCCGGGGATCGGCAGCGCGATCCGGGTGGCGACGACGGCGCTGCCCGCCTACACCGGCCTGCCGCAGGGGCTGCCCGCACACGGCGTGCACTCCGGCCTCGGACTGCTGGTGTCCGATCGCGCCCATCTCGCGGCCGCCTACGGCGACGCGCGGGCCGGCGAGGCACCGCGGCGGCCGGCACTGGTCGCGATGAGCTATTCCGCGATCGACCCCACCCTGGCCCCGGCCGATCGTCATCTCGTCACGCTGTGGGCCCAGTGGTACCCACGACATCTCGCCGGCGGCCGCAACTGGGCGGAGATCGCCGATCGGGCCACCGACGACATCGTCGCCGAGATGGATCGCCACGCACCGGGTTTCGCGCAGCAGATCGAGCACGTCCACACCCAGACCCCTGATCGCATCGAGGACGAGCTGGGGCTCATCGGCGGCAACGTGATGCACGTCGAGATGTCGTTGGACCAGATGTTCATGTTCCGACCGCACCCGGATCTGGGCGGTCATCGCGTCCCCGGTGTCCCCCACCTGTTCCTCGCGGGGGCGTCGACTCACCCCGGCGGTGGGGTGAGCGGCATCAGCGGGGCGCTGGCGGCCGACCTGGCGATCCGCGACGCCGACGGTGTCGGCGGCGGGGTACGTCGGACCGTGGCGGCGGTGACCGCACCCCTTCGTCGCCGGATTCCGGGTCCGCGGTGACGCGAGGCACCGCCACCGCCCCGGACCGGACCACGCGGTCCGCGTCGACACACACCGTCGCCGTCGCCGGACTCGCGGTGACGATCGGCGCGCAGATCGTCTACCCCCTGGTGCACGGTTCGAACCGCGACATCACGACGATGGTCGTGCTGTGCGCCGGCGTCGTCGCCATGGCCGCCGATGCGATCGGCCGACGGGGTGCTCTGCGCGGGGCCGTGGTCATCGTCGCGATCGCCGTGCTCGCATTCGCCTTCGAGGTGGTCGGGACCCGGACCGGCATCCCGTTCGGTGACTACACCTATGCGCAGGACCGGATCGGCCCGTCCATCGCGACGGTGCCGATCCTGATCTCGGCCGCCTGGTTCGTCGGCGCGTACAGCGTGTGGCGGGTGGCGGTGTTCGTCCTGCCGCGGCGGCCCGTGCTGCGGGTGCTCGCCGCGATCGTCGCGCTCGTGGGGTGGGATCTGTACCTCGACCCGCAGATGGTCGCCGCGGGCCTGTGGCGGTGGGGCGTCGACGACGCCGGCTTGCCGGGCATCGAGCAGATCCCGCTCACGAACTACGCCGGATGGGCGTTGCTGGGGCTCGTGGTGTTCGCCGTGTTGACGGCGCTCGATGCCCCCGCCCGCACCGGTGTCCCCCACGCGGATGACACGACGGCACGTGTGCCCGTGATCCCGCTGACGTGGTTCGTCTGGACGTGGCTGGGGTCCGCGGTCGCCCAGGTCTTCTTCCTCGAGGACGGCGCCCTGCGGTCCGGGATCGCCTACGGCCTCGTCGCGATGGCCGTGCTCGGCGTGCCCGCACTCGCCGCGGCCACCGGATGTCGGCGTTGATGCCACCGGCCTGGCACGATGTGCCTGTGCTGGGAATGAGATCGGCGTCGCAGAAGCGCTCACCATCGACGAACCGTGGACTGCGGGTCGTGCTCGCGACGCTGATCGCGGCCCTGTGCACGCTGGCGCTGAGCTCCTGCATGGACCGCTCCCCCTACGTCGGTGACCGTCTCTGGGGCGACCTCGTCGTCGCCGAGAAGTCGACCGGACAGGGACAGTCGGGCAAGGGACCCCAGATCGAGGTCCCGCAGTCGATGGCCGGGAGCGTCGTCGCCGAGGAGTACGACGAGAACGGCATGGTCGGCACCCGCGTCACCTACACCGCCCTGCCGGTCGGTCAGTTCAACCAGCTCGGCGACCTGCTCCTCGAGGCCTATCCGAACTCTGCGGTGAGCCTGCAGCTGACGACCAAGCGCAGCGGCGACGTGGTCCGGTTCCGTGGCAACGCCGACCTCGCGAGCCTCACCCCGGGACAGGATCTGCTGGAGCTCACGGTGCAGTTCGCCGGCGGCATCAGCGCGACCAACGGAACCCAGTCCGCTGACGACACCGTGACCTGGAAGCCGGAGGCGGGCAAGGTCAGCGACCTGACCGCCGAGGCGACCTACGCCGATCCGGGGACCGCCGCGTTCGGTGACTGGACCTGGGTGCTGGCCGGGTTGACGCTCGCGGTCGTCCTGATCGTCGGCGGCATCGCCTATCTCGCCCGGGACACCTCACCCCGCCCCGGGGCACCGGCCGAGCGACGCTGACGCCGATGTCGGTGGGGACCGTCCTCACCCGGTTCTCGCTCGGGCTGAGCGCACTGAACGCGGCCATGGCCCTGCTCAACACCCGTCGTTTCCGAGGGCTACCCATCGCGCCCGCTCCGACTCCCGGGCCGATCCTGGTGTGCGTCCCCGCGCGTGACGAGGGACCCCGGATCGGGAATCTCATCGCCGATCTGCGCGCCCAGCGCGACGTGCCCGATCTCCGGGTGGTCGTCTACGACGACTGTTCGGGCGACGACACCGCCGAACGTGCACGCGCGGCCATCGCCGACGACGACCGGATCACGCTGGTGTCCGGCACGACGACACCGCCGCCGGGCTGGACGGGCAAGGCGTGGGCGCTGCACCGGCTCACCGAGGCGCTCCCGCCCACCGAGACCCATCTGTGCTTCGTCGACGCCGACGTCCGACTCGGCCCCGATGCCCTCGCCCGGGCCGTGCACGAGTTCGCCGCGCTGGACGACGCCGGTGGCCGACGGTCACCGGGCCTGCTGTCGGTGTGGCCGCAACAGCTCTCCGGATCGACGGCGGAGACCCTCGTCCAACCGCTCCTGTCGTGGTCGTGGTTCGCGCTGCTGCCGTTGGCGATCACCGAGCGGCACCTGCGTCCGTCGACCGCGATCGCGAACGGACAGTTCCTGCTGACGACACGCTCTCGGCACGCCCGGATCGGCGGCCACCGCGCCGTGGCGGGCAGTCTCACCGACGACCTCGATCTCGCGCGCGCGTACCGGCAGGCCGGGTTCACCACGCACGTCCGCGGCGGCCATGAGGACGTCCGGTGTCGGATGTACGGCGGCGCAGACGAATTGCGATCCGGGTACCGACGATGGCTGGCCACCGAGGTCGGCGGGACCGGCGGCGCACTCGTGGTCGCCACACTCGCGCTGGTGGGGTACGTGTGGCCGGTCGCGGCGCTGGCCACCGCGTCGCGGCGGTCGGGCGCAGCGGCACTGGTGCTGGCCGCGGGATCGCGTATGGCCGCGCGAGGCCACGAGGCCGGGCGGATCACCCCGACCGATGTGGCGTCCGCGGTGGGGCACCCGGCGGCCATGACCATCACCGCCGCACTGCTCATCGACTCCGCCCGGCTGACGCGCTCGGGTGCCCTGCGGTGGAAGGGACGCCCGGTGGGTCGA
Organism: Williamsia phyllosphaerae; assembly: GCF_014635305.1. Classification (NCBI taxonomy): domain Bacteria; kingdom Bacillati; phylum Actinomycetota; class Actinomycetes; order Mycobacteriales; family Nocardiaceae; genus Williamsia; species Williamsia phyllosphaerae. Next base: position 2,815,178 of record NZ_BMCS01000001.1, on the reverse strand, counting down.
TCAGGGGACGAGGACGTCCATCCCGAGGCGCTGTAGCACCTCGGTGGTCGCCTTGGCGAAGTTCAGGCTGCAGAAGTGCAGTGCCGGAACGCCCTCGGCGATGAGGCGTTCGGACATCTCGGTGGCCAGATCGATGCCCACCGAACGGACGGCCTCGCGATTGCGGTCCTCGTCGTCACCCGCGGCCCGCGACAGCCGCTCGTCGACGTCGGCGGGCAGGGTCGAGTTGGACAGTTCGAGCATCCGTCGCACCGACGCGAGCGAGGTGATCGGCATGATGCCCGGGATGATCGGCTTGGCGCCCTGCTCGGGGTCGGCGGCGACCACCCGGTCGCGCAGACGCAGGTAGTCGTCGACATCGAAGAACATCTGGGTGATCGAGTACTCGGCCCCCGCACGCAGCTTCGCGACGAGGTACTTGGTGTCGTCCTCGAGCGTGGGCGCACGATGGTGGCCTTCGGGGAAGGAGGCGACACCGACCTGGAAGTCACCGAGTTCGTCGACGAAACGCACGAGGTCCTCGGCGTAGGCCACGCCGTCGGGGTGCTTGACCCACTCTCCCAGTGGGTTTCCCGGTGGATCACCACGCAGGGCCAGGATGTTGGTGATGCCCTGGTCGGCGTAGGCACCGATCAGGGCACGCAATTCGGTGAGACTGTGGTTGACCGCGGTGAGATGGGCCACGGTCAGCAGTGTGGTGTCGCGGGCCAACTGCCCGGCGATCCGGACCGTGCGGTCCCGCGTGCCACCGCCGGCGCCGTAGGTCATCGACACGAACGCCGGACGCAACTGTTCGAAGATGCGCACCGCACGCCACAGTCGCTCCTCACCGGCCTCGTCCTTGGGCGGGAAGAACTCCACCGAGAACGGAACGGGACCGCTGTGCGGTTGCGACAACTGCGAGACGACAGAGGGTGGTCCAGACGGTGTGATCACCGCTCCAGCATACGGACACACCCCGACGGGATGCGCGGCGTCTCACGCGTCGCCGCCCGACCCCCGCGGCCGCCCCTGCCGACGCCGGACCAGCGCCGACGATCGGTAGGGTTGGAGAATGCTCCCCTCCCATCCGCAGCATGTGGAGATCGTGTGACCCCGACCTCGGAGATCACCTCGTCGACAGCGGTTCCCGTGCCCGACAGCGTGCAGGCGGTGCCCGCCGCCGCCGAGACCGTCCTGCGCGAGATGTTCGACGTGCACCGGGCCACGACCGCGCAGATCTCGCCGGTTGTCGCGACGCTGGTAGACCAGCTCGCCGCGTTCACGCTCAACGGCGGCAAACGCGTCCGACCGACCTTCGCGTGGTCGGGATACCGCTGCGCGGGCGGCCGCACCGACGAGGCGATCGCACGCCAGGCACTGACCGTGTGCACCGCACTCGAGCTGATCCAGGCCTGCGCACTGATCCACGACGACATCATCGATCGTTCCGACACGCGCCGCGGCCGACCCACGGTGCATCGTGCGCTGGAGGCCCAACACGTCGACCGGACCTGGTCCGGCGACGCCGGCCACTACGGCGTCTCGACCGCCATCCTGCTCGGCGATCTGGCCCTGAGCTGGGCCGACGACGTGGTCGCGAGCCGGGACCTGCCCGCCGAGATCCGGGACCGGGTGCAGCCGATCTGGGCCGCGATGCGTACCGAGGTCCTCGCCGGGCAGTTGCTCGACGTGATCGGTGAGGCATCCGGCGACGAGTCGGTCGACGCCGCGTTCCGGGTCATGCGCTATAAGACCGCCGGGTACACCGTCGCCCGTCCGCTGCAGTTGGGGTCGGCGCTGGCCGGCGCCGACGAGACGCTGTCGGAGGCGCTCGGCGCGGTCGGCGACGGTCTGGGCATCGCCTTCCAGTTGCGTGACGACCTCCTCGGCGTCTTCGGGGATCCGGCCCAGACCGGCAAACCGTCCGGCGACGACCTCGTCGCGGGGAAGCGAACCGCCCTCCTCGCGCTCGGACTGCAGGCCGCCGACGCCGACGATCCCGCCGCCGCCGCTGAGCTCCGCTCGATGATCGGACGACCCTTGACCGACGACGAACTCGACCGCGCGCGAGCAATCCTGCGCGACGCCGGAGCCGAGCGTGCCGTGGAAGATCACATCGACCGTCTCGTCGCCGAGTCGTTCGAGGCCCTCGACGCGGCCGCCGTCGATCCGTCCGCGCGCACCGAGCTCGTCACGGTCGCCACCGCCATCGCCGGGCGTCAGCGATGAGCCGCCGCGACGCGACCCGTTCCGGCGTTCGACAGGTCACCGGGCCCACCGACCACGTCGTGGTCATCGGGGCGGGGTTGTCGGGACTCGCCGCCGCGTTGTACCTGCGGGGCGAGGGCCACCAGGTCACCGTCATCGAGGCCCAGCGGACACCGGGCGGTCGGGTACGCACCGAGTCGATGCGCGGCCATCTGTTCGACACCGGCGCATCGGTGCTGACCATGCCGGGGCTGATCGAGGCGCCGATGGCCGCGGTCGGTATCTCCGCCGCCAGCACCCGCGCGATGCTCGATCTGACCCCGTTGGACCCGACTTATCACCTGCGCTACGCCGACGGCACCGACTTCGCCGTCGACCGGGACACCGATGCGCTCGCGTCGTCCATCGGATCGGTGTTCGGCTCGGCCCAGGAGCAGGGCTACCGCCGCCTGCGGACCTGGCTCGAGCACCTCTACGACGTGGAGTTCGACGACTTCATCGACCGGAACTTCGACCGCCTCACCGACTTCGTCGACAACTCCGAGATGCGCACCCGCGTCGGTCAACTCGTCCGGATGGGCGCCGTCCGCCACCTCACGCCGGCGATCGGTCGCTTCATCAGCGACACCCGACTGCAGCGCGCGTTCACCTTCCAGGCGCTCTACGCGGGCGTGCCCCCGAGTCGCGCGTTGGCGATCTACGCCGTCATCTCGCAGATGGACATCGGTATGGGCGTCTGGTACCCGCGGGGCGGCATGGGTCGCATCGGTGCCGTCATGGCCCAGGCCTTCACCGCCGCCGGGGGCACCATCCTCTACGGCCACCCCGCGCGGAGGATCGAGTTCGATCGGTCGTCGCACGGCCTGCCGCGTGCCGTGGCCGTCCAGACCGACGGCTGCGAGATCAACTGCGACGCAGTCATCGTCACCACCGACACCCCGGTGACCACCGAACTCCTCAGGGACATGCCCGCCACCCGGTCGCGTCGGAGGACCCGTCACTCACCCAGCGCCGTGGTGACCCACCTGACCGTGCCCGCCGAGATCGGTGCCGCCTGGCCGGGTGGACACCACACCATCGACTTCGGCGAGGCATGGGAGGAGACGTTCCGGGAACTGACCGCTCGATCGGGACGGTTGATGAGCGATCCGTCGTTGCTGCTGAACCGGCCCGGTCTGACCGACCCTGATCACTTCATCGTCGACGGCCGCGAATCGGTGACCGTCCTCGCGCCGTGCCCCAACCTCGACAGCGCCGATCTGCCCTGGGATGCACTCGCCCGGCCCTACGTCGCCGAGGTCCTGTCCGTGCTCGAGAGCCGCGGCTACCGCGGCATCGCCGAGACCGCCAGGATCGAGCGGATCGACCATCCCGGGGTGTGGGCGGCGGCGGGCATGTCGGCCGGTACGCCGTTCGCGGCAGCGCACACCCTGGCGCAGACCGGCCCGCTGCGAGCCACGAACCTGTGGCCCGGCGCGGCCAACGTGGTGTTCGCGGGCAGTTCGACCGTTCCCGGGGTCGGCATACCGCCGGTGTTGGTCTCCGGCCGCCTGGCCGCCGAACGCATCACCGGGTGAGTGCCGCATGAGGTGTCCGGGTGACGTCGGGCACTAGGATCGCCCCTATGGAGGTCGGTGTCGAGCGCGAGGTCCCGCGCACCCGTGGCGCGACCGTCGCGGCGTTCCTCGCGACCCCCGTCGGACGGGCGGCGCGCCTGGGCTTCATCGGGTCGCTTCTCGTCACCCTCGGCAGCTTCGGCGTCGGCGACATCCCCCGCGCGAATACCTGGCTGCAGGACACATCGATGGCCTGGGTCACCTACGGCCACGGTAAGTCGTTGTCGGCGTTGCTGTTCTGGGCCGGTGTCGCACTGATGGTCGTCGCGTGGGTCCGTCTCGGTCGCGTCGTGCTGGCCGAACGCCTCGCCACCACCGACGCCGGTGACGCGTCGATGTCGGGCGTCGGCGAACTGCGCTGGGCCGCAGCGGCGTGGGCGGCTCCCCTGATGCTCGCGGTCCCCGTGTACAGCCGCGACGTCTACGCCTATCTGGCGCAGGGCGCACTGCTGCGCGACGGCCTCAACCCCTACGTCGACGGGCCCGCGTCACAACCCGGCCCGTTGCTCGACAGCATGGCCCAGGTGTGGGCGACCACCACCGCGCCGTACGGACCGTTCTTCGTCGCCATCACCCGCGGCGTCACCGAGATCACCGGTGACCACACGATTCCCGGCGTCCTGCTCATGCGTCTGGTGATGCTGCCCGGATGGGCACTGGCGATCTGGGCGGTCCCCCGACTCGCGGCACACGTCGGTCGGGACCCGCGCGTGGCGGCGTGGCTGGTCGTGTTCAACCCGATGCTCGTCATCCATCTCGTCGCCGGTCCGCACGTCGAGATGCTGATGGCGGGTGTGTTGGTCGCCGGAGTGGTGTTGGCATTGCGGGGACACCACGTGAGCGGTTTGCTGGTGCTGGGCGTCGCCGTGTCGATCAAGGTCACCGCGGGCATCGCGATCCCGTTCGTGCTCTGGATCTGGTTGTCACACATCCGTTCTCGTCGCGAGGTCCGTGCCGTCGACGTCGCGCGCGCCTTCGCGGTGATCGTGGCGACGACCGTCGCGGTGTTCGGTGTGTTCACCCTGCTCATCGGCCACGGGTTCGGATGGCTCAACGGTCTCGGGTACGCCGACCGAATCATCAACTGGTTGACCCTGCCCACCGCGATCGCGCACATCATCACCTACCTCGTGGCACCCTTCACCGCCATCCCGCTGGGACCGGTGTTGTCGGTGAGCCGGACTGTCGGCTCGGTGGTGTTGGCCGTGGCGTTGGTGTGCATCTGGTGGCGTTTCCGACGCGACGAGCGCAGCGCGGTGGTCGGCATGGCCGTCGCCATGTTCGCGGTGTTGCTCCTCGAACCGTCCACGCTGCCCTGGTATTACAGCTGGGCACTGGTGTTCACCGGGGCGGCGGCGATCACCCGCAGGTGGCTCGCGGTCATCGTCGGCGCCTGCGTGTTCATGTTGATCGTCTTCCAGCCCGACGACTCGATCCTGCTCTACGAGCCCACCGATCTCGTGTTCGCCGCGCTCCTCGCCGGGCTGGCCGGCTGGTCGTTGTGCCGCGTGGACCCGCTGCGGCTGCGTCGGGCGATGGAGCGCGTCCGATGACGCCCGAGGTGGGCTCCGCCCTCGAGCGCGGGTACCGGGCGGCGCGTGAATCCACCGCCCTACACGGCCGCACCTACTACCTCGGGACGCGGCTGTTGCCACCGGAGCGTCGTCGCGCGGTGCACGCGCTCTACGGTTTCGCGCGCATGGTCGACGACGTGGTCGACATCCCGGGAGATCCCGATCCGGTCGGCACCGTCGACGACATGGACCGGCAGTTGCTCGACGCTCTCGAGGTGGCAGGCGGACCGCGCGGGTCGATCCCGTTCGAGGGGATCGCGGGCATCGACGACCAGATCCTCGCGGTCGCGGACACCATCGTCGGATTCGACATCCCACGCGACTACTTCACCGCGTTCATGGCGTCGATGCGGATGGACCTGCCCGGGAGTCCGTTGTTCCGCAGCCGGTATCGCACCTTTGACGAACTCGACGAGTACATGTACGGTTCGGCCGCGGTCATCGGTCTGCAGATGCTGCCCATCCTGGGGACCACCGATCCGGACGAGGCCATCGCACCGGCGCGCGCGCTCGGTGAAGCGTTCCAGCTGACCAACTTCATCCGCGATGTCGGCGAGGACCTCGACCGCGACCGCATCTATCTGCCCACCGAGGAACTCGCGTCGTTCGGGGTCGGCGAGGACATGCTTCGCGAGGCCCGTCGCACCGGGGTCAGCCCACCGGAACTCGTTCGCGCGCTGGCGCATTGCATCGCCGTCACCCGGTCCCGCTATCGCGATGCCGAGCCCGGTGTCGCACTGATAGCGCCGCGCAGCCGGCCCGCCATCCGCGCCGCGTTCGACCTCTACCGCGACATCCTCGACGAGGTCGAGGCCGCCGACCACCAGATCATGGGTCGTCGCGTGTCGGTCGGTGGCCGCCGCCGCGCGCGCCGTGCGATCTCCGCGGTCATCAGAAGGCGCTGACGCCGGGTCGACTCAGAAGGCCAGTGCCTGCGCGCGACGGATCATCTCGCGCGCGGAGTGGCCGTGCAGTGCGTGCGCCGGGCACTCGCCGATGTCGTCCTGTTCGGTGAAGAGCCACCGCATGGCGGCGTTGCGGCTGAAGCCACCGTCGATCAAGACCGCGATGAGCCCGACGAGGTGCTTGGTGACCTCGGAACCGTCGAGGAAGGTCGCAGGCACCATCGGCACTCCCGACCGGTTGACCGCGAGGAGTTGGTGCTCGGCGATCATCGTGCGGATCCGCCCGGCGGACAGGTGGAGACGCTTGGACACCTCCGACACATCGAGAACGGGTTCGTCGGCGGGCAGGAAGTCATCGGACATCGGCAGGGAAACCACAGCGATGACACTACCGAGCACCGTGGGCGACGCAACGGGTCGGATCCGGTTGTCGGAGGTGGCAGGCCCCACTCGCTACCCTGACAACCATGAATGCCGTCCGCGATGTGTTGCTCGGTGCGCGCCTGGAGCGGCGCTACCGCATCGACGCGCTCATCGCCCGGGGCGGCATGTCGAGTGTGTACCTCGGGATGGACCTCCGGCTCGACCGTCCCGTCGCGGTCAAGGTGATGGATCCGCGCTACAGCGCCGATCAGGAATTCCTGTCCCGCTTCGAGTTCGAGGCGAGGTCGGTGGCGCGCCTGAAGGATCCCGGTCTCGTCCCCGTCTACGACCAGGGCGTCGACGGCGATTACGCCTTCCTCGTGATGGAGCTCGTCGAGGGTGGGACGCTGCGCGAGCTGCTGCGTGAGCGCGGCCCCATGCCGCCGCATGCGGCCGCCGCCGTGGCCATCCCGGTTCTCGGTGGGCTCGGTGCCGCCCACGCCCATGGGCTCGTCCACCGGGACGTGAAGCCGGAGAACGTGTTGATCTCGGAGAACGGTGAGGTCAAGGTCGTCGACTTCGGTCTGGTCCGCGCGATCGCGGCCGCGGGGATCACCTCCAACAGCGTCATCCTGGGGACGGCCGCGTACCTGTCGCCCGAGCAGGTCGAATCCGCCGACGCCGACGCCCGCAGCGACATCTACTCCATGGGCATCCTGATCTTCGAGATGCTGACCGGGACAACCCCATTCACCGGTGACACGGCCCTCGGCCTGGCCTACGCCCGACTCCAGCGCGACGTGCCACCGCCGAGCCGTCTCATCCCGGGTGTCCCCCGCGAGTTCGACGAGTTGGTCCTCACCGCGACCGCCCGACGTCCCGAGGCGCGCTACGCCGACGGTGACGACATGCTCGACGCACTCGTCGACATCGTCGCCGACCTCGGCCTGCCCCCGTTCACCGTTCCAGCGCCGACGCGATCAGCCGAACGCGAGACGGTCATCGCCTACCGCAACGGTCGCGCGCCGGTCGCACCTCCACCCGCTCCCCTGCCCCCGACCCCGCGCAACGCCACCCGCATGATGGACGCCGATCCCGACCCGGTGGCCCCACCCCGCGCCGCGACGCGTTTCGAACCCCGCGGCCACGATTTCCGTGAGGACGATCTCGCGGATGTCGAATTCCCGGATGACGACTTCTCGGACGACGCGCGGCCGCGTCCGGCGCTGCTGGCGATGTCGCGCGACTACGACGAGATCCGCAGCCGCTCCCGACGTCGAGCCCAGGTGTTCACCCTGCTCGTGTTCATCCTCGGGATCGCGCTGGCCGCCGGCGGCTGGTGGCTGGGCTCCTCCATCGCCTGATCCGGTTGTGCCCGGCGGCACGTCCACAAGGAACACCGCTCGGCCCTCATCCGGGCAATGCGCCCGGATGGATCGCCAGGGGTGACGGTTGTGGACGCCGTTGCCTCCGATGGACGACGATGGCCCGGTGCCGAAACTCGTTCAGCAGGTCGTGGCGTCCGACTTCTTCCCGACGACAGCGCAACCCGTCATCGACGGGCCCGGCGGCTCGATTCTGCGACCGTGGGAGTCCGACGACGCCGCCGCGGTCGCGGCAGCCTATGACGACCCGGCGATCCAGCAGTGGCACAGTCGCCGGATCGACACCCTCGAGGAATCCCGCGCGGTGATCGAACGCTGGCGATCGGAGTGGCCAAACGGATCCGGCGCGCAATGGGCCCTCGCGGATGGAGACGCCGGGACGCTTCTCGGGCGCGTGGCCCTGCGGCGGATCGACCTCCAGGACGGAAACGCCGAGGTGGCCTACTGGATGGTGCCCGCCGCCCGCGGTCGCGGACTGTGTGCGTCCGCGGTCGACGCCATGTCGCGCTGGGCATTCGACCACGCCGGACTACACCGGCTCCATCTCGAGCACTCTGTCGCCAACCACGCGTCCTGCCGAACCGCCGAGAAGGCCGGATTCGTGGCCGAGGGAACCCATCGATTGTCGGTCCCACACGCCGACGGGTGGCATGACATGCATTTCCACGGCCGCGTGAGCACTGATCGGTAGCGCAGAACCGACCTCAGACCGCGCACGGGGGGACGATGCCCCCGCACGTTCCCGAGACTTGAACGGGGCTCAGCCCCGGAGCATCTCCGCGACCAGGAACGCCAGTTCCAGCGACTGCTGGGTGTTCAGACGGGGGTCGCATGCCGTCTCGTACCGACCCGGGAGGTCGAGGTCCGAGATGTCCTGCGCGCCACCGAGACATTCGGTGACGTCCTCGCCGGTGAGCTCGATGTGCACGCCACCGGGATGTGAACCGAGTGCGCGGTGGACCTCGAAGAAGCCCTGGACCTCGTCGACGATGCGGTCGAAGTGCCGGGTCTTGAAGCCGGTGGACGCCTCGTGGGTGTTGCCGTGCATCGGGTCGCACTGCCAGATCACCTTGTGCCCGGTCGCCTCGACCGCGGACACGATGGGCGGCAGGACGTCACGAACCTTGCCGTTACCCATCCGGGCGACGAGCGTGAGACGACCGTCGACCTTGTGCGGGTCCAGCTTGTGCACGTACTCCACGGCCTGTTCGGGCGTGGTCGTCGGCCCGATCTTGACCCCGATCGGGTTGTTGATCAGCTCCGCGAGGGCGATGTGCGCGCCGTCGAGCTGGCGGGTCCGCTCACCGATCCACAGGAAGTGGGCCGAGAGGTCGTAGAGCACCTTCTCGCCGTCGGGATCGGTCGGGTTGTCGGCGAGTCGCAGCAGGCCGCGTTCGTAGTCCAGCACCAGCGCCTCGTGTGAGGCGTAGATGGTGGCCGACGACAGGTTCGAGTCGTTGACACCGCATGCGTCCATGAAGCGCAGCGCGCGGTCGATCTCACCGGCGAGCGCCTCGTAGCGTGCTCCTGCCGGTGAGGTGCGCACGAACTCACGGTTCCAATCGTGCACCTTGTGCAGGTCGGCCAGCCCGGCGCCGGTCAGCGCGCGCACCAGGTTCATCGCCGCGCTCGCGTTGGCGTAGGCACGGACCAGTCGCGACGGGTCGTGTGCGCGGACGGCCTCGTCCGGCGGGAAGCCGTTGACCATGTCGCCGCGGTAGGACTGCAGACCGAGGGCGTCGGTGTTCGACGACCGCGGCTTGGCGTACTGCCCCGCGATACGCGCGACCTTGACGACGGGCATGCTCGCGCCGTAGGTCAGCACCACCGCCATCTGCAGCAGCGTGCGGATGTTGCCCTTGATGTGCGGTTCGGTGTTCGCGACGAACGTCTCGGCGCAATCACCGCCCTGGAGCAGGAACGCCTCACCCCGGGCCACCTGCGCGAGCTGCTCGGAGAGGTGTTCGACCTCGGCGGGCATGCAGATCGGCGGGACACTCTCGAGCACGGTCCGCATCGCCCGCGCCTTGTCCTCGGGCCACGACGGCTGCTGCAGCGCGGGCCGCGACAGGGCGTCGGAGAAGCGTTCGGCCAGGTCGCCGGGCAACGGCGGCAACTCGGGGAGTTCGTCAATCGGTACGTCTACGGTCCAGTTCACCACCGCAACAGCCTAGTGCCTGCGGTGATCCGGGTCCGATTCGCGTACAGCACCTGCGTCCGCCGCGGCCGTCATCGACTGCCAGCGGACCAGATTGTGTCGGGCGTCGACCAGCGCGTCATGGGCGTCGGCGGGCGGGGCGGGCAGCTCGGGACGACCGAGCGCCTCCCAGTGCTGCTTGAGTTCGCGGGTGAACCGCGGGATGGGGCGCGGCAGCGCCGTCATCGATCCCCACAGCTGACACAGCACCACGTGGTCGTACGCGCCGATCCACGCCCACAACTCGATCTCGCCATCGCCGGCGGTGAGAAAGTTCAGCAGATCGTCACGTATCTGTCGCCTGGACCGCCAGGCTTTCGACGACGGCGACGGCAATTGTGGCAGGACATGAGATCTCACCCAGCCCCCAGCACGTGCGGGGTCGAACTCCGACGACACCGCGTAGAACTCCCGACCGTCCTCGGCGACCACACCGATCGACACCAGTTCGATGGTCTGACCGTCCTCGATGAACTCGGAATCGTAGAAGTAGCGCACACTCAGACCCTATGCGCTCAGGTGTATCGATGACCGCCCTCACCGACCGCGTCGAGAGGGCCGACGCGGGGTTGGCCGCGTGGCGTCCCTCGCGACGGCTGATCGGCCTCATTCTCGTCGCGTTCACGCTGACGGCGATCGGTCACACGATCGGTCTCCCGTTCACCCGGACGTTCCCGGCGTTCGACCGGATCGACATCGACGTCTACCGCATGGGCGCGCAGGTGTGGCGCAACGGCGGTTCGCTCTACGCGTCGGGATCGATGCCGTTCACCACCGACGGCATCTGGCTGCCGTTCACCTATCCGCCGTTTGCGGCGCTGATGTTCCTCCCGTTCAGCACGGTCCCCCTCGCCGTCGCCGGCGTGGCCATCACGTTGTCGACGGTGGTGCTGACCGTCGTCATCGCGCGGATCGTCCTGTTCCGCCTGTCCATCGGCACCCCCGAGAACCGCCTCTGGATCGCGCTCGTCGTCGCCACCGGCGCGCTGTGGCTCAACCCGTTCTGGATGACCCTCGGGTACGGACAGGTCAACGTGGTCTTGATGGCGCTGGTCGCCGTCGACCTGCTGCTCGTGCCCCGCGACTCCCCGTGGCGCGGCGTGCTCATCGGTGTCGCCGCGGCGATCAAGCTGACCCCGATGGCGTTCGTCCTGATCCTGCTGGTCCGCGCGGAGTGGCGTGCGGCCCTGCGAGCGGTCGGCGCGTTCGTCGGATTGGCCGCGGTCGCAGCGGTGTGGGCCCCGGCCGATTCGGTCCGGTACTGGACGCACACCGTCTTCCACACCGACCGGATCGGCGACCTGTCCGGCGGTAACAACCAGAGCGTCAACGGCTTCCTGGTTCGGTTGTTCGGCGGCTCGGGACACACCGAGCACGTGCTGTGGGCCATGGCCGTCGTCGCGCTCACAGCGCTGGCGGTCGTCGCGATCCGACGCTGCGCACCGCTGGGCGGCGATGTGCTCCCGGTGGCCGTGACCGCCGTGTGGGCGCTGCTGGTCTCGCCCACCTCGTGGGCGCACCACTGGGTGTGGTCGCTCCCCGCCGTATTGGCGCTCGCGGTGGTGGCCGTGCGCTCACCGGACCGGACGATCCGCCGGTGCTACGGAACCCTCGCGGTGACCGGGGTGCTCGCGTTCGCGGCCGGGCCGTTCCAGTTCCTGCCCCGACGTCCCGCGGTCTGGGATGCGCTCGATGCGGTCGCGGGCAACGCCTACTGCCTCTGGGGTCTTGCGGTCCTCGTCACCATCACGGTGGTGGGCCGCGACACCGTCAGGCGGCGGGCTCGGCCCGGGTCGAACCGGGTTCGACGACCGGCTCCGCGGTCCCCTCTGCAGCCTTCTTGAGGCTGGCCGCGTAGAGGTCGACGTACTTCTGCCCGCTCAGTCGCATCAGCTCGTACATGATCTCGTCGGTCACCGCGCGCTCGATGAAACGGTTGCCGTTCATGCCCTCGTAGCGCGAGAAGTCCAGCGGCTTGCCGATCCGGACGGTGATCCGGGTGGGTCGCGGGAACGTGGTCCCCGGCGGGTTGAGCTTGTCGGTGTTGATCATCGCCACCGGGATGACCGGTACCCCGGTCTCCATCGCGATCCGGGCCAGGCCGGTCTTGCCCTTGAACAACCGACCGTCGGGCGAACGTGTGCCCTCCGGGTACATCCCCATCAACTGGCCGTCCTCGAGCTTGCGACGAGCCGAGATCAGTGCGTTCTCGGCCGCATCCGCGCCGGACCGGTCGATCGGGATCTGTCCCACGGCGGTGAAGAACCACCTCTGGAACCGTCCCTTGAGACCGGTTCCGGTGAAGTACTCGCTCTTGGCGAGGAAGTAGATACGACGCGGACTCGCCATCGGCAGGTAGAAGCTGTCGACGACGGCGAGGTGGTTGCTGGCCAGGATGGCCGGACCGTTCTCGGGGAGGTTCTCCACGCCCTCGACGCGGGGCCGGCCGGCCAGGTTCAGGATCGGGCCCAACAGAACATACTTGAACAGCCAGTACCACATAGCCCAGCAACTCCGATCGACCCGATGTGCCAACGCATTTCTCGTGTGACTCTACCCACCGGCGGTCGGCGCGGGCACCCTGCGCAGATCACTGCGGGCGATGTCGGCCGCACCGATCATCCCGGCCGCCTCGCCCAGCTGCGTTCCGCGGATCCGCGCCAGCCGTCGGTGCCCGGATCCGGTGAGCATCGCGCCGTAGTGTTCGCGTGCCTCGTCGAGGAACAGACCACTCGACGCGCCGACGCCGCCGGCCAGCACGATGAGGTCGGGATCGAAGATGTCGCCGATCATGGCCAGCCCCTGACCGAGCCACCGTGCGAACTCGGCGACCGCGGCCACGCCGACCGGGTCTCCGTCGGCCGCCGCCGCGGACACGCGCCGCCCGGTCAACGAACCGGGGTCCTCTGCGGTCTCCCGTGCCAACAGGCTGGACCGATAGGCGCCGTCGGCGACCAGTTCCACCACGCTGTCCACGAGTGCGGTGCCGCTGCAATACCGTTCCCAGCAGCCGAACTTGCCGCACGAGCACACCCGACCGCCAGGCACGACGCACAGGTGCCCGAGCTCGGGCGCGACGCCGTGGCTGCCGCGGTAGAGGCGCCCCTCGAGCAGCAGTCCGGCACCGATGCCGGTTCCGATGGCCAGCACCAGGGTGTTGTGGCCGCCGCCGGCGGCGCCGAAGCGGCGTTCGGCGACCGCGGCCGCGTTCGCGTCGTGCTCGAGGGAGACCGGCAGCCCGATCCGTGCACTCATCTCCGCGCCAACTGCGACCTCACGCCACGGCAGGTGTGGGGAGAACCGGATCATCGACCGGTCCGGGGTCAGGAAACCCGCCACCGCCAGGCCGACCGCCTCGACCGGCCACCGAGAGCGGAGTTCTGCGACGAGGCGGTCGAGACACTTCTCCAGGGCCGGTGCGGTGGGCGGTGTCTGCGCCCGCACCTTGTCGAGGATCTCGCCGCGTGCGTCGACCACGGCGGCGCGGATACTCGTGCCACCGATGTCTATGCCGATCGTGTGCGTGGTCACCACTGCGGTTCGCCCATCTCCACCTCGACCGCGATGGGTTGGAATCCGGTGGCCGGCCGGGTCGGATGTCCCGGAGCGCTGCGACCGCGGGCACCCATCGCCTCGTCGAGGGCGGCCGAGATGGCCTCGAGCACCGCGATGATCGCCGCGATGATGTTGGTGGCGAACTCCCCGATCTCGGTGATCACCGTGTCGACGGTCGCGCGGATCGCCGGTCCGAGATCGGCGGAACCGCCCTCGCGGGGGTCACGGTCGCTGATCACGGTGGCGGCGAACTGCTCCACCCGCTCGAGGAGTCCGAGGACGAGAGTGCGCACCGGATCCGCGTCGGGGGTGTCGCCCCCGGCACTGTCGGACATCATCACTCCCCTCCGATCGCTGTCGTCATCATGTCGTGCCTACTCGCAGGCACCTCGACTCCGGCGCTAGCGGGCGCCCTACTCCCCGTCGACCTCGGGGTCGTGGCGAGGCCAGACCCGCGGATCGGGCTGGAATCGGATGTTCAGCATCCCATCCTCCCATCGTGCGTCGCGCACCGAACACCGGCGCAGCACCGAGGGCAGCGGGACACGGTGCCGGAAGCCGCTGACCGTCACCAGCAGGTCGTCCCCGGAGCGCCCCAGCGCGAGGGTGCGCGGATCCGGGAGCGGCTGGCGCCACCGGAGACGGTAGACCGCGGACAGTCCAGAACCCGAGAGCCGGTCGACCTCAGCGGCACGCGACCCGGCCTGCGGTCCGGGCGCGTCGGAGAAGTCGACCCCGATCTTGCGCAGTGCGGCAACCGTGCGCGGCGGCGACGAGAGCAGCTGCGCGACAACCGTTGTCAGGTCGGGATGGTCGCGTGCGAGTTCGGCGTCGAGCGCATCGTCGTCCCCGGGGCGTCCGGCGCCGGGGTTACCGATCAGCGACGACGTGGAGATCCCCATGAGCGCGAGCACCGCGAGGTGTCGCTGCGCCATCTCACGCCCGTGGACGCCCGGGGGCACCACCAGGTGCGCGTGGACACATGTCGGGTCGACGAGCAGACCGATGATGTCCTCGCAGTCGGCGACGAGGGCGTCGACCACGGCCGCGGCCCCGGTCAACTTCGGGTTCTCCGATGCGCCCGCCAGTCGACGGTGTCGGGGCCAGATCTTCTCCAGGTACCCGGCGACGAGCTCGGCGACCCCGAGGAACGCCACCGCGTCCACACTGCCCGAGCAGTCCACGACGACCCGTTCCCAGGCACCGGAGACGGCCTCGTCGCGGATACGGCGCCAGGCCAGCAGTTGTTCGATCCCAGGTAGACCGGTCAGCTCGTCGGGGTCGATCTCGCTGACCCCCGCCGCCGCGCCGCCGCCGGCCAGCGCCATCGGTCCGCGCAGGAGGGCCCACACGTCACCGAGCAGGGCCAGGGTGTCGATCTCGAGCAGACTCGCGCGCTGCGACACCGGGATCGGCTGTCCCGGCGTCGAATACACACCGAACACGCGGGACGCCTGACGGAACCGGTCCAGGGTGACGAGCAGTGTGCGACCGTCGGACCCGCCGTCACCCGAGCGCGGCGGGGCGACGGCCGCCGCGGCGGCGACCGTCGAGACGCCGGCCCCCCCTGGGCCGATCACGAGGTGGATGGGCGCGAGATCGATCAGCCTTCGACCCTCTTCTTGAGTTCTTTGAGCGCGGCGTCGGTGATGGCCTTCTCGGCCCGGCGCTTCAGGGCACCGATGATCGGGATCGCGAGGTCCACCATCAGTTCGTAGGTGACCTTGGTGGATCCGGACGCCTGCTGCACCAGCGAGTACCGGCCGTGCTGGGCGGTCTGCAGGTCACTGCTGACGAGATCCCATTCGACGGCGTTGCCGTCCGGGGTCCAGGTGTAGGACAGCTCGTAGGTGTCGCGCAGCACGCCGGCGTCGAGGGTGAACCGCACCTGCCTCGCCCGCCTGCCGTCGCCGGGATCGATGATCTCCACCTTGTTCGCCGCCGACACCCACTCCGGGTAGCGGTCGAAGTCGGCGATAACCGACATGATCGCGTCCGCGTCGGCGTTGATGACGATGGACTGCTCGGTTCTGTCTGCCATCGGACCTCAGTTCCTCCCCGCAGCCGGGTCGCCGATCGAACGGCCGGCCTCGAGACGATTCTTGACCTCGGTCGACATGACCCGCCCGGCCACCCTGCGATCGTGATTCAGGTGTGCCAACCGGTCGCCGAGTGCGCGACCGCCGCTGGGCAGTATCTCATCGGGTTCGGCGTGCAGGAAGTAGTGCAGGACGAACCCGTCGAGAACGGCCTGGCACCACACCTCCATCGTGCCGACCACACCCCCGGCGACCGTCCACCGGAAGCCCTGCTCGGCGCGGTCCTCGACCACCGACAGCGTCAGATCGGGCCACCAGCGCCGCCAGTGCGCCCGATCGCCGAGGACCTCACGCACCGCGTGGGGTGACGCGGCGACGAAGGTCTCGTCCGCGACCTGGATGCTGCTCACCGCACTAGCTTCACACACCGACCGTCCGCGTCGTACACGCTCCCGCGGCGACCGGCGTCGTCCACCTCGCCCCGGTGGCACCCCGGCGAGGCTTAGGCTTGCGGTCAGGGCCGATCGCGGCCTGTCTGCCATCGCAACCATGGAGGTCGGCATGCGCGAACACAGCGTGCCCGCGACATTCGAGATCAGCCCGGATGACCACTGCGGAAACATCATCGTCGACATCGCCGGGAAAGATCCCGACCAGGTGGTGTTTCGGGTCGCCGACGGGTCCGACTGGAAGCCGCTGACGGCGAAGGATCTGACCGCGCAGATCGATGCCGTGGCCAAAGGCCTTGTCGCACAGGGCGTGGCAGCCGGCGATCGGGTCGCGCTGCTGTCGTCGACGCGGCCGGAGTGGTCCATCATCGACTTCGCCATCTGGTCGGCGGGCGCGGTGACGGTGCCCATCTACGACTCGTCCTCGGGCGGACAGATCGACTGGATCCTGCAGGACTCCGAGGCGACCGCCCTGATCATCGAGAACGACGAGCACCGTTCCATCGTGGAGGATCTCGAGCACGGCCTGTCCTCGGTGCGTCGGATCTATCAGATCGACGGGCCCGCCGGTTCCGACGGTGCGGTCGCCGAGCTCACCGAGCAGGGCGCCGATGTCGACGCCGACGAGATCACCGCGCGCCGATCCGGTGTCACCTCGTCGGATCCGGCCACCCTGATCTACACCTCGGGGACGACCGGTCGACCCAAGGGCTGCATGCTGACCCACTCGAACCTGCTCAGCGAGACCGCGGCGGTCCTGCAGTCCGATCTGCGCGAACTGCTCCAACCCGGCTCGCGGACCCTGATGTTCCTGCCGATGGCCCATGTGTTGGCGCGCGCCATCACGATCGTCGCGATCCAGAGCGGCACCGAAGTGGGCTTCACCAGCGACATCCCGAAGTTGGTGGCGCACTTCGGCGAATTCCGTCCCGACTTCATCCTGTCGGTGCCCCGCGTGTTCGAGAAGGTCTACAACACCGCGCGCCAGAACTCCGGGGGCGGGCCACGCGAGAAGCTCTTCGACGCCGCGGCCGACACCGCCGTCGAGTACAGCCGCGCCCTCGACAACGGGGGCCCGGGACTCCTCCTGCGGGGCCGGCACGCCGCGTTCGACCGGCTCGTCTACTCCAAGCTCCGCGACGCCCTCGGCGGACGGTGTCGCCTGGCCATCTCCGGCGGTGCGCCGCTCGGGGAACGTCTGGGGCACTTCTACCGCGGTATGGGTGTGCCGATCTGCGAAGGCTACGGACTGACCGAGACGACCGCGGCGTTCTCGGTCAACACACCCGACGCGCAGCGCATCGGTACCGTTGGGAAGCCGTTGGGCGGCAACACCGTACGCATCGCCGAGGATGGCGAGGTCATGCTGTCCGGCGGCGTCGTCTTCGACGGCTACTGGCGAAACCAGGAGGCCACCGACGAGGCGCTGACCGACGGATGGTTCCACACCGGCGACCTCGGCAGCGTCGACGACGACGGCTACATCACCATCAGCGGCCGCAAGAAGGAACTCATCGTCACCGCGGGCGGCAAGAACGTCTCCCCCGCCGGCATCGAGGACGCGATGCGCTCGGAACCACTGGTGTCACAGGCGATGCTGGTGGGCGACGGTCGCCCGTTCATCGGAGCGCTCGTCACGATCGACCCGGACGAGTTCTCGAAGTGGAAGTCCGGTGCGGGCAAGTCGGACTCGGCGCAGGTCGCCGACCTCGTCGACGATCCCGATCTGCGCGAGGTCATCTCGGCGGCGGTCGAGAAGGCCAACCGCACCGTGTCCCACGCCGAGGGTGTCAAGAAGTTCCGGATCCTGCCCGAGGACTTCACCGAGTCCTCCGGCGAGATGACCCCCACGATGAAGATGAAGCGATCGGTCATCACCGACAAGTTCTCCGACGAGATAGAGGCGCTGTACGGCCGCTGAGTCTCCCCTGCGCTACAGCAGGGTCGCGAGCCGTCGGGCCATCGACCGCCACTGCCAGTTCTCGACGACCCACTCGCGCCCGGCCGCACCCATGGCTGCGGCGCGAGCGGGGTCGGCGAGGATGTCGGCGACGGTGCCTGCGACCGCGGCGACGTCGCGTCCGTCGACGACCTCACCGGTCACCCCGCGGCGCACGGTCTCCGGCGCACCGCCGGATGTTCCGGCGACCACCGGTATCCCACTGGCCGAGGCCTCGAGGTAGACGATGCCGAACCCCTCGACGTCGAGCCCGCGTCCGCGGGTGCGCGCGGGCATGGCGAAGACGTCGGCGGCCGCGTGGTACGCCGGTACGTCGTCCGAGTCGACCGAGCCGGTCAGGATGACGTGATCGGCGACGCCTGCGTGCAGCGCGCGTCGTTGCAACTCCTCGCGATACGGCCCACCTCCGACGATGAGCAACCGGGCGCCCGGGACCCGCTCCCGAATCGCGGGAAGGGCGTCGATCAACACGTCCTGCCCCTTGCGGGGCACCAGTCGCGACAGACACAGGATCACCGGGGCGTCGCCGAGATCATGCCGCTCCCGGATCCGGTTGCGTGAGTCCGGGTTCGGGGCGAAGCGCACGGTGTCCACACCCGGTGGCACATGCTCGAGTGCGGCATCGGCCCCGAAGGCGGCGGCGAACCGTCCACGGGTGTAGGTGCTGACGAACGTGACCACGTCGGCATGGGTGCCGATGTGTCGCAGGGTCTGGCGGGCCGCGGGCAGCATGGACCATCCCACCTCGTGACCGTGGGTACTGGCCACCACGCGACGCGCCCCCGCCGCCCGCACCGCGGGGGCGAGCACCGCGAGCGGTGCGGCCGCGCCGAACCAGACGGTGTCGATGGCGTGGGAACGCACGAGCGCAGCGGCACGGCGTGCGACGAACGGGGTGGGGAGCATCAGTCCCGTGCGGTGGCGGACGACCTCATAGGGTTGCGCGCTGTCGAAGGCGGCGTCCCCACGCCAACGGGGTGCATAGACGGTGATCTGCCCGGCGGGGAGTCGGTCGACCAGATTCTGCAGATACGACTGGATTCCGCCGGGGCGCGGCGGAAAATCGTTGGTGATCAACAACGTCCGGTGCATCACCGGAGTCACGATAGGCGAACCTGCTCGGTCAACCACGTCCGCCATCCCGCCAGCACCGTGGAACCGGGCGCACCGAGTTGAGACTGCATCGCGGCGGCCTGCGCGGCCGCGGTGCTGGGGCCGGTGGCGAGGGCCAGGTAGAGCGAACGGAGCTTCGCGTCGCCGTATTCACCCGCGACGTAGGCGGCGAACGACCAGGCGCTCTGATACGCGATCGGCGCCTGTGGACCGGAGACCGTGAAGGCCGCGTCGGTCGGCAGCGCGGCAGGGGCGCCCCCGGCGGCGACCTGTGCCGCGAAGTCGGGAGCGGCGTCGGACAGACGCCGGTAGGTGCCCTTGCGCCCCACGTATTCCGCCACCCCTTCGGTGACCCATTTGGCCGAGGTGGGCGCGGTCTTGGTGCGGGCCGCGACGTGGGTCATCTCATGGCGCAGCACCACGTCGAGAGCGGGACCGGCCAGTCCGGTCACCGATCCCGGGGTGAACACGATCCGCTGCCCCTCGGTGAACCCGTCGACCGCATCGGCGGACGCGGAGACCGTCGCGGCGGCGGCCGCGCTCGAGTCGGCTCCCACACTGCCCGACAGGGCCGCGAACGCAGAGTTCGAGTCGGTCGCGATCAGCACCGCGCGCTGGGGCCACTGCGTGCCCCAGAAAGCGCTCACCGCCGCCACGGCACCGGGCAACGACGCCGTCAGTCGGGTGGCCAACGCAGCGCTGTCCGGGTATCCGAGGACGACCGACTCGCCGCCCGCGGTGGCCGCGCGCGTCGCCCGGACACCCGGGAAGTCCCAGAACTGGGGGGTGGGCGCCGGTTCACCCTGGATGGGCCCGGCGTCGCCGACGACCTTCCAGCTGTCGTCGTAGCGGGCCAGGACCAGAGGTCGGACGACATCGACGGGTGGTTCGTCGACACCGGCGAGCGCGTACTGCAACCCGACCGGTGCGATCCATGAATCGGAGCTGCCCTCGTCATCCAGACGCGTCTGGAGGTCGGTGGGCACGAGGACCTCGCCGAGGGCCGTCGTCCGATCGATCCGGTACCGGAACGTCGCCATGCCGGCGGCCTGGACGTTGATGGTCTGCTGCTCGAGCGACGCCCGGAACTCCGGTGTGGCCGCGGGATCGACGAGTGCGTCGACCGCGGCGGTGTCACCCGCGCGCTGAGCGGTGGTGAGCTTGTCGAGGGTGGCGAGGACCGAGGACTCGCGCTGGTCCTCGTAGACGTTGGCCTGCGAGGTGGGCCCCGCGTCCGGTTCCGCCGACGACCCGCAGCCCGCGAGGGTCACCGTGGCGGCGACCATGCCGACGGCGACGAGACGCATGCGCAACCGCCGGGCCGATCGCGTCGACCGAGGGAACCCGGACCGCACGGTCAGTATCGCCGGGCGGACTTGTAGGGCCCCGCCTCGTCGAGCGGGGCGACCTTGACCGGGACACCGAACGTGGATGCGTGCACCACGTAACCGTCGCCGATGTACATCCCGACGTGACTGGCGTCCGCGTAGTAGATCACCAGGTCACCTGGCTTCAGGTCGTCACGCGCCACGGGTGTTCCGCCGGCGAGCTGCGCCTCACTGGATCGGGGGAGGACCTTGCCCGCCTGCTTGTACGCCCACACCATCAGGCCGGAGCAGTCGAACTGTCCCGGCCCGGTGGCACCCCAGACGTACGGATCGCCGATGCGGGTGAGCGCCGCCGAGACGGCCACTGCCTCGGCCGCGGTTCCCTTGGCCACCAACGACGCATCGAAATCGATCACAGGGCCCCGCAGAGCGGCGAGCTGCTTCCCGGTGAGGGACTCGTACACCGCCTTGACCTGGACTATCTGCAGCTGCAGATCACTCTGCTTGGACTGGAGGTCCGCGCGGCGCTTGTCGACGGCGGCGACGGCGTCAGCTGCTCTGCGACCCGCGGCCGTGGCCGCGTCACGCGCCTTCGTCGCGGCCGAGCTGGCCGTCCGATAGGCCTTGAGGTCCCGCACGGTCTGACGGGACACCATCTCGAGTCCGGACATCTGATCGAGCAACGACTGCGGGGAGTCGGAGACGAGAACGGCGTAGAGCCGGTTGACCCGGGCGCCGCGGTAGCTGGCGCGGACGAGGCCGTCGACACGCCCCTGCAGTTCGTCGAGCCGGGTCGAGAGACCGTCGAGAGTCTTGGTCGCGGCTGCCACCCCGGCCTTGGACTCCGACACCGCGCGCCGCCCGGCGGCGAGCTGGATCTCCGCGTTGTGCATGGCCTCGGCGGATTTCTCGGCTTCGCGGCCGAGCGAGTTGTAGCGGGTCAGCAGCTGGTCGGGGCTGCGGGGCGAGGGGTCGGCGCCTGCGGACGATCCGAACCCCAGCGCGATGACGAGCGTGGTCAGCACCACCGACGTGAGCAGTCGCATGACCACTGCCGCTCGATTCACACGCACTTGGTCGATCCCCACTTCCACTGCACCCGATCCCACATCATCGACAAACCATCACTGCCGGGAACCGCCGACATCTCCAGCCATCCGACCATCGACGATCGTGGCGCGTGAACTCCCCCTCCGCCCACGGAAGGATATGCCGGGACGGGGAGCGATCTCGGCGTTTCCGACGATCTCGGATCGGACGTCGCGCATCGACGCCGACGGTCAGTAGCGACGTGCGCCGTAGAAGGACATGGAATCCAGGCTGGCCTTCTGGACCGGGACACCCTCGGTGGAGGAATGCACGATCTTGTTGTTGCCGATGTAGATACCGGCGTGCGATCCGCCGAGGAAGATGACCACGTCGCCGGGGCGCAGGTCCTTCTTGGCGACCGGCGTGCCGCCACCGAGCTGGCCGTAGCTGTCACGCGGGATGGTCTTGCCGGCCTGCTTGTAGGCCCAGTAGACGAGTCCGGAGCAGTCGAAGGCGGTCGGGCCCGCGGCGCCGTAGACATACGGCGAGCCGATACGGGTCAGCGCAGCCGATGCGGCGCGCTTGCCGGTCGCGCCCACGTTGCCGAACAGGTTCGGTGACGTCTGCGGTCCCTTCGGCTTGGACTTGAACTGCGGCGGCACCTGCTTCTCGGTGATGCCGGGGACCTCGAAGGTGCCGATGCCGGGGATGTTGACCGGTGCCGCGAGTGCCGGGCCGGCTCCCATGGCCACGGTGCCCAGGGCGATCGAGCCGGTGACCACGGCGTTGCGTGCTGTCTTCAGACCGGAGTTCGGCTGTTCCAAACGGTGTTTCGCCACGAAGCGAGTTCTCCTCTAGTTCTTCCTCAGCCGCCTACCGAGTTAGCTGTCGGATTCGGGCCGGAAGAGTGGCCCTACCCGCTTGCGCCTGCTGCCTCGCCCCGGATGACCGGGTCTTCGGCGGTGCGTGGCACAAGGGGGATTCACCCCGATCGGACGTGGTCCGAAGTGATGGTTCCCCGGTTCGTCCCGCAGGACGATTGAGCGGCGACCAGACGATCCGCTCCGTTGTGAAGCGGGTTACTCCGTAAGGTCTCGGAAAGGTTACGAAACGTCGCCCGCATCTGTCCACCGGGACACATCTTCGGTGCGTCGTGGTTCGAATCCTCAACTCGCGCGGAGTCTGCGCACGTTCTCGTGACCGTCGACTCCCTGACCACCGTGTTCCCGGACGATGGGCAGGTCGTGCGCGGACGCACCCACCATCCCGGCCGCGACGAAGGCGTCGATGGCGAGATGGAGACGATCGGCCTCTCGGGCTGCGGATGCGTCGGCGCCGATCGGGCCATCGGCACCGTTTATGGTGGTGGGGGCCGCGAAGAACACCGTCATCATGCATCCGTCGCAGGCACGGGGACGGCCTGGGCAGGTCCCGCAGTCGAGCTGCATTGTGATCTCCATCTCATTTACGAAGTTGCTGGAATCAACCGGCCCGAGGACCCGGTGCGAGCCCTCGAGGCTCTCGTCGGCGACGTTAACGACACCCTCCGACAACGCCCACCGGCGTCGAACCGCACGTCCCGACGCAGGTCTCGGGAATCAGGCGTGTCAGTCGGTCGAACTAGTGTTCGCCTCATGGGTCTCCCTGATCACCTTGACCTCGATGTTCACACCAGCACCACTGGCCTCGTGGGCACCACCGAGCCGAGCGTCGACGACGCCAGCGATCCGGCCGTACTCGGCACCCAGCTGTCGTTCGACACGATCGGCGACGCCGGCTTCGATCCCCCACTGTTCGAGACGACGTTCGTGATCGTCGACCTCGAGACCACGGGCGGCAGCGCCGCGACGGACCGCATCACCGAGATCGGGGCGGTCAAGGTGCGCGGCGGGGAGATCCTGGGCGAACTGGCGACGCTGGTCGACCCGGGACGGGCCATCCCCCAACACATCGTTGCGCTCACCGGTATCACCGAGGCGATGGTGTACCGGGCGCCCCGGATCGACGAGGTGCTGCCCGCCTTCCTCGAGTTCGCGCAGGGCTGCGTGCTCGTCGCGCACAACGCCGGCTTCGACATGTCCTTCCTGAGGGCGGCGGCGGCGGAGCTCGGGCACCCCTGGACGTTCCGGCGGGTGCTGTGCACGGTGAAGCTCGCCCGCAGGGTGCTCCCCCGCGACGAGGCACCGACGGTGAAGCTCTCCGCGCTGGCCCGACACTTCGCCGTCGCCACCACTCCCACGCACCGCGCCCTCGACGACGCACGGGCCACCGTGGAGGTCATGCACGCACTGTTCGAGCGGGTGGGCAACCTCGGAGTGCACAGCTACCGGGAGCTGATCGACTTCCTGCCGGGGCTGAGCACCGCGCAGCGCGCCAAACGGCAGATGACCGACCATCTGCCCGCCCGTCCGGGCGTCTACCTGTTCCGCGGCCCGTCCGGCGAGGTCCTCTACGTCGGGACCGCCGTCGACCTGCGACGCCGCACCCGGCAGTACTTCACCGGATCGGAGACCCGCGCCCGGATGCGCGAGATGGTGACGCTGGCGGTCTCGATCGATCACGTCGAGTGTGCTCATCGCCTCGAGGCGGGTGTCCGGGAGCTACGACTGCTGGCCGCGCACGCCCCGGCCTACAACCGTCGGTCGAAATCCCCGCACCGGGGGTGGTGGGTCTGCCTCACCGAGGAGCCGTTCCCCCGCCTCAAGGTCAGCCAGAACCCGACGACGGTCGCCGTCGGGCCGATCCGTGTCCGCGGAGACGCCGCCGCGGTGGCCGACCTCATCGCCACCGTCACCCGCCTGCGGTCGTGCACCCGTCGACTCTCCTCGAGCGCGGCCCACACCTGCACGGTCACCGCCGACGGTCGCCGCCCGGTCGGTGGCTGTCACGCGGCGTCGGACACCCCGGTCGACGCCGGCGGCTACACCCCGGCCGTCGAGCGGGCCACAGCCCTGATGACCGGAGACGACGACGCGCCGCTGCGGACCGTGCTCGACCGGCTGCACACGCTGGCGTCGGCGGAGATGTTCGAGACCGCTGCGCGGCTGCGTGATCGCCTCGCGGTCACCCTCGCCGGGTTGGAGCGGTGCCAACGCCTCACCGCCCTGTGTCGGATAGCGGAGCTCGTCGCCGCGAGACCGGACGGCAGCGGCGGATGGGAACTCGCGGTGATCCGCCACGGCCGACTCGCCAGCGCGGGTGTGGCCACGCGCGGGGTCGCACCGATGCAGGTGGCGCAGTCGTTGGCGCTCGCCGCGGAGACCGTGGTCCCCGGGCCGGGACCGTTGCGGGGCGCCGCCGCCGAGGAGGCCGCCCTCGTCTACGCCTGGCTGGTCACACCGGGATCCCGGATCGTCTGCAGCACAGCGCCGTTCATGCTGCCGGTGGCCGCCGCGGCGCGGTGGGGCGACTGGCGCCGGACCGTGGCGACCGCGCACGCCCGCTCGCGCGAGCTGGTGGCTCTCGCCGGCTGACGGACCGGTGCATCGCGGTTGGGACATCGCCCCGGGACGTCGGTGCATACAGTGGCCCGATGATCACGGCCATCGTCCTCATCACCGCCGACGTGCACACCATCCCCGAGACGGCCCAGGCGATCGCCGACGTCGACGGGGTCCGCGAGGTCTACTCCTGCGCCGGGGACGTCGATCTGATCGCGACGATCGCCGTCCGCGACCACGAACAGATCGCCGACGTGGTCACCGGCACCATCAACCGGATCGACGGCGTGCGTCACACGGCCACGCACATCGCGTTCAAGACCTACTCGAGCTCCGACATCGAGGACGGCTTCTCCATCGGCGAGTGATCTGCCTTTGACCACCCGCCGTCGACCATCCGACGTGGTGCTCAGCCCGTGATGCGCACCCAGCGGTCCAGGACCTCGGTCGCGGCACCGGAGTCGATCGCCTCGGACACGCGGGCGATCGCCGCGGTGAACCGCGCGTAGAGGTCGTCGTCGAACGCACCCGGGTCGAGTTCGACGGGCGTATCGCCGGCGAGGTCGTAGGCGACGATCGCGCCGGCCGCGTTGAGCAGCACCGCGTCTCGCACCGGACCGGTGGCGCCCGCGAAGGTCTCCCGGGCCACGCGTGCGTTGAAGACCGCGTCACCGCCGGTCAGAGCGCCCGGCGCGCACAGCGACAACCCGACGCGGGTGGGGTCGAACGACATCGCTCGCACGGTGCCCCCGTGGGCGAGCCAGATCGACGACGTCGTGGTCATGGTCAGCTCGTCGAGACCGTCGTCACCGCGGACGACGAGAACCGAGTTGCCTCGCTCGGCGAACGCATCGGCGATCACCGGCGCGAGGTCGGCGAACGCACAGCCGACGAGCCCACTGCGCGGCTGCGCCGGGTTCGTCAGCGGACCGAGGACGTTGAACACCGTCGGGATACCGATCTCCTTGCGCGGCGCACCGGCGAAGCGCAGTGCCGGGTGATAGACCGGCGCGAAGCAGAAACCGATGCCCGCCTGCGCCACCGACCGCGCCACGTCCTGCGCGCCCAGCCCGATGGCGACGCCCAGTTCTTCGAGCACGTCGGCGCCACCGCTGCGTGACGACGCGGACCGGTTGCCGTGTTTGATGACCGGCACGCCGGTCGCGGCGACGACGACCGAACTCATCGTGGAGATGTTGACGGTGTTGGACCGGTCCCCGCCGGTACCGACGATGTCCACGGCGTGTTGATCGAGGTGCACGCGCACCGCGTGCCCCAACATCGACGCGGCGAGACCGTTGAGTTCAGCGGCGACCGGGCCCTTCATCTTCATCGCGACCCCGAAGGCGGCGATCTGCGCGGCGGTCGCGTTGTCGGACATGATCTCGTTCATCACCCACCGGGCGTCGTCGGCCGAGAGATCCCGCCCGTCGACGAGGGTGCCCAGGATGTTCGGCCAGGTCGCGTCCATGGGAGTGCAGCGTATTCGTAGGCCGACGGGATCGGACATCCGAGTGCGGCGAGCCGACCCGGTCTGCGGCGAGCTCAGTGCGGCGGTCGCTGCAACACCTGCCAGCCGAGCACCGTCCCGTCGTGGCGCGCGCCGAGTCCGGCCATCCGAGAGCGTTCCTGCGAGCAGTGCAGAGCGTCGACGAGCTGTGGTCTGGCCAACCCCAACAGTGTGTGTTCGGCCACCCCGGTGGCCCCCGTTCCCGACACGCCCGCCCCCTGGGCGACCCCGCTGAGCCCGGAGACGTCGACCCGTTCGTAGCCGTCCTGGGCCGCGGTGGCGACGGCCTCGTCGACACGGCCCTCGGGAACGGTGAGGATGTGGCGCACCACGGCCTGCTCGGCGCTGCGCCATTGCGAGTCCTCCAGTACCGCTGAGCTGGCCGCGGAGTCGTCGAAGCTCTCCGCGACGACGATCAGATCGGGGTCGGCGGCGGTCAGTTCTGCGTCCGCCGAGCCCCCGCCGCCGAGACGTCCGAGCAGGCGCCGCACACGGCTGGTGGGAACCTCGTGTCCGTTGAGGTCTCGCGTCATGACCGTGCCTCTCATTTCCGTCGGAACTTTTTCCCGACCCGAGTAGTCATCAGATACTACGAACCGTCATACTTGATTTCGTGACTAGCGCTGCAGGTACCTCGGGCACAGCCATCACCTCGAGGGTGCACTCTCTGAACCGTCCCAACATGGTCAGTGTCGGCACCATCGTCTGGCTGTCCAGTGAGCTCATGTTCTTTGCGGGATTGTTCGCGATGTACTTCGTGGCACGAGCGAACTCCGGGGGTAACTGGCCCCCGGAGCCGACGGAGTTGAATCTCTTCCTCGCCATCCCGGTGACGGCGGTCCTGATCCTCTCGTCGGTGACCTGCCAGCTCGGCGTCTTCGCCGCCGAGCGCGGCGACGTCTTCGGCCTGCGCCGCTGGTACATCCTCACCTTCGTCATGGGGGCGTTCTTCGTCGCCGGACAGGGCTACGAGTACTACCACCTGGTGCACGAGGGCACGACGCTCTCCTCGAGCGCGTACGGCTCGGTGTTCTACATGGCGACCGGCTTCCACGGCCTGCACGTCATCGGCGGTCTCGTCGCGTTCATCTTCCTGCTGGTGCGAACCAAGCTCAGCAAGTTCACCCCCGCCCAGGCCACCGCGGCGATCGTGGTGTCGTACTACTGGCACTTCGTCGACATCGTGTGGGTCGGCCTGTTCGCCACCATCTACTTCATCCGGTGACCCACTCCGCCGCAGCCCGGTGGATCACGTCACCCGCTCCAATCAGCAACCATCAGAGAGAGCAGAGATGAGTTCTTCTCCCCCGCCCGTGCAGGCGGACGACTCGGCCGACCGGCCCGCTGTCGACACCGCGCGGACCGATCCCAAGCGGGCGAAATCCCGTCGCAAGCTCCGCAGGCGCGCCACCGGTGCCCTGCTCCTGCTCGCGGGCCTGCTCGTCGCGGGAGGACTCGCGACCGTCATCACGCCGTCGCCGCAGGTGGCCACGGCCGATGCGCAGACCAACGCCGCCCTGATCCAGGACGGCAAGAAGCTCTACGAGACGTCCTGCATCACCTGCCACGGTCGCAACCTCGACGGTGTCCAGGACCGCGGTCCCTCGCTGGTCGGTGTCGGTGACGCGTCGGTGTACTTCCAGGTCTCATCGGGCCGCATGCCCGCCGTCCGCGGCGAGGCCCAGGCCGCCCGCAAGCCACCGAAGTTCACCGAGGCACAGACCGATCAGCTCGGCGCCTACGTGCAGTCCGTCGGTGGCGGCCCCTCGGTGGTCTACGAACACAACACCGACGGCACCGTGAAGATGGAGGACGGCTACCCCGTCAAGGCACAGGGTGAGCTGCGCGGATCCGACATCGGACGCGGCAGCGAACTGTTCCGTCTGAACTGCGCCTCCTGCCACAACTTCACCGGTCGCGGCGGAGCGCTGTCCTCGGGCAAGTACGCGCCCACCCTGGACCCGGCCAACGAGCAGCAGATCTACACGGCCATGCTCACCGGCCCGCAGAACATGCCCAAGTTCTCCGATCGGCAGCTGACCGAGAACGAGAAGAAGGACATCATCGGCTACGTCAAGTACGCCAGTGAGACCAAGCCGCAGGGCGGCTACGCACTCGGCGGCTTCGGACCGGTGTCCGAGGGCATGGCCATGTGGGTTGTCGGAGTCATCGCGGTTGTCGCCGCAGCGATGTGGATTGGATCGCGATCATGAGTGACGCGCAGAAGCCGTCGGGTTCCGACGACGACGAGAAGATGACCCCCGACAAGGCCGAGGGCACGAAGAACCCGCCGTCGTTCACCCGTGACGAGCTCGACAAGATGTCCAACGACGACCTGGTCAAGCTCGGTACGAACCTCGACGGTGTCGAGATCATCTACCGCCGCGACCGGTTCGCCGAGCCCGGCACCAAGGCCGAGAAGCGCGCCGAGCGTTCGGTCGCCTTCTGGTTCGCCCTCGCCGGCATCCTGGCCGTCGCGTGCTTCGTGATCTTCCTGTTCAACCACTGGGAGTTCGTCCTGCCGGACGGCAAGAACTACTTCCTCTACACGCTGAACACACCGCTGTTGGGCATCACCTTCGGTGGATCGATCCTCGCCGTCGGCATCGGCCTGGTGCAGTTCACGAAGAAGTTCATCCCCGAGGAGATCTCGGTCCAGGACCGCCACGACGGCGGCTCCAACGACCTCGACAAGGCCACCACCGTGGCCCTGCTGAACAACGCCGGCGCCACCTCGACCATCGCGCGTCGCAAGCTGATCATCGGTTCGGCCGCCTTCGGTGTCGGGGCGTTTGCCCTCACCGGTGTGGTCGCTCTGCTCGGCGGCATCATCAAGAACCCGTGGGCCCAGGGCAAGGACTCCGTCCTGTGGCACACCGGCTGGTCGCCGATCTACAACGACCCGAAGTCGCCCAACGAGACGGTCTTCATCCGTCGCGACACCGGCGACCCGAGCCAGGTCGTCCTGGTCCGGCCCGAGGATCTCGACGCCGGCGCGATGGAGACGGTGTTCCCGTGGCGCGTGTCCGACGGCTTCGGCGAGACCGAGGAGTCGCGCGAGAAGCTCCACGCCGGTCTGCGGCTGGTCCGTAACCCGGTCATGTTGATCCGTCTGCGTCCGACCGACACCGCCAAGGTGATCAAGCGCAAGGGCCAGGAGAGTTTCAACTACGGCGACTACTTCGCCTACACGAAGGTCTGCTCGCACCTCGGGTGCCCGACCTCGCTCTACGAGCAGCAGACGAACCGCATTCTCTGCCCGTGCCACCAGAGTCAGTTCAACGCTCTGGAGTACGGCAAGCCGATCTTCGGACCGGCGGCACGCGCACTGGCGCAGTTGCCGATTACGGTGAACAATCAGGGATACATGGTTGCAGCAGGTGACTACATCGAGCCCGTCGGCCCCGCCTTCTGGGAGCGCGGCCAAGGTAAGGACAAGCCATGAGTGCTATCGCGGATCGCGCAGCGGTCCAAGCAGAGGGAGTCGACTCCCGCTACCACCTGGCCGCAGGCATGCGACGCCAGATCAACAAGGTCTTCCCGACGCACTGGTCGTTCCTGCTCGGTGAGATCGCTCTCTACAGCTTCGTGATCCTGCTCATCTCGGGTGTGTATCTGACGCTGTTCTTCGATCCGTCGATGGCAGAGGTCACCTACCACGGCTCGTACCAGCCGCTCAACGGCGTGGAGATGAGCAAGGCCTACGCAACGGCGCTCGACATCTCGTTCGACGTCCGCGGCGGTCTGTTCGTCCGTCAGATCCACCACTGGGCCGCGCTGCTGTTCGCCGCGTCGATCATCGTGCACATGGCGCGCATCTTCTTCACCGGTGCGTTCCGTCGTCCGCGTGAGGCCAACTGGGTCATCGGCTGCCTGCTCCTGCTGCTGGCGATGTTCGAGGGCTTCTTCGGATACTCGCTCCCCGACGACCTGCTCTCCGGTACCGGCGTCCGCGCCGCGATGTCGGGCATCGTCATGGGCATCCCGGTCGTCGGCACCTGGGTCCACTGGGCCCTGTTCGGTGGCGACTTCCCCGGCGAGATCATCATCCCGCGGCTCTACATCCTGCACGTGCTGCTGTTCCCCGGGATCATCCTCGCGCTGATCGGCGCCCACCTGGCGCTGGTCTGGTACCAGAAGCACACGCAGTTCCCCGGCCCCGGCCGCACCGAGAAGAACGTCGTGGGTGTCCGCATCCTCCCGGTCTTCGCCGTGAAGTCCGGCGCGTTCTTCGCCGTGACCTTCGGCATCCTCGCGATCATGTCCGGCGTGTTCCAGATCAACCCGATCTGGGTGCTCGGTCCGTACAACCCCGCGCACGTCTCGGCCGGATCCCAGCCCGACATCTACATGATGTGGACCGACGGCCTGGCCCGACTGATGCCGGCGTGGGAGATCTACTTCGGCAACTCGTACACGATCCCCGCGATCTTCTGGGTCGTCGCCATCATCGGTGTGATCATCACCGCGATGATCGCCTACCCGTGGATCGAGAAGCGGCTCACCGGTGACGACGCGCATCACAACCTGCTGCAGCGTCCGCGCGACGTCCCGGTCCGTACGGCGATCGGCTCGATGGCCCTGGCCTTCTACGCGGTCCTGACGCTGTCGTGCATGAACGACATCATCGCGCTGAAGTTCCACATCTCGCTCAACGCGACGACGTGGATGGGACGCATCGGACTGATCATCCTGCCGCCGCTGGCGTACTACATCGCCTACCGCTGGGCACTCGCACTGCAGCGCAGTGACCGTGCGGTCCTCGAGCACGGCATCGAGACCGGCATCATGAAGCGTCTCCCGCAGGGCGAGTACGTCGAGGTCCACCAGCCGCTCGGCCCGGTGGACGATCACGGACACCCGATCCCGCTCCCGTACCAGGGTGCGGCGCTCCCCAAGCGCATGAACAAGCTGGGGTCGGCCGGTTCGCCCGGCACCGGGTCGCTCATGGTCGCCGATTCACCCGAAGAGCAGAAGCGCAACGTGGAGCTCGAACGCGAAGCCCACGCCCAGGAGCACGAGGCCATCTCGAACCTCCAGGCAAAGGGCGGCAAGATGCTCGAGTAGCACTCGCCACTCGGCTCGAACCACAAACGGCCGGCGAACCCACACGGGTTCGCCGGCCGTTTCGTGTCGACCACTCCCCTCCCCCACCGTCACTTCGACCAGACGCCTGCGGACGTCGAGTGGGCGCCTACGGACAGCGACTGGGCGGCTGCGGACGTCGAGTGGGCGCCTACGGACAGCGACTGGGCGGCTGCGGACGTCGAGTGGGCGCCTACGGACAGCGACTGGGCGCCTACGGACTCACCAGGGATCCCCGCGGCGCGTATCAGCCGTCAGAGACGCCCTGAGATCGACGCTGCCGGACTCGATGGCCTCACCGAAGACCATCACCGCCCCGGCGTCGTCGGGTGTCATGGCGGACCCGTCCGGTCCTGCCACCAGCAGCGACCCGGCCCATGTCTGCCAGCCACGTCCGCGGTAGAGCGCCAGTCCCGCCGAGCTGGCCGCCAGGGCGCCGAAATCGTAGGCCGCGACGACGATCTCCTCGACGGAGGCCATCAGCAGACCGCCGATCCCCTGGCGCTGTGCGTCCGCGGACACCGCGACGGCCTCGACGTACCCGATGCGGTGTACGCGAGCGCCCACATGGACCTGTCGCTGCACAACGGCCGCGTGACCGACGACGGTGTCACCGATGCGGCAGATGACGTGCAGGCCGCCGAGGGCGTGATCCCAGTCGTCGTCGGAGAAGTCCTGTTCGAACGCGGCCACGAGCATGGCCCGGATCTCGTTGCGCTGCGCGGACGAGAGGTCCGCGGTGTGGACACGAGAAAGGGCAGGTGCTCGCGCACCTGCCCTTGTCATCGTGTCTGTGGAGAGAGGAGCTGTGTCAGTGCTTCTCGGCGCCGACGTGGTACTCGAACACGAGGCCGGCCACGGCGGAGACGATCGCCACCGCGCCCACGGCCACCAGCCAGAACTGGCTCATCGCCATGGCGACGGCGAGCAGTGCCGCGCCACCGGCGATCAGGATGGGCCACCAGCTACCCGGGCTGAAGAAGCCCAGTTCGCCTGCGCCGTCCTCGATCTCCGCCTCTTCGTAGTCCTCGGGGCGGATGTCGACGCGACGTGCGACGAAGCGGAAGTACGTACCGATGATCAGCGTCAGTCCGCCGGTCATCACGATGCCGGTCAGACCGACCCACTCCACGTTCTTGCTCGACAGTCCGGTGCAGACCCCGTACAGGATCGCGGCACCGAAGAAGAAGATCGTCAGGATCTCGAAGAGCCGGGCTTCGATCTTCACTGGAGGGCTCCTACCGTGCAGCCGGGCAACGAGGTGTTGCTGGTGTCGCCGTTGGTCTTCGGGGCTGAACTGGCGTCGTTGTCGCGACGCGTGTCGAACGGATGCGTCGTGACCGAGACCGGGGTCTCACAGATGCTCTGCAGCGCCTGAGCGTTCGTCGCGTTGGGGTTCGACGCGCGGTAGGTGATGTAGGAGTCGAACTTCTCCTTGGTCACCGCGCGCACCTCGAAGTTCATCATCGAGTGGTACGTGCCACACATCTCCGCACACCGTCCGACGAAGGCGCCGGTCTTGTCGATCGAGCTGACCTGCCACCGGTTGTCGGTGTGGTTCTGCTTCGGGAACGGCATCACGTCGCGCTTGAACAGGAACTCCGGCACCCAGAACGAGTGGATGACGTCGGCGGAGGCCTGTTCGAACTCGATGCGCTCTCCCACCGGCAGGACCAGGACCGGGATCTCGTCGGACGTGCCGACGGTCTCGATGCGGTCGAACTTCAGGTAGTTGCGGATGTCGTCGTCGCGACCGTTCGCCGGCAAGGGCTTCTCTTCGCCCTCTTCGTTGAGCTCCGCACGCTGGATCTCATACGGGCTGCCGTTGCGCTCGAAACCGTTGTACTTCGACCCGTCGCCCATGTCGACGGTGCGGTAACCGAACTTCCAGTTCCACTGGAAAGCGGTGACATCCACCACGACGGCCGGATCGGCTTTCTTCGTCTCGACGCTGTTCTGCACGATGATCGTGAAGTAGAACAGCACCGCGATGATCACGAACGGGATCGCCGTGTAGGTCAGTTCCAGCGGCACGTTGTAGGCCGTCTGCCGGGGGAACTCGTCCTCCTGGCTGAGCTTGCCGGTGCCCTTGCGGCGGTGGAACGAGATGGTCCAGAACGTCAGGGCCCAGACGATCACGCCCATCAGGAGCGCCGCGATCACCGACCACGTCCACAGATGCCGCATCTCCTCGGCCTCGGGCGTGACGCCCTCGGGCCAGCCGAAACGCATTGCCTCCGAGGCGCTACACCCCGACATCAGGAGCGCACCGAGCCCGAGACCGAGCAGTGCCGAGGCCCGTGTCAGTCGTCTCCGGCTGCTGCCGGACGTCGCTGCTCGGGGCCGTCCACCGTGTGTCACTGTCACGCCTTCCCGCCTGTCCATTCACGCAGTTCCCAGTGCTGCCGCCGAGTCGGGAAAAGCCCCGACTCCAAGCGCACAGCCCAGTACTACGCAGCGTAGACCAAGTCGGTCGGAGTTTCGTGATCGGGGTTTGCCCACGCGCGAGGTCACCCGCGCCGACACCGGGGCGGGCCTGTGGTGCGGCATACTCGACGACGTCCGAGCCGTCCGACGGCCACGTCCGGTGCCGTCGGATCACCCCTGGCTCGGTGGTCGAATCGAGGCAAAACGCGTGTGTGGTCTGCTGGGCCTGCTGACAAGTGATTCATCGGCTGCGTCGGCCCGTGATCTGGTCGCCGCCGCGTCGCATTGCATGCGTCACCGGGGTCCGGACGAGCCGGGCGGCACCTGGAGCGACGCCGATGTCGCGTTCGGGTTCAACCGGTTGGCGTTCATCGACATCGAGCACTCGCACCAGCCGTTGCGCTGGGGGCCGCCGGAGTCGCCCGACCGCTACGCCATGGTCTTCAACGGCGAGATCTACAACTACCTCGAGCTGCGAGCCCAGCTCAGCGCCGACGAGGGCGCGGTCTTCCGCACCGAGGGTGACGGCGAGGCCATCGTGGCGGCGTTCCACCACTGGGGCGCCGACTCGGTCTCACGTCTTCGCGGCATGTTCGCCTTCGCCATCTGGGACACCGAGAAGCGCAGCCTGTTCCTCGCCCGCGACCCCTTCGGCATCAAGCCGATGTTCATCGCGACCGGTCCGGGCGGCACCGTGTTCGGCAGCGAGAAGAAGAGCCTGCTGGAGCTGCTCGGCCGCGTCGGACTCGGCGAGCGTCTCGACGACCGCGCCATCGAGCACTACACGGTCCTGCAGTACGTCCCCGAGCCCGAGACGCTGCACACCGACATCACGCGTCTAGAGTCCGGCACGCACGCGACCCTGACGCCCGGGTCACCCCCGCGGACCCACCGCTACTTCACCCCGCAGTTCGAGAGCAGGCCCTTCCGGGTCGGTGGCGAGCAGGCCCGCTACGACGAGATCGCCGAGGCACTCTCGGATTCGGTCGCCAAGCACATGCGCGCCGACGTCACCGTCGGATCGTTCCTGTCCGGCGGCATCGACTCGACGGCCATCGCGGCCCTGGCCATCCGCCACAACCCCGACCTGATCACCTTCACCACCGGGTTCGAGCGAGAGGGTTACTCCGAGGTCGACGTCGCGGCCGAGTCGGCCGCGGCCATCGGCGCGCGCCACGTCGTGAAGGTCGTCGGGCCGGCCGAGTTCGCCGCGTCCATCCCCGAGATCGTCTGGTACCTCGACGATCCGGTCGCCGATCCGGCCCTGGTGCCGCTGTACTTCGTGGCCAAGGAGGCCCGCAAGCACGTCAAGGTGGTGCTGTCCGGCGAGGGCGCCGACGAGTTGTTCGGCGGTTACACGATCTACAAGGAACCGTTGTCGCTCAAGCCCTTCGATCGGCTGCCCGCCGGTCTGCGGTCCGCCGCGGGCAGGCTGTCCGACCGGATCCCGGAGGGCACCCGCGGCAAGAGCCTCCTGCATCGCGGGTCCATGCCGCTCGAGGAGCGGTACTACGGCAACGCACGCAGCTTCGACGACGCGCGGCTGCGGTCGGTACTGCGCAGCTATCGGCCGGAATGGACGCACACCGACGTCACCGCCGACATCTACGCGACCACCCGCGGCTGGGATCCCGTCGCGCGGATGCAGCACATCGATCTGTTCACCTGGCTGCGTGGCGACATCCTCGTGAAGGCCGACAAGATCACGATGGCCAACTCACTGGAACTGCGTGTGCCGTTCCTCGACCCCGAGGTGTTCGAGGTCGCACGCCTCCTGCCGACCGATCAGAAGATCTCGCACGGAACCACCAAGTACGCGCTGCGCAGGGCGCTCGAACAGATCGTCCCCGCGCACGTGCTGCACCGCAAGAAGCTCGGTTTCCCGGTGCCACTGCGACATTGGCTCGCCGGCACCGAGTTGTACGACTGGGCACGCGAGACCGTGACGGCCTCGCAGACCGATCACATCTTCAACCGCGCGGCGGTCTTCGGCATGCTCGACGAACACCGTGCGGGCACCGTCGACAACAGTCGGCGGCTCTGGACGATCCTGGTGTTCATGGTGTGGCACGCGATCTTCGTCGAGAAGACCCTCACGCCCGACATCTCCGATCACACCTACCCGGTCAAGCTCTAGGCACCGAGACGACTCAGCCGGCCGATGTGGGACATCGGCCGGCTGCGTCGTGGTCTGGCGACGAGGTCAGGCGACGACGGCACCGATCTCGGCTGCGGCGTCGGCACCGTAGGCGTCGGAGATGCGCGCGAGCGCGGACTCACGGTCCCAGGTCCAGTCCTGCGGGGCGACGGTCTCGAGGACGAGGACGGCGACCAGCGAGCCGAGCTGTGCGCTGCGCTCGTGGCTCAGTCCGGCGGCGTTGCCGACCAGGAACCCGGCCCGGAAGCCGTCACCGACACCGGTCGGGTCGACCTTCTTGGTCTCCGGCACCACCGGGACGTGCACGCGGTTGCCGTCTCGGTCGATGATCTCGGCACCGTTGGCGCCCAGGGTGGTCACCCGCAGTTCGACCTTCGAGGCGACCTCTTCGGCGCTCAGTCCGGTCTTCTGCTGCAGCAGGCCCCACTCGTACTCGTTGGTGAACAGGTACTTCGCGCCCTCGATGAGGGTGCGGATCTGCTCACCGTCGAGCAGTGCGAGCTGCTGAGACGGGTCGGCGGCGAAGGGGATGCCGAGATTGCGGCACGCCTGGCTGTGGCGGACCATCGCCTCGGGGTCGTCCGCGCCGATCAGCACGAGCTCGGGCTGGCCCACCTCGTCGGACAGGTCCGAGAGGGAGATCTGCCGGGCCTCGGCCATCGCGCCGACGTAGAAGCTGGCGAGCTGCGCCATGTCGTCGTCGGTGGTGCACATGAAGCGGGCCGAGTGCGCGGTCCGCGACACGCGGACACCGCTGCAGTCGACACCGTTGCTCTCGAGCCACGTGCGGTACTCGTCGAAGTCGGTGCCCACGGCGCCGACGAGCAGCGGCGATGCGCCCAGGACGCCCATCCCGTAGGAGATGTTCGCCGCGACGCCGCCGCGCCGGATGACGAGCTCCTCCACGAGGAAGCTCAAGGAGATGTGATTGAGGTGTTCGGCGAGCAACTGCTCGGAGAACTTGCCCTTGAACCGCATCAGGTGGTCGGTCGCGATCGATCCGCAAATGGCGATTGCCACGGCAGTCAAACCCTTTCGTCTGGGTACATTCCTCGCGCGGCCACGGGCGTCGAGCCCCCTGGTCACGCCAATCCGCGCACAACGCTACTTCACGACTGTGGCCCACCTCGCTGTCGAGGTGGGCCACAGTCGGTGGTGCAGGGTCGGCCGCGGTCGGCCGACTACCGGTATGTCAGTTGAACGAGTCGCCGCAGGCGCAGCTGCCGGTCGCGTTCGGGTTGTCGATGGTGAAGCCCTGCTTCTCGATCGTGTCGACGAAGTCGATCTGCGCGCCCTGGACGTACGGGGAGCTCATGCGGTCGACGGCGAGCTTGACGCCACCGAAGTCGGACACGACGTCGCCGTCGAGGCTGCGGTCGTCGAAGAAGAGCTGGTAGCGCAGACCGGCACAGCCACCGGGCTGCACGGCGATGCGCAGGGACAGGTCGTCGCGACCCTCCTGGTCGAGCAGGGCCTTGGCCTTCGATGCGGCAGCGTCGGTCAGAACGATGCCGCCGGTCGCGGGCTCGGTGGCGGTGTGAGCGTGCTCAACCTGGTTCTCAACGGTCATTGCGGGATCTCCTCGGTCTGCAGACAGTGGATGACGGAGTGTCTCGACATCCGTACGTCGTCGTGCTTCTCATCGACAACGGTACCCCCACGAGTCCTATTCCCGCTTCCAGGCGAGTCCGACCTGCTCGGCGAGCCGGGCCAGCAGCGGCCCCGCATCGTCCATCGCGTGCGCCACCGAGTCGGCGATGTCGACGATCGCGTGGGCCTGCGCGATCCCCGCCCCGACCAGCTCGGCCTCGGTCAGGATCACCTGCCCCGCGAACACCACGGTCGGCAGGTCGCCGCGGGCGGCGGTCGCCACCGCGGAGACGACCTTGCCCTGCAACGTCTGGTGGTCGAACTTGCCCTCACCGGTGATCAGCAGGTCGGCGTGGACGACGAGATCACCGAGGCCGATCGCGGTGGCGATCACCGCGGCCCCCGACACCCGCCGCGCACCGAGCGCGATGAGGGCCGCACCCAGACCGCCGGCCGCGCCCGCCCCGGCCTCGCCGGCGATGTCGCCACCGGCCAGCGCGGTCAAGGTGTCGTTCCACACCGTCATGCGGTCCTCGAGCACGGCGACCATGTCCGGGTCGGCCCCCTTCTGTGGCCCGAACACCGCGGCCGCACCGGCCGGACCCAGCAGCGGGTTGTCGACGTCGGAGGCGGCCACGAGCTCGACCCCGGCGAGCCGGTCGACCGCGGTCCGCGGATCGGACACCCCGGGCCCGGCGAGTGCGTCGACGAGTCCGGCACCGCCGTCGGTGCTCGCCGACCCACCGAGACCGACGATGATCCTCGACGCGCCTGCGGCGACGGCCGCGCAGATCAGATCGCCGACCCCCCGGGTCGAGGCGGCGAACGCGGTACGGGGTGAGCGCGGGCCGACGAGATGGAGTCCACAGGCCTGGGCGCACTCGATGTAGGCGGTGACGGCGTCGCCGGTGTCGTCGATCAGCCACCGTGCGTCCACCGGGTCACCGAGCGGGCCGGGGACGGTCGTGGTGATCAGTCGGCCGAGACGGGTCGCCAACACGTCGACGAACCCGGGGCCGCCGTCGGAGAGCGGCGCGCACACCAGTTCGTCGTCGGGTCGGGCACGTGCCCACCCCGTCGCGATGGCCTCGGCGGCCTGCACCGCGGTGAGGGTGTCACCGAAGGAATCCGGAGCGATCAGAGCCCGCATGGCGTGAGCATAGGACGCCCGCGGCCGCTCGGCGCGGTCACGCGATGCGGCCCCGATCTGCCGCCGATGCCGACGCCCGTGGCGCGATCAAATATCCTGGTCTGGTGAAGCTGCCCTGGAAGAAGGACGAGACGTCGGCGAGCGCTGCCGGCGACACCGCGAGCGCGGACGACGGGGCAGGTCAGAGCGCGGCCGCCACCGTCACCACGCGTAAGCAGACCGAGGGCAAGGGGCGACCGACCCCCCGACGGCGTGATGCCGAGGGCCGGCGTCGCGGACCTGTCGCACCCGCTCCGCAGACCCGTGCCGAGGCACGTGCCCGCAAGAAGGAACTCGGCGGAGCCAAGCTGAGCAAGGGCGAACGCAAGCAGCAGTCCGACAGTCGCCGGACCGCGCGCGCCGAGCAGCGCCAGAAGATGATGGACGGCGACGAGAAGTACCTGATGCCCCGCGACAAGGGCCCGGTGCGCAAGTTCGCCCGCGAGATCGTCGACTCCCGCCGCAACTTCGCAGGCCTGTTCATGCCGTTCGCCGTGCTGCTGATCGTGATCATGTTCCTGCCCGCCATCGCCGTCTACGCGACGCTGTTGATGCTGATCTTCGCGCTGTTCCTGATCATCGACGGCGTGATCCTCGGCCGGATCGTCAACAACCGTGTCCGCGAACGCTTCCCGGACACCCCGGACGGCGGGTTCAAGCTGGGGTGGTACTCCTTCAGCCGCTCGATGCAGATGCGCTTCATGCGTGCCCCCCGTCCCCAGGTCAAACCCGGCGACGCGGTCTGAGCAACATGCGGACGTTGATACTGGGTGGGGTCCACTCAGGGAAGTCGGCGTATGCGGAGGAGTTGATCGCGGCCGCCACGGGCGCCGGGTCGGCCCGCTATCTCGCGACCGCCGTCACCCCCGCGACCGGCGATCCCGAGTGGACTGCTCGGATCGACGGGCATCGCCGCCGCCGACCCGACAACTGGACCACCGTGGAGACCGGGGACCTCGCCGAAGCCCTGCGCACCGACTCCACCACGCCGTCGCTGATCGACGACCTGGGCAACTGGGTGTCGTCCCACCTCGACAGCGTCGGCGGCTGGGATGACCCGACCGTCGACCTGAGTGACCGGACCACCGATTTCTGCGCCGCGATCTCCGCGTTCGAGGGTGATCTGGTGCTGGTGAGCCCCGAGGTGGGGTTGTCGTTGGTGGCCCCGACACCGTCGGGTCGCCGGTTCCAGCAGGAACTCGGCAGCGTCAACGCCGCGGTCGCCGCGGTCTGCGACCGCGTGGTGCTCGTGGTCGCGGGACGCCCCATCGACCTCGCCGACAGCGACACCGTCGTCACGGTCACGGCGACACCGTCGGCCGCGACGGCGACATCTCCTGCCGCACCCGTCGCAGCCGCGTCGGTCGCAGCCGCGTCCGTCGCCGCGGCGTCCGTTGTCGCCGCACCCGGGGCGCCGACCGAGCCCGACACCGCCGAACCCGTCCCGTCCTCGCCGGCCACCATCGGCGACCACCACAGTGCCGCCGACGAATTCGACGTGATCGAGTCGCCGTCGCGACGCGTCGAAGCCCAGGCGCGGGCCCGTCAGCTGCAGCTGACCAAACCGGCCGGATCGCTCGGTCGTCTCGAGGAGATCGCGAACTGGGTCGCGTCCTGTCAGGGTGCGTGTCCGCCGGCCCCGTTCCGGGCGCCGACCGTCGTCGTCTTCGCCGGCGATCACGGCGTCGCCCACGCAGGGGTCTCGGCCTACCCACCCGAGGTCACCGCGCAGATGGTGGCCAACATCAGCGCGGGCGGCGCGGCCATCAACGTGCTGGCCGAGCGCGCGGGCGCCACGGTGCGGGTCGAGGACATCTCCGTCGACGCCGACCTCGACCCGTCGCTGAGCCGGTTCAAGGTCCGCCGCGGATCACAGGACATGCGCACCACCGACGCACTCACCGCAGCCGAGGCCAACGCCGCGGTCGCCAACGGACGCGCCATCGCCGACGAACTCGTCGACTCGGGCGTCGACCTGCTGATCGCCGGTGACCTCGGGATCGGCAACACCACCCCGGCGGCGGCGCTGATCGGGGTGCTCACCGACACCGAGCCGGTCGTCGTCGTCGGACGCGGTACCGGCATCGACGACGACGGGTGGATCCG
This sequence comes from Williamsia phyllosphaerae, assembly GCF_014635305.1. NCBI lineage: Bacteria > Bacillati > Actinomycetota > Actinomycetes > Mycobacteriales > Nocardiaceae > Williamsia > Williamsia phyllosphaerae. The sequence goes on along the minus strand of NZ_BMCS01000001.1, from coordinate 2,773,970 downwards.
CAAGACGGCCGCGATCCGCGACGGGATGCGTCGCGGTCGCGCCGTGTCGCGCTCCCCCATCGCCCTGCTCGCGGCGGTGGCCGGGGCCGACATCGCCGCGATGGCGGGCTTCCTCGCCCAGGCGGCGCTGCGTCGCACCCCGGTGATCCTCGACGGGGTCGTGGTGACCGCCGCCGCGCTGGTCGCCGAGGATCTCGCGCCCGGAGCCTCGCAGTGGTGGCTGGCCGGACACCGTTCCGACGAACCCGCGCACTCGATCGCGTTGCGGCAGTTGGCACTCGAGCCGGTTCTGGAGTTCTCGATGCGACTCGGCGAGGGCAGCGGCGCAGTGACGGCCCTGCCGATCGTGCAGGCGGCGGTCGCGACCCTCGCCTCGATGGCGACGTTCGCCGACGCCGGCGTCTCCGATGCCGACGCCACCGCGCCCGCACCCGTCTGACGCGCCCGTGCCGCTGACGCGATCGGTCCAGGGCACCCATCTGGCCGTGTCGTGGCTGACCGTCCTACCGGTGCCGCAACCACGCGGGGAGATCGACCGGCCCGCCGCCGCGCGGGCGATCGCCGCCACCCCGGTGGTCGGCGTCCTTCTCGGCGCGGTCGCGGCCGGACTCGCCGCGGCCCTGTCCCTGTCGCAGCTGCCGTCGATCGTCGTCGGCGCACTGGTGGTTGCGACGCTGGGTCTGTTGACGCGCGGGATGCACGTCGACGGTCTGGCCGACACCGTCGACGGGTTGGGCTGCTACGGCCCACCCGAACGGGCTCGGGAGGTCATGCACAGCGGCGGGGTCGGACCGTTCGGGGCGGCCGCACTGGTGGTCGTGCTGCTGGTGCAGGCCGCCGGGCTCGGCGCGTTGGCCGGGTCACACGAGTGGTCGGCGCTCGTGGGCGCGGTGGCCCTGGGCCGTCTCGCCGTACTGGTCGCGTGCCGACGCGGACTCGTCGCGGCGACAGGCGGTTTCGGCGCGCTCGTGGCCGACAGTCAGCGTGTGTCGATCGTTGTCTGGACGGTCCTCGCGCTCGTCGGCGCGGCGTTCGTCGACATCGACGTGTGGTGGCGCGGGGTGACCACGGTCGGTGTGGTCCTGGCGGTCGCATGGGTGGTGTCCGCGCACTGCGCCCGCAGGTTCGGCGGCGTCAACGGAGATGTTCTCGGTGCGGTGCTCGAACTCGGGACGACCGTCGCCGTCGTCGGTTTCCTGATCTAGTCGAGATCAGGGGCGGTGCAGCTCGGTCATCCAGCCGTGGGTGTCGGCGAAGGTGCCGCGCTGGATGCCGGTGAGGGTGTCGCGCAGCGCGGTGGTCACCTCGCCGGGCTTGCCGTCGCCGATCTGATAGTCGTCGGAGTCACCCTTCACGCGCCCGACCGGCGTGATCACCGCGGCGGTGCCGCAGGCGAAGACCTCGGTGATGTCGCCGGAGGCCACGCCCTTGCGCAGCTCCTCGCTGCTCACCTTGCGCTCCTCCACGGCGATCCCGGCGTCGACCGACAGCGCCAACAGCGAGTCGCGGGTGACGCCGGGCAGCAATGACCCGGACAACTCCGGGGTCACCAGCCGTGCGTCGGCCCCGGAACCGAGGACGAAGAACAGGTTCATCCCGCCCATCTCCTCGATGAAGCGGCGCTCGACGGCGTCGAGCCAGACCACCTGTTCGCAACCGTGCTCGGCGGCCTGCGCCTGGGCGAGCAGCGACGCGGCGTAGTTTCCACCGGTCTTCGCGTCTCCGATCCCGCCGGGGGCGGCGCGGACGTACTCCGAGGACAACCAGACGCTGACCGGCTTGACCCCGCCCGGGAAATAGGCGCCGGCCGGCGAGGCGATGACGAGGTAGCGGTAGCTGTTGGACGGGCGCACGCCGAGCGCGGCCTCGGTGGCGAACATGAACGGCCGGACGTAGAGCGAGTCCTCGCCGCCCGCGGCCGGAACCCAGTCGTGGTCTGCGGCGAGCAGCGCGCGCAACGAACCGAGGAAGACGTCCTCGGGCAGTTCGGGCATCGCTAGTCGGCGCGCGGAGTTGTTCAGCCGACGGGCGTTGGCGTCGGGACGGAACGACGCGATGGTGCCGTCGGACTGCCGGTACGCCTTGAGTCCTTCGAAGATCTCCTGCGCGTAGTGCAGGACCATCGCCGACGGATCCAGCGAGATCGGGCCATAGGGCACGACCGCGGCGTCATGCCAGCCACGGTCGGTATCCCAGTCGATGCTCACCATGTGGTCGGTGAAGTAGTTGCCGAAACCCGGTGCGGACAGGATCTCGGAACGTCGCGATCCCGACGCCGGGTTCGGGTGCTCGGTCCGGGTGAACTCCACGGTCATCTGGCAATCGTAGCCGGTGGGCACCGTTCCGCGATCGCCTCGGTGGCGGTGGTCGGGCCGCCGTCGCTCAGCTGGTGGACGTCTGCACGAACGGCGGTGCCACCAGCTCACATTCGAGACCGCGGCCCCGCACGTCGACGATCACGTGATCACCGTCGGCGAGCCCCGGGGCGATGTCGACGAGCGCCAACGCGATGCCCTCCTTGAGGGTCGGCGAGAACGTCCCCGAGGTGCACAGGCCCACCACCGTGCCGTCCGCGGTACGGACCTCGCAGTCCGCACGGGGGACGCCGCGTCCGATCGCACGGAGGCCACGCAGGCGGCGCGTCGGACCGGCCTCCTTCTCGGCCACGAGGGCCGAGCGACCGAAGAACTCGGGCTTCTTCCACCCGACGGCCCAGCCGCACCGCGCCTGCAGCGGGCTGATCTCGGTGGACAACTCGTGTCCGTGCAGCGGGTAACCCATCTCGGTGCGCAGGGTGTCGCGGGCGCCCAGGCCGGCGGGCAGCCCCCCGGCCTCGGTCACCGCGGCCAACACGACCTCGAACACGTCGGCGGTGTCGTCCCAGAGCGGCAGCAGTTCGAATCCACGTTCGCCGGTGTATCCGGTGCGGCACACCCGGATCGGCCGGGCACGCCCGCCGATGGTCAAGTCCGCGTCGACGAAGGACATGTACCCCATCTCGGTCGGCAGACCCACCGCGGTCAGCACGTCCGACGCCTGCGGCCCCTGCACGGCGAGCACTCCGTAGTCGCGGTGCCGGTCGACGACGCTGATCTCCGGCGGGGCCGCCTCGGCGAGTGCGGCCACGACCGCGGCGGTGTTGGCCGCGTTGGGCACCAGGAACACCTCGTCGTCGGACACCCAGTAGGCGATGAGGTCGTCCACGACACCGCCGGTCTCGGTGGCGCACAGCGTGTACTGCGCGCGGCCCGGCTCGATCTTCGCGAGATCGTTGGTGAGGCAGCGGTTCACGAAATCCGCGGCACCCGGACCGGTCACCGACGCCTTCCCCAGGTGACTGACGTCGAAGATGCCGACGCGCTCACGGACGGCGGTGTGTTCTGCGACGGTTCCCGAATACGACACCGGCATCGACCATCCGCCGAAATCGGCGAAGCTCGCACCGATCCGCTCGTGGGTGTCGTTGATCGGTCCCAGCAGGGTTTCGGCGCTCATGGCAGACAACCTATCTGCCGACCGGTCGCGGCGTCGCACGCAGATCTCCCCCGGTGCGGGCCACTAGGCTCGTGTCGTTCCCGACGATCGGAGAGATCACACCCATGAGCACCGCCCCGGATCGACAGCTCGGCCCCGACCTGACCATCGCGACCTCGATCTCCGAGGCCGCCGCCGACGTCCTCGTGATCGGCCTCGTCGCCGGCTCCGACGATGCCGCGACCGACGCGTCGCCGGTACCCGTCGTCGGCGACGGGCTGATCGACGATGCGGTCGTCGCCGAGATCTCCGCGTCGTTGGCGGCGGTCGGGGCGTCCTCCGGTGCGGGCGACGTCGCGCGGGTGGTCGCACCGGCCGGGCTCGGCGTGGCCAGCGTCCTGGCGGTCGGTCTGGGAAGCGCATCCGCCCTGCAGACGCCGGACTCCGTACGACGTGCCGCGGGTGTGGCCGCTCGGGCACTGACCGGCGTGGGCACCGTCGTGACGACACTGTCGACGGTCGATCTGGGTGCCGCCGCGGAGGGCTTCTACCTCGGCGCCTACCGGTTCGAGGAGTTCCGCTCGGACAAGACCCGGTCGATCACGGCCCCGCTGGGCGCGGTTGCCCTGCTGACCGGGCCCTCGGTGCGCGAGGGTGAGGCCGAGCTGGACCGCTCGCGCGCGATCGCCTCCGCGGTCGCCGTCGCCCGCGACTTCGTCAACACCCCGCCGAGCCACCTCTACCCCGAGGAGTTCGCCGCCCGCGCCGAGGCGCTCGGCAAGACGAACGGACTGAAGGTCGAGATCCTCGACGACAAGGCCCTGATCAAGCAGGGCTACGGCGGCATCGTCGGGGTCGGCAAGGGCAGCTCCCGGCTGCCGCGCCTCGTCCGGCTGAGCTACTCGAGCGGGACGAAGGGCGCGAAGAAGGTCGCCCTCGTCGGCAAGGGCGTCACCTTCGACACCGGCGGCATCTCGATCAAGCCCGCCGCGGGCATGGAGAACATGACCTCCGACATGGGCGGCGCGGCCGCCGTCATCGCCACCGTCGTGCTCGCCGCCCAGCTCGGGGTCGGGGTGGACGTCACCGCGACCGTCCCGATGGCGGAGAACATGCCGTCCTCGACCGCACAGCGGCCCGGCGACGTGCTCACCCAGTACGGCGGCATCACCGTCGAGGTGATCAACACCGACGCCGAGGGACGGTTGATCCTGGCCGACGCCATCGTCCGCGCGTGCGCCGATTCACCGGACTACCTCATCGACACCGCGACGCTGACCGGCGCGCAGATGGTGGCCCTGGGTACCCGCACCCCCGGCGTCATGGGTACCGACGACTTCCGCGATCGCGTGGCCGCCGTCTCGCGTCGCATCGGCGAGAACGGCTGGGCGATGCCCTTCCCCGAGGAACTCGGAGCCGACCTCAAGTCCCGGGTCGCCGACCTCGCCAACGTCACCAACCATCGATGGGGCGGCATGCTCTCGGCCGGGATCTTCCTGCGCGAGTTCGTCACCGACGGGGTCCAGTGGGCGCACATCGACGTCGCCGGGCCGGCCTTCAACACCGGTGGCCCCTGGGGGTACACGCCCAAGGGCGGTACGGGGGTGCCGGTTCGCACGATGATCGGTGTCATCGAGGACATCGCCGCTCTCGGCTGAGCGGTACCCGCCACCGGAACAGATACGGCGAAACTCCCCTGCGACACCGCCGACGCGCACGGGGTCGCTACGGGTAGGGTTTCTCATCGGTGGCCGTACCTCGTCACCACAGCTGCCCGGTCGCCCCTACCCGCGGCGACCAGACACGCGACCGCATCAATCGGATCTCGAGTCGAGGAGTCGACGAACATGGCGTTCTCCGTCCAAATGCCCGCTCTGGGTGAAAGTGTCACCGAGGGAACCGTTACCCGGTGGCTCAAGCAGGAGGGAGACACGGTCGAGGAGGACGAGCCCTTGCTCGAAGTGTCGACCGACAAGGTCGACACCGAGATCCCCGCACCGAAGTCGGGTGTCCTCACCAAGATCATCGCCCAGGAAGACGATGTCGTGGAGGTCGGAGGCGACCTCGGCGAGATCGGCGACGAGGGCGAATCCCCCGACTCCTCGGACTCCGAGTCCTCCGACGACGACTCGTCGGACTCCGACGACAGCGGGTCCGATGACGACGAGGCCGGCGGCACCGAGCCGAGCGATCTCGATGACGCCGACGACTCCGACGACGACGGCCCCGAGCCGTCCGCGGATGCCGACGAGCCCGCGAAGAAGCCCACCGCAGGAGCCGACGACAGCGGTTCCGCCGAGGGCACCGACGTGACGATGCCCGAGCTGGGCGAGTCCGTCACCGAGGGCACCGTGACCAACTGGCTCAAGGCCGTCGGCGACGAGGTCGCCGAGGACGAGCCGCTGCTCGAGGTCTCCACCGACAAGGTCGACACCGAGATCCCGTCCCCCGTCGCGGGCACGTTGCTCGAGATCGTGGCCGAGGAGGACGACGTCGTCGAGGTCGGTGGCCGCCTCGCGGTCATCGGATCCGCCGACGCGAAGCCGAAGGCCGAGAAGAAGCCCGAGCCCGAGCCGGAACCCGAATCGGAGCCCGAGCCGCAGGCCGAGGCCGAGAAGGTCGCCGAGCCGGAGCCCGAGCCCGAGCCGGAACCCGAGAAGCGCGAGCGCATCTCCGAGCCCGAGGAGCAGGAGAAGTCCGAGCCCGCACCGGAGCCCAAGGAGCAGGAGACCCGTAAGCCTGCCGCCGAGAAGTCGTCGGACTCCGATTCGGATTCCTCGACCTCCTCCACGCCTTACGTGACCCCGCTGGTGCGCAAGCTCGCCGGCGAGAACGACGTCGATCTCGACTCGGTCAAGGGCACCGGTGTCGGTGGACGCATCCGCAAGCAGGACGTGTTGGCCGCAGCGGAGGCCGCCAAGGCCCCGGCGCAGGAGAAGAGCGAGCCCGCCCAGGCACCCGCGGCGTCGGCCCCGGCCGAGACCAAGTCGGCCCCCAAGGGCGTCCGGCCGGAGCTCGCCGAGCTGCGCGGTACGACCCAGAAGGTCAACCGCATCCGCCTGATCACGGCCAAGAAGACCCGCGAGTCCCTGCAGACCAGCGCCCAGCTGACGCAGGTGTTCGAGGTCGACCTCACCCGTGTGGTCGCGCTCCGCGCATCGGCCAAGGCGTCGTTCAAGTCGTCGGAGGGTGTCAACCTCACCTACCTGCCGATCATCGCCAAGGCGACCGTCGAGGCGCTCAAGGCGCACCCGAACGTCAACGCCAGCATCGACGAGGACGCCAAGGAGATCACGTACCACGGGTCGGTGAACCTCGGGATCGCCGTCGACACCGAGCAGGGTCTGCTCTCGCCGGTGATCCACAACGCCGACGACCTGTCGATCGCCGGGCTGGCACGCGCCATCGCCGACATCGCCAAGCGGGCGCGGGAGAACAAGCTCAAGCCCGACGAGCTCGCGGGCGGCACGTTCACGATCACCAACATCGGGAGCCAGGGTGCGCTGTTCGACACCCCGATCCTCGTCCCGCCGCAGGCGGCGATGTTGGGTACCGGCGCCATCGTCAAGCGCCCGACCGTGATCACCGCCGAGGACGGTTCGGAGTCGATCGCCGTACGATCGATGTCGTTCCTGCCGCTGACCTACGATCACCGTCTCATCGACGGCGCGGACGCCGGACGGTTCCTGACGACGGTCAAGCATCGTCTCGAGGAAGCGGCCTTCGCGGCAGATCTGGGCCTCTAGTGCGCGTCGCCGTCGCCGGATCGTCGGGGCTGATCGGGTCCGCCCTGGTCGAGTCCCTTCGATCCGACGGCCACCAGGTGCTGCGACTGGTCCGACGGGAGCCGCGATCGGCGGACGAGATCGGTTGGTCACCGGAGACGTTCGGGGTCACCCCCGATGCGCTCGACGGAGTCGACGCCGTGGTGAACCTCTGCGGGGTGGGTATCGGCAACCGCCCGTGGTCGGGCGAGTTCAAGCAGAAATTGCGCGACAGCCGCATGGTTCCCACACAGGTGCTGGCCGAGGCCATCACCGCGGCCGGTGTACCGGTGTTCGTCAGCTCCAGCGCGACGGGGATCTACGGTTTCACCTCTCATCAGGTGATGACCGAGAAGAGCCCCGAGGGCAGCGGGTTCCTCGCCGAACTGGCGCGGGACTGGGAACGGACCGCGGCACTGGCCACCACGGCACGTGTGGCACTCATCCGCACCGCGCCGGTGCTGTCGCCGTCAGGCGGGCTGCTCGGCAAACTCCGCCCGCTGTTCAAGCTGGGTTTGGGCGCCAAGCTCGGCGACGGCGAGCAGTACATGTCGTGGATCACTCTGGTCGATCACGTCCGCGCGGTGCGCTTCGTGCTCGACAACGAGATCAGCGGTCCGGTCAACCTGACCGCGCCCCAACCGGTGACCAACACCGAGTTCACCGCGGCGTTCGGGCGGGCGGTGCACCGCCCGGCCAAGCTCTTCGTTCCCCGCGCGCTGCTGCGGGTGGCGGCCGGCGAGCTGGCACTCGAGATGCTGCTGGGCGGTCAGCGAGCGGTCCCGGATGTACTGACCGACAACGGTTTCCAGTTCGAACACCCCACCATCGACGCCGGGCTGGGCTACGCCAATGCCTGACCGGTCGTCGAGCGCTCGGCGCTCGGGGGCCGAGGTCGAGATCCGCGATCTGGGTCTGGTCGACTATGCGACAGCGTTCGACGAACAGCACCGCCTGGCCGCCGATCGTGCGTCCGGCGTGCTCGACCACGACGTCATGCTGCTGCTCGAACACCCGGCGGTCTACACCGCGGGCAAACGCACCGCGCCCGAGGACCGGCCGTCCGATGGCACCCCGGTCGTCGACGTCGACCGCGGGGGCAAGATCACCTGGCACGGCCCCGGCCAACTCGTCGGATACCCGATCATCGCACTCGCCGAACCGCTCGACGTGGTCGATTACGTGCGTCGCATCGAGGAGGCCATGATCGGCGTCTGCGCCGACCTCGGTGTCCACACCGCGCGCATCGACGGCCGTTCCGGCGCATGGGTTCCCGAGGACCCCACGACACGCCAACCGGCCCGCAAGGTGGGCGCGATAGGTATCCGCGTCGCCAGAGGTGTTGCGCTGCACGGGTTCGCGCTCAACTGCAACCCGGACCTGTCCGCCTTCGGCACGATCATCCCGTGCGGCATCCCCGATGCGGGGGTGACGTCGCTCACCGAGCAGCTCGGCCGCGTCGTCGACGTGGACTCGGTGCGGGCCGATGTGGCCCGCACGGTGGTCGACGCACTCGACGGGCGTCTGCAGGTGGGCTCCACCGAGCCCCGCCCGCCGGCACCACGCGGCGTAGCATCGACACAGTGACTGTGCATCAGGAGAGCCCCGCATCCGTCGGCATCGAGTCGGCGTCCGCGCCCACCGCGCCGAGTGGCCGCAAGCTGCTCCGGCTCGAGGTCCGCAACGCCGAGACCCCGATCGAACGCAAACCCGAGTGGATCCGCACCCGCGCGAAGATGGGACCGGAGTTCACCGAACTCAAGGCCCTGGTCAAGCGCGAGGGATTGCACACGGTGTGCGAGGAAGCCGGCTGCCCCAACATCTACGAGTGCTGGGAAGACCGCGAGGCGACGTTCCTGATCGGCGGCGAACAGTGCACCCGTCGCTGCGACTTCTGCCAGATCGACACGGGCAAGCCCGACGATCTCGACCGCGACGAGCCCCGTCGTGTCGCCGAGAGCGTGCAGGCCATGGGTCTGCGGTACTCGACCATCACCGGCGTCGCCCGCGACGACCTGCCCGACGGCGGCGCGTGGCTCTACGCCGAGACCGTCCGTGAGATCAAGCGGCTCAACCCGACCACCGGTGTCGAGCTGCTGATCCCCGACTTCAACAACGACCCCGACCAGCTCGCCGAGGTCTTCTCCTCGCGGCCGGAGGTGTTGGCGCACAACGTCGAGACGGTCCCGCGCATCTTCAAGCGCATCCGGCCCGCGTTCCGATACCAGCGCAGCCTCGACGTGATCACCGCCGCACGGGACGCGGGGCTGGTCACCAAGTCCAACCTGATCCTCGGCATGGGCGAGACCCCGGAGGAGATCAGCGAGGCCTTGGCCGATCTGCACAACGCGGGCTGCGACATCATCACGATCACCCAGTACCTGCGGCCCTCGCCGCGGCACCACCCCGTCGACCGCTGGGTCAAGCCGGAGGAGTTCGTCGAGCACTCGCGCTACGCCGAGGAACTCGGGTTCGCCGGCGTGATGGCTGGTCCGCTGGTGCGGTCGTCGTACCGCGCAGGCCGCCTCTACGCCCAGGCACTGCGCGTCCACGGACGCGAGCTCCCCGAGTCGATGGCGCACCTGGCGAACGAGTCCGGGGCCAGCCAGGAGGCGACCTCGGTTCTCGCGCGTCTCGCGCGCTGACCCCTCGCCGCACCCACCACGAGTGGACGGCACGTGATCATCGAGTTCGTCGGTCAGTATCCTGAACCGTATGGCGAAGGCACAGGCGACGAAAGAGGCGAAGGCGGCTGCGAAGGCCGCCCGGAAGAAGGCGTCGCGCGAACGCCGGACGCAGCTGTGGCAGGCGTTCAAGATGCAGCGCAAGGACGACAAGCTGCTGCTGCCGCTGATGATCGGTTCGCTCGTCGGCATCATCGCTGTCGCGGTGATCGTCGGTCTCCTCACCGGCGCGCTGGTCTTCCTGCTCCCCCTGGGCATCCTGCTCGGCCTGCTGGTCGCGTTCGTGATCTTCGGTCGCCGCGTGCAGAAGAGCGTGTTCGCGAAGGCGGAAGGTCAGGCCGGTGCCGCGGGATGGGCGCTGGACAATCTGCGCGGTTCGTGGCGCGTGAAGCAGGCCGTGACCGGTAACGCCCACCTCGACGCCGTGCACCGCGTGATCGGCAAGCCGGGCGTGATCCTCGTCGGCGAGGGTTCCGCGTCGCGTCTGCGCACCCTGCTCGCGCAGGAGAAGAAGAAGATCGCCCGCGTCGTCGGCGACACCCCGATCTACGACGTCATCGTCGGCAACGACGAGGGCCAGGTGCCGCTGAAGAAGCTCGAGCGCCACCTCAACAAGCTGCCGAAGAACATCAACGGCAAGCGGATGGATGCGCTCGAGTCACGGCTCGCCGCGCTGGGCGGCCGTTCCGGACCGGGGATGCCGAAGGGCCCGATGCCCGCGGGAGCGAAGATGAAGAACGTCCAGCGGAGCATGCGCCGACGCTGACGCGCCCGATCCGGGTCAGCGCGTGCGGACGAGTGCCGTCCCGGTCGCGCGGTCGTGCATGCCGCGCCCCTCGGCGTCGTTGAGCAGCGGCGGGACGATGAAGACGATCAGCACCGCGCGCGCCAGCGCACGGATGATGCCGACCGATCCGCCGCCGTCGATGCGGGCGACCCGCATACCGACGATGAACTGCCCGGGCGTGAACGAGAACAGCGTCACCGTCACCACGCCGACCACGAACCACACGGCGAGCACGGTGGTGGACAGCGTCGGCGACAGGAAGTCGACGAACAGCAGCGACACGCCGTAGCAGAGCACCCAGTCGACGAACAGACCCAGGACGCGCTGCCAGGACGACGCCAACGAGTTGGGGCCGGACTCGGCCAGGCCCAGGCGCTCACCGCGATAGGCGCCGATGTCGACCGGATCGAGACCGGCCTGCGGACCTGACAACCACGAACCAGTAGTACGACCCATGAATCCACTATAGGTGCGTATCCGGCCAGACCGCGGCGGCTAGTGTATTGGGTGCGCAACACCACCGTTCACGATCGTGTCTCGCTGCGCAGCGATCTCTCATCACAAAGGAGTCACCGACAGGTGTACAGCACACAAGAAGAACTTCTCGAAGGCATCAAGAACGAGGGAGTCGAATACGTCGACATCCGCTTCTGCGACCTGCCCGGGGTGATGCAGCACTTCTCCATCCCGGCGTCTGCCTTCGACGAGAGCGTGTTCGAGGACGGCCTGGCGTTCGACGGTTCGTCGGTGCGCGGCTTCCAGTCGATCGACGAGTCCGACATGATGCTCCTGCCGGACCCGGCGACCGCGCGGATCGACCCGTTCCGCAAGGCCAAGACCATGAACGTCAGCTTCTTCGTGCACGACCCGTTCACCCGTGAGGCCTACAGCCGCGACCCCCGCAACGTCGCACGCAAGGCGCAGGACTACCTCGCGAGCACCGGTGTGGCCGACACGTGCTTCTTCGGCGCCGAGGCCGAGTTCTACATCTTCGACTCCGTGTCGTTCAGTTCCGAGATCAACTCGACCCACTACGAGGTCGAGTCGTCGTCGGGCTGGTGGAACTCCGGATCGCCCGTCGACCCCGACGGCACCCCGAACCTCGGCTACAAGGTCCGCCCCAAGGGTGGGTACTTCCCCGTCGCCCCGTACGACCACTACGTGGACCTGCGCGACGAGATCTCGACGAACCTGACCAACTCGGGCTTCGAGCTCGAGCGCGGCCACCACGAGGTCGGCACCGGCGGTCAGACCGAGATCAACTACAAGTTCAACACGCTGTTGCACGCTGCCGATGACGTGATGCTCTTCAAGTACATCTGCAAGAACACCGCGTGGCAGAACGGCAAGTCGGTCACCTTCATGCCCAAGCCGCTCTTCGGCGACAACGGGTCGGGCATGCACGCCCACCAGTCGCTGTGGAAGGACGGCAAGCCGCTGTTCCACGACGAGGCCGGTTACGCGGGCCTGTCGGACCTGGCGCGCCACTACATCGGCGGCATCCTGCACCACGCACCGTCGCTGCTGGCGTTCACCAACCCCACGGTGAACTCCTACAAGCGGCTCGTGCCGGGCTACGAGGCCCCGATCAACCTGGTCTACAGCCAGCGCAACCGCAGCGCCTGCGTGCGTATCCCGATCACCGGCAACAACCCCAAGGCCAAGCGCCTGGAGTTCCGTTGCCCGGACAGCTCGGGCAACCCGTACCTGGCGTTCGCCGCGATGATGATGGCCGGACTCGACGGCATCAAGAACAAGATCGAGCCGCACGAGCCCGTCGACAAGGACCTCTACGAACTCCCGCCGGAGGAGGCCAAGGGCATCCCGCAGGCCCCCACCTCACTGTCGGCGGTCATCGACCGGCTCGAGGAGGACCACGACTACCTCACCGCAGGTGGTGTCTTCACCGAGGACCTGATCGAGACCTGGATCTCGCTCAAGCGTGAGAACGAGATCATGCCGGTGCAGATCCGTCCGCACCCGTACGAGTTCTCCCTGTACTACGACTGCTGAGCGACACCGCAGTCCGATCCACGACACCCGTCCGGCCATCGCGGCCGGGCGGGTGTTCTCGGTTGATCGCCCCCTCGGCGGGCGGGGCGGATACAGTCCGAAGTGACCACGGGGACAACGACCACACGGTCGGCCCGCACTCCACGACGAAGGCAAGGTGGCAGACGATGAGCTTTGAGCAGGCAGCCGAGCGAGCAGACGAAGCAGCCGGTATCGCGGCGATCGCCAAGGCCCACCTCGACGAGGATCGCGGGCACAAACTGCTCGCCGAGTGGGTGGAGATCCTCGCGCACGCCGTCGCCGCCCTGGCCCGCGCGCAGGCCCCGACGACCTGACTCACCTCGCGGTGAGGGACACCTCCAGTGCCCGGTGATCGGATGCGGGCACGTCGAAGGTGTTCAGCGACACCGCCGTCAGCCCGCGGGCGAGCACGTGGTCGATCCCGATCAGCGGGCCGTACCAGTCATCGCTGGGGTAGGTGAACTGCCACCGGCCACCGACCTGCTCGGTGGCGTCGCGAAATCCGTTGCGCAGCAGGGCGCGGAACTGGGCGTGATCCCAGGTGGCGTTGAAGTCGCCGCTGACGATCACGTTCTCTGCTGTCGTCTCGTGCAGGGTGTCGCGCAGGAGCTTCATCTCGCGCACCCACCGCGCTGGGTCGTAGGGGTACGGCGGGATCGGGTGCACCGCGAACACCGTCGTGCCCGGCGCCCCGGGCAGGTCGACGTCGGCCCGCAGGTTGTTCAACCCGAAGTCGGTGAGCTGTGCGGTGTCGCGTAGCGGGTACCGGCTGAAGATGCCCGTCCCCACGCCACCGGTCCCGGGGACCGCGAACTCGTGCGGGAGCAACGACCGCAGGTCGGTCTGACGCAGCCGGTCGAGCGCAGCCGGCGTCATCTCCTCGATGGTCAACAGGTCCGCCCGACTCGCGCGCACCCGCGCGACGACCGTCTCGACATCGCCGGCGCCGAGTTTGATGTTGGCCTGCACCACCGTGATCCGGTCCCCACCGGGGTCGGCGACCCCGCGCAGCAGCGGCGCCTGCGTCCAGATGCCCACGCCGAGAGCGATGACCGTGACGACGACGGTGATCCATCGCCGGGTCAGCGCCAGGATCAGCAGGGCGGGCACCCCGGCGAGGATCAGCAACGGTACGGCGCTCGCGGCGGCGGTCGAGACCCGGCCCCTCCCGGGGAACCAGTGCAGCCAGATCGCCCCGATGGCCGCGGCGAGCAGGGCCCATCCGAGCACGACCGCGAGGAAATAGACGATCTTGAACAGCGCCGAACGATGCGCCAGGCGCTCCCCGGTCCGCATGCTCCCCCGGCCCGATCGTCGCGGTCTCACCCGCCGAAGACCTTCAGCACGACCGACTTCGCCCGACGGGTCACGCGCAGGTAGTTCTCCAGGAACTCGTTGGCCTGGTCCTCGGGCCATCCGGCGGCGAACGCCACGGCACGCAACTGCTGACCGGGCCCGGGGAGTTGATCGATGGCCTTGCCGCGCACCAGGACCAGCGCGTTGCGGGCCTTCGTCGCGGTCAGCCACGCCTCCTTGAGCAGGGACACGTCGGTCTCGCTGAGCAGTTCGGCCGAACCGATCGCGTCCAGCGTCTGCAGCGTGGAGGTGTTGTGGAACGTCTGCAGCCGGTGCGCGTACCGCAGTTGCATCAGCTGCACCGTCCACTCGATGTCGGCGAGCCCGCCGCGCCCGAGCTTGGTGTGCATCGCCGGATCGGCACCGCGGGGCAGCCGCTCGGCGTCGACACGGGCCTTGATGCGACGGATCTCGCGCACCGCATCCGGCGACACTCCCCCGGCGGGATAACGGATCTCGTCGGCCATGTGCAGGAACGCGATCCCCAACTGGTCGTCACCCGCACACTCACGCGCCCGCAACAACGCCTGGATCTCCCACGCCTGCGCCCACTGGCGGTAGTACGCCGCGTAGGCGGCCAACGTGCGCACGACCGGACCGTTGCGCCCCTCGGGCCGCAACCCCGTGTCCACCTCGAGCGGCGGATCGGCGCTCGGGGTCCCCAGCAGTTTGCGCACGCGGTCGGCGATGGTGTTGGCCCAGCGCACCGCGACCGCCTCGTCGGCATCGGGCAACGGATCGCAGACGAACAGGACGTCGGCGTCGGAACCGTATCCGAGCTCACCGCCACCGAGGCGCCCCATCCCGATGACCGCGATCCGCGCGGGAGCGGGCTCGCCGCGTTCGGCGACCGAGGCGTCGATCACCACCCGCAGAGCGGCATTGAGCACCGAGGCCCAGACACTCGACAGAGCGCGACACACCTGTGCGACGTCGAGCATGCCGAGGACGTCGGCGGATGCGATTCGCGCCAGCTCGGCTCGGCGGTGCGACCGGGCGACGGCGATGGCGCGCTTGGGGTCCTGGGCGCGGATCGCCGACGCCACGAGGCCGCGGGCCACGTCGTCGGGATCGACCTCGATGAGCCGTGGCCCGTTGGCCGAGTCGGCGTAGAGGCGGATGACGTCGGGCGAGCGCATCAACAGGTCGGCGATGTACGCCGATGCGCCGAGCACCTTCATCAGCCGCTCGGCGACGACACCCTCGTCGCGCAACAACCGCAGGAACCAGTCGTGTTCGCTCACCTCGTCGCACAGCCGCCGGTAGTTCAGCAGACCGGCATCGGGATCGGGTGTGCGACTGATCCATTCGAGCAACGTCGGCAGCAGCAGCTCCTGGATCTGCCCGCGACGTCCCTTGGAGGTCAGCAGCGCCCGGAGATGACTGAGCGCGTGTTCGGGTTTGGCGTACCCGAGCGCCGAGAGCCGTCGGACCGCGGCGTCGTCGGAGAGACGCAGCTCGTCCTTGTCGAATCGGGCCACCGCCTCGAGCAGCGGTCGGTAGAACAACTTCTCGTGCAGCCGGCGGACGCGGTGGGCCTGCCGGCGGATCTCCTCGCGCAGGGTCGCGGCGGCGTCGAGATCCCCGTCGGGTCGAATGTGTGCGGCGCGGGCCAGCCACCGCATCGACTCGAGGTCGTCGAACTCGGGCAGCAGGTGGGTGCGTTTGAGCTTCTGCAGCTGCAGGCGGTGTTCGAGCAGGCGCAGGAACTCGTACGACGCGGTGAGGTTGGCGCCGTCGTCGCGACCGACGTAGCCGCCCGCGGTGAGCGCGGTCAGTGCCTCGACGGTGGACAGGACCCGCAGCGACTCGTCGACGCGGCCGTGGACGAGCTGCAGCAGCTGCACCGCGAACTCCACATCGCGCAGACTGCCGCTGCCGAGTTTGAGTTCGCGTTCCCGCAGACCCGCCGGGACGGTGCTCTCGACCCGTCGTCGCATGGCCTGCACCTCGTGCACGAAGTCCTCGCGCTCGCTGGCCTCCCACACCATCGGCGAGACGGCGGCGAGGTAGTCGCGGCCGAGCGCCATGTCCCCGGTCATCGGCCGGGCCTTGAGCAGCGCCTGGAACTCCCAGGTCTTGGCCCACCGCTGGTAGTACGCCACGTGCGACGCCAGGGTGCGGGTGAGCGCCCCGGCCTTGCCCTCGGGACGCAGGGCCGCGTCCACCTCGAAGAAGGCCAGCGAACCGATCCGCATCATCTCCCCGGCGATGCGCGCCGAGGTGGCGTCGGCGGGTTCGGCGACGAAGATGACGTCGACGTCGCTGACGTAGTTGAGTTCTCGGGCTCCGCCCTTGCCCATCGCGATGACCGCCAGGCGGCCCTCGAACGGCTTGTCGCCGAGGACCTCGGTCACCGCGACCGACAGCGCCGCGGTGAGGGCGCAATCGGCGAGGTCGGCGAGGAACTGACCCACCTGCGGGAACCACAGCACCGGCTCGTCCTCGACCGCGGGCGCGAGATCCCGGGCCGCGAGCTGCAGCAGGATGTTGCGGTAGGCCAACCGCAGCGCGACGACCGCGGGCGGCCCGGTCCTCGACGCCCGGTGGACGGGGTCCCCGTGCGCTCCGGGTTCGGCCACCGCGCCGACGGCGTCGAGGAGCTCACGGGACATCTCGTCGGTGGCGGGCAGGTCGTCGCAGTCGAGCAGGCGCCAGGTCACCGGTTCGGCCACGAGGTGGTCGCCGAGGGCCTCGGAGGAGCCGAGCACGGCGAACAGGCGGCCGCGGAAACACGGACGGGTACGGATGAGGACGTCGATCTCGGCCCAGTCCTCGCCCACCGAGGCGCGCAGTCGCATCAGCGTCCGCAGCGCGAGGTCCGGATCGGGCGCACGCGACAGCGACCACAGCAGCGGAATCGATTCCGGCGTGTTCCAACCGAGGGTGGCGAGATCGGAGCCGGCCGTGTCGTCGATCAGCCCGAGACGCCCCGGCGCGGGCACCGTGGTGCGCGTGGCAAGAGGTCTCACGCCCACGACGGTAGCCGTCGCGGTCCGGCGTCGGTGCGCAGACTCCTCGAACACGCCGGGTCTGCGCGGCGGGGGTGTCCTAGAGCGCCAGGTACCGGTTGAGCTCGAACGGCGTCACCAGAGAGCGGTAGTCGTTCCACTCGGACCACTTGTTGCGCAGGAAGTAGTCGAAGACGTGCTCGCCCAGCGTCTCGGCGAGCAGCTCGGAGGACTCCATGGCCTTGAGCGCGTCGGCGAGGCTGCCCGGCAGTTCCTTGTAGCCCATGGTCCGACGCTCGGCCGACGTCAGCGACCAGACGTCGTCCTCGGCCTCGTCGGGCAGTTCGTAGCCCTCGGCGACACCCTTGAGTCCGGCGGCCAACAGCACCGCGAACGTCAGGTACGGGTTGCAGGCCGAGTCCGGGCTGCGGACCTCGATGCGTCGCGAGGACGCCTTGTTCGGGGTGTAGAGCGGCAGGCGGATCAACGCCGACCGGTTCGCACCGCCCCAGCTGGCGGCCGTCGGCGCCTCGCCGCCGTGGATCAGCCGCTTGTAGCTGTTGACCCACTGGTTGGTGACGGCGCTGATCTCGGATGCGTGGTGCAGGATGCCGGCGATGAACTTCTTGCCGGTCTCGGAGAGCTGCATCGGGTCGTCGGGGTTGTGGAACGCGTTGGTGTCGCCCTCGAACAGGCTCATGTGGGTGTGCATGGCCGAACCGGGGTGCTCGCTGAACGGCTTGGGCATGAACGTCGCCCACACACCCTCGGCCATGGCCACCTCTTTGACGAGGTAGCGGAAGGTCATGACGTTGTCGGCCATGGACAGGGCGTCGGCGTAGCGCAGATCGATCTCCTGCTGCCCGGGCGCTCCCTCGTGGTGGGAGAACTCGACCGAGATGCCCATGGACTCGAGTGCGTCGATGGCGTGGCGACGGAAGTTCGGCGCGCTGCCGTGGACCACCTGGTCGAAGTACCCACCGGTGTCCGACGGGGTCGGCGGGGTGCCGTCGGTGGGCGCGTCCTTGAGTAGGAAGAACTCGATCTCGGGGTGGACGTAGCAGGTGAACCCCTGGTCGGCGGCCTTGTTCAGCTGCCTGCGGAGCACATGCCGCGAGTCCGCCCACGAGGGTGTCCCGTCGGGCATGGCGATGTCGCAGAACATGCGGGCCGAATGGTGCTTGCCGTTGCTCGTCGTCCACGGCAGCACCTGGAAGGTCGACGGATCGGGCTTGGCGATGGTGTCGGCCTCCGACACCCGCGAGAACCCCTCGATCGACGAACCGTCGAAGCCGATCCCCTCGACGAAGGCGCCCTCGAGTTCGGCGGGCGCGATCGCCACCGACTTGAGGTAACCCAGCACGTCGGTGAACCAGAGTCGCACGAATCGAATGTCTCGTTCTTCGAGCGTCCGAAGCACGAATTCCTTTTGACGATCCATGCTCGAAGGCTAGAAGTGCGCTGTTAAATCCGTGTTACGGACGCACTTCGGGTGAAATTTCCAGCGGGTTTGCCGGGCCTGTCTCAACATGTGGTACCCACCGCGGGCAGGGTGAGATCGACGAGGTAGCGGGTCAGCGGGGCGTCGAGGCACTCGACGCCCTCGAACGACGCGGTGTGCTGGGTGCCGCGGAAGGTCACCAGTCGCGCCCGTAACTGATCGGCCAGCGACACCCCCGCCTCGTACGGGGTGGCGGGGTCGTCGGTCGTCGACACCACCACCGTCGTCGGCAGTCCCTCGGCGTCGACGCGATGCGGGGTGGAGGTCGGCGGGACCGGCCAGTAGGCGCACTCGTCCGCCGCGCCCCGGCCCGATCCCCGACCGTCGTCGCGGAACGGGGCCGACGCACGCAACGTCCCGTCGAGCTTGTCCAGGGCGGCGCGGTCGGTGATGGCAGGCCCGTCGACACAGCGGATGGCGGTGAACGCGTCGGCGCTGTTGTCGTATCGACCGGACCGGTCGCGGCCCTCGTAGAGATCGGCCAGGCGCAACAGGGTGTCACCGCGTCCGGCCGACAGCTGGGCGAGACCGTCGCGCAGATACCGCCACAGCGTCCGGGTGTAGAGGGCCTGCCCGGTGCCGGTGATGGCGTCGGCATAGGTGAGACCGCGGGGGTCGGTCGTCGTCGCCGGTCTGCCGATGAGCGACCGCGTCAGCTCTTGGTAGCGCGCGGTGACCTTTCTGGGATCGGTACCGAGAGCGCACTGCGGCATCGAGGCACAGTCGACGGCGAACCGTTCGAAGGCCCGCTGGAACCCGGCGTTCTGTGCCACGACGTCGGCCACCGGATCGGCGGCCGGGTCGACGGCGCCGTCGTTGATCATCGAACGGACCCGCGTGGGGAACTGCTCGGCGTACGCGGCACCGATCCGCGTGCCGTAGGAGTACCCGAGGTAGTTGAGCTGCTCGACGCGCAGCGCACCGCGCATCACGTCCATGTCCCGGATGACATCGGCGGTGCCCACGTGCGCGAGGAAGTCCCGGCCCAGCTTCTGCGCGCACTCCGCGCCCACCGAGGCGTTGCGCTTCTGGACCGCGTCGATCCCTGCCGGTGAGGTGTCGACCCAGTCCGTCGCACGCACCCGGTCCCGCTCGGCGTCCGAGCGACACCGGATCGCCGGCGTCGATCGCCCGACCCCGCGGGGGTCGAAGCCGATGATGTCGAAACGCTTGCCGATCTCGAGGTCCGCGAATTGCCCTGCGGCACCGCCCATGAAGTCGACGCCGGACCCGCCCGGCCCGCCCGGGTCGGTGAGCAGGACGCCCGTGCGGTCACCACTCGCGCTCAGTCGGAACATCGCGATCGACGCGGTGGCGCCGTCGGGTTTCGCGTAGTCGACGGGGACGGTCAGCCGACCGCACTGGCTGCGCTGCTGCGGGTACTGCCCGTCGGGCAGGAACTCACCGCACGAGCCCCAGGCGATCTGCTGTCCGTAGAAACGGCCCAGGGTCCCGTCCGCGGGGTCGATCGACGATCCCGGGGTCACCGACGAGCCGGACGCCGACGGCGACCGATCGCCGACCGACCCCAGACCCGAGGTCCCGCTGGTGCAGGCGGAGGCTCCCAGCACGAGGACCAGGGCGGCTACCACCAGCCGGAGAAGCCGCGGCGTCGGTCGGATCATCGGCGCGTCAGGCGGCAGCGGAGCATCGGCCCATGGTGCCACGAGTCGCAGATGTGACCCATTGCACAGCGGGTCGCAGGTGGGTGAGCGCGTCGACGGGTGCAGACTGGTCGGGTCACCATCCACCCGGGTACTCGCCGAGCGAGACTCGAGGCACGAAAGAGACAATGATGTCCGAGAATTCTGTGTACGGCGCCGTGTCCACACCGGCCGACCCTTCGAGCACCGACTCCCCCGCGAAACCCCGTCGCATCACCCGCGTGCATCACCTGGCGCAGATGAAGGCCGAGGGCGAGAAGTGGTCGATGCTCACCGCGTACGACTACTCCAGCGCCCGCATCTTCGACGCCGCCGAGATCCCCGTCCTGCTGGTCGGCGACTCCGCGGCCAACGTCGTCTACGGCTACGACACCACCATCCCGGTCAGCGTCGACGAACTCATCCCGCTGGTCCGCGGCGTCGTCCGCGGCGCACCGCACGCGCTCGTCGTCGCCGACCTTCCCTTCGGCAGCTACGAGGCCGGAGCCCAGCAGGCCCTCGAGTCGTCCATCCGGTTCTTCAAGGAGGGCGGTGCGCACGCGGTGAAGCTCGAGGGCGGTGAGCGGGTCGCCGACCAGATCGCCGCGCTGACCGCGGCGGGCATCCCCGTCATGGCCCACATCGGCTTCACCCCGCAGAGCGTCAACGGGCTCGGCGGGTTCCGCATCCAGGGCCGCGGCGACGCGGGCGACCAGCTGATCGCCGACGCGATCGCGGTCGCCGAGGCCGGTGCCTTCGCCGTGGTGATGGAGATGGTGCCCGCCGATCTGGCCGGCCAGATCAGCCGCAAGCTGACCATCCCCACCGTCGGTATCGGCGCGGGCAACGAGACCGACGCCCAGGTCCTCGTGTGGCAGGACATGGCCGGGTTCACCCACGGCAAGACGGCGAAGTTCGTGAAGCGATACGCCGATGTCGGTGGCGATCTCCGTCGCGCAGCCGAGCAGTACGCCGACGAGGTCCGCCGCGGGGTCTTCCCCGGCCCCGAGCACAGCTACTGACTCACCGCGAGACGGACACGCGTCCGCCCGACGCGATGTGACGGCGGCGGCCGGGTGCGATTGGGCATAGTGGACCCATGCGCGATTTGTACCCGGAGATAGAGCCGTTCTCCCACGGCATGCTCGACGTCGGTGACGGACAACGGATCTACCACGAGTCCAGTGGTCGACCCGACGGCAAACCCGTGGTGTTCGTCCACGGTGGTCCCGGTGGCGGCACGTCACCCGAGCAGCGACGGTTCTTCGATCCGTCGGTCTATCGCATCGTCCTGTTCGATCAGCGCGGGTGCGGGAAGTCGACACCGCACATCGCCGACGGTGCCGTGCTGGCCACCAACACCACCGACCACCTCATCGCCGACATGGAGTTGCTGCGAACGACTCTGGGCATCGAGCGGTGGCAGGTCTTCGGCGGGTCGTGGGGTTCGACGCTGGGCCTGGCCTACGCGCAGACCCACCCCGACCGCGTCACCGAACTGGTGCTCCGCGGCATCTTCCTGCTCCGGCGCAGCGAGATCGACTGGTACTACAACGGCGGTGCCGCGCACATCTTCCCCGACAAGTGGGAGAACTACCTGGCACCGATCCCCGCCGACGAACGCTCCGGTGATCTGGTGGCGGCCTATCGGCGGTTGCTGACCTCGTCGGACCGTTCTGTCGCACAGGCCGCGGCGACGGCGTGGACGGACTGGGAGCAGTCGACGAGCTACCTCCTGCCGCGCCCCGAGTCCGACAGCGACGTCGAGGTCGACGCCCGCTTCGACCTCGCGTTCGCCTCGATCGAGAACCATTACTTCACCCATCACGGTTTCCTGGACGACGGCCAGTTGCTCCGCGACGCCGAGCGCATCGCCGACATCCCCGGCGTGATCGTCCAGGGCCGCTACGACGTGGTGTGCCCGATGCGCAGCGCGTGGGATCTGCATCGAGCCTGGCCCGCAGCCGATCTGCACATCGTCGACGACGCCGGGCACGCGTCGTTCGAGAGCGGGATCAAGCACCATCTCATCGAGGCGACCGACCGCTTCGGTGCAGCAGACCCGGAAGGAGCGAGCGCACAGCGATGACCGTCCACGAACAGGTCGAGATCGAGCTCAAGTTCGACGTCGATGCGGGACAACCGATCCCGGATCTCACGACACTCCCCGGGGTCGCCACGACCACCGGGCCGATCGTGGAGCAGCTCGACGCGACCTACTTCGACACCGAGAACCTCGACCTCGCCGACCACGCGGTGACGCTGCGACGGCGCACCGGCGGCCACGACGAGGGGTGGCACCTCAAGCGCCCGGGCACCGAACGGGGACGCACCGAGCGGCAGGTCCCGCTCGACGCCGCCGGCGACGACGCACACGCGGTCCCCGCCGAGCTCATCGAACCCGTCCGTGTCCACCTGCGCAGTCGCTCCGTCTCGCCGGTCGCCGCGATCGGCACCCGACGCCAGATCACCGAGGCCCGCGACTCCGAGGGCACGCTGCTCGCGGTCCTGTGCGCCGATCTGGTCACCGCGCGTTCGCTGCTGCCCGGCGGCACCGGACAGGTGTGGTCGGAATGGGAGTTCGAGCTCGTGGCCGACTTCGACGACGACGCCGCCGTCGAACTGCTGGAGAGCGCCGAGGCCCTGCTCCGCGCAGCAGGGGCCAGGACCGCCTCGAGTGGGTCGAAGCTGGCGCGGGCCATCGGGTCCACGCCCGGCCACCGGGAAAACCGTCGGCTCCCGGCGAAGCCGACCGCGCTGGAACTCGTGGTCACCGAACTGGCACGTCATCGCGATCAGCTCGTCGCCTGGGATCCGGCGGTCCGCGCCGACGCCGACGACGCCGTCCACCAGATGCGGGTGGCGACCCGACGGCTGCGCAGCGTGCTCAAGGCGTTCCCCGGCGTGCTCGACGGGCCCGAGCCGGAACGACTCGGCGAGGAGTTCAAGGAACTCGCCGCGATCCTCGGCGTCGCGCGTGACGCCGAGGTCCAGGCGGAGCGGTATCGCGACCTGTTGGAGGACGAGAACCCCTCGGCTGCACTGGAGTCCGCGCTCGTCGAGGCGCAGAACCAGCGTTACCACCGGGGACGGAAGGCGGCGGTGGCGGCGATGACCTCAGACCGCTACTTCAGGTTGCTCGACGCGATCGACGCCCTCCTGGTCGATCCGACGCCGGGCGAGAACGCGCAGGTGCCCGCGCGGGCGGCCCTGCGCGACGCGGTGCGGTCCTCCCGGAAGTCGGTGCTCAAGGCGCAGAAGAAGCTCAGCCGGTACGACGAGGGGACCCCGGAGTGGACCGAGCAGCTGCATGTGGTCCGCAAGAAGGCCAAGCGTCTGCGCTACGTCGCCGAGGCCGGCGCGACCCTGCGTGGGTCCCTGCACTCCGACGAGGCGCGCACGGCCAAGCGCATCCAGGCGGCACTCGGGGACGCCAACGACGCGTCGATCAGTCGTGAGGTGCTCGCCGTGGCGGCGGGATCGATCGGCGTCGATCCGACGGACGCGTTCGTGCTGGGTCGGCTCGACGCGCGCGAGCAGGCCGAACACGACCGCGCTCTGAAGCGGTACTCGGACGTGGCCGGCGACCTCTGACCCGGGCGTCGGCGGAGGACGGGTGCGAACGAGTCGACCTGTAAGCCGGATCCTGTCCCGATCACGGGGATCGGGGGCGATCATCCATCTGGGCACACCGTCGCCGGGTGCCTCGAGCGGTCCACCCGCAGGCTCGGGCGAGCAGCCCTCGACCACCTGCGCAGTCGCACCGTGAGGTGCGACCTTCGACCTTGCTCCGGGTGGGGTTTACCGAGCCGCCGCGGTCACCCGCGGCGCTGGTGCGCTCTTACCGCACCGTTTCACCCTCACCGACCGCGCCCGAGGGCGCGTGTCGGCGGTCTGTTCTCTGTGGCACTGTCCCGCGGGTCACCCCGGGTTGTCGTTAGCAACCACCCTGCTCTGTGGAGTCCGGACTTTCCTCGATCCTCAGCGTGTCGCCGCGCGCGGCAACCGTTCTGATGACCGCGATCGCCCGGTCGGCTCGTTCGCAGGCTTATGATAACTGCCGGGGGTCACCGTGACGTACGCGAGTACAGCGGTGCAAAGCTGCGCAGGAGATCTTTGGCCTTGTGCCATGGAGGGGGAAGTCTGTCATGCGACGAAAGATGATCGCCGCTGCAATCACGTCATTGGTACTGGTAGGCGGGGCGGTGGGGGTCACCGCGACGTCGTCGGCCGCACCGGAGAAGCCATCGGTCGCCGCGCCGTCGGCCCCGGCGAAGATCATCCGGACGGCCATGGTGTCCGCACAGCACGCGCGCCTGACGGTCTACTCGCCGGCGATGCGCAAGAACGTGGTCGTCGACGTGCTCGTCCCCCGTGACCGCACGACGCCGCGGCCGAGCCTCTACATGCTCGACGGCATCGACGCGGGCTTCCAGTCCGGCTATCGCGACAGCGCCTGGACCACCCAGACCGACATCGTCGATTTCATGGCCGACAAGAACGTCAACGTCGTCCTCCCCATCGGTGGCACCGCGAGTTATTACACCGACTGGCAGCGCACCGATCCCGTTCTGGGCGTCAACAAGTGGGACACCTTCCTCGCCCGCGAGCTGCCCCCGCTGATCGACAAGACCTTCGAGGGCAACGGCGTCAACGCCGTCGAGGGCGTGTCGATGGGCGCGAGCGGCGCGATGTCGCTGGCCGTGCGGCACCCGGGCCTGTACCGCGGGGTCGTGGCCCTGAGCGGATGCCTCGACCAGCTCGATCCGGCGGCCGCCCAGGCGACGCAGGCCAGCATCCTCACCCGCTTCGGCAACCCCGACAACATGTGGGGCCCGGCCGGGAGTGCGGCGTGGCGTCGACACGATCCCGCCTCCAACATCAGTGCGCTCAAGGACACCGAGATCTACGTCGCGGTCGGAAACGGCAAGGCCGATCCCCGTCTGGGTCGGGTCGGGCAGGCCTCGGCGATCGGTGGGGTGCTCGAGACCGGAGCCCTGATGTGCACCAAGGGTTTCGCGGCCGCGGCCCGCAAGGCCGGCGTCGACGTCACCTACGACTACCGCAGCGGTCTGCACGCCTGGGGGTACTGGGCGCAGGATCTGCACCGCTCCTGGCCCACCGTGGTCACGGCCCTGGGGCTGCCCCCGGTCGATCCCGCCGACTACCGCTGACCCGACCGGCGGTCACCGCTACTCTGTGCCGGTGACCGAGTACGTCGCGTTGCTGCGCGGCATCAACGTGGGCGCGATACGTATCGCGATGGCCGACCTGCGCACGGAGTTCGAGGCGCTCGGTCTGGGTGAGGTGTCGACGGTGCTCGCGACCGGCAACGTCCGGTTCAGCTCCGATCGCACCGATGTCACCGCCCTGCGCGGTGAGATCGAAGCGGCCCTGAGTGCCCGATTCGACTATCGGGCATACGTGTTCCTACATTCACGGGATGCGATCCGGTCCGCCCTCGACGGGTATCCGTTCCCGACCGACCAGGCCGACCGACACTCCTACATCCTGTTCGTCGCCGACGACGACGTTCGCGCGGAGTTGCTCGGCGCGGCCGCCGACCTCGATCCCGCAGTCGAGCGGGTCGCCGACGGCGACGGCGTCCTCTACTGGGACGTGGTCAAGAAGATGACGTTGACCAGCCCCTTCGGCAAGGCGCTCGGCCGAGCGCGATACAAGGCGACGACCACGAATCGCAACCTCCGCACGGTACGCAGCATCATCGCGTGAGCGCCGTCCTCCTGATGGCGGCCGCACTGGCTTTCGCGGTGTGGCGTCCTCGCGGCCTTCCCGAGGCCACCGTCGCGGTCCCGGCCGCGGTCCTCGCCGTCGTCATCGGGGCGGTCACCCTCGACCGCGCGTTCGCCGAGATGCGGGCACTCGCGTCGACGGTGATCATCCTCGCCGCGTTGCTCGTGCTCTCGCACGCATGCGGTGTCCTGGGCGTCTTCCGCTGGCTGTCGCAGGTGATCGGTGCGGCGGGTAGCGCGAACGGTGGCGGACCCACCCGACTGTTCGCCCTCGCCTTCGGTGGGGCCGCGCTCACCACGGCCCTGCTCAACCTCGACGCCACGGTCGTGCTGCTCACGCCCGTCCTGATCACGATGGCGCGCAGTCTGCAGGTGTCACCACGACCGATGGGGTACGCCACCATCGGCCTGGCGAACTCGGCGTCGACGCTGATGCCGGTCTCCAACCTGACCAATCTGCTCGCGTTCGCGGCCACCGGACTCGGTTTCATCCAGTTCACCGCGATGATGGCGCTGCCGTGGGTGGTGACCGTCCTCATCGAGTTCCTGATCTACCGCGTGTTCTTCCGCGCCGATCTCCGCGTCGCGCCGCAGCGCAGCGCCGCCGAGCCGGTGCACGCGCCGATCCCGGCCCTGGTCGTCCTGGGGGCGACCCTGGTCGGGTTCGCTCTGTCGTCGACGGTCGGTGTCGAACCGGTCTGGTTCGCCGTCGCCGGAGCCATCGTGTTGTCCGCTACCGCCCTACGCGCGCACCGTACGTCGCTGCGGGCGGTGGCCTCGGCGACCACCCCGCTGTTCCTGCTGTTCGTGCTCGCGCTCGGGGTTTTGGTGGCGGCCATCGCCGACGGTGGCATCGGTCGGTGGGTCGGCGAGATCGTGCCGACGGGTTCCGGACTCCTGTCCCTGCTCACCATCGCAGCCATCGGCGCGGTCGCGGCGAACCTGATCAACAACATCCCCGCCACGCTGTTGTTGCTCGCGGCGCTGGGCACACAGGCCGATCCCCCGCTGATCCTGGCGATGCTGCTGGGCGTCAACATCGGGTCCAACCTCACCTATGTGGGGTCTCTGGCGAACCTGCTCTGGCGCAACGTGAGTCGTTCCCATGACGCGGAGGCCTCGGTGGCGCGGTTCTCGGCGTTGGGCCTGCTGTCGGTCCCGCCCGCGATCCTCGCCTCGGTCACCGCGCTGTGGCTGGTGACCTGAACGCCTCAGGCGAGGTGGTTGGTGTCGTTGACCAGCTTCACCGACGCGCCACCGTCGGGATAGATCTCGGCGATCGACAGCGACGCGAGATCGAGATGGAGACGGAACAGCAGCGACGGTCCGGCGTCGAGCGCGAGCCGCAGGATGGTCTTGATCGGGGTCACGTGCGTGACCACGAGAACGGTGCCGGGGCCGTACTGCGACACCACGTCCTCGGTCGCCGCCCGCACCCGGGTGGTCACGTCGGCGAAGCTCTCCCCGCCCGGTGGAGCGACGCCGATGTCGCCCATCCAACGCCTGTGGAGGTCCGCGTCGCGCTCGATGGCCTCGCGGAACGTGAGCCCCTCCCACTCGCCGAAATCGGTCTCGGTCAGTCCCTCGTGAGTGTGCACCGGTAGGCCGAGCCGATCGGCCACCGCGTTTGCCGTCTCCTGCGCCCGCCCGAGCGGGGAGGCGACGATCGTGTCGATCCCGCCCTGCGCGGCGAGCCGATCCGCGGCGCGACTCGCCTGCTCGCGACCGAGTTCGGTCAGTTCGGGGTTACCGCGACCGCTGTAGCGACGGTCGACCGACAACGCGGTCTGCCCGTGCCGCAACAGGATCAGCTTCGTCGGGGCTCCGGCGGTCGCGGTCCATCCGGGACCGGCGGTCACCGCGGCCGCGGGGGCCGACGACGGCTCGGCGGCCGGGGTCGGCGTGTCGGTCTCGCCGAGGGCGTCCATGGCCTCGTTCGCGAGTCGGTCGGCATGAGAGTTCTGCGCCCGCGGAATCCAGATGAACTCGACGTCGGAGAACCGGCCCACGAGTTCGCGCGCCTGGCGGGCCAACGGGATCATGTCGGGGTGTTTGACCTTCCACCGGCCCGACATCTGTTCGACGACGAGCTTCGAGTCCATCCGCACCGTCACCTGCGTGGCACCGAGTTCGGCGGCCGCACCGAGTCCGGCGATCAGACCGCGGTACTCGGCCACGTTGTTGGTGGCGGTACCGATGTACTCCTTGCGTTCGGCGAGAACGAGATCTCCGGTGTGGTCGTAGACCACCGCGCCGTATCCGGCGACACCCGGGTTGCCCCGGGAACCGCCGTCGGCCTCGACGATCACCGCCATCGTGTCGACGGGCACCGGGCTACAGGCCGGACTCGTGGGTGCGGATGAGCACCGCACCGCATTCGTCGCACCGCACGACCTCGTCGGGCGCCTCTTTGCCGATCTTGCTGAGGGTGCCCCGGTCGATCTCCATCCGGCACGCACCGCAACGGGCCTGGCGCAGCAACCCGGCCCCGGTCTTTCCCAGCGCGACCTGCTTGTCGTAGACGGCGAGCAGCGCGGGATCGACCTCGGCGCGGATCTTGTCGCGCGCGGCCTCGGCGACCCGGGCCGAGGAGTCGACCTCGGCGCGCACCGCATCGACCTTCGTGGTGGCCTCGGCGATCTGGGTCTCGGTGTGCGACACCAAGGCCTGCGAACGCAGCTCCTGCGACGCGGTGGCCTCCTGGCGTTCCATCACCTCGAGCAGCTCGTCCTCGAGCACTCCACGTCGCCGACCGATGCCGGCGATCTCGTGTTCGAGTTCGACGAGCGCCTTGCCCGCCATCGTGCCGCCGTTGAGCAGCTGGGAGTCCTTGGTCTCGCGTGTGTTGAGGACCGAGATCTCGTTCTCGAGCCGCCGCACCTCGCGGTCGAGGTCCTCGGCGGCGATCTGGGCACTGACCGTCTCGTCGCGATACCCACGCATCGCCTCCTCGAGATCGGCCAGGGTGGCCACCTCGGGGGCATGGCCGCGGCGATGGGTCAGCCGCAACACCTCACCGTCGCGCTCCGCCAGCTCCAGCAGCAACCTCTGATCGGCCGGATCTGCCTTCATAACGCAGCGGTGTCCCTTCGTCGTCCGTGATGTTCGGTCTGGGGTGTTCGGTGTGGGGTGTTCAGTCTCGCGAGCCTACCGCTGTACAACCGATCCCCAGCTCACGCCTGGGGGCCTGCGTGCATCGTGAAGCGATCGGTGGTGTCACCGAACTCGTGCACGACCAACGACGGGTCGTGTGCGACGAGCACCGATGACACCTGCGCGCACCAGGGGAACTCCGTCGCCCAGTGCCCGGCGTCGATCACCGCGAGATCGTGGCCGCGAAGGTGCTCGTCGACAGGGTGGTGGCGCAGGTCGGCGGTGACGAAGACGTCGGCCCCGGATCCGGCGGCGGTGTCGATGAGCGAGTCGCCGGCCCCACCGCAGACCGCGACGGTGGTGACGACGGCGTCGGGGTCACCGGCGGCGCGCACCCCCCACGGCGCGACGGTCAGCGACCGCGCCACGTGATCGGTGAAGTCGCGCAGCGACATCGGCTCGGACAACCGTCCGATCCGGCCGAGACCGGTGTCGGCGGCGACCGGGACCGTCTCGAGCAGGTCGAAGGCGGGTTCCTCGTAGGGATGGGCGTCGCGTAACGCGGCCAGGACCGCCTCCCGGCTCCCGCGGGCCGCGACCATCTCGACCCGGTCCTCCACGACGGACTCGACGCGCCCGACCGTGCCGATGACCGGATGTGCCCCGTCGCCGGGACGGAAACGCCCGGTCCCGGTGACCGACCACCGGCACTCGCTGTAGTCGCCGATCGCACCGGCACCGGCGGCGAACATCGCCTCGGCGACGCGATCGGTGTCGGACTGCGGCACGAACACCGCCCACTTGTCCATCGGTGGCGTCGTGGTCGGTTGCAGCGGACGCATGTCGACGAGCCCGAGCGCGTCGCCGAGGGCGTCGGAGACCCCGGGCAGGGCGACGTCGGCGTTGGTGTGCGCGGTGTAGAGCGCGCAACCGGACCGGATGAGTCGGTGCACCAGGCGGCCCTTGGGGGTGTGCGTACCGACCGTGTCCACCCCACGCAACAGCAGGGGGTGGTGTGCGACGACGAGTTCGAATCCGCCCCCGACCGCGGCGTCGACGACGGCGTCGGTCACGTCGACACAGGTGAGCACCGCGGTCACCGCGTCGGCGGGGTCACCGCACACCAGCCCCACGCTGTCCCACGACTCGGCCAGATGCTGTGGGTAACGCGTCTCCAACAGTTCGATCAGGTCGGCCAACACGGCCATGTCAGATCACGTCCTTCCAGGCGTCGAGCAGGCGGGCCACCGTGGCGGGGTCGCGCACGGCCAGACGCAGATGATCGGGCGTCATGCCGACGAAGTTGGCACAGGAACGGACCGCGAAACCACCCTGCGCCAAATGGTTCTTGACCGACGTGCCGTCGGCGACCCGGACGACGACGAACGATGCCGCCGGGGTCCCGCACACCTCGACGCCCGCCTCGGTCAGCGCGGCGACCATCGCCTCGCGGTCGGTGGTGACCGTCTGGGCCTCGTGCCGGGCATGCGCGTGGCCGCGCTCGCCGAGGCACATCTCGATGGCCGCCAGCTGCAGCGTTCCCATCGGCCAGTGCGGCCGGGTCGAGGCGAGGCGCGCGACGACCGGCGCGGCGGCGAGGAGGTAGCCCGCCCGCAATCCGGCGAGTGCGAAGGTCTTGGTGACGCTGCGGATCACGATGACGTCGTCGAACCCCGACGACGCCAGGCTCTCCGGCTCCCCCACCGTCACGTCCGCGAACGCCTCGTCGACCACGATGGTCCGGCCGGGCCGGCGCAGTGCCTCGACGGCCGAACGCGGATGCAGTACCGAGGTCGGGTTGGTGGGGTTGCCCAGCACGATCATGTCGACGTCATCGTCGATGTCGGCGGTGTCGAGGTGCCACGGCTCGGGCAGAACCACCTGATCGACGGCGATGCCCGCCGCCCGCAGAACACGTTCGGGCTCGGTGAACGACGGTTGGACGAGGGCCACGCGGCGGGGGCGCAGGTTCGGCAGGAGCGCGAACCCCTCGGCCGCGCCCGCGAGCAGCAGGATCTCCGACGGCGGTCGGCCGTGGGTGTCGCCGACCGCTCGCACCGCCGCGAGTTCGTCGGCCCGGGAGGGATAGCGGGCCACATCGTCGATTCGGTGGCGTAGCTCGTCACGCAACCAGACGGGGGTCGCGCCCCGGACGTTGACCGCGAAGTCGACCATGCCCGCGGTCGCGTCGATGTCGCCGTGCCGGTCGAGCGCGGTCAGATCCATGTCCGCCTCGCTCCGACGCACCACACCGAATGTCACAGCGGTCCAGCCTACGGGGAGAATGAGGCGGTGCCGCTCACCATCGATCCCGCCCATCCGTCGACACTCCTGCTGTTCGACCTCGACGGGACCATCACCGATTCGTTCGACGGCATCGCCAACAGCTTCCGCCATGCCCTGACCGTGGTCGGGCACCCCGAACCGGATCCGGCCCTCATCGCGGGCATCGCCGGTCCGCCCATGATGGACACACTGAACTCCCTCGGCCTCGACGGCGCGACGGCCGACGCCGCGATGTCGGCGTACCGCACCCGCTACAACGACATCGGCTGGCTGGAGAACTCGGTCTTCCCGGAGATGGCCGCGGTGCTGGCCGATCTGCAGGCCGCGGGACGACGGATGGCGATCACCACGTCGAAGAACCAGAGCACCGCACGCCGGATACTCACCCACTTCGGACTGGCCGACCACTTCGAGTACATCGCCGGTGCCAGCGACGACGGGTCGCGCCGGACGAAGAGCGACGTCGTCGCCCACGCCCTGAACGAACTGGGGGTGGCGACCTCGGACGACCGTACGACGGCCGTGGTGATCATCGGCGATCGCGAGCACGACATCCATGGTGCGGGCCAATTCGGTATCCCTGCAGTGCTTGTCGGGTGGGGTTACGCTCTCGAAGGCGAATCCGACGACGCCCGGTGGGTGGTCGAATCGGTCGAGGGACTACGAGAGGTGCTGGGTGTCTGAGCGTTGTCACGTCACATTCGTGTGCTCGGGGAACATCTGCAGGTCACCCATGGCACAGAACATCTTTCGTGACGCGGTCCGCGACGCCGGTCTCGCCGACCTGGTGTCGGTAGACAGCTGCGGCACCGGTGCCTGGCATGTCGGCGAACCCGCCGACGACCGGGCCCGTACCGAACTGCGTCGCAGTGGTCACGACGACGAGCACGTCGCGGCGGTGATCGGACCCGAACACACCTCCGCCGACCTGCTGGTGGCGATGGATTCTGGACATCTGCGGGCGCTGACGAAGAAGAAGCTCGCCGACCGCAGTCGCCTGCTGCGCAGTTTCGACCCCGACGCCGGCGACGACCTCGACGTCGCCGACCCCTACTACGGCGGCCCCGAGGATTTCGCGACCGTCCGAGCCCAGGTGGAGGCGGCCACACCGGGCCTGCTCGCGTGGGTGCGGGAGCAGCTCACGC
Organism: Williamsia phyllosphaerae; assembly: GCF_014635305.1. NCBI lineage: Bacteria > Bacillati > Actinomycetota > Actinomycetes > Mycobacteriales > Nocardiaceae > Williamsia > Williamsia phyllosphaerae. Next base: position 2,741,499 of record NZ_BMCS01000001.1, on the reverse strand, counting down.
AGCGGTGACACGCCAGGGGTGACGTACCGTTGGAGCATGCGAATCCTGCGTGCGTTCGTCCGCCCCGGATGGGTGGCGCTCGCGATCGTGGTGGTCGGGTTCGCCCTCGCGTGCTTCTGGGTCCTCGCGCCCTGGCAGCTGGGCAAGAACACCCGCACCGAGCACCAGAACGACCTGATCAAGAGCGCGGTGACGAAAAGCGCCGTCGACATCGGGACCGTCTACCCGGGGACCGGACAGATCCCGACCGACACCGAGTGGCGTGAGGTCACGGTGTCCGGGCAGTACCTGCCCGACAAGCAGGCCGTCGTGCGTCTGCGCTCGGTCGACGACAGCCCCGCGTTCGAGGTCCTCACCCCGTTCCGGGCCGACGACGGCCGGGTCTTCGTCGTCAACCGCGGATACGTCCGACCACAGCAGGGCACCGCACTGCCGCCGGTGAGTGCGGCCCCGTCCACCCCGACCTCGATCGAGGCCCGGATCCGGGCCCCCGAGGGCACCAGTCCGGGGCGCGGTCCGCGCATCGAGGCGGGCGTGTTGCAGGTGTACACGATCGATCCGGCCGTGTTGGGGAGACAGGTTGGTCTGCCCACCATGCCCGCCTACCTGCAGCTGTCCTCCGGTCAACCGGGGTCGCTCGCCGAGATCCCCATCCCCCAGCTCGACGCCGGGCCGTACCTGTCCTACGGACTGCAGTGGCTCGCGTTCGGCGTCATGGCGCCCCTGGGACTGTTCTACTTCGTGTGGTCGGAGATCAAACACCGTCGCACCGCCGCCGCTCAGCGCGCCGAGGTCGAGGCCCGACTCGGCGCCGATGCCGCCGACGCGATGCCCGAGGCGTCCGATGCACCGGTCAAGCGTTCGCGGGAGCGCCGACAGACCCTGACGAAGGCCTCGTCGGTCGGCATGGGCCAGACCCGGGTCAAGGGCACGATCGGCGCCGGACCGGACCAGCAGGAGGCCCCGGACCGGATCCGGGAGAAGTTGGCCAGCCGCTACGGCGACTGACGCCGGCGCACCACCAGAGTGCTGACCGCCGCGAGCACCGCGGACGCCACCTGCACCCGCCGCGACAACGCGACCGCCCGGTGCAGATCGGTCAGTGTCGGTGCCGGCCCGTCACCCAGACGGGGACGTTCCTCGGTGCGGTGTCGATACACGGTGGTGCCTCCCAGACCGACTCCCAGCGCACCCGCGAACGTCGACTCGACCACTCCGGCATTGGGGCTCGGGTGGCGGTGCGCGTCGCGGCGCCACGCTCGCAGTGCGTCACCGCGGCGGGGGCCGATGCCGACGATCACCGCCCCGGTGAGGCGGGCGGGCAGGTGATTGGCGACATCGTCGAGGCGTGCCGACGCCCACCCGAACCGCAGGTACCGCGGTGACCGGTATCCGACCATCGCGTCGAGGGTGTTGATCATCCGGTATCCGAGCAAACCCGGCGCCCCGGCGATCGCACCCCAGACCAGCGGCGCGACGGTGGCGTCGGAGGTGTTCTCGGCCACCGACTCCAGGGCGGCACGGACCATGCCTGGCCCGTCGAGGCTCATCGGGTCGCGGCCGCACAGACTCGGGATCAGCGCCCGCGCGGCGTCGATGTCGTCGCGCTCGAGTGCGTCGGCGACCTCGCCGCCCACCCGGGCCAGGCTCGTGCCCCCGAGCACCGCCCATGTCGACGCCGCGGTCGTCACACACCGCACGATGCCCCCTCGACGATCGCCGGGTACCCCCAGCGCGACGGCGGATCCGACGCAGATCGCGGTGAACACCACGCCGGCGGAACGGGTGTCGGCGTAGAGGGCGCGTTCTGCCCGACCGGCGACGGTGCCCATGCCCGCGACCGGGTGAAAACGGGCCGGGTCACCGAGAACGCGGTCGGCCACGACTCCGATCACCAGTCCGAGGGCACGCGCGGTCGCCGGTGTGAGGGTGGTGGGGTCGGTACGCATCGTCAACAACCTTCCCACCCCGGCTCGCCGCGCCCACGCCGTACCCGTGGTGCACCGATAGGGTCGGTCGGATGGCGAGCCGTCGGAGCACCGAGACGAGTGCAGGCGTCTACCCCATCGACACCGGGACATGCGCCATCACCCGCGACGACTACGGCGCCGGGTGGCTCGTGGAGATCAACGGTGTGCAGAGTTCGCACATCGATCCCGACGATCCGAGTCGTCTCGACTTCGAGTACATGCGATGGATGGTGGCGGTCATCGAGGCGCGACACCATCGCGACGAGGCGCTGCGCGTATTGCATCTCGGCGCGGGCGCGTGCTCGCTCCCCCGCTACCTCATCGACCGCTACCCGCGTTCGCGTCACGTCGCGGTGGACGTCGACGCCGCACTGGCGGATCTGATCCGTGAACAGTTCGACCTCCCGCGTGCACCCGTCCTGCGCGTGCGGGTGGGAGACGCACGGACGGTGACGGCGTCGCTGACCGACGACAGTCGCGACGTGGTGATCCGGGACGTCTTCGCCGGGGCCGTGACGCCACCGCGTCTGACCACCGTGGAGTTCACCGCCGAGGTCCACCGGGTGCTGCGACCCAACGGCCTCTACCTCGTCAACTGCGCCGACACCCGCGATCTCGCGCACGCCCGCGCCGAGACCGCCACCGTCGCCGACCGTTTCGCCAACGTCGCGATCATCGCCGACCCCGCGATGCTCAAGGGGCGGCGCTACGGAAACGTCATCATCGCGGGCAGCGACGGTCCGATCGACCGGACACCCGCACTGGTCAAGCAACTGCTCGCCGGTGCGGTGCCGGCCGGGATCCGAGCCGCCGGACAGGCGGCCGGGTTCGCCCGGGCCGCAACACCACTGACCGACGAGATGGTCGGGGTCGGCGAACGATGAGCGGCCGCACGCTGCTCGACTGGGGTGCCGCCGGTGCCCGTCACCTCCCACGCGAGGTCGGTGTCGCGGTGGTGGTGGACGTCCTGTCGTTCACGACCACGGTCGGCGTCGCGTGCGAACGGGGCATGACGGTGCTGCCGTACCAGTACGCCTACGATTCCGCGCAGGACTTCGCCGACGACCACGACGCGGTGCTCGCCACGCGGCGCGACCGGCGCGACCGGCACGATCGCACGTCGATCTCGTTGTCGCCGGAGAGTATTCGACGATGCGTCGACCCGCCGAGGCGACTCGTACTGCCCTCGCCCAACGGCTCGACGATCTCCCGTCTGCTCCGCGCCGACGGCCACGCGGTGATCGCGGCATCCCTGCGCAACGCCGACGCCGTGGCGGCGCACGTGCAGCGGGATCACCCCGACACCGTCGTGGCGGTCATCGCCGCCGGCGAGCAGTGGGAGGACGGCTCGCTGCGTCCCGCGGTGGAGGACCTGTGGGGCGCGGGGGCGGTTCTCGACGCCCTTGCGCAGCGCGGTCGAACAGATCTGTCGCCGGAGGCGTGGGCGACCGTGCACGCGTGGCGAGGGGTCGCCGTCGGCGCGTCGGAAGCGCTGCACGACACGGTCAGTGGCCGCGAGCTCGAGGCGCTCGGCTTCGTCGACGACGTCCGGGTCGCCGGCGAGATCGGGGCATCCGAGGTGGTGCCGGTGATGGATGGCGAGAACTACCTCGCCGCGCGGTGAGCGACCCCCTCGTCAGCCGTCGGTCAGCAACTTCTTCTTGACCACCTTGCCCATGGCATTGCGGGGCAGGTCGTCGACGAACCGGATCTCCCGGGGACGTTTGTGTGCCGAGAGGGACCGGGCCACATGGTCGATGAGCGTGCGGGCCAACGTGTCGGGATCGGTCGGATCGTCGGCCGCGCGGACGACGAACGCCACGATCCGCTGACCGAGGTCGTCGTCGGCGACACCGACCACGGCGACCTCGGCGACAGATCCGTGACCGAGCAACGACCCCTCGATCTCACCTGCACCGATGCGGTTGCCGCCGGACTTGATGAGGTCGGTCGACATCCGACCCACGATCCGGTGCATCCCGTCGGCGTCGATGAGGGCGGCGTCACCGGTGGCGAACCACCCGTCGGGCAGCCATGACTCGGCCGTCGCCTCGGGGCGGTCGAGATAACCCGACGCCACCATCGGTCCGCGGACGAGCAGCTCGCCGACGGCCTCCCCGTCGTGCGGCAGATCCTCCCCTGCGTCGTCGCGCAGACGCGTCTGCACACCCTCGACGGGCAGGCCCACCCAGCCGGGCCGACGCTCACCGTCGGCGCGTGTGCTGATCGTGATGAGGGTCTCGGTCATCCCGTACCGCTCCACCGGCTCGTGGCCGGTCAGTTCGCGCAGGGCCTCGAACACGGTGGGCGGCAACGGCGCACTCCCCGAGACGAGGAGGCGGGCCGATCGCAACGCACGCGCGTGCTCGGGCGCGGCGGCCATGCGCGACCACACCGTCGGCACCCCGAAGTAGATGCTGCCGGGATGGGCCGCGTAGTTCTCCGGGGTCGGTTTCACGGTGTGCACCAGACGTCCACCGATCCGCAGGGGTCCGAGAAGTCCGAGGATCAGCCCGTGCACGTGGAACAGCGGCAGCCCGTGCACGAGGGTGTCCTGCGGCGTCCACTGCCACGCCTGCGCCAGCGCGTCGATCCCCGCGGCGATGGCCCCGTGCGTCATCACCACGCCCTTGGGCGGTCCTGTGGTCCCCGAGGTGTACATCACCATCGCCGGGGCGCCCGCCCGCGGCTGCGGATGCCGGTGCCAGGACCGGGCGTAGAGGCGGACCGGGATGTGCGGCCGACCGCATGCGTCGGTCGGTGTCGCGCCGAGCCATGCCTGCGCGCCGGAGTCGTCGAGGATGTGGCGGAGTTCGGCCGTGCCGCTGTCGGGCGCCACCGGCACCACCACCACACCGGCCATGAGTGCGCCGACGACCGCGATGACCGTCTGCATGGACGGGACCGCCTCGATCGCGACGCGGCTCACCGCCCCCAACCGTTCGGCGGTCGATGTCGCGGCGCCGACGAGGTCACTGCGGGAGAACACCTCGTCGCCGACGGTGACCGCATCGGACACTTCGGAACGGCCTGCGACGACGTCGGGGGTCAGGAGTGGGAGGAGCACCGGATCACTGTGGCACACGGGCCCCACGGACTCCGCGGCGATGGTGGACCGACCTCCTCGGGGCAACTCGAGCGCCTCTGTCGGTGGCCGATCGTAGGGTCGCGACATCGTTCCACCGCCACCTGGGAGTCGCCATGTCATTGCCCCTCACCGACCTCGAGTTCGACGACGAGATCGATCGCGCGTGGTCGCGCTTTCACGGGTCGCTGGTGGCGCGCCTGTCCGGGATCGCCGACGACGAGGTGGTGTCGTTCCGGCGGGAGCGCGCCGACGCGGACTCCGCTCCCGATCTGACCGTGCGGCGCCTGCACGCCGGGGTCCTCTGTGCGGTGCTCGCGGTGGACGCAGACGCCGACCAGACCGCTGTCGCGGGATGGTCGCGAACCGGGGAGCACCACCTGACCGGTCTCGCGTCCTCGACGACTCCCGGCGACCTCGTCGACGACGTGATCGTGGTGGCCCGGACCGTCTGGGGCATCACACACCCGAGCTTCCTGCGTGCGGTCCGGTCGGTGCCGCCGATCGCCCCGGGCTCACGGGCCGCGGCCATGGCCGATCACCCCGCAGGCGGGATCGGTCGGACCGTGCGTCGGGTCGTGCACGAGCGCCTCGCCGGGTCGGTCGAGGTGGACCACTACCAGGCCCTGGAACTGCGCTACCCGAAAGCGCTGGTGCAGCTGCAACTGTGGGAGGTCGAGCGCAGTGCCCTGCTCTGGACCACCATCCGCGGTGTGGTCGATCCGATCCGCCTGGAGGCGGCGCAGGCCGTCGTCGAGCGGTGGCCGGGTCTCGAGTTGGTCTCCGAGGGCACGATCGTGGACGTGGAACTCGCCGTCGACCTCGGCGACCGTCCGACCCGGTCGATGATCACGGCACTCGACCGCTGGCACGACTTCATGCGCGACGGGTACCGGATGGTGGTCGAGGCACTCGTACGCCCCGGTGACGACACGCCCACCGACGTCCGACCCGCACTGTGCGCGGTGATCCGACGCCACCGCGACGACCGTCGCGTCGGCTCCGACGAGTTGGACGGCCTCGTCGGACTCGGGCGGGCGGAACTCCTGGACTCTCTCGACCTGTGCCGACGTCAGTCGATCTCCTGGATGAGCTGGGCCGACCGACGGCGGGCCGCCGACGACGCCGACGGCAGTGCCACCGCGTGCCGGGAGGCGCAGGTGTGGGACGCGACCTACGCGACGGTCGCGGCCGCGTTGCGGATGTCGGTGTCGCCGAACGACTGAGGTGACAACCGGTCTCGCGGCGGGGTCAGTCGCAGCAGGCGCAACTCGCGTCCGCAGGCGCACGGGCCGATCGCGGCGCCGGCAGCGCACAGCAGGCGTCGCCCCGCCAGGCGGCCCGACCCTCACGCATGGCGACCGCAGCGATGACCACAGCGGCGATCGGGTCGGCCCAGAACCACCCGAGCGCACTGTTGAGCACCAGACCCACCAGCAGGACCGCGGACAGACAGGTGCACAGCATGGTCTGCTTGGAGTCGGCCACCGCCGAGCGTGATCCGATCTCCCGGCCCGCCCTGCGCTGCAGCCAGGACAGGCCCGGCATGACGGCCAGGCTGACCGCGGCGAGCCCGATCCCGATCGACGAGTGCTCGGCAACCGAGCCACGGAGGAGGGAACCCACCGAGTCCACCGAGACGTAGGCGGCCAGTGCGAAGAAGGAGATCGCGATGATCCTCAGCGCGGTGCGCTCACGGCGCCCAGGGTCCGACGCGGAGAACTGCCAGGCGACCGCCGCGGCCGAGGACACCTCGATCACCGAGTCGAGCCCGAAGCCGACGAGCGCCGTCGACGACACCCGCGCGCCCTCGGTCAGGGCCACGGCCGCCTCGATCACGTTGTAGGTGATGGTCACCGCGACCAGGATCCGGATCCGCCGGGACAGCAGGCGCCGTCGCGTGTCCGTCGGCGCCGCGGGCACAGACGACGTCGCGGCGTCCGAGGGCATCAGCAGCACCCGCTCGCGGAATCGGCACAGCACGCCGGATCCACGGCGAGCACGACGGTCAACAGATCGGCGATGGCCCGTCCGATGGTCGGGTCTGCGAGTTCGTAGCGGGTGCGTCGGCCCTCGGGGACAGCGACGACGAGGCCGCACCCGCGTAGGCACGCCAGATGATTCGACAACTTCTGCCGACTGACCTCCAGGTCGTCGGCGAGATCGGCGGGGTATCGCGAGCCGTCGGCGAGGCCGAGCAGGATCCGGGTTCGGGTCTCGTCGGACAGTGCGTGCCCGAATCTCGCCAGCACGGACACGTTCGTCGCAACATCCATGGATCGCGACGGTACAGGTAAGTCTGTATTCAGAGAACCCTGTACCGAGCTCCCACTAGCGTGAGGCCATGCGAACAGTGGGCGTCGATCTCGCCGCGGAGCCGGCGAAGACCGCCGTGGCGACCATCGATTGGCACGACGGTCGCGCCACGCTCGTCGATGTGCGGCTCGGCGCCACCGACGCCGACCTGGTTGCCGCGTCGCGAGGCGCGGTACGGGTGGGCATCGATTCGCCCTTCGGATGGCCGGACGAGTTCGTGACCTTCATCTCCGCCCACCACCGGCACGCCGCCCCCACACATGGGCCGCTGAACACTCGCGCGGCGCGCGGACCACTGGTGCGTCGCACGACCGACGACGTGGTCCGCGAGCGGACCGGCCTCATCCCCCTGAGTGTCTCCGCCGACCTGATCGCCCACGTCGCGTTGCGATGCGTGGGCGTGTTGGCCGCGCTGGACGTCACCGACCGGGTCGACGGACGCGCGGTGGAGGCCTATCCGGCGGCGGCCCTGTCCACGTGGGGTTTCACCTCGCGGGGATACAAGGGCCGCGCGAACGACGCCGTTCGACGCACGCTCGTCGGCCAGTTCGTCGACGCCACTCCGTGGTTCAACCTCGGCACGCACCACGACCTGTGCATGCGTAGCGACGATGCGTTCGACGCGGTGTTGGCCGCGTTCCTGGCCCGTGCTGCGGCGATCGGGCGAACTCACCTCCCGACCGCCCCCCAACGAACGGTGGCGAGGCGCGAGGGCTGGATTCATCTGCCCGACATCGCGCTGTCCGACCTGGCGTCGGCCTGAAGTCGACGGCAGATCTGGTTCAGCGACCCGCGGGCAGCCCGAAGGTTCGCGTCACGTCGAGGTAGATCCCGCGTTGCGCGTCACGCGTGGGCGGCAGGATCTGCGAGGGCCACCCGTTGAACTGGGTGGTGGTGCCCACCACCGGTACGCCGGCCACGATGAAGTCGGCGACCGCTCGCCGCAGGTGGTTGGGACTGCTCACGATGATCGCGTTGCCCCAGCCGCGTGACCTCATGATCGCAGCGCTGTTCAGCGCGTTCGCGACGGTGGAACCGGCGCGGGTCTCGGCGACGATCCGGGAGGCGGGGATGCCGCGTCCGACCAGCCAGCCCTTCATGGCGGCGGCCTCGGTGACCCCGTTCTGCGGTGCGCCACCGGTGACGATGATCGGGGAGGCCGGGGCGATCAGGGCCTGCACCCACGTCTTGGTCAGCCGCTCGACGAGCTCCGGTCGCATCGTGCCGTTGGGCAGCAACCCGTACCCGAGCGCCACGATGGCCGTACGCGGGCCGATGATCCCCGGCAAGGGGTTGGGAATCGTCGCGATGCCGGCACCGATCGCACCGAACACCCCGCCGATCCCGCGGGCCGTTGCGGGCGAGACCGCGTTCAATCGCGCCAGCGCGCTCGCCTTGGTCGGGAAGTCGTAGGCGTAGTCGGCCCAGATGGCCTGCAGCGCCAGCGCCTGGCGGTCGTTGGGGGCGACACGCACCAGTGCGGCCAGATCAGCGAGTCCGCCGGCGACGTTCCCGTTGGAGAACTTGCCCTGAGCCGAGTTGTAGAGCGTCACCGACGGGGCCGGCTTCGCCGACGCGGCCGCGGGTGCCACGAGAACCTGGGTCGCGCCGACGCCGGTGGTGATCACCGCCAGGGCACCGATCATCACGCCGAACCTGCGGACACGAGACCACGATTGCATGGCGATGAGAGTAGTGGGGCTCCTGGGACCAAAGAGCTCAAAGTGGTTTCATATGCGTAACAAATCGATCCTCGCGTCCGCCACCGGAGCCCTCAGGCCGGCGTCGGCCTGCTGAGATGGAGGATTGAATTGATCGAGGACATCGATTGTCCTCAATAGGACGAACACTGGGGTCGAACGCACCCACCGCTACGAACGGGGCACGACATGGTGATGGAGACGTCCGCGCGGCTGCTGCGGCTGTTGTCACTTCTCCAGATGCGGCGCGACTGGTCCGGCGGCGATCTCGCCGCGCGGCTCAACGTGACGACGCGGACAGTGCGACGGGATATCGACCGGTTACGCGAACTCGGCTACCCCGTCGACGCGACTGTAGGCGTCGGCGGCGGATATCAACTCGGTGCGGGTGCGGAGATGCCACCGCTTCTCCTCGACGACCAGGAGGTGTTGGCGGTCGCTCTCGGATTGCAATCGGCGGCAACGGGTTCGGTGACCGGCCTCGACGACGCGGCCATCCGCGCACTGCAGAAACTACGGCAGGTGATGCCGTCGCGGCTGCGGCATCGACTCGACTCCCTGCAGGTGGACACCGTCACGTCGCCGACGTCGAAGTCGTCGGTCGACGCGGGCACTCTCTCCGACATCGCGGCGTGCTGCCATCGGACCGAGCGTCTGCGCTTCGACTACCTCGACCGTTCCGAGCAGGCCAGCCGACGTGAGGTCGAGCCGTATCGACTGGTGCGCAGCGGATCTCGGTGGTACTTGGTGGCATGGGACATCAGCCGATCCGACTGGCGATCATTCCGGGTCGATCGGATGACGCCCAAGATCCCCACCGGTCCCCGCTTCACGCCACGACCGCTCCCCGAGGGCGGAGCCGCGGCCCACGTGGCGGCCAGCATCGGCGCGCTGTGGCGGACGTCGAGCGCCCGCGTCCGGATCCACGCACCGATCGAGGACGTCGCACCGATGGTCGACGGCGATTGGGGCGTCGTCGAGACCGGCGACGAGACGAGTTGTGAAATAACGCTTTTCGGCACGTCGATGACCTCGATCGCCCGATGGCTACACGCGTTCGGTACGGACTTCACCGTGGTGGATCCGCCGGAACTCGCCGACGAATGCGTCGAGGTGGCGCGCTATCACGAGCGGATGAGCCTTCGGTACCGGTCCGCGGTGTCGTGATGCGAACCGGTCCGGCGTATTTCAGCTGGTCTTCGCGCGTCCGTCTGCCGCCTGGGTCTGGGCACTCTGGACGATCCGACGCGCGGCCAGATGCGCCCGGGTGTCGAGGAGATCCATCGGTATCGGTAACGCCACCGCTTCACGGAGCACCAGGGTCGCCAGGCGCACTGAGGTCCGAAAAGGTATGAGCAGCAACGTGATCGTTCGAATACTCCCGGTGATGACCATCAGATGGAGATCAATCGATGCCGGGGTGCCGGGATGTGCGGGGAACTCGGCAGCATTGAAGTTCGGGAAAGCGGACGTGTTCGTCCAGTTGACGCCGATCCCCTCCACGGCGCCCACCCGCGAGGCGAGCGCGAGCATGAGGTGGGGCAGTTCGCCGGCGACCCGATTGGTCTGCGGCCACCACGCTCCGTCGACGTCGCGTCCCGCGACCTCCGACAGGGCAAGTCGAACCGGCTGTGCGCTGCGCCGATCGACCTCACCCACGGTGATCAGTGGTCAGAGGCGGAATGCGGATGCTTGTCCGCATTCTCGGCGTCGGAGAAGGTGGGGTTGCGTACCGACGCGTCGCTCGACTCGGCGGGCGCCTCGGCCACTGCCGTGTGCGAGAAGAGTTGCGTGTAATCCATGGTCATCCTCACAGGGCGCGAAGAGATGCGCCGCTTGTTCTGAAGAGGCGACGATCGAAGGATGCCGACCGTCGCGGGGTTGAGACGTCTGCCGGAGAGCGACAGATGGTTGAACCTGTGTCTCACGCTACACCGGTGACCGCGCGTGCGGACGATGTGCGACACACCCGGGTGTCACGCCGGGTCACGCGACGGCGATCGGGTAGCAATGCAACAACCCCCGTGACGAGCAGGCCACCGTCTCGATTGGGCGGCGATCAGGATTGGGGACCCGTGCTCGACAGAACAGACTTTCTCGCGAAGTGGGACAAGCGGCTGGAATGGCCGCTGGCCTGCGTGGCCGGCATTTTTCTGGCCGCATACTCAGTCCAGGTCCTGGCCCAGCCCTCCGGGATCGCGAGAGCCGTCCTATCCGCGGTGGTGGCGGCTGCGTGGCTGGTGTTTGCCGTCGACTACATCGTCCGCCTCGCCGTTGCACCGGAGAAGGGAAGATGGTTCGTCCGGCACCTCCTTGATCTCGCCGTGGTCGCGTTGCCGCTGCTCCGGCCGCTGCGACTGCTGCGGCTCGTCATCTTGTTCGGCGCGTTACAGAAGGCAGTAGGCGGCGCGATCCGAGGAAGGGTGGTCATTTACACGGCCGCAAGCGCGGTCCTGTTGATCTATGTTGCGTCGTTGGCGATCTTGGAGGCCGAGCGCTCACGAGGCGACGCCGTCATCACGACGTTCGGTGACGCCGTGTGGTGGTCGATCACGACGGTCACCACCGTCGGGTACGGCGATTACGCACCCGTGACCACCACCGGTCGGATCATCGCGGCACTCCTGATGATCGGCGGCATCAGCCTGATCGGAATTGTGACCGCGACCCTGGCATCCTGGATCGTCCAACGTGTGGCACAGGAGGATGCGGCGAATCAGGTAGCGACAGGGCAGCAGATCCAGCAACTACACGATGAACTCGTCGAGTTGCGTATTGCGATCAACCGTTCACAGATGGTGCGCGCAGAGGGATTTGAACCCCCGACCGCTGGTGTGTAAGACCAGAGCTCTAACCACTGAGCTATACGCGCCGACGGCGCGCCACAGCGCCGATGCAGACACGAATCTATCGCGCCGCGGAGGCTTCGGAAAATCGTGTGAGTCGGCCCGCTAGGACTGCAGAGCAGCGAGTGCACGCTCCCAGAGCGTGTCGTCGCGCGCCTCGCCCGGCCCGACGACGTCGGAGAAGGTGATGATGCCGTCCTGACCGACGACGAACGTCCCACGGTTGGCGTAGCCGGCGCGGGCGTTGAAGACCCCGTAGTTCATCGCGGTGACCCCGTGCGGCCAGAAGTCCGAGAGGATCGGGAACAGGAATCCCTGTGCCGACGACCAGATCTTGTGCGTGGGGGGCGGACCGACCGAGATGGCCAGAAGGGTGGTCCGGTCGGTCTCGAAGTCGGGGAGCCGGTCCCGCAGGATGGCGAGTTCGCCCTCGCAGGTGCCGGTGAAGGCGAGGGGGAAGAAGACCACGAGGACCTTCTTGGTGGCACGCGACGCCTGCAGGCTCACGCGCTGGTTGTTCTGGTCGCGGAGTTCGAAATCCGGGGCGATCGAGCCGGGCGGCAGCGGCCGCGAGGGCGTGGCGGACGGGGAGTCCATCGCTATCCGTGCCATCTGGTCGAGCGGTCCTGCACCGGTGGGCGAAGAGTCGATCACGCGCGCTTGGCCGAGCGCGACTTGGGTTGCACCAAGCGCGATCCGGACCAATCCCCCAGGCTGATGACCGAGGTCTGGGTGAGTCCCGCTGTGGGCGCCGACTCGGCGATCTCGGCGGGGTCGACGTAGCCGGAGGTGCCTGTCTTGGGCGAGAAGACCCAGACGTATCCGTCGTCGGCGAGCGGTCCGATGGCGTCCATCAGGGCGTCCACGAGATCGCCGTCGTCATCGCGCCACCAGAGAACGACGACGTCGATGACCTCGTCGGAGTCCTCGTCGAGCATCTCGGCACCGACGCGGTCCTCGATGTCGACGCGGAGGTCGTCATCGGCGTCCTCGTCCCACCCGAGCTCCTGCACCACCATGCCCGGAGTGAACCCGAGCTTCTCGGCGCGATTACCATCCGCAGCGGCAACCAACGCGTGCGACCTCCTCATCAGGTTTCCCGACCGAACATGTGTGCGCCGAGATCCCGATGGGAAATCAGCCGATTGGTACTAGAGAACAGCGTGTGCGGCGAAGTTGCAAGCCGAGTATGCGATCCGGCGCGGGTGTCGGACGACGTCGTGGCCGGTGAGCCCGATATCGGACCCACCGAAGGCGTCATCCGCCCGGCGAGCCGGATGGTGATGCCGGAACCGCGGGCGCGGTCGAGGAACTCGAGGCCGCATAGGGACCGCAGGAATCGAGTACGGCGTCGCGGGCGCGGATCCACGCCGTCGACGCGACGTTGAGCGGTACCCGCTGTCGTGTGCCGACAGCCCGCGACAACGCGCCCGTCCGGTCGATCAGCGCCTGGGCCTGCGACCGGACCCCGTCGGACACCTCATCGGTCAACGCATCCGAGATCGCCCCGGATCCGCGGGTGAACTCGTCGACGGCCCGACGGTCGGCGCCGCCGAGGTCGGCGTACACCTGCTTCGAGTTGAGTGCGTCGACGAACGCGTTGTAGGTCCGCAGCATCGACACCGCCGAGGTGGTGACCGCCGCGCAGAGGCTGTACTCGGCGTTCGCCGCCGCCGCCTGCCGACTGCTGGCCGCACTCGAGGACTGATCGGCGCGGTACTGGCCGGCCGCGATGGCGTCCACCTGTCCGGAGCCGTCGACACCGGAGGTGCACCCCGCCGCCAGCACCAGCAGCGCGCACGCCGACGCAGCGACGATCGCCTGGAGCGGACGCGCCGCTGCGCCCGCGCTCTGAGCCTTCACAGGTGCGATAGTGCCTCAGCCGACACACCCGGACCAACACATCGGCCGAGTCCGACACGCCGTCCGAGCACCAGCGCACCGAGCCCGTACGGCCCGAGTTGGCCGCTGCGGTGCCATCCGGAGATCACATACGGCACGATTGGTGACGTACCTCGCTCCGGCGCCACCATGCCGGGTCCGGGGTCGCACCGCTGCGGACGCACATTCCGCTCTCGGTGAGCCGATCAGGTTCCGGCCACAACAAGCCGGTCGACACGAGGAGTTATGCACCAGTGACAGAGCAGAGCACGCAGGACGCACGCGGCGCGAGCGGCAAGGACCGCTCGTCGGGCACCGACCGGGTCCGCGTCATCCGTGAGGGCGTGGCGTCCTACCTACCCGACATCGATCCGCAGGAGACCGACGAGTGGTTGGAGTCCTTCGACGGCCTGTTGGAGAACGCCGGTCCGGGACGTGCGCGCTACCTGATGCTGCGACTGCTCGAACGCGCCAGCGAGAAGCGCGTGTCTATCCCGTCGCTGACCTCGACCGACTACGTGAACACGATCCCGACCGAGAGCGAGCCGTGGTTCCCCGGCGACGAGGACGTCGAGCGCCGGTTCCGCGCGTTCATCCGCTGGAACGCGGCGATCATGGTGCACCGCGCGCAGCGACCGGGCGTCGGTGTGGGCGGCCACATCTCCACCTACGCCTCCTCGGCCGCGCTCTACGAGGTCGGCTTCAACCACTTCTTCCGCGGCCAGGACCACTCCGGCGGTGGCGACCAGATCTTCATCCAGGGCCACGCCTCCCCCGGCATCTACGCGCGCGCCTACCTCGAGGGCCGCATCGACGAACACCGGATGGACGGGTTCCGTCAGGAGCACAGCCACGCCGGTGAGGGCGGCGGCCTGCCGTCGTACCCGCACCCGCGGCTCATGCCCGAGTTCTGGCAGTTCCCCACCGTGTCGATGGGACTCGGACCGATGAACGCCATCTACCAGGCGCGGTTCAACCACTACCTCGACGACCGCGGCATCAAGGACACCTCCGAGCAGCACGTGTGGGCGTTCCTCGGCGACGGTGAGATGGACGAACCCGAATCGCGCGGCCTCGCCCACGTGGCGGCGACCGAGGGTCTCGACAACCTGACCTTCGTCATCAACTGCAACCTGCAGCGTCTCGACGGCCCTGTCCGCGGAAACGGCAAGATCATCCAGGAGCTGGAGTCGTTCTTCCGCGGCGCGGGCTGGAACGTCATCAAGGTCGTGTGGGGCCGCGAGTGGGATGCGCTGCTGCACGCCGACCGTGACGGCGCCCTGGTGAACCTGATGAACACCACGCCCGACGGCGACTTCCAGGGATACAAGGCCAACGACGGCGCGTTCGTCCGCGAGCACTTCTTCGGACGCGACCCGCGCACCAAGGAGCTCGTCAAGAACATCAGCGACGACGACATCTGGAAGCTCAAGCGTGGTGGCCACGACTACCGCAAGGTGCACGCCGCGTACGCCTCGGCCATGGCCCACAAGGGTCAGCCGACGGTGATCCTGGCGCACACGATCAAGGGCTACACCCTCGGTAAGCACTTCGAGGGCCGCAACGCGACGCACCAGATGAAGAAGCTGACACTCGACGACCTCAAGGACTTCCGGGACAGCTGCCGCATCCCGATCACCGACGAGCAGCTCGAGAAGGACCCGTACCTTCCGCCGTACTACCACCCCGGGGCGGATGCACCGGAGATCCAGTACATGCTCGACCGGCGCAAGACCCTCGGCGGTTTCCTGCCCACCCGTCGCACCAAGAGCAAGACGCTCAAGCCGGCGACCGACGGTGTCATCAAGGCCATGGCCAAGGGCTCGGGCAAGCAGCAGGTCGCCTCGACGATGGCGCTGGTGCGCATCTTCAAGGAACTGATGCGCGACAAGGAGGTCGGCAAGCGCGTCGTGCCGATCATCCCGGACGAGGCCCGCACGTTCGGTATGGACTCGTGGTTCCCGTCGCTGAAGATCTACAACCGCAACGGTCAGCTCTACACCTCGGTCGACGCCGAGCTGATGCTCGCCTACAAGGAGAGCGAGATCGGTCAGATCCTGCACGAGGGCATCAACGAGGCCGGCTCGACCGCGTCGTTCACCGCGGTCGGCACCTCGTACGCGACCCACGACGAGCCGATGATCCCGCTGTACATCTTCTACTCGATGTTCGGCTTCCAGCGGACCGGCGACGGCCTGTGGGCCGCCGCTGATCAGATGGCACGCGGTTTCGTGATCGGTGCGACGGCGGGACGGACGACCCTGACCGGAGAGGGCCTGCAGCACGCCGACGGGCACTCGTTGGTGCTGGCGTCGACGAACCCCGCGGTGGTGGCCTACGACCCGGCCTACGCCTACGAGATGGCCCACATCATCGTCGACGGCCTGGGCCGGATGTTCGGCGACGACCCGGAGAACATCTACTACTACATCACCGTCTACAACGAGCCGATCTCGCAGCCGGCGCAGCCCGAGGACCTCGACGTCACCGGCGTCCTCCGGGGCATCTACAAATGCCACACCGCACCCGAGAAGAAGCAGTACCCGGCGAACATCCTGGTCTCGGGGGTCACGATGACCGACGCGGTCCGGGCGCAGGAGCTGCTCGCGCAGGACTGGGACGTGGCGGCCGACATCTGGTCGGTGACCTCGTGGGGTGAGCTCACCCGCGACGGCGTTGCCTACGAGAAGGCGTCGCTCCGCGATCCGGACGGCGAGCACGAGCAGCCGTTCGTCACCTCCGCGCTGTCCTCGGCGCAGGGGCCGTTCGTCGCGGTCAGCGATTTCATGCGCGGGCTGCCCGAACTGATCCGCGCGTGGGTGCCCGGTACTTACATGACGCTGGGCACCGACGGGTTCGGCTTCTCCGACACCCGCCCTGCCGCACGCCGGTTCTTCAACGTCGACGCCGAGTCGATCGTCGTCGGCGTGCTGGCCGCCCTCGCGCGGGAAGGACACATCGAGTTCTCCGTCGCCGCGAAGGCCGCCGACCGATACGACATCACCGATGTCCTCGCGGCGCCGGAGCAGACGTCGGATCCGGGCGTGTCCTGATCGATCACCGTGCCCCCGCACCGTGCCGCGCCTCGTGCGGTGGCGCGGTGCGGGGCGAACGGCGGATCCCCCCACGTCGAGCACCTACAGTGGTCAGGTGACCGACTCTCCCCACGTGCCCGAACAGACTCCCGGTGACCTGTTCAGCGCGCGGGGCGCCCGTGTTCCCGCGCCGGCCAACATGCACGACGCCCTTCCCGACACACTTCTGCGGCGGGTGAAGCAGTACAGCGGTCGGCTCGCCACCGAGGCCGTGCACTCGATGCAGGACCAACTGCCCTACTTCGCCGATCTCGAGGCCGGGCAGCGCGCCAGTGTCCAGTTGGTCGTGCAGACCGCGGTGGTCAACTTCGTCGAGTGGTTGCAGGATCCCGAGGGCAACGTGAAGTTCACCGTCACCGCGTTCCAGGTCGTGCCGCAGGATCTGGCCCGCCGGATCAGCCTGCTGCAGTCGGTCGAGATGGTCCGCGTGGCCATGGAGTTCTTCGAGAAGTGGCTCCCGCTGCTCGCACGCAACGACGCACAACTGCGGGCCCTGACCGAGTCGGTGTTGCGCTACGGCCGCGAGATCGGGTTCGCCGCCGCGGCCATCTACGCCTCGGCGGCCGAGTCCCGTGGCGCGTGGGACTCGCGGCTCGAGGCCCTCGTCGTCGACGCGGTCGTCCGCGGCGACAGCGGCCCGACCCTGCTCTCGCGCGCCGCCGCGTTGAACTGGGACGCCGACGCATCCGCGACGGTCGTGGTCGGGTACCCGCCACCCGAGCTCAACGTGTCGGTACCCCTGGCCATCCACACCACGGCCCGCCAACACGAACGATCGGCGTTGTCGGTGGTGCAGGGAACCCACCTCGTGGCGATCGTCAGCGGACAGATGGACGCGAGCGATCCCTTCGTGGCGAAACTGCTGACTCACTTCGCGGACGCGCCGGTCGTCATCGGACACACCACCGCCAATCTCGGAGCGGCCCACTCGAGCGCGGTGGAGGCGTTGGCGGGGATGGACGCGGTGGCCGGCTGGCCGGGTGCCCCGCGTCCGGTGCACAGCTGGGAGCTGCTCCCCGAGCGCGCGCTGCTCGGCGATTCCGCTGCCGTCACGACGCTGAACGACTTCCTCGTGATCCCGTTGGCCAAGGGCGGGGCCACCCTGACGAACACGCTCGACGCCTACCTCGATTCCGGCGGATCGGTCGAATCGTGCGCGCGAGAACTGTTCGTTCACCCAAATACTGTGAGATATCGACTAAAGCGGATAGCCGAAGTGACCGGCCGTGACCCCATGAATCCGCGCGACGCCTACGTCCTGCGGGTGGCCTCGACGGTCGGGCGACTGGCACAGGTTCGACACGAAACGCGCACATGAGTCCCATGCGTCACAGTGGTTTCGGTATTTCTGGGTAACCTCCTATCGAACCTGCGTTCGCGCTGTTCTCTATCACGAGTCTCGATCTGGTGACAAACGGGATACGTGCAGACAGCCGTTTGTAGGAACCAAACAAAACCTCGGCACAAGGTTCGGCCCCACCAACACCCACACGACGAGCCCTCAGGGTGTTCTCTGATCAAGTGCTCTCGTTGCTAGCGCCCGGACAGGGCTCACAGACCCCCGGGATGCTCGAGCCGTGGCTCGAGCTACCCGGCGTACAAGACCAGATCGCGACGTGGTCCAAGCTCACCGGCCTCCAGCTGGAACGGCTCGGCACGACCGCGACCGCGGAGGAGATCACCGACACCGCGGTGACGCAGCCGCTCGTCGTCGTGTCCGCCCTGATCGCGTACGACGAGATCGTCAAGCGTGGATCGCTGCCGTCGGAGCTCGTCGTGGCCGGCCACTCGATTGGCGAACTCGCCGCCGCCGCGATCACCGGGGTGATCAGTCGCGACGAGGCCGTCTCCCTGGCCGCCGTCCGCGGCGCCGAGATGGCCAAGGCCTGTGCGCTCGAGCCCACCACGATGGCCGCCGTCCTCGGCGGTGACGAGCAGCAGGTCCTCGACCGCCTCGCCGAGCTCGACCTCATCCCGGCCAACCGCAACGCCGTCGGTCAGATCGTGGCCGCCGGCCGCGTCGAGGCCATCGACGAACTCATCGCCAACCCGCCGGAGAAGGCGCGAACCCGTAAGCTCTCCGTCGCAGGCGCCTTCCACACCCGGTACATGGCGCCCGCCCAGGACGCGGTGGCCGCCGCCGCCGCGTCGATCACGCCGCAGGACCCCACCTGCGTGCTGCTGTCGAACTTCGACGGCAAGCCGGTCACGACGGGCACCGACGCCCTCGCGAAACTGGTCGCCCAGGTGACCAACCCGGTTCGATGGGACCTCTGCTCGGCAACGATGCGCGAGCTCGGGGTCAGCGGACTGGTCGAGCTGCCCCCCGCCGGGGCGCTCACCGGTATCGCCAAGCGCGAGCTGAAGGGCACACCGACCCGTGCCCTGAAGACCCCCTCCGACCTCGAGGCGATCACAGAACTTGGATAGCGGCGCCGCACACCGCAGGCGCCCCCGGAGGACGAACACTCTCGTGATCGTCGGTCCAAACGGTGGCCAGACCACCGCTTCCGGAACCATGTGAAGTAGCAGAACGAACAACAGAAGGGAGTCACCCAGTGGCGACTCAGGACGAACTCATTGCCGGCATCGCGGAGATCATCGAAGAGGTCACCGGTATTGAGCCCTCCGAGGTCACCGTCGACAAGTCCTTCGTCGACGACCTGGACATCGACTCGCTGTCGATGGTCGAGATCGCGGTCCAGACCGAGGACAAGTACGGAGTGAAGATCCCCGACGAGGATCTGGCCGGCCTGCGCACCGTTGGTGACGCCGTGAACTACATCCAGAAGCTCGAGGCCGAGAACCCGGAAGCCGCCGCAGCCATCAAGGCGCAGGTGGACTCCAACAAGAAGGCTGAGTGAACTAATTGACATCATCTCTTCGCGAATTCTCAACAGCGGCGGGGAACTTTCCCAGCGTCGTGGTGACCTCCATGGTCGCCACGACGTCCGTGGGTGAGGATCTCGACTCCACCTGGAAGGGTCTGCTGGCCGGCGAGTCCGGTATCCGGACGCTGACGGACGACTTCGTCACCGAGTACAACCTGCCGGTGACCTTCGGCGGCAAGCTGGTGAAGGACCCGACCGAGGAGGTGTCGCGCGTCGAGGCACGACGCATGAGCTATGTCGAGCGCATGGCCCATGTGATGAGCAAGCGGTTGTGGGAGCAGGCGGGCGAGCCCGAGGTCGACCACGATCGTCTCGCGGTCGTCCTCGGCACCGGCCTCGGTGGCGGCGACGCACTCATCGCGGCCCACGACGCCATGACCCTCACCGGCAACTACCGCAAGGTGTCGCCGCTCGCGGTGCCGATGACCATGCCGAACGGACCCGCAGCGGTCATCGGTCTGAACATCGGCGCCCGGGCCGGGGTCATCACCCCGGTGTCGGCCTGCTCGTCGGGCTCCGAGGCCATCGCCCACGCGTGGCGACACATCGTGCTCGGCGACGCCGACATGGTCGTCACCGGTGGTGTCGAGGGCTTCATCGACGCGGTCCCGATCGCCAGTTTCGCCATGATGCGTGCGATGAGCACGCGGAACGACGATCCGGCGGCGGCGTCGCGCCCGTTCGACAAGGACCGCGACGGCTTCGTGTTCGGCGAGGCCGCGGCGCTGATGGTGATCGAACGTGAGGACCACGCCCGGGCTCGTGGCGCGCACATCCATGCGCGTCTGCTCGGCACCGGCATCACGTCCGACGGCTACCACCTGGTGGCACCGCATCCCGAGGGAACCGGTGCCGCTCGTGCGATGCGTCGCGCGCTGGAGACCGCCGGACTGCAGAGCAGCGACATCACCCATGTCAACGCACACGCGACATCGACATCGATCGGCGACACCGCCGAGGCGCTGGCGATCAACTCGGCAATCGGCGAGCACGCTGCGGTGTACGCACCGAAGTCTGCGCTCGGGCACTCCATCGGGGCTGTGGGTGCATTGGAATCGGTACTGACCATCAAGGCGATCGAAGACGGGGTCATCCCGCCGACGCTCAACTTGGAGAACCAGGACACCGAGTGCAATCTCGACGTCGTCGCCGGTGAGCCGCGGTACGGGCAAATCGACTACGCCATCAACAACTCGTTCGGATTCGGTGGGCACAATGTGGCGCTCGCCTTTGGGCGCTACTGACACACGTGATGCGTTCGCGCACACAGTGACTCTGTCGAAATCGTTAGGAGAATCGATGACCACCATGGCTCCGATCACTTCCCAGGAGGAATCCGTCGATCCACGCGACCCCTTGCTGCGATTGACCAATTTCTTCGATGAGGGCTCGATGTCGCTGCTGCACACCCGCGACAAGTCGGGCGTGCAGGCCGCAGTCGGCCGGGTGAAGGGCGTACGCACCATCTCCTACTGCACCGATGGGACCGTCATGGGCGGTGCCATGGGCGTGGTGGGGTGTGCGCACATCGTCAACGCCATCGACACCGCCATCGCCGAGCAGGCACCGATCGTGGGCATCTGGCACTCCGGTGGGGCTCGCCTCGCCGAGGGTGTCGAGGCGCTGCACGCGGTCGGCAAGGTGTTCGAGGCCATGGTGCGTGCCTCCGGGTACGTGCCGCAGATCTCGGTGGTCGTCGGCTTCGCCGCCGGCGGGGCGGCCTACGGGCCCGCCCTGACCGACATCGTCATCATGGCGCCGGCCGGTCGGGTGTTCGTCACCGGACCGGACGTCGTCCGCAGCGTCACCGGCGAGCAGGTCGACATGGAGTCGCTCGGCGGACCGTTGACGCACGGCAAGAAGTCGGGCGTCTCGCACATCACCGCCGATTCGGAGCCGGACGCGCTGTGGCGTGCCCGTCGCCTGATCGGGATGTTCAGCCAGCAGGGACACTTCAGCCGTCAGCGCGCCGAGGCCGGGGACACCGACCTGCGGGCACTGCTGCCCGAGTCGAACCGTCGGGCCTACGACGTGCACCCGGTGGTGCACGGCCTGCTCGACACCGACCTCGCCGCCGACGGTGAGACCGAGATCTCCAGCTTCGAGGAGATCCAGCCGAAGTACGCGCCCAACATCGTCGTCGGTTTCGGGCGGTTGTCCGGCCGGAGTGTCGGTGTGGTCGCCAACAACCCGCTGCGCATGGGTGGTTGCCTCAACTCGCTCAGCGCGGAGAAGGCGGCGCGGTTCGTCCGCCTGTGCGACGCGTTCGGCATCCCGCTGATCGTGCTGACCGACGTCCCGGGCTACCTGCCCGGTGTCGGCCAGGAGTGGGACGGCGTCGTCCGTCGTGGCGCCAAGTTGCTCCACGCATTCGCCGAGTGCTCGGTCCCCCGCGTCACGCTGGTGACCCGCAAGATCTACGGCGGCGCCTACATCGCGATGAACTCGCGGGCGCTGGGTGCCACGGCCGTGTTCGCATGGCCCGGTTCCGAGGTCGCCGTCATGGGGGCCAAGGCCGCCGTGGGCATCCTGCACAAGAAGGCGCTGGCCGCAGCAGCCGACGACGAGCGTGAGGCTCTGCACGAACGTCTCGCCGTCGAGCACGAGGCCATCGCCGGCGGTGTCGGACGTGCGCAGTCCATCGGTGTCGTCGACGAGATCATCGATCCGGCGAAGACCCGCAGCATCGTCGCCGAGGCGTTGGCCTCGGCGCCGGCACGACGCGGACGGCACAAGAACATCCCCTTGTGACCGTCAGCTGATCCCCGAACGAGAAAGGCCCTGGACTCCGCGGAGTCCAGGGCCTTTCTCGTGGTTCCGGTCGGGTCAGCCGACGCGCTGGTGCAGCCAGGTGACCTCGGCGCCCGCGCCGCCCATGCGGAACGCCTCGAGGGCCTCGTCCCAGGCGGTTCCCAGGGCGGCGTCGAGTCGTCCGGCCAGTCCGGCGCTGTCGGGCTGTGAGTCCATCAGGGCGCGCAACTGCAGCTCCCCGATCATGACGTCGCCGTTCGCGCTCATCGAGCCGCGCCACAGTCCGAGACCGGGCACATGGCAGAACCGCTCGCCGTCGACGCCGTCACTGGCGTTCTCGGTGATCTCGAACCGCAACGCCGACCACTCGCGCAGCGCATTGGCCAGGCGGGATCCGGTTCCGACCGGACCGGTCCAGTCGACGGTGGCACGCTGCAGACCGGGCGCGGCGTCCTGCGCCGACCACTTCAGGTTCGCGCGGGCATCCAGGGTCGACGACAACGCCCACTCGACATGCGGGCACAACGCTGTCGGCGACGAGTGGATGTACACCACGCCCGTCGTCAGGTCAGCGAACTGCGAAAGAGTGCGCATTGTTCTACCTCCGGGTCTCGACGAGGAACGTCTTCCCCAACGACCTTGCGACACCGCGGATAGCACAACTTCGATCACAAGTGTGCCTCATGTGACCCGTGTTGCGCCAGTGTCAGTTGAGAACTGTGCGATCAGGCCCGGTGTTCGGCACGGATCGCGGCGACGACCGCGTCGTTGAAGTCCGACCACAAGGGCTTCGCCCAGGCGCCGAAGGGGCGGTCGGTCAGCACGACGCAGGCCGCACGCAGGTCCGGATCGACCCACAGGAAGGTCCCCGACTGCCCGAAGTGACCGACGGTCGCGGACGAGTTCGTCGACCCGGTCCAGTGCGGCGACTTCTCCGCCCGGATCTCGAACCCGAGACCCCAGTCGTTCGGACGGTGCCTGCCGTACCCGGGAACGAAACCGTCGAGACCGGCGAAGTGGACCGACGTGGCGTCGGCCAGCGTCTCGGCGGCCAGCACCCGCGGGTCCAGCAGCTCGGCGGCGAAACGCGCGAGGTCGGTGACCGTCGAACGCACGCCGTGGCCGGCGGGCCCGTCGAGATCGGTGTCGGACAGACCCAGCGGCTCGCACACGGCCTGCGCGAAGTAGTCGGCGAAGGCGATGTCGGTCGCCGCCGCGACGGTGTCGGCGAGGACCGCGAATCCGGCGTTGGAGTAGATGCGTTGCTCCCCCACGCCCGCCTGGGTCTCGCCGGAGTCGAACGCCAGACCCGAGGCGTGCGCGAGGAGGTGCTCGACGGTCGCGCCGGGAGGTCCAGCCTCCGTGGTCAGCTCGACGGCCTCCTCCTCGACGGCGACGAGCACGGCGTAGGCGGTGAGCAGCTTGCTCACCGAGGCGAGGGAGAACCGTCGACTCAGGTCCCCGTGGCGTGCGACGGTCGAGCCGTCGAGCACGATCGCCGCGGCGACGTTGTCCACCGGCCAGTCGTCGAGTCGATCGAGTACGGACATGCCGTCCATCTGATCACGACCGGCCGGCGGACGAGACGTCGCACGCCGGACGACGAGGGCTCAGCGATCCTCGTCGGTGAAACGGATGACGCCGCGGATGTTCTTGCCGTCGAGCATGTCCTGGTAGCCCTCGTTGATCTGCTCCAGCTTGTACTGACGGGTCACCATGTCGTCGAGGTTCAGCTTCCCGGACTTGTACAGCGACAGCAGGAGCGGGATGTCGAGCTTGGGGCTCGAACCGCCGAAGATGGTGCCCTGCAGGTTCTTCTGCAGCAGGGTCAGCATGGCGAGGTTAAGCGTCACATCGGTCTCCATCATGGAGCCCATGCCGGTCAGCACGCAGGTACCGGCCTTGGAGGTGATGCCCATCCACAGGTCGACATCCTTGCCGTGCACCTCGCCGACGGTGACGATGACCTTCTTGGCCATCGCGCCCTCGGTGACCTCGGCGATCGACATCGCGGCCTCCTCCACGCTGGAGAAGGCGTGCGTGGCCCCGAACTTCATGGCCTGCTCACGCTTCCACTCCACCGGGTCGATGGCGAAGACGTAGCGGGCACCGGAGATGACCGCACCCTGCAGCGCCGAGATGCCCACGCCGCCACAACCGACGATTGCGACGTCCTCGCCGACCTGCACGTTGGCGCTGTGGGTGGCCGAGCCGAAACCGGTGGGCACGCCACAGCCGACGAGGCACGCGACCTCGAACGGGATGGACGGATCGATCTTCACCACCGAGGTCTCGTGGACGACCATGTACGGCGAGAAGGTGCCGAGCAGCGTCATCGGGTAGACGTCCTCGCCGCTCGCGGTGTGCACCCGGAAGGTGTGGTCGGAGACGGCCTCACCCTGCAGCAGCATGGCGCCGAAATCGCACAGGTTGCTCAGGCCGGACCGACACGACGGACACTTGCCGCACGACGGGATGAACGAGAGGACGACGTGGTCGCCGACGGCGAAGTCGGTGACACCCTCGCCGACCGCCTCGACGACGCCCGCACCCTCGTGACCGCCGAGCACCGGGAACCCGGCCATCGGGATGCCGCCGGTGACCAGGTGGTGATCGGAGTGGCACATCCCGGCCGCTTCCATCCGGATCTTGACCTCGCTGGCACGCGGGTCCCCGATCTCGATCTCCTCGATCGCCCACGGCTCGTTGAAGTTCCTGAGCAATGCACCTTTGGTCTTCATCTGACTCCTACTCCTCGCCTGCGACGGCCCGCGGCCGAACAACACCTTGTCCGTGACACTAGTCACTGCCGACCGAAAATGAAACGTGTTCTAGTGGCGTCCCGGCGTGTCTGGCCTCTCTGCCACTGCGGGTCCACCGCTCGTCGTCGCGGCCGACTCGTCGACTACCGTTGTGGTACTCGTCGCGGGCCGAGTTCGAGGTGGATCCATGGCCCCGTTGGTCGAGCGTTTCCCGTACCGATGTCCGCGTGGGCACCGACTCGGCATCCGTCGGATGTTGGTCGGTTGGGACAATCAGTGCGACCCTCCGCAGCGCATCTGGGTCTGTCTTTCGTGCAATACGGTCATGCACCGCCACGACTATTCATGGCCGGAATGAGTGCGTGGACACACGTCGCGGAGCATTCGTCGACAACCGGCAATCGGATGCTGATCGACAATAGCCGACATCGACATCTCGAATTCACGATTCATCAGGCACTGTAGGGGTTCCACTCGACTGCCGAACAAGCATCGGACAGGGCATAGTTGAACGCGTGTACACCGACCCCGACGCACCGCGAGGCGACATCGATGCGCCCGGTGCCGTCCCCTCGGTGTCCGCAGAGGTCCCCTCGGTGTCCGCAGAGGTCCCCCGGACCAGATGGACCGACACGGCGCAGAGTGGCGACGCGGTGATGCCCGAAGGACCGGTCACCGAGAACATCCGTCTCGGCCGCCGGACGCGCACACTCGTCGGGCACTTCGACGCCCGGTCCGCCGCGGTCCTCCTCAGCACGAGTGGCGCGCTCCCGTTGCCACTGCTCGCCTTCGTCTCGCCGGACATCATCCGCGAGGGCTGCTGGCCGTACCTGGGCGCGATCTGGGTGTTCACGCTGATCGTCTTCTCGACGACGGCGATCGTGGGCAGGCTCAGCGACCGACTGTTCGCGGTGTTCGGGATGATCGGGATGTTCGGCATCGCGGGGTCGGCATACATCGTCACCGAACCCGCCGCCGCGGGCGTGATCATCACCCTGCTCGCGGCCATCCCGGCAATATCCGCCATGTCGTCCACCCGGCGGGTGGTCCTGACCTTCTCTGTCGTGGCGATCGTGCTCGCGCTCGGACTCGCCTTCGTCGACCCGTCATCGGTCGCCGGGGTGCTGGTCAAATGTGGTGCCGGGGTGGCGAACGTGATGGTCCCGGTGTTCATCGTGGCGGCCCTGCGCAGCTCACTGGAGATCACCATGGCGCGCTACGCCGTCCTCGGCGACACCGACCCGCTGACCGGCCTGCTCAATCGCCGGGGTTTCCTCACCCGCAGCAGCGAACTGCTCGCCGAGGTGGCGGCATCCGGCGATCAGATCGGGTTCCTGCTGATCGACGTCGACCACTTCAAGGCGGTCAACGATCGTCTCGGTCACGCGGTCGGCGACTCCGTGCTCGTCGACACCGTCGTCGCGATCAACCGGGCGGCCCCGACGCGTTCGCTGATCGGACGGTTCGGCGGGGAGGAGTTCGTCCTCCTGTGCCCCACGACGGGGCAGTCCGCACTGGCCGCGACCGCCGAACGGATCCGGCTGGCCGTGTCGTCGATGTCCACGGTCACGGTCAGCGTCGGCGCGGTGACGGCGCCGCTGTCCAGCCGAGGTACGGGGGCGCCCAACATCTCCCAGGTGATCGACCATCTGACCCACCTCGCCGACCGGTGGGTCTACGTCGCCAAGAGCGCCGGGCGCGACCGTGTCGTGTGCCTGTCGTC
This sequence comes from Williamsia phyllosphaerae, assembly GCF_014635305.1. Classification (NCBI taxonomy): domain Bacteria; kingdom Bacillati; phylum Actinomycetota; class Actinomycetes; order Mycobacteriales; family Nocardiaceae; genus Williamsia; species Williamsia phyllosphaerae. The sequence continues at coordinate 2,714,479 of NZ_BMCS01000001.1, read as the reverse complement.
GTCACCGATCCACTTCGTCGCCGGCGACCAGTCGTCACCGGGCCCCACCGGACGGTGAGCGACGCGGAATCAGGCGACCGACCGCCCCATCTCACCGCCGAACCCCTCCCAGACGCAGGCCTCCTCGCGGATCTGTCGCCAGACGGCCGGCTCGGCAAGTCGTCCCATCGTCTCGCGGTCCCACCACATCAGGCTCGTGCGGTACCGCTCGTCGGGGTAGGAGGCGGCCGGAACCCGCTTGTCGACCCGCCCACCCGAACTCGACCAGCGCCGCAGGACGTGTTCGGCGGCGGTGGCCATGATGAACCGCGCGCCGGTCGTCCGCATCGTGGGCACCGCGACCCGGGCGAGCAGCGCCGAGACCGCGGAGGGGTCGTCGGCCGTCGGATCGACCCACGCCGTCTTCATCTCGACCACCCCATGGGCCAGCCGCGATCTCACCGCGGCGATGAGCTCGTCGCGACCGTCGTTGCCGCTCCACTCGACGAGCGCGTGGCTGTCCCGCACGTCGAGGTACGGCCCCTGTGCGCGATGGCCACCGCGGACCACCCCCGCCCGGTCCACCGCCGCGTAGAACAGCGTCGTGCTGTCCCCGTCGACGACCGCGTCGTGGTCCAGCGCGGCGCTCACGCCGTGCGCCGCGTACAGATCCCGCGCACCGTCGAGGTACCGCGTCCACAGTTCGGGGACACTGCGCGGCGTACCGAGAACGAGGTGGCATCCGCTTGCGGCGTCGAATACCGACATCGGCTCGGACATGGGCGGAAGGGACGATCCCAATTGATTGATCGCGAATTCCACATTTGTTATAGACATTGTTCAATTCCTCTATGTGTGCGGGTCGATTGATGGCCGATCAGAACAATGGGCCCACCCGAGAAGCCGGCCGAGTCAATTGTGCCGGTTCTGACCAGGAATGAAAGAAAGGTGCGCATGTCAGCCGACGGACAACGACGTATCGCACCATGAATGAGATCACGCGCATTGTTGATGATCATCGACCACAAAGGGGCAGAATGATGGCGGATGCAGGGATTGCGACGACCGACCACGTGGGAACCGGTGACGCCGCCGTCGAGATCCTGGACGAGAACGACCCCGCCGATCGCGCCCGACTCGAGGCGATCGGCGCCGATCGGTCCGTCCGCCGCCTCGACACCCTCGCCGAACAGCAGACCTCACTGGCCGAGGTGATCCCGCCGCCCGACGAGGCGCTGCTGACGGAGTCGCCACGCTGGGTGCACTACCCGTGGCGCTCGAGCCTGGTCCGCGTGCTCGGCCCGAACGGGTTCCGACGACTGCGTCTGGACCGGAACCGGAACAAGATCACCGCGGCCGAACAGGATCGTCTGACCGGCGTCACCGTCGGTGTGCTGGGGCTCAGCGTCGGACACGCCGTTGCCCACACCCTTGCCGTCGAGGGACTCGCGGGCGCGATCCGACTGATGGACTTCGACACCATCGACCTGTCCAACCTGAACCGGGTGCCGGGGTCGGTGTTCGATCTCGGGGTCAACAAAGCGGTGGTGGCCGCTCGCAGGATCGCCGAACTCGACCCCTATCTCCGTGTCGAGATCGCACCCGGCGGACTCGACGAGGACACGGTGGCCGATTTCCTCGACGGCCTCGACATCGTGCTCGAGGAATGCGACTCCTTCGACGCGAAGGTCATCGTGCGCGATCACGCACGCGCGCGCGGGATCCCGGTGATCATGGAGACGAGCGACGGCGGCGTACTCGATGTCGAACGTTTCGACCTCGACCGCGAACGCCCGCTGTTCCACGGCCTGCTCGGCGAGATCGACGCCGCCGCCCTGTCCGGATTGACCACGGCACAGAAGGTCCCGTTGGGGATCACCCTGCTCGACGCCGCACGCGTGACCGCACGCATGGCCGCATCGGCGGTCGAACTGGGACGGACCATCTCTACCTGGCCACAACTCGGTGGCGACGTCGCGCTCGGCGGCGCGACGTGCGCGGCGGCGGTCCGACGCCTGGGGTTGGGCCATCCGTTGCCCTCGGGGCGCATACGCATCGACCTCGACGCCGAGCTCGAAGCTCTCGCCGACCCGCTGACGGCCACGGCCGTGCCACCCCGGTCGGCACCGGCGCCCGACGATGTGGCGGCCACCTTCGGATCGCTCCCCGACCGCGAGGCGGTCGTCTACGCGGGGAAGCGGGCTCCCTCGGCGGGCAACTCCCAGCCGTGGACGGTCTCACCCGACGACACCGGCGTGACGGTGACACTGCGGGAACGCGGCCGGCTCGGCGACATCGACCGTCGTGCGAGTGCGGTCGCGCTGGGCGCCATGGCGTTCAACATCGACGTCGCGGCCACCGCCCGGTCGGTCGCCGGGGAACTCGCGACGACCGGATCGGGTGACGACCTCGCCCTGCGCTACGCGTTCGGAGACGGCGCCGACCCCGAGCGCGCGGGTCTCCTCGACGCGATGCTGCGACGGGCCACCGACCGACGCCCCGGTGACGGGACCCCACTGTCCGACGACGAGATCCACGCACTGCGCGCGGCGGCGGATTCGTCGGGCGGGATCGCGCGGATCGTCACCGACCGGTCCGAGATCGTCCGGTGCGGCGGGATCCTCGCCGCCCATGACCGGATCCGCCACCTGACACCCGATCTGCACGCCGAGATGGTGGCCGAGATCCGGTGGCCCGACTCCGATGCCGACCCGTCGACCGGGCTGGGTCCGGACACCCTGGGCGTCGGGCGGAGCGGTCTCGGCATGCTCGAGGTCACCCGGCGAACCGACGTGATGGCGTTGCTCGCGGAGTGGGATGCCGGCTCCGCGCTGGGCGCGCCGACGCAGGGTCTCGTGGGCTCGTCCTCGGCGGTCGTGGCGATCTGCCAGGACGGCGCCGGCTCGGCCGATCACGTTCGTGGCGGTACCGCCGCGCAGGCCCTCTGGGTTCGCGCCACCGGACTCGGACTGTCGATCTGCCCGGTCACACCGATCTCGCTCCACGCACGCGACGACGGCGACCGAGAAGGCCTGGCCCCGGGGCGAGTTGACGAGCTCGCCCGTCTCGACGGCGACCTGCGCGCGCTGTTCGGGGTGGACGACGGCGAGTCCGTCGCCATGGTGCTGCGCGTCTTCCGGGCCGGCGGTACCCCGCCGGTCAGCCTGCGGCGAGCGCAGGGCTGAGCAGGGGTCAGTACGCGCCGTCGCTCTTGCGCACCGCACGCGCGGTGCGCCACAGGATGAGCACGTCCTGCATGATCGACCAGTTCTCGACGTAGGACAGGTCGAGACGGACCGATTCCTCCCAGGACAGATCCGAGCGGCCCGAGACCTGCCACAGTCCGGTGATGCCGGGACGCACCAACATCCGGCGGGTGACGACATGGTCGTAGGTCTCGACCTCTTCGCGCAGCGGTGGGCGAGGGCCCACCAGGCTCATCGATCCACCCATCACGTTGAACAGCTGCGGCAGCTCGTCGAGGCTGTAGCGACGCAGGAACTTGCCGACGCGGGTCACGCGCGGGTCGTCCTGGATCTTGAACAGGACGCCGTTGCCCTGATTCTGCGCGGCCAGCAACTCGCGCTGCTGGTCTGCGTCGACGACCATCGATCGGAACTTCCACATCGGGAACGCCTCGTTGCCGACGCCGATGCGCTCGCCCTTGTAGAAGACCGGCCCGGGCGAGGTCACCTTCACCGCGATCGCGCACGCCAGCAGCACCGGCGAGAGCATCAGCAGCAGCAGTGAGGTGGCGATGCGGTCGAACGCGGACTTGAGGAACTGGTTGGCACCCTGGTAGCTGGGCTTGTCGATGTGCAGCAGCGGCAGGCCCGCGACGGGTCGGACCATCATGCGGGGTCCCGCGACGTCGGTGACGCCGGGCGAGACGAGCATCTCCACGTCCATGTCGTCGAGGTCCCAGGACAGCTCGCGCATCGCCGAGTGCCCGAGGACCTCGGCGGAGGTGACGGCGACGGTCGTGGCGCCGGACAGTGCCACCGCGCTGCGCGCGTCGGAGAAGTCACCGAAGACGGGGATCTCGTACCCGAACGACTCGATGATCTCGGGGTCGGACGGCTTGCCGATCGGCACGCAGAGACCCACGACCTCGTAGCCGAGCTCGGGGTTCTGCTGCAGACGGTCGATCATCGGCTTGGCCGATCGGACGCCGCCCATGATCAGCACCCGTTCGAGATACTTGCGCGACTTGCGCATCCCCACCAGGTGGCGGCGCATCCCCCATCGGGCGAGCAGCAGCATGACGGTGCCGAGCGGGAAGGCCACGGCGAGGAACCCGCGGGCGATGCTCAGGTTGAGGAGTTGGCAGACGATCGCGAACACGCCGAACGTCATCACCGACGAGGTGACCACGCGGCTGTACTCGGTGGGTCCACCTCCGAGCACACGGCGGTCGGAGCTCTGGGTGACACGCAGCATGGCGAACCAGGACACGGCGATCAACAGTGCGGCGACGATGGCCGGCCAGCTGAAAGAGCCGAAAGTATGGGTCAGGTCGTATCCGAACCGGACGATCAGCGCGACGAGCACCGCGGTGAGGACGACGACCAGATCGACGAAGCGGGCCCGGGCGGCGTATCGGTACAGCCAGCTCTGTGAACGTGGCTGCACGAATCGCGCGTCGGTGGTCGATGCGGCGGAGCGACGCGTCGTGGAGACGCGGAACGGTATGGACACTGCGACTTCCTCACGGTGACGAACTGGCCAGACGAACCCGCGCACCACTCTGTGCGATCTCCGACAAACGATGCGACGTGGACCACGGGGTCGTGTGTGCCACCGCCCTGCTCGCGCTATCTTTCGATAGCCTAAGGGAATCAGGCGGTGCCCGCAGGCCACTTTTCGCGTTCTTGACGGCTAATTCGTTCATCAGCACACATTCGTTACCGAAAATCCTCGTTTGAGGTCACCACAGTTTCAACGAACTCCGGTTGTCACATCGCCGTCACGAGATGTTCTCCGACAGACCGCGCCACGAGACGCCCCGACCAGCGGGTCAATCCGATCGGGGGTCCACGGTCACCGCACCGAGGGCCATGGCGGCCAGGAGTTCCCGCGCCCGTTCGGTCGGCAGGCCCGGCAGACGCGGTGCGGAGTTGATGAGACCGAACATCGCCTGGGCGCGTGTGGACGCGTCCGCACGTGGCACGCCCATGAGTGCCTCCAACACGTCGACCCACAGGTCGACGTACTGGCGCTGCAGGCGGCGCACGTCGTGGCGTGCGCCGGTGTCGAGTGACGACAGATCCCGGTACTGCACCTCGATCAGATCCGGCTCGGTCAGCGCGAAATCGACGTGGAACGCGATCAGCCTCCGGATCGCGGTCGCGGGTGCATCGCGACGCTCGATGACGGCGGCGCCACCTGTGAGCAGGCGGCGGGACACGTCGACGAGCATCTGGGCCAGCAGGTCGTGCTTGTTGGAGAAGTGTCGGTACATCGCCGGACCGCTGATGCCGACCGCCGCGCCGATGTCCTCCAGACGCACGCTGGCGTACCCCCGCTCGGCCATCAGTCGGGCCGCCGCGGCCAACAGTTCGTCTCGACGCGCCGCCTTGGCCGCGCTGCGCCGCGTCGGCGCGTGTTCGGGGTGCTCGGTGTCCGGCATGTCCTGACCCATCAGCAGTTCGAGGGAGCGGGCTTGCCGTCGAACCGGTCCTTCAACCATCCGAGGGCACTGGAGATGTCGACGTCGCCATGGCCCTTCCCGGGCTGATCACTCGATTCGACGACGCTGCCGAGGGCGCACGATCGTCGGACCGCGTCCCGGGTCCATTCGGGGTCGATGAAGGTGTCCGCGTCGCCGTAGAGGACGAGCATCGGTGCACTCGCCTTCATCCGGGGCAGGGCGTAGGACCGGAGCAGTTCGGTCAATCGTGCCGCAGCGGCATCACTGCGCGGTCCGACGTCGCCGGGCCCCAGTGCCGCGATCGCTGCGTCTCTGCGGGACACCAGCGGGCCCGAACAGGCGGAGAGCACGTCCCATTCGGCCGCGGCCGTGGCCGTCCGATAGTCGTCGCGCACGAACGCGGGGTCGATCCGGGCAGCCGCTTCGATGATCAACTGCATTGCGGCGCGCTGATCGGAGGTGAGGGTGCCCGCCCGCGCCTTTGCCACCAGACCCACGACGTCGGCGGCCGGGGCGGCATCGACGGTCCCCACCGGTGACAGTTCGGGGGCGTAGCGCGCACTCTCCTCGTTGGCGGCCCAGATGGCGCCGCCCCCCTGCGAACCCCCATAGCCGGCCCACCGGTTCGACACGTTGCCGAACACCGTTCGCACCGCCCGGATGGAGTCGATGACGTTGCGGCCTGCGGTCGGTGAGTCGAGATAGGGGTGCTCCCCCGGCGAACCCAGTCCCTGATAGTCGGGCACCGCGACCGCATACCCGGCGCCGACCAACGCCTGCGCGATGCCGATCAGTCCGCCGAGTTCGGCCGAACGCGATGGGGCACAGGCGTCGTCGATACCCACCGTGCCGTGGGCGAGCGCGACCACCGGCCAGCCACCCTCGGGCGCATCCCCGCCGGGCTCGAATCCGACGCCGGACACCTGCACCGGCCGACCGGTCGGGTCGGTCGACATGTACTCGACGACGGTGCCCTTGGCGCGGGAGATCTGCATCAGGATGGGCAGGTCGGTCTTCGCGGTCGCCTCGACGACCGCGCCGGGCGCCGACCCGCCGGGTACCGCGAGATCGGGGGTACTCGGCGAGATCACCGGCCAGAGCACGAACGAACCGATCGCGAGGATCGCGACGATCAGCACCGCGATCACCGCGAGGGCCGCCTTGAGCCGCCCGGTCATGACCGTTCGATCACGACCGGCTCGCCGAACGCCTTACGCATGGTCACGTGCTCGCAACGGACGACACGGCTGTTGCCGTCGATGTACTCATCGGTCATCGGGAATCCGTACTCGGGGCGCCATCGGTCCAGCATCTCACCGCTGAGCGAATGGGCGCCCGACCGCGGGGAGTAGAACACGGTGATCAGCCGCACACCGCGCGCGATCTGCCGTCCGTCGACGAACGGCCCGACCGGGGTGGCGCCGGCTCGATCGAGATACCTGCCCACCGGTGTCGGCGACGCGAAGCAGTCGTCACGAGTGCAGATCACCAGACCGTTGGCGAACTCCTGACGCAACTGCGCTATCCCCCGTCGCGATGCAGATCGGTACCAGGGGGTCACCGGGCCGCCGAGATCCAGGCCGCTGGCCTCGGCGGACCCGAGCAGTCGACGATAGGTCGGGTCGTCGACGACATGCATTCTGACCAGAGTTCGCAGACTCTTGTACAGCGGTTTCGGTGAGAAGTCGGTGGCGAGTACGCCGAACGAGTCCTCGCGGTCACCGGTGCCGGCGGCGCGGTCGCGGAGCTCGTGGATGATCGCCGGACCGGCATAGGACAGCTGGGACCACTCCTGCACCGACCGCGTCACCACATCGGATTGGATCTTGGTGTCCGACGGCAGGTCTCCCCTTGTCGGATAACCCATCTCGGTCGCCCACATCTTCTTGCCGCCGTCGCCGTGCGCTCGCATCTGCGCGTACATGTCGGAGACCATCCGCATCGCCGAGACGGGATCGAGAGGGTCGGCCGAGAACGACTCCGGATAGGAGTAGGGGTGCACGGCCAGCGCATCGAAATATCCTGCTGCCCCCGCGGCGTACATGCGCTTGAGGAAACGCAGCCCGTTCATCGTGAGACTCGAATCCACCGCGGTGGCAAGCGATCCGCCGATCACCAGGTTGTCCCGATCGACCGCTTTGATGGCGCGGTAGGCGGATCGCAGCATGGCCGTGTAGTACTCGGGATCGGGCCCCGGACGAAAGAAGTAACCCCCGTTCGGCTCGTTCCAGATCTCGTATCCCGCCAGTCGACCGTCGAAGTGATCGGCGACATCGCCTGCGAAGCGTCCGAACTCCGACACCGAACTCGGACGCTGCGCGATCGGGTTGCCGATGCCCGACTCCCACTGCGGCGTGTAGTCCACGATGCCGATCACGCGGATCCCCCGCTTGCGTGCGGCGTCGACGACCCGGTCGACCGGCGCCCAGTTCAACGTTCCCTGCACGGGTTCGACGACGGGCCAGGCGATGTCGAGTCGCAGCATGGTGGCGCCGAGGTCGACCATGGCGTTCAGCGACTTCGCGAGGACCTCGTCGTCGGAGACGATCATCAGGCTGCCGCCGTTGACCCCGAGCTCGACCAACGGGGTGGGCGACGCCAACGACGACGGCTGGGTACTGCTCCTCGGTACGCCCGTCGGGCTCGCACCGGTGCACCCGGCGACCATCAGCGCCACCATCGTCACGATCAGCGCGACACAGGCGACGCCGGGACGAGGGCGGTGACGCCCGGAGGGGGCCGTTGCAGTTGCTTGATCCTCAATAAACTGCAGTATAGCGATGTACAGCTATCGAGATTTGAACTTTCGGGCGTAATTGACGGCAGGTCTTTCCACATATTGATAGGTGACGGCGCCGCACAGAATCGATGCCGCCGAGAGCAGCAGAAAATTGCGGAACAGTCCGCCCCAATTGTCGCCGGCCATCAGTCCCCACCGCCCGAGCACCATCAACAGCGGGAAATGCCACAGATAAATGCTCAGCGAGATCCGACCCAGGTATTCGAACGGCTTCCAGTCGAGCCAGTCCGCCAACTTCGAGTCCTTGCCCTCGGCGAGCGGCAACACGATGATCAGGATGATCAGGCCCGAGGCGAGGGACGTGGCGGTGACCTGGAAATTGGACTGCACGATCAGCAGTACCAACATCACCAGCAGCGAGGGGAACAGCGCGATGATCGACCACAGCCGGATCCGTCGCGCGGCGGCCGGACCGATGTTGCCGGTGCCGACCGCGACGAACAGCACGACCGCGATCATGCCGAACGCGAAGGCGTCGCTGCCACCGAGGAAGCTGCGCAGCACGACCGCGGCCCAGTTCGGCCCGAAGTTCTGTTCGATCACATCGGTGATGCCGTCCCGGTTGCTCAACCAGGACGCGAACACCTTGCCCACACTGCCGAGCACGATCAGCGCGACCGGGGCGACCATCGCACTCGCGAACGGACTCCAGCCGCGACGGCGGTGCAGGGCGAACATCAGCGCGCCGAAGAACGGCAGCGACACGTAGAACGCGATCTCCAACGACAACGACCACGCCGGGTTGATGCCGGTCTGGATCAGCGACGGGAAATAGGTCTGGACCAGCGTGAGGTTCGCGAGCAGCGACCAGACGTCGGTGATCATGCCGGTGCCGGAGTCCGATCCCACGGTCAGGGTCTTCTGTGCGTTGTCCACGAACGACGCCTGCAGGACGTAGTTGGTGATCAGGAAGATCAGCAGATACGCGGGGAAGATGCGCAGGGCGCGATGGATGGCGTAGGCGCGGATGTCGGGTTGCGAGGTCTTGGCCAGGAACAGGTCGCGCACGATCGGCAGGAACAGCAGGAACCCCGACAGGGCGAAGAAGAAGATCAGCGCCTGACCGAGCAGCTGCAGTTTCCCGGATGCTGCGGTGTCCGGGGAGTAATGGCCCACGACGTGCACGGCGAGAATCGCCATGCAGGCGATGCCACGCGGCCCGTCGAGTCCCCGGATGCGTCCGCGGAACTTCCGTTCCGGAGGCTGCGGGACGACGCTCTCGCGGATCTCCGGTGGATGTTCGCTCATCGGTGTCTGTCCCCTCGGGTCGCCGCGTGCGGGCGGATGTACAGGCAGTGCCCACCGGAGCGTCGTCGAGCCGGTGTGTCACGGACGCGACGCCGCCGAGGCGTCGAACACCGTCGGCGTCACATGAAGAAACTATAGGTTGTCCGCCCCCGAGAGGGCGGGTGCCGACCCAGTCATTTTGCGTGGCGAAGCAGTTTTTTACCCGCCCGTATTCCGACCCGATACCGCGCCCCCATTCGGTGGGCGACTTTCTATCGGTTTCGGCCCGGATTTCGTTTCGTCGACCACCGGATCGGGCACCGGCAACGCAAATGGAGGCAGTCCGTCGCCCGAGCCGAGGTGTGTGTGGTTCACTCAGCCTCATCGTCTCCTCCCGCGGGGGTATCGCGAAAGGCTGTGCATGCGACGTTCGCACCTCCCGGTCGGCGGCGTCGGCCGCGGCCTGCTGGGTGTGGCGGTCGTGTGCATCGTGGCGGCAATCGTCGCCGTGACCCTGACCCACTCGTCGGAGCGCCCACGGGCCGCGCCGGTCGGACCGGCCGCCGGATCCCCCACGTCGTCGACGAGCCTCGGTGTGGCGTTCCCCGCCGACCTCTATTGGAACAGCCCCGCCGATACGATCGCCGACTTCGACCTGGCCGCGGGCACCTCGTTGCGCTCGGTGCGGTTGCCGGTGTTCTGGGGGCTGGTGCAGCCGACCGACTCGCGCACCTACGACTGGCGGGTCGTGGATCGTCTGATCGCCGACGCCTCGCGTCGGAACCTGTCCATCCTGGTCAGCATCGGCAGCACCCCGGCGTGGGCCGCGGCACCGGGATCGACCGGCCCGTACGCCGAGCCGGCCGACCCGGCGGCCTACGGCAGGTTCGTGTCGGCGGTCGCCACCCGGTACCGGGGGACGATCGCGGCGTACGAGATGTGGAACGAGCCGAACGGCACCATCTTCTTCGACCCCCGACCGGATCCGGTCGCCTACACCGCCTTGTTGAAGGCCGGCTACCGCGCGGTCAAGGCGGCCGACCCGAACGCAACGGTGGTCGGCGGCGCCCTCGGCGCGGTCATCGACTCCGCGGTCACCGCGAATCCGGTCGACTTCCTGCAGCAGATGTACGACGCGGGGGCGGGCGGCAGCTTCGACGCCCTCTCCTTCCACCCCTACAAATACGACCTCAGCCTCGGATCCGCGTGGACGATGCCCAACTCGCCCGGACAACAACTCAGCGCGATGCGAGAACTGATGCTCGCGCGCGGGGACGGCGCGAAGAAGATCTGGGCCACCGAGTTCGGAGCGCCCACCACCACGCTCGACGAGGGGCAACAGTCCGCGGTGATCGCCGACTTCCTGGACAAGTGGGCCGAACTCCCCTACGCCGGACCGGTGTTCCTGTTCACGACGCGGGACCGGGCGACCGGGAACGGGATGACGGAGGACAACTTCGGCCTGCTGCGCACCGACCGGTCGACCAAGGACGCGATGTGGAAGGTCGCCGAGTTGGCGCACTTCGGGGTCCCGACCACCCCCGAGTACCGGGAGTTCCAGGACTCCGCCGAGCCCGATCCGGCCTGGGGCGAGGCCCTGAGTCCTGTTGTCCCCGTGACTCGTTCGGGGATCCTCGGCCGCTACTACCAGCGGACGGCGGTGTACCGGACCCCGAAGGGTTTCCTCACCTCACCCGCACCCGTGGCCGCACTGATCGCGAGGGCGGACACCTACCCGACCACCGAGTTCGACGACGGCCATCAGGACGTCGCATCGGGCGGGCGGGTCTACTGGTCCGACGCCACCGGCACCCACCTCGTCGGCGGTGGCGTCGTCGAGGCGTGGACACGCGCCTTCGGTCTCGCGATCACCGACGAGGTACCGCAACCCAACGGCGGGGTGAAGGTGACCTTCGAGCGTGGCGTGATCACCTGGAGCCCGTCCGCCGGGGCGATCGGCATGCGTTCCTGAGCGGAACGGCGCCTACGATCCGGTCAGGCGACCGTGGATCGAACGGGCAACACTGCTGCGGGCCAGCAGTTCACGAGGCGTCTTAGCGACATCGGCGATCAGCACGACCGGGTGACCGGCGAACGACGAAGCGCGGCAGTGGAACAGCGCACGATCCTGATACTGCGCGGTGATCGCGGCGCGGTAGTCGTCACTGTGGTCGGCGTCGGCGAAGAAGACCTTGTTGTACCCGATCGCGAACGGCGCCAGTGCCGTCGGGCGTTCGAGGTACCGGAGGGTGCCCACGACCACTTCGGGCCACGCGGCGTTGAACACGTCGTCGGCCACGACGACACCACCGGCGGACAGGGTTTCCTCGGCCAGCGTCATGTCCGAGAGCACGACCTCCTCGGTGTGGCCGCCGTCGACGCTGAACAGTCGGATCCGGTCGCCGGCGAGCGCGGTCAACTCCTCGGGGGTCACGACGGTCGAGTCACCCTGATGGATCTCGACCCCGTCGGCGCCTGCGAACCTCTCGACGTTGCGCACGAACCGTGCGCGGTCGCCCTTGCCGGATGCGTCGATGTTCAGGTCCTGGTCGCCGAAGATGTCGATGGCCACCGACTTCTCACCGTCGCGCAGCAGCAGATCCATCCCGATGAACAACTGCCCGTGGTGCACACCGATCTCGGCGACCCCGCCGGTGATCCCGCGGTCGCGCTGCTGCGTATCGATCAGCCGCAGGAGCGCGAAGACCTCCCGCTGGGCCCAACCCTGAACAAGTCGATGCCCTACGCGGGCGTATCCGTCGAACGTGCGCTGCATGGTGAGAGGGTAACAGTCACACCGCAGTTGAGCCGTTCAACGAAACAGCGGTCCGGCCTCCCCGGCGCGTGTACGCCGAGGAGATCATGCGCGAGCGCAGTCGTCGACAGGCGCGGCACCGTCGAACCGCTGGTCGAGCCAGGTCAGCGAGTCCGTCACGTCGATGTCGCCGTGCCCTTTGCCCGGATCCGCCCGGAACGTGATCGATCCTCCCAGGGCGCACGACCGTCGGATCGCGGCGGCGGTCCACGACGGGTCGATGTAGGTGTCCTCGGTGCCGTACTCGACGTAGAGCGGGGCCGACAGAGCGCGCTGCGGCAGTGCCCACGCCGTGAGATAGGCCTTGAGCTTCGCAGCCGCCGCCGGGGTCGCCGGGGCGAAATCCATCCGTCCCAGGGATGCGACCGCCGCACCGCGGTCGTGTACGTCGTTGCCTGCGCAGGCCGACAGCACGTCCCATGACCGTGCCGCGGCGCCCCGGCGGTAGTCGTCGAGCCGGAGGTCGGGATGCAACCGCCCCAGGGACTCGATCACGGCCTGGAGGACCGGCCCCTGATCGGTGGTCAAGGTTCCGGCCGCCGCCTTGTCGACGAGTCCGGCGACGTCGGCCGCCGGCGCGATCCCCACGGCTCCGACCAACGTCAGATCGGGGGCCCGCGTGGCGGCCTGCTCGTCGGCCGCCCAGGCCGCTCCCCCGCCCTGGGATCCCCCGTACGCGGCCCATCGGTTCGACACGTCGTCGAACGTGTTCCGCAGTGCGCGTACGACATCGATCATGTTCAGCCCGGCGGTGCGGGCGTCGCTGTACGGGTGCACCCCCGGGGCGCCGAGCCCCTGGTAGTCGGCCATGGCCACCGCGTACCCGCGCTTGACGAAGCTCGCGACCACCGGCGTCTGGCCGAGCAGGGTCGGTGAGGTCGACGGCCCGCACTCAGTGTTGATGCCCAGGGTGCCGTGTCCGAACGACACGACCGGCCACCCGCCCTGCGGCGCCGCACCGAGCGGGGTGAACACCGCCCCGGACACGACCGTCGCGGCGCCGGTGTCCCCGGACGTGGAGCGGTAGAGAACCCGCGCCGACTTCATCTGCGCGCCTTCGAGTCTGCGCGAGAACGCCGTCATGGGTTCCGCCTCGACGAGCGATCCGGGCGCGTCACCGCCGATACGGGCACCCGGCACCGCGGCACGGTCGTCGGACGCCTGATCCCCGCCGGTGGCCACCACGATCGTGGCGATCACGGCGGCGATCACGATCACGATGACGACCCCGACGACGGTCCACCGCCTGCGGGTCATCGCCACAGGTGCCTCACCCCTGGTCGCCGAATGCGGTGCCCGGCGCAGACGTCTCGAGGGTGGCGGGCGGACGGTTGCACCCGTTCACCACCGGGGCATCGGCCAGCCGGTTCTTGATCCAGGTCACGGCGTAGGTCGCGTCGATGTCGTCGTGTCCACGGTCGGCGAGAAGATAGGACTCGACACGGGCGCCCAGTCGGCACACACCGGTCACCGCGCCGCGGGTCCACGCCGGGTTCACCAACTGGTCCTTACCTCCGTAGATCACCAGCATCGGCGCTCCGGCAGCGGTTTTCGGCAGGCTCATCTCGCGGAGATAACCGCGCAGGGTGTCGGTGGCGGCGCGCGACGACGGGCGTACGTCGTCGGCGGTGATCAGTTTCGTGACGTCGGCGCGCTGGCCCGCGGCGGGGCCCTGGCACGCGGTGAGCACGTCCCACCGCTCCTCGACCACGCCACGTCGGTAGTCGTCGAGGTTCATCTCGGGGTGTTCGTTCTTCAGCGCGTAGAGGATCCACGGGTAGAGGGCCATCTGATCGGTCGTCAGCGTCCCTGCCTGCGCCGCGTCGGCGAAGCCGATGATGTCCGCCGCGGGGGCGAGGCTCACCGACCCGGCGAGGTCGAGCCCGGAGCCGTAGGCCTCGGAGCGTTCGTTGGCCGCCCAGGACGCCTGGCCGCCCTGCGAAGACCCCAGGGCCACCCACCGGTTCGAGGTGTCGGGCACCAGCTTCCGGGCGGCCCGCACCCCGTCGATCATGTTGTTGCCCTCGGTCGTCGAGTCGAGGTAGGGGTGATAGGTGTCGTCGAGACCGAGTCCCTGGTAGTCCGGCATGACGACTACGTACCCGGTGTTGACCAGGACACCGATCGCGTCGACCGACCCGAGCAGCGACGGCGACAGCGACGGCGCGCACTCGTGCTGCACCCCGGTGGAGGTGTGGCCGAAGGCGACGATGGGCCATCCGCCGGCGGGCGCGGGTCCGACCGGGGAGAACACGGTGCCCGACACCAGCTTCTCGCTGCCGTCGGTCCCTGAGGTCGACGTGTAGGTGATCCGGGCGGCGATGGTGGTGAGACGCGTGACGCGTCGGTCCACGGTGGGCAGCGTCGTCGCGGACCTCAGGGTGCCGGGGCCGGCACCGGAGAAATCGCCGGGGATCGTCACTCCGGTCGCGCCGGGCGTCTGTGCGGTGTCGGAACCGTCGTCGGAGCACCCGGCGAGAACCGCCGCCGCGACGACGAGGGCGCACAGCGCGGCGAGCAGCCGACGGGAACGCACGATCATGTGACGGTCTTCCTCACCACGGACGTGGAGATCGACTGCTCCACGAAGTTGTTCAACTGTGAGCGGTGCACGGCACGGTCCCGGATCAACGCGCGCGCGAGCACCAGCACCGCACTGAGCGCGAACCCGATACCGCCACCGAGCGTCAGGGCATCGACGATCGAGGACTCGACGCGCTGGGCACCGGTCGCACCGCCCACCGGTACCAGTTCGGCGACGGGCCCGTCGTCGGTCGACTCGACCTCCTGCGAGAGTCGCGCGAGGTTGCCGCCGAGGGCGTTGACGGTGTCGATCGCACGGGAGGCCTCCGACGCGGAGACCGTGAGGTCGAGGACCACCGACTTGGGCGCGATGACCGCGAGGACTTCGGTGGCCAGCTCCCCGGTGGTGGTGTCGAGCTTCAGCTGATCGATGGTGCGCTGCAGCACGATCGACGACGTCGCCATCTGCTGATAGGTCGTCATACGGGCGGTCGCACCCAGGTCCCCCTGCTGCGCCGCTCGCACACCCGAGTCACCGGCCACGGTCGCGAACAGCTTCACCGACGCCGTGTACTGCGGCTGCTCGATCAAGGTGGAGACGTACCCGGCCCCGGCCGAGAGCACGGTGGCGATCGCGATGACCATCCAGTTCGCGGCCAGGATCCGCAGGTAGTCCCGCACACGCGGGACGGGGCGCGGAGGCCTCACGTTCTGCCGGGGCAGGTGTTGTCAGCGGTGTGGCCGTCGATCCGATCCTTGATCCACGGCAGACCGCGGGCACTCTCCAAATCGCTGTGGCCCTGTCCCATGCGCTTGTCGATGTCGATGACGTCACCCTGTGCACAAGCGCGCTTCACGGCCGCGTCGGTCCACCGGTAGTCGACCAGGGTGTCCTTCGTCCCGTACATCAGCAGCATGGGGCCGGTGATCTTGTTCTTCGGCACCGCCAGCGCCTCGAGGAGGTCACGCAGACGCGTGGTGTCGGCGGGGGTGTCCGGCTTCAGGTCGGCGTTGGTGACCGCCTCGCGCGCCTTGAGCACCTCGTTGAGGTTGGCGGTGCAGTCGAGCAGCAGATCCCACTTCTGGGCCAGGGACGGGGTGCGGTACCGGTCGAGGTCGAAACCGGGATTGCTCCAGCTCAGCGTCTGCAACGCGAAGATCAGGGCGACGCGCTGGTCGGCGGTCAGTGTTCCGTTCTGCGCGGCGTCGGCGAGACCGGACATGTCTGCGGGCGGGGCCATGGCCAACGTGCCCGTCAGATCAAGACCCTGCCCGTAGGCGCCCGCCCGGTCAGCGGCACCCCAGGCCGCGAGTCCGCCCAGCGAGTGCCCGAAGGCGGCCCACCTGGTGCCGATCGCCGGATCGAGGTTGTGCGCCGCGCGCACCGCGTCGATCATGTTGTTGCCGAAGGTCGCACCGTCGAGGAACGGGTGGCGGTAGCCCGGCACGCCGAGCCCCTGGTAGTCCGGCATCGCCACCGCGAATCCGGACTGGATCATGCTCGCGATCATCGAACCGTTCCCGACGAGGGTGTCGAACTGGCTCGGTGCGCACTTGTCGAGAACCCCGGTGGTGCCGTGTCCGAACGCGATGACGGGCCATCCCCCCTCGGGTGCGACACCTGGCGGTATCGCGACCAGTCCGGACACCTCGGTGGGCTTTCCGCCGGTGCCCTCGGTGGAACGGAACACCATCCGGATCGCCTTGGCGTCGACGTCCTGGAGCTCGGTGTTGTCCTCGAGGATGCTGGTGCTCACCACGGCACCCGGGCCGGTCCCGCCGGTCGAGGCCGACGTCGTCGGGATCTGGGCCGAACCGTCGAACGGTGGCGCGATCGACCGCACCACCGGCGAGTCGCCGGCCGGTCTCGGGGGCTCGGACGTCGAGCAACCCGCGACCAGCGCGAGAGACATCACGATCAGGGGCACGGCCCGCCGCAGCTTCATCGGTTCACCTGTTCTCGTCGTCGTTTTCCCTGGCGACGCGATGGACACCGTGCGCCGACCGATCCGGCGCCGACGGCGGCTTCGAGTCGGGATCGGAGGTCTGCCACGGGTCGCGCTGTGTCGACGCCGGCGGAGCCGCAGGTGCCGCTGAGGGTGGCGACGCCGGTGCGGGTGGCGACGCCGGCGTATCCGATTTGGACGACGCCGCGGTCGCGTCCCGGCGACCGACCTGCTCGCCGGTGACCACGGTCCCGATGAGCGGGGCGTGGGCGAGGCTGAGGGACTCCAGCGAACGCCGCAGGTCGGCCATCTTCGTGTGCCCGAGTCGGGCGATGACGAGGGCACCGTCGCCGAGCGCGGCGATCAGCGCACCGTCGGCGCAGTCCGACAGGGGCGGGGTGTCGATGATCACGTAGTCGAACCGGCTGCGGAGCGCGTCGATGGTCTCGGCGGCGCGGTCGTCGGACCACAGCCGACCGCGAACCGACGGGACGGGTCCGGCCGGCAACAACGCCCACCGGCGTCCTCCGACGTCGGTGATGACCGCGGAACTCACCGGGTGCTGTCCGTCGAGGACGGTGGCCAGTCCGCTGCTGGTGCTCCCGACACCCAGCCGTTCGGCGAGGCTCGGCGAGACCAGGTCGCCGTCGACCAGGACCACCGAACGGCCTACCTCGGCCAGTACCGACGCCAGATCCACCGCGGTGCTCGACCGACCATCGGCGTGCCCTGGACTCGTGACCGAGATGACCTTCGGGCGGTCGCCGTTCGTGCGAGCGAACTGCAGGTTCGTGCGCAGCTCGCGCAGACGCTCGACCGCGAGTCCGCCGGCGGAGAGGTCGAGGGCTTTCTCGAAGTCCCGGTCCTTGTCGTCGACCAGCACGCCCAGCGTGAGCGAACCCGCCACCTCCTCGACGCGTTCACGTCGACGGAAGCGTGTGTCCAGCAGGGCGGCGAGGATCGCGACGATGACGCCGAGGACCAGTCCTCCGACGAGGCCGAGGCCGATCCGGGTGACCAGGCCGAGGCCGCTCGCGCCCGACGGGTAGTCGGCGTCGTCGACGAGAACGGCGCCGGCGGCCGGCGTGCCGCCGCGTCGCGAGGTCTCCAGCTCACTGACGAGCTGGACCAGCTGATCGGAGACCGCGTTCGCGTACGTCTGCGCGGCCACGGGGTCGGAGTCGGTCGCGGTGATGTTCAACAGCACCGTGCTCGTGACCGGGGTGGCGGTGATCTTCGACCGGAGATCGTCCGGGGAGATCGTCGACTTGAGCTGGTCGATGGCGCGTGCCGCGACCTGCTGGCTGGTCGCGAGTGCCGCGTAGGAGACGACACGTTCCTGGGAGAACAGGTTGTTCTGATAGGCGTCGCCCACCGACGTCCCACTCTGGGTGGTGACGAACAGTTGGGCGGTCGAAGCGTATTTCGGCGTCGCGATCAACGAACTCAAATATCCCGCGCCTGCTCCTACAATTGCGACCACGACCACGATCCACCAGAATCGTCGCAGAGCACGCAGGTAATCCCCGATTTCCAAGGGGAACTCCGATCGCTTGTTGTTTGCCGATACTTCGAGAGCGTAGACGCGTTCACGTGCACGAGCATCTTGGCTCGCGCAACCTCGAGTTGCAGCGAGTGAACCGAATGTAAGGATATATGGCGTGACAACGGGAACACGATCGCGCGGGGAGATACTTTTCATACTCGCGACGGTCATCGTCTGTCCCGTCGTCGCGCTCGCCGCGGTGACGGGCGGAACGCTGCCGACCATCGGTGTCATCGGACTGATCGGACTGGCCGTCGCCGCCTATGTCGGCCTGCGACATCCGCTGTGGCTGTACTGGTCATTGGCGGTGGCCATCGGCCTGCTGCCCTTCGGCACGCTGCCGGGCGTCCCCGTGCCGCTGTACCTCCTCTTCTCCGCCGCCGTGGTCCTCGCCGCGGTGCTGCATCCCAGTCACCGCCGGCGGCTGCACCTGCTCGAGTCCCTGATCCTGTTGCTGGTACTCGTGTCCGGGTTGTCGATGGTGTTCACCGCACTGTCGCTCGGTGACTACATCGAATACATCAAGTGGTCGATCGTCACCCTGCTCGTCATCGCCCTGCTGCGGTTGTCGACGGCGAACCTGCGACGGTTCGGACAGGTCTTCGTGTGCGCGACGGCCTTCAACGGCGCGTTCGGTCTGGCCATCCTCGCCGCCGGCGGCACACCGATCATCAAGGTCTTCAGCCTGTTCGGCTACGGCGCGGTCGCGACCACGACGAGCTACGTCTACAACGCCGAGGGCCAGACCCAGTCGGTCCGCTTCGGCGGCATGTGGGTCGAGCCCAACGCGGCGGGCATCGGCCTCCTGGTCGCCATGTTCGTCGGGATCGTGGTGTTCGACGGCTGGCGGCGTCTCGCGCTGAGCGCCCTGTTCATGGGATGCATCGTGCTCACCCTGAGCCGCTCGGCGCTCTTCAGCGTCGTGGTCGGCCTGTTGCTCGCGATGCTCTTCCACAGGATGAGCTCGCGCACCCGCCCCATCTTCATCGGCGGTTTTCTACTCGCGATCGTCGGCGCGGCCGCGGTCCCCCAGGTGCGCAACCGGATCCTGCAGGCGTTCGTGAGCGACGACGTCAGCTCGTCGTCGCGGACCGACGCGCTCAAGGAGTTCCCCCACCAGTTGTCGGGTCACTGGCTCTTCGGACTGGGCTGGGACCGCCCCGAGTTCAAGACCGGGTCGACGGCGTTCACGTTGAACCACGTCGCCAACGCACCGCTGCTCACGGTGTATCGCGGCGGACTGTTCACAGGAGCGGTGTTCCTCGCCATCCTGCTGCTCGGCTGCGTCATCGGGTGGCGTGCACTCGGCTCGAAGTCGTTGCCGCGCGCCCTGTTCGGCGGTACGTTCATCGGTTTCTTCCTGATCGCGCTGCAGCTCGATCACCCCGTCGTCGCGGTGTTGCCCGTCACCACGGCCTTCTCGATCTTCCTGACGTTCGTCGTCTACATCGACCGCGAACGGATGGCGACGGACCGACCCGAACCACCACTGGGTCCTCCGACGGGCGCTGTCGGCAAGGTCGCACGCGTCGGCCCGGACCCGGCGCCGGCCGCGGCCGACTGACCCGTCGCCGGTAACCGCCGGGGTTCAGCGGGTCGGGGCCTGCGTGCCGTCCAGCAGTGCGGCGACGGCTGCGTGCGGCGCCCGCCGGACCCAGCGATCCCGGTTGATCTCGTAGAGGTCCGCCCCGGCCCTCGCCGCGGACGAGGCGTCGGTGAGGAATCCGCGACACGCCGCGACGAAGGCCTCGTCGGAGTCGTGGGTCGACAGCCCGAAGGTCTCCCCCAACGACCCGACCGCCGCTGAGGTGCCCACCACGGGCAGGCCGATACGCGCGGCGTCGAGGATCTTGACGCGGACCCCACCGCCGGTGACGATCGGCGCCACCATCGCCCGACAGGTGCCGAGGAACCCGTGCAGATCGTCGACGAAACCGAGATCCCGGACACCCGCGGGGTACACCGGGTCGCGCACGCCCGTCTTCTTCGCGCCGATCACACACAGTTCGGCATCCTCGATCCCCGCGCTGATCGCGGGCCACAGCGCGAGGGCATACTCGAACGCCTCCTGATTCGGGGGCCAGTCGCGGGTACCCATGAAGACCAGCCGGGGCGGCGTGTCCGCGACCGCGACCTGCTCCGCGGGCGGCAGCGTCAGATCGAGCCAGCGGGCGCCGTGGACGCCGCGCGCGCGGTAGAACTCGGCCTCGTCGGCGTCGAAAGTCCCGACCGCGTCGGCGGCTCGCGCCACGCGCAGCTCGTCACGCAACAACCGGGGCTCCTCGATGCGCCCGAGGATCCCGCGGGTGGCGCGCCACACCAGCGATTCCGACACGTGGGTGTTGACCACCAGGCGCGCGGATCCGCGGCGCGCACTGTTCAGGAAGGACTCGGCCATGTAACTGTGCTCGGCGACCACCACGTCCGAGCGGGTCGAGTCGATCGCCGCCCGCAGGTCCGGGGTGTCGAAACGCGCGTGTACGAGGCTGCGTCGGGAACGAAGGACCTGCACCGCGAGTCGGTGCGGTGCGACGGCCGGTTTACGGACCCGGGTGAGTTCGAGGCCCGTGGACGCCAGATCCATTGTTACGACGCCACTCTCGGGTGAGAGGCAGATGGCCGACACGTCGAAGTCGTCGGCGGCGAGGGTGATGAGCAACCGACTCAGCTCGACGTCACCGCCACGTTCGGCCACGGGGTCCTTCGACATCACGAGGGTCACCGACGTCATGCGTACCTCATCTCAGGGGGCGTCGATAGATCGCCACCACGTAGATCACCAACAGGATCGCGTCGGCCCCGACCGACGACAGGGCCGCACCGACCGCGCCCAACGGACCCGCGAGCAGGACGACGGCACCGAGTTTGACCGGGACGAGGCCGAGGTTGGCCGCCAGTCGGGTGAGGTCGCGACGCTGTGCGTACAGGACGACCTGGAACACCGAGATCATGGTTCGCATCCCCGTGAACAGGGACATGATCAGCATCGCGAGAGCCAATTCGGTCGGCGCCGGGGACAGCAGCAACACCACGCCGAGCAGGGCGACGAGAGCGCACGACACGAACCCGACGGTCAGCGTCAGGCGCAGCGGTGGCCCCGACGAGATGCGTCCGCCGCTGAGTCGCAGCGGCTCGTGGTAGGTCATTCCGAACGACTGACCCACCGCGGCCAACGCCGCGGCCACGGTCCAGCACAGGGTGTAGTAGCCCGCCGTCGTGCTGTCGGTGAGGAACCCCAAGAGCAGGACGTCGCCCTGCAGATAGAGTGCCGTGCCGCCCATCTCGCCGATGAGTGCGAGGGTCAGTCGCGGTGGTCCGGGTAGGGCCGGACGGTGACCTCGCGCCGCGATCGCCGCCAGCACGAGGATCACGAAGTAGGGCGCGACGTAGAACATGCTGGCCACGAGCAGGGACGGGTCCTTGACGGCGAACAGGTACACGACCGCCATCGCGACACTGGCGATCTGCCTGATGCTGTCCAGGCGCCACACCCGGTCGGCGTGCCCGTCTCGGGCGAAACGGCTCGAGTAGGACTTGAACGCGATCTCGCCCCCGGCCACGGTCAGGCCGAACCACGCGATGTAGTTCACCGGGAACAGCACGGTGCCGAGCGCGACGAGGCTGAGACCCACCAGGAAACGGCTGGCCCGCTCGGTGACGAACTTCTCCTCGGACTCCCGCATCGACCGGACGACGTAGGGGTTGTCCAGGGGTGGCCCGATGACGGCGGCGAGCGCGAACGCGATCCCGTACATGCCGTAGTCGCCCACGCCGAGCCGCGAGATGAGCGCCAGTGTCCACAGCATCCCGACGCCGCGGCCACCGTAGATCCACAAGACCGCGATGAGGGTCTTCGTGATGTTGCGGCGTTCCTGCCCCGTGTCGGCGGGTCCGGTCGGCGTCTTCGGGGCCTCGGTCATCCAGGATGTCCGAGCATGTCCGTCCATGCGGCGGCGAACGCCTTCGCCACCTCGGCACCCGAACTCGCGGCACGCTCTGTTCGTACGTTCTCGCCGGCCGTCGCAATCGCCCCGGTGTCGGGCAACAGGTTTCGTATCGCGCCCGCGAAAGCGTCGGCGACGGCGTCGGCATCGTCCTCCGGCAAGCCCCGGAGCACGGTGATCCCCTGCGCACCGGTCATGTCGCCGAGGGCCCCGTGGTCGCTGCAGATCACGGGGGTGCCATAGGCGATGGCCCGTGACATCACACCGGACGCGGGGTACCCCATGCCGTACGGGGACCGCTTGCCGTACGGCATCGCGATGGCACGTACCGAGTCGAAGAACGCGTCCTCGGCCTCGTCCTCCACTCCCCCGACGATCTCGATGCCGTCGGTCTGCGGCAGGGTCTCGGTGCCGCGCCCGGCGACACGGATGCCGATCTCGGCGGGGAGCCGCTCCCTGAGCAAGCTGACCTGGTCGAATCCCTTGCCGCGGTACACGAGACCGAAGAACCCGACATTGAGTGGACGCTCCTCGGGGGGTTTCCCGAGACGACGCTCGCTCACCAGGTGTGGGATCTGAACCACCCGCGCGTCGGGATAGTCGGGCGGGACCGATCGGGCACCGCTCTCGGTCAGGACGAACAACGTTGTGGCACGCAGCCACTTCCGCTGCACGCGATGCGAGACCCCGCGGAACGGGAAATGGACGGCGTGGTTGATCAACCAGTGGTCCGCCATGAACCGGGTACGAGCGGGCCACCAGATCGGATGCGGCGGATCGTGGACGGTCGCGCTCACCGGCACGTCATCGGGCAGGCCCGCGATGCCCCAGAACGGGACCAGAGCGCCACCGCTGAGTTCGGCGTGCACGATTGTCGGCCCCTGAGACCGCGCCCGTGCCACCAACTCTCGAATCTCTCGTCGATGAGCGCGTAGATCGGCGACGCTGCTGCGACCCGGACCCTCGTGCCGGTACTCGAGGACATCTGCGAAGTAGGGGCGGACGGCGTCGACCACGTCGTCGGCGTAGTCACCGACCCCACCGACCCCGAGCCGAGGCGCGATGTAGACGAGCCGCGTCTCGGACAGTTGCGCACCCATCAGTAGAAGAGCGGCCGATAGTGCCCGGTGTACTTCAGCGCGTCGGGGTTCCGCTTCGTGAACGGCTTGGCGGGGTTGCCTCCGACGACCTCGAGCTCGCCGACGTCCTTGTTCACCATCGCCTGCGCGGCGACGACGCCGCCTCGATGGATGGTGCACGGCAGGATCAGCGCCCGGGTGCCGATCCAGGCGTAGTCCTCGATGATCATCGGCTTGGGGATCGGCAGGAAGTTCGGGTCGTTCATGTCATGGCCACCGCCGAGCAGGTGGGTGTCGCTGGCGATCACGACGTTGTCACCGATCAGGATGCCTGCGCGCGCGTCGAGGACACACCGGAAGCTGACGTTGCAGTTCTCGCCGATGGTGAGATAGGCGATGTCGAAGACGGTGGTGCCACGCAGGATCGCCGACCCCTTGCCGATCTTGGCGCCGAAGAGTCGGAGCCATCCCAACCGGATGGTGTGCGACGGGATGAACGTGACGAGCATGTTGTAGCCCAGCAGTCCGACGCGGTTGTAGATCTTCTGCGCGAGGCTGATGTTCTGCATCTTGTACTTCTTCGTCTTGCCGTCCACCGTCGTCTCCTCCATCCGCGGTGGCGGCGGGGTCCGAAGTGCCCGTAGGTATTTGCTGTCGCTGTCCGTGGTCACGAGTTCTGCTCCTGTCGTCGATCTGCGTTGACCATGCTGGTCACGATCTGCTCGAAGGTCTTGGTGGGTTGCCATCCGAGCACGTCCCGAGCACGTGTCGCGTCGCCCACCATGTCGGCACTGTCGGCCGGACGATTGAGTTCGTCGTCGATCTCGACGTGCGCACGCCAGTCGGTGATGCCGACCGCCGCGAACGCGGTCTCCACGAACTCCGCGACCGAATGCGATTCCCCGGTGGCCACGACGAAGTCGTCCCCCTTGCCGTGCAGAGCCATCCGGTACATCGCGTCGACATAGTCCGGTGCCCATCCCCAGTCACGACGCAGGCTCAGATTGCCCAGTGTCAGACGGTCCTGTTCGCCGGCCGCGATGGCCGCGGCGGCGGCGGTGATCTTCCTGGTGACGAACGTCGCGGGCCGACGCGGGGATTCGTGGTTGTAGAGGATGGCGTTGGTCGCCTGCAGGCCACGGCGTCGGTACACCTGGCACATCATGTGGCCCAGGGCTTTCGAGACGCCGTACGGCGAGGTCGGCGCGATGGCGGTCGATTCGTCCTGCGGCGACTCCGACGACCCGGCGAACACCTCGGCGCTGGAGGCGTTGACCACGGAGATCGGGTCGCCGGTCTCGTCCTGGAACTGCAGACACGCGTCGAGGACGGCGGTGACGGACACCGCGTTGACGTCGACGGTCGCGACGGGGTCGGTCCAGGATCGGCCCACCGAGGACAACCCGGCGAGATGGAAGACGTGCTGCGGCGCGACGTCGGCCACGAGAGCACGCACCTGCGCGGCGTCGGTCAGGTCGAGCTCGTGACCGACGAATCCCGGCGCGGAGACCGACTCGACCGACCGAGATGGTCCGACGACCCCGTGCACGGTAATACCGGCCTCGATCAACCGGGCGGCGAGATAGTGGCCGTCCTGTCCGGTGACACCGCTGATGAGGGCACGCGGCGACGCCAGGGCCCGACTGTCTGTCATCGGCGAGATCAAGCCTCTACCACGGGGGTCTGCTCACCGGGCGCGACCCGCGTCCCGGCCGGGGACGCCCGCCGAGCCGTCACGCGGCACCCTCCTCGGTGTCGGTGGATGCGAGGGAGTCGACGATGTCGTAGAGCTGCGCGGCGAACTGTTCGTCACTGAACCGGGTCGCGTGCTCGACGATCTTCTCGGTGTCCCACGCCGATTGCTCGAACCGGTCGATCGCCGCACGGATCAACGACGGTTCGGGTTCGTCGAAGTACACGGCGGTGAGTCCCTCGACCGCGGTGTCGAGGAAACCTCCCCAGCGCAACAGAACCGACGGTTTCCCGTGGGCCGCACCCTCGATGGGGGTCAGGCCGTAGTCCTCGTGACTGGCCGCGACGACCGCCGAACTGTGGGCGTAGAGCCACGCGATCTGGCTGTCGGTCAGATCCGACACCATGATCACGTTGTCGGGTTTGGTCGCTCGCAGTCGCTCCGCCTCCGGTCCGCGACCGCAGACCACGAGCCGACGGCCGGTGCCGCGGAACGAGTCGATGACCGCGTCGACGTTCTTGTAGGCCAGCAACCGGGAGATGCAGAGATAGAAGCCCTGCTCGGCCCAGTGCGCAACCTCCGGCACGACCTCGGGGTCGGAATCGATCTCGATCGTCGCCGGGGCGGGGAGCACGCGCGCGGGTCGGCCGTAGGCGGTCTTGATGCGGTCGCGGACCACGCGGGAGTTGGCGAAATAGATGTCGCACGACCGCGCCGCACGCCGGTCCCAGATCTTCAGGAGCGGGGCGAGGAAGGCGAGTGCGGCCCGCTTCTTCCATCCGGCGGACTCGCCGAGGTAGTCCTGCTCCTGATAAAGCCATCGCGCGGGTGAATGGCAGTAGACGGCTTTGCGACCCGTTGTCCGGAATGCGTGCGCCCATCCGCTCGAACTCACCAGGACCACGTCGGCATCGATTGACATCGACGACGAGGCGAAAGGGAGGAGCGGAAGTGCCGCGCGGTGATTTCGTCGGAGGAATCCGATTCTGTTCATCGCGGAAACACGGACATCCATGTCCTCGAACTGCGGATACGTGTTCTGCGGGTCGTACAGCGTCGTGTGGATGACGGCCTCGGGGAACGCCTTCGCCATCGACAGGACGACCTTCTCGGCGCCTCCCCGCTGGGTGAGGTAGTCGTGGGCGATGGCCACGCGCAGACGACCCGGCTGCGCGGGCACGTCGCCGCGAGATTTACTGCCCCGCTTCTGATCAGCGGTCGCACGGACACCGTGCGGGCCGAAGCTGACACTCACCTGGGATCTCCCTGTTCGACTGTGGACCACTCCGAGCACCGCAGGGGGATCCACGACCACAGCGCTCTGTCGTTGAGGTGTCGTCAATTCAGTTCAGGTCACAACAGCCGCCCGCACGTTTTCCGAAACCGGTGCGATGTGCACATCTGTACGCGGGTTCTCGACAGTTGGACAGATCTGACCCTACCTTGATCACCCCCGGCGGGCCTGTTTGATTGCACAGATATTTTGCATCACTCAATTCATTGCGCGCGGCCGGACCCCTCAGGCCTGCGCGAATCCAAAGATTCGTACATTCTTACGTCGGACATGACCTGCGTCACGACCCGGATTCCGACCTTCAATGGTGGTTCGGCAGGACATCGGAACGAATGCCCGACTTTGATCACGAAACGGTAACGCCCGAAAGGGAAGATATCAATTGCCTGGTCAAAGGCTTGTCGACCGTCGATTCGAGCGTTGTCGCGTGAGACGCTGGCGAAGTTCAACAGGCATGGATGGAGGAACGGACATGGCCAACCAGAACAGAGCGGTGTACCGGGCATTCGCATCGCAGGTGCGGCAACTACAGGGCGTCGACGTATCGGACGCCGCGATCGACAGCTTCCTCACGGCGCTGACCGTCGGGGCGACTGCGGCGGTGCCGAAGGCCACGTACGCAAGCATCACCATCGTCGAGCGCGGAGTGCTGTCATCGCTCGCCCCGACCGACGAGATCGCCGGCCGTCTCGACGAGCTGCAGGCCAAGCACGACACGGGCCCGTGCCTCGAGTCGGCGTGGCGGCAGCGGGTTGTCCGCGTGGACGACTACGACACCGACGACCGGTGGCCCGACTACATCAGCGATGCACGTATGCAGACCCCGGTTCGGGCGAGCGTCTCGTTTCCGCTGTTCCGTGAGTCCGAGGTGATGGGTGCGTTGACCCTGCACTCGGTCGAGGCGGACGCGTTCGACCCCGATGCAGTGGAGATCGGCCGGACGTTCGCGGCACAGGCGGCGCTGGCGATGCAGAGCGACACGCGTCAGCACCAGTTCAGCGAGGCGCTGGCGTCCCGCGACACGATCGGCCAGGCGAAGGGCATCCTCATGGAGCGCTATGACCTCGACGCCGATCAGGCGTTCGCGATGTTGCGTCAGGTCTCGCAGGACACCAACGACAAGATCGTCGATCTCGCGGGTCGACTGGTGGCGCTCGATCATCCGCCCCGCATCAGCTGAACAGGCAGAAGGTCCGCAATCGCGGTTGGGGGCAGTGGGGCGGGCGGGGCTCGAACCCGCGACCAAGGGATTATGAGTCCCCGGCTCTGACCAACTGAGCTACCGCCCCGGGTCGAAAGGTGTTCTGGCTCCCCCAACTGGACTCGAACCAGTAACCGTCCGATTAACAGTCGGAAGCTCTGCCAATTGAGCTATGGGGGAATGCTGACGACCGGTGCACGAGGGTCTTCACCCTCCGTGCGTCGGACCGCGTGATGACTTTATCCCATGGGGTCCCGGACACGCCAAATCGGTGTGCACATCGCACTCGGGGCCCTGCCCGATGCGATCCCACCGAGCGCGATCGGGCAGGATGTCAGACGATGATCATGACCCTGTGAAATCCGGAGTCACAGGCGGGAGGGTGCACAGCGATGGTTCGACTTCTCGCGTTTCTCGGCGTCGGGTACGTGCTCGGCGCCAAGGCCGGCCGCCGCCGGTACGACCAGATCAGCGGCGCCTACCACGCCGTGACCGAATCCCCGGCGACCAAGAAGGCCGTCGACCTCGGTCGGCAGAAGTTGTCGGAGAAGCTCTCCCCGCAGGCGCCGCTGACGCGTGTCCACCAGGTCGACGACACGACATCGGTCTACGCACCCCGCGATCCGCGGGACTGAACTCCCGCAGACGGCATCAGCCGGCGAGCCCGTTCGGGTCGACCGCCTGCTCGAGCAGGCTGCGCC
Organism: Williamsia phyllosphaerae; assembly: GCF_014635305.1. Classification (NCBI taxonomy): domain Bacteria; kingdom Bacillati; phylum Actinomycetota; class Actinomycetes; order Mycobacteriales; family Nocardiaceae; genus Williamsia; species Williamsia phyllosphaerae. The sequence goes on along the minus strand of NZ_BMCS01000001.1, from coordinate 2,686,081 downwards.
GGTAGGCCTCCAGTGCGACCAGGTCGCCGAACACCGCGTTGTAGGCCTCCGGGTCGTCGCCCGGGGACATGCGCCGCAGTCGGGACTTGATGTCGGCGATCTGTTCGCCGACCCACCCCTCCTGCAGGCGCGCGAGAACACTGCCGATGTAGCGCGGGATGGCCTGCTCGGAAACGGGCATCGGCTCGACGGCCAGCTCGGTGAGCATCGAGGTGAGCACGGGGTTGTCCAACTCGCGTCCGATCACGTCGAGCCACTGCGCGCCCCCGAGTCCGGCGCTCGTACCACCGGCGGTCTGCATGGCCGTGCGGATCAGCGCGTACGCCGGCTCCGGGAAACACTCGACCGGCAACGAGTCGAACACCGTGCCCGCGATGGCGGGGTATTGCAGGGCCGCCTTGAGCGCCTCGCGTTGCGGCCACAGTCGCGGATCGGTCGGTGACGGACGTGCGGCGCCGGCCACACCCGCGGTGGGACTGCTCGCGGCGGCGTTCTTGCGCGTCCGCGCCTGCGCGCGTGCACCCGCACCGGTGGTCGCCGTCCCCGACGCCGACTGCTCCCGGACGCGGGAGAGGACCTGGCGTTCGTCCTCCCAACCGACCCACCCGGCCAGCTGCCGTGCGTACTCGTCGCGCAAGGCGAAGTCCTTGATGCGCGCAACGACCGGGACGGTGTCGCGGAGCGCGTGCACCCGCCCCTCGGCCGTCTCCAGATCGTGTCCGGCCAGCACCGCGCGAATGGCGAACTGGAACATCGGGATCCGCCGGGCGATGAGGTCACGGACTGCGGTGTCTCCCCCGGACTGACGCAGCTCACACGGGTCCATGCCCTCCGGGGCGATCGCGACGAACGTCTGTCCGGCGATGCTCTGCTCACCCTCGAACGCCTTGAGCGCCGCCGCCTTGCCCGCGTCGTCTCCGTCGAAGGTGTAGATCACCTCTCCCCGGAAGTAGGAGTCGTCCATCAACAACCGGCGCAGCAGGGCCAGGTGGTCCTCGCCGAACGCGGTGCCGCACGAGGCGACGGCGGTGGTCACGCCGGCGAGGTGCATGGCCATCACGTCGGTGTAGCCCTCGACGATGACCACCTGGTGCCCCTTCGCGATGTTCTTCTTCGCGTGGTCGAGACCGAACAGCACCTGGGACTTCTTGTAGAGCATCGTGTCCGGGGTGTTCATGTACTTGCCCATGGTGTCGTCGTCGAAGATCTTGCGCGCGCCGAAACCGATGATGTCGTTGGCGAGATTGCGGATGGGCCAGAGCAATCGACGACGGAAGCGATCGCGCGGTCCGCGCTGCCCCTGTTGGGAGAGACCGGCCGCCTCGAGCTCGGCGAACTCGAAACCCTGCGCCAGCAATGTCTTCGTCATCGCGTCCCACGCCATCGGCGCGAACCCGCAGCCGAACTGCGTCGCGGCGGCCTGGTCGAAATCGCGTTCCTTGAGGTAGTCGCGCGCTTTCTGGGCGTCCGGGGTCAGGAGTTGCTCGGCGTAGAACTTCTGCGCGGCGGCGTTGGCCGCGACCAGACGCGCTCGCGTCCCGCGGTCCCTCGCGACACTGGCCCCGCCGCCCTCGTAGTTGATCTGGTAGCCGATGCGGTCGGCGAGCTGCTCCACGGCCTCGACGAACGGGATGTGCTCCAGCTTCTGCAGGAAGGTGTAGACGTCTCCGCCCTCACCGCACCCGAAGCAGTGGAAGTGTCCGTGGTTGGGACGGACGTGGAACGACGGTGACTTCTCGTCGTGGAACGGACACAGGCCCTTGAGGCTGTCCGCACCGGCGCGACGCAGCGCCACGTAGTCGCCGACGATCTCCTCGATGTGTGTGCGCTCGCGGATGGCCGTGATGTCGCGATCAGGGATTCGGCCGGGCACGGCTATGAGTGTATCGGTGGGTGCGACCGCGGGGAGCCGCCGTGGCGGTCGGCGGCCGGGATGTCGATCGTCCCGGGGTGACCGGCGACGACACCGCAGATCGCCAGGGGCACCATCGTCGCCGTGAGAGCGATCAGCGGGACCGACCACCCGTCGGTCGCGGAGTGCAGTACACCCATCGCCAGCGGTCCGGTGGCCGCGAGCAGGTAGCCCACCGTCTGCGCCGCCGCCGAGAGGGCGGTCGCCTCGGCCGCGGTCGCCGACCTCAGGTTCATCAGGACCAGGGCCAGGGACAGCGCACCACCCTGGCCGAACCCGATGATGATCGCCGACGGCCATGCGCCCCACGTCCCGGTGCACAGGACCCCGAGCAGACCCACCGTCGCCGTCGCCACGACCGCGATGGCCAGCAGGCGCTGCGACCGCATCCGGGTCGCGAGCACCGGAACGCCGAGGGCGGTGACGATGCTCGCCACACTCAGCGCGGCGAAGATCAGTCCGGCCTCGTCCGCCGAGAGGCCGCGGTCGCGATAGATGGTCGGCAGCCAGGCCACGGTGGCGTAGGCCAGCAGCGACTGGATCCCCATGAAACCCGTGATCGCCCAGCGCATCCGCGCCGCACCCGGTCGGATCTGCGCCGGTGCCACCGGCACCGGTACGGCCGGCGCGATCTCCCGGGCACGACGCAGGCCCCGTCCGTGCGAGCCGGCGAGCAGGGCCACCGCGACGAAGGCGATGGCCGCGGGGATCGCCCAGAGACCGAGTGCGATCCGCCAGCTGTCACCGACCGCCCGGGTGACCGGCGGGGTGATCCCGGACGCGATGCCGGCACTCACGCAGATGAGCGCGGTCAGCAGACCGGTCATCGCGCCGATGCGGTGCGGGAAGAGCAGACGGATCAGGACCGGACCCAGTACGTTGGCCACCGCGATGCCGAGACCACCGATGACGGTGCCCACCAGCAGGATCGGCCAACCGGGTATGGCGCGCAGCGCCGAGCCCAGCGCCAGCACCGCCATACAGCCGGCCGCCACCGGCAGCGCCGAGAATCGTCGGGCCAGCCGCGGGGCGACACTCGCCCCGAGGCCCAGACACACCACCGGTCCGGTCGTGAGCAGCGCGACCTCGACCGACCCGAGCCTGTAGCTGTCCCGGATCTCGGAGATCACCGACGACGCGCTGCCGAACAACAGGCGCAGGCTGACGCCGAGTGCGATCACGGCCGCGACGGCGAGAACGCCCGCACGCCACGGCGACACGACCGGGTCGGTCGACGTGGTGTCGCCCGTCGCGGCCGGGGTCGATCGGGACATACGCGGCCTCCTGCCCTGGTGTGCCTTCTGCGATGGTTCGCCTCGTCGCGCAGTGTGCGCCGGATGACGAACCAACGTCAAACCCAGGAGGCAACACATCGACCCATGTGGTCACATCCGGTCCACGGAAGCGTTAACCTCGCGGGCATGACCGAACGGATCGACGAGCGGTGGATCGGACGTCGGGTCCGCACCCTTCGCCAGGCGCGGGGCGCGACCCTGCGCGCGCTGGCCGACGAGTCCGGGCTGTCGGCCACCCAGTTGTCGCGAATCGAGTCCGGTAGCCGCCAGGCGTCGGTCGGGACACTCATCGAACTGTCCCGGATCTTCGGGATCACGTTGAGCGAGTTGGTCGCCGACACCACACCGGCCGCGGTACACGTCGTCTCCCGCGACCGACGCACCGTGCATCACACGGCCAGCGGCGACGTGGCGGTGCTCAGTGGCGACCTCCCGGACCTGCACTCGATGCATCTCACGATCAGCCCGCACTGCTCGTCTCCCACCGCACATCACGACGGCGAGGAGTGGATGTACGTGCTGTCGGGCACCGTCGAGTTGATCATCGGCACCGGCGGCGCGGAGGAGTCGGAGACGCTCGAGCCGGGGGACGCCGCGCACTTCCAGGCCCGCACCACGCACCGGGTGCGCAACGACGGCGAGGTGAGCACCGAGATCCTGCTGGTCGGCACCCGCGATCGCGCGAGCGAGGTCGCACGGCCCGATTCAGCCGAGGTGGGCCTGCGCCCCTGAGTTCTGTCGGTCGGTGCGTTCGAGCCTGCCCTCGGTCATCGAGGCGATCTGGTCGACGACCACACGCATGCGCGCCGCATCGTCGGCCGCGTTCTCCCACGCCGGGACGAACAACGGGTCCAGTCCACCCGGGGCCGCGCGGAGCAGCCAGCCGGCGACGCGGTGGATGCGATCACGCTGGCGCTCCTGATGGGACTTGTGGCGGGCGTCGGAGAAGATGAACCGCAACGCGACCGTCTTGAGGACCGCCACCTCCGCGGCGACCAGTGCAGGCACCGACAGATTCGCGCCGTAGCGGCACAGCGGTCCCGGTCCCGCCGAATCCCGGGTGCCCGCGATGGCCGCGGACGCAAACCGTCCGACGAGCTCACTGGTGAGCGCCTTGAGCGCGACCGACTGCGCGAGGGTCCCGTCGTAACCGTCGGCGGCACGGACGATCTCGAGTCCGGCCAGTCGCTGCGCGGCCTCGATGAGCTCGTCGGAGTCGAGCCCGACGAACTCGCGCACACCGATCTCGGCGAGCGCCCGCTGATCGTCGGGATCACCCAGACTGCGCAGATCGATGCGTCCACCCATGATGCCGTCCTCGACGTCGTGCACGGAGTACGCGACGTCGTCCGACCAGTCCATGACCTGGGCCTCCAGGCACTGCCGCTGGCCGGTCACCCCGTCTCGGATCCACTCCAGTGCCGGCAGATCGTCGACGTAGGCGCCGAACTTGCTCCCCGGCTCGTCCCGCACCCACGGATACTTCAGGGTCGCGTCGAGCGAGGCGCGGGTGAGGTTGAGGCCCACGCTGGCACCGTCGGCGTCGAGGAGCTTGGGTTCGAGACGCGTGAGGATGCGCAGGTTCTGGGCATTGCCCTCGAACCCGCCGAACCCCTCGGCGACCTCGTCGAGGGCCCGTTCGCCGTTGTGGCCGTACGGCGGATGGCCGATGTCGTGCGCCAGACCGGCCAGTTCGACCAGGTCGGGATCGCACCCCAGCCCGATGGCGATGCCCCGACCGATCTGGCCGACCTCCAGCGAATGGGTCAGACGGGTGCGCGGGGTGTCGCCCTCACGGGGGCCCACGACCTGCGTCTTGTCGGCGAGTCGTCGCAGCGCCGCCGAGTGCAGCACGCGCGCGCGATCGCGCGCGAACTCACTGCGCTGTTCGCTGTGGGTTCCCGGCAGGATCGACGACTTGGGTCGCTCGCTGACCGACCTCTGCGTCGAGTGCTCGTCGTAGAGGGCGATCGGCGTCTGCGGGGACGTCACCGGTACTCGGACGTGGCCGCCGACGCGGTCAGTCAACCACCCAGCCCCGCGCGATGGCGAAATCGGTGATGCGGCTGCGGATCGCGATGATCTGCTCCGCGGTCAGCGACCCCGACGAGTCGAGCAGCAACTCGGTGAGCTCCTCGGTGAAGACCGCGGAGTCGAGCACCGCGGAGTCCGATCCGCGCGATGTGCGACGCGGCGCGGCAGCACGGTCACGACCCTGGTCACGCGAACCGTGATCACGCGAGCCGTGGTCGGAGCGCGCACCGTGGTCGGAGTCGTCGCGGCGACCTCCACGAGGCGGTGCGGCCGGAGCCGAACCGATGACCGAGACGTTGGTCGCCTTCGAGCCGCGTTCGGTCTCCTCGACCTCGAACTCGACCTGGGCGCCCGGCTTGAGTTCCGACTCGTCGATGTCGATGTCGTTGATGTGCAGGAAGACGTCAGCGCCCCCCGACTCCGGCGCGAGGAAGCCGAACCCGCGATTCGCGTCGTAATGAACGACCTTGCCTGTCACTGCTTGCGCCACGACAACTCACTCTCCTCGTGCCGCCATCCACTCCGGACCCCTTGCCCGGCACGACGGCACCTGCGGTCGACTATGGCAGAGATCGACCCGAAGATCGATCCCGGCGACCGATCCGGTTCAGCAGCCGAGCAGTTCGCCGGCGAGATAACCGGCCACCTTGTCGATGGCCACCCGCTGCTGGCTCATGGTGTCGCGCTCGCGGATGGTCACCGCGTCGTCGTCGAGGGAGTCGAAATCGACGGTCACGCAGAACGGTGTGCCGATCTCGTCCTGACGGCGGTAGCGCTTGCCGATGCCCTGGGCGTCGTCGAACTCGACGTTCCAGTGTTGACGCAGCTCGGCGGCGAGCGCCTTGGCCTTGGGTGAGAGTTGCTCGTTGCGTGAGAGCGGCAGCACCGCGACCTTCACCGGCGCGAGACGGCGATCGAGCTTGAGCACCGTGCGGGTGTCGGTGCCGCCCTTGGCGTTCGGCACCTCCTCGTCGACGAGCGCGTCGCAGAGGAAAGCCATGAACGAGCGGGTCAGACCGGCTGCGGGCTCGATGACGTACGGCGTGAACCGCTCACCGCTCGTCTGGTCAAAGAACGACAGGTCCTCCCCCGAGTGCTTCGAATGCGTGCTCAGGTCGAAGTCGGTCCGGTTGGCGACACCCTCGAGCTCACCCCACGGGCTGCCCGAGAAGCCGAACTTGTACTCGACGTCGACCGTCCTCTTGGCGTAGTGCGACAGCTTTTCCGCAGGGTGCTCGAACAGGCGCAGGTTCTCCGGGTCGATCCCGAGGTCCACGTACCACTGGCGGCGGGTGTCGATCCAGTACTGGTGCCACTGCTCGTCCTCGCCGGGCTTGACGAAGAACTCCATCTCCATCTGCTCGAACTCACGGGTGCGGAAGATGAAGTTGCCGGGCGTGATCTCGTTGCGGAAGCTCTTGCCGATCTGGCCGATACCGAACGGCGGCTTCTTGCGCGCGGTGGTCATCACGTTCTTGAAGTTGACGAAGATGCCCTGCGCGGTCTCCGGGCGGAGATAGTGCAGACCCTCCTCCGACTCCACCGGTCCGAGGTAGGTCTTGAGCATCATGTTGAAGTCACGGGGTTCGGTCCACCGACCGCGGGTGCCGCAGTCGGGACACACGACATCAGTCATCACGACCGCGTCGGGATCGTCCAGCCCCTTCTTCTCCGCGTACGCCTCCTGCAGGTGGTCCTGCCGGTGGCGCTTGTGGCAGTTCAGGCACTCGACCAGCGGATCGTTGAACACGCTGACGTGGCCGGAGGCCTCCCACACCTGGCGCGGGAGGATCACCGACGAGTCGAGTCCGACGGTGTCCTCGCGTGAGGTGACCATCGACCGCCACCACTGCTTCTTGATGTTGTCCTTGAGCTCGACACCGAGCGGGCCGTAGTCCCAGGCGGACCTGGTGCCGCCGTAGATCTCACCGCACTGGTACACCAACCCCCGCCGCTTGCACAGGTTGACGACGGCGTCGACTCGACTCGATGGTCCGGCCACGATGAACGCACACTCCACAGGGATCTCGGGATAAGGGCTGTGAACTCGGCGGCCGTGCGCGAGCGCATCGGTCGTGGAGTTCCGATACAGCCTAGCCGCCGCGAGGTCACCGATCGCGCGCCCGCTCTGCGCCCCCCATCACCGCGGCGAGCCGCGGCGTCCGAGGCGTGAACACATCGAGCACGCCGATCGACCGCAGGTCGGGCACCGCCCGGAGCAGTTCCTCCTCCAGTCGACGACTCTCCTGCGTACCCGCGACCGACCGCTCCAGGGCGCGAGCGTTGGCGACGAAGGCTGCGACGGTCCCCTTGCGCACCTCGCGTCCGTCGAACACGGCGGTCTCCACGCCGTCGGCGAGGACGTCCTGGGCGCCGATGGGGCGCTCCTGTCGTTCATCACGCATGATCACTCCTAGAATCGATGTAAATTGTACGTTCAAATTACACGTAGATTGGCGATCATGGAACCCTCGCTCGGCGATCGCGCGGCCGACGCCCTCGGCACGCTCCTCAACCGACAGACCCGGATCGGGTTGTACCGCAGCATCACCGATGGTTTGTCGGACCTGGGCGTGACCCCGGCGACCTACACCGTGATCAGCGGTGTGGCGCGATACGGGCCGATCAGCGCGGCCGGGCTGGCACCGCTCGCCGGGGTCGAGCGCAGCGTGGCCAGTCGATACGCCGCGCGACTCGTCGAGGGCGGACTGGTGGCGCGCGCATCAGATCCCGCCGACGGCCGCTCGACCCTGTTGTCGCTGACCGACGACGGCGCTCGGGTCACCGCCCTCATGCGACACCGACTCGGCGAGGAGTTGACCCGGCGGATGGCGGACTGGCCCGACGGACTCGCGGACGCCTTCGTCGCGGGATTCGAACGCTTCGTCGGCGACTGCTGATCCGCCTGCGGGACGACCCGGCCGCCTTGACATGGCCCACCATGCATATGAAAATGATTGCAATTAACGAGGTGGGTTCTCCCCCGCCCGATGTTCGTCGACGACGGGACCACCGATGACCGACATCTCCGACGAGCCGATCGGCGATCAGCTCGAACCGACCGTCGCGGTCGACCGCGCCGCGCTCGACGGCGCTAGCGAGTTGCTGCGTGCCCTGTCTGCGCCGGTCCGTATCGCCATCGTGCTGCAGCTCCTCGAGCAGGAACGCTGCGTGCACGAGTTGGTCGGCGCTCTCGGCGTCACCCAACCGCTGATCAGCCAGCATCTGCGGGTGCTCAAGGCGGCGGGCGTCGTCTCCGGACAGCGCAACGGCCGCGAGATCCTTTATCACCTCGTCGACGACCACCTCGCCCACATCGTCACCGATGCGGTCGCCCACGCCACCGAGCGGACCGAATGAGCGGGCGCGCCACCGCGACCGACACGATCCCGGCGACCGGGGTCCGCGCCACCCGGCAACGGCACGCCATCGCGTCGTTGCTGAACACGGTCGACGAGTTCCGGTCGGCGCAGGAACTGCACGACACCCTCAAGTCCGAGGGCGAGTCGATCGGCCTCACCACCGTCTACCGCAACCTGCAGGCGCTGGCCGACGCCGGCGAGATCGATGTCCTGCGTACCGATTCGGGCGAGTCCCGATACCGGCGCTGCTCCGCCGGACACCACCACCATCTGGTCTGCCGCGACTGCGGGACCACCGTCGAGGTGCAGGCCGATCCGGTCGAGGACTGGGCCGCCACGGTTGCCTCGGAACACGGTTACACCGACGTCGGCCACACGGTCGAGATCTTCGGGCGCTGCCCCGACTGCCACGTCTGATCGAACGACCTCAGGGATCGGTGGTCACGGCGCGCTCCAGCGCCGCCAGCGATTCGTCGAGGAACTCCGCCGGGAACGGTGGGAGACCGCCGATCTCGTCGCGGATCGCCCGCGGTGTGCCCGACCAGTCATAGGTCAACGTCACCTCGGTTCCCGAGTCCTGCGGGGCCAGCTCGTACCGCCAGACCCATCCGCCCGGGTCGTGCTTGCCGTCATCGGTGAGCTGCCCCGGCATCCACGCGATCTTGCGTCCGGGGTCGAACTCGGTGACGAGATTGTGCATGACGTAGGACCCACCGACGGCCTCGAGATACATGTTGACCGCGAACACGTGCCCGGTCCCGCTGATCGGGCTCGGGTCCACCGCGTCGCGTACCCAGTCCCGCGGCTCGGTGTCCTGATGCCGATCGGGGTCGGCGAGCGCGGCGAAGATGTGGTCCGCGGTCGCCGGGAGGGTGCGGCGCGCCACGAAACGCTCGTCGGTCGGCGTCGTCATCGCCGCACCGCCTCCGAGCCGGCGGCGTCGGTCCCGTAACGCTCGGCGACGTCGGGTGAGTCGAGCCAGCCGGCGTACGCCGGTCCCTGCGGCCAGCCGTCGGGTGAGTCCTGCCACTGCTCCTGCCGACCGAACGGCAGCAGGTCGACGAGCGGGAAGGTGTGCGCGGCCTGCTCGACTCCGCGCGATGTCGTCGAGTAGGTGCGGAACACGCGATCCCCGTCGCGCAGGAAGACGTTGAGCGCGAACCCGCCGCCCTCGGGGGCGTCGACCTCGGCGCCGAACGTGGTGCCCGCCGCCGAGAACCACGGCATGCGGTTGCCGACCCGGTCGCGGTAGGCCGACGCCTCCCCGATCTCGGCGTTGGTCACCACGACGAACCTGGCGTCATAGTTGGCGAGAAAGTCCAGCCGGGTGAACTGCGCGGTGAACGACGTGCAGCCGCCGCACTGCCACTGTTCCCCGGGCGACCACATGTGGTGATAGACGATCAGTTGCGCGGCGCCGTCGAAGATGTCGGCGAGGCGGACCGGTCCGTCCGCACCGACGAGGGTGTGGTCGCCGACCTCGACCATGGGCAGGCGGCGGCGTTGGGCGGCGATGGCGTCGAGTTCGCGGGTGGCGGCCTTCTCGCGTCTGCGCAACTCGTCGAGTTCGGTGCGCCAGGCCGCCGGCTCGACGACCGGCGGTAGAGCCGTCTCGGACTGCGCCGACGGGGCGATCGACGACGGCGGGTGGACCAACCGGGGCATGTCGGCCTCCAATGTGTACGTTGTCTACATCTCGGTGTGGACACCGTATACATTGAGCTCGGTATCCGTCACCGATTCGGGCGAATCCGGCGAGAGGAGCAGGTGATGACCGTCGCGCACTCACCCGATCGACCGCGCTACCACCACGGCAACCTGCGCGAGGAGCTGATCGCGGGCGCGCTGACGGCAACGCGTTCCGGTGGACCGGACGCGCTGTCGATCCGGGACTCAACCCGTCGAGCCGGGGTGACCCCGAACGCTGCGTACCGGCATTTTCGTGGCCGTGACGATCTTTTGGTCGCAACCATCGACCGCATTCAGGCGTCGATGGCGGCCGAGATGGACACCGAGCCCGCCGACGCCGACCCGGTCGAGGTGTTGCGTGCGGTGGGTCTCGGCTACATCCGCTTCGCTCTCGCCGAGCCGGGCTGGTTCGGGGTCGCGTTCACCTCGGTCGGGTCGGGAGACGCCACCCCTCTGCCGGCCCCCCTCGCCCGCCTGGTGGCAGCGCTCGACGGGCTCGTGACCGCCGGCGTGCTCCCGGAAGATCACCGCGCCGGTGCCGAGTGGCCGTGCTGGTCCGCGGTGCACGGCTTCACCTTCCTCGCGCTGCACGGACCACTCCGACACCGCACCACCGAGGAGGTGCTCGCCGCGGCTCGACGCACGGTCGACACCGCCATCGACGGACTGCTCGTCGCCCATCGCACCACCGACACGACAGGAGATCCACCGCATGCGTGATCTCGTCATCACCCAGAACATCACCGTCGACGGAGTCGTCGAGGCGACCGACGACTGGTTCGGCCGGGCAGGCGGCGATCCGGAGGTCGACGCGGCCCTGGCCGCGCAACGCGATGCCTCCGACGGCTTCCTCGTCGGGCGCGAGACCTTCGTCGGCATGCGCGACTACTGGGGACCCAGGACCGACGACACGACCGGGGTGACCGCGCACCTGAACAGCGTGGCCAAATACGTTGTCTCGCAGACATTGGACGATCCGCGATGGCACAACTCCGAGGTGCTCTCCGGCCCACTGGCCGACGACGTCACCCGGATCAAGAGCTTGCCCGGCGGCGACATCGTCTGCACCGGCAGCATCGGGCTGTGCCACGCGCTGATCACCGCGGGACTCGTCGACGAGTTCCGGTTGTTCGTCCACCCGTTCGCACGCGGATCCGGGCGCCGGCTCTTCGACGACACCGCACCGGTACGTCTGACGCTCGTCGAGTCGACGCGGTTCCCGTCCGGCGTGACGCTCGCGCGCTATCGCACGGCCTGACGCGGGTCAGTCGGTGAGTTGTCGGGACAACTCGACACCCGACGACAGCACCAGGTGCACCATCGTCAGCAGAGCCGCGTCGCCGAGCGTCCCCGCCGGGAAGGTGTAGTGCTGCAGGACATCTGTGGTCACCTCGGCCGACGCGCGTTTGATCGAACCGAAGCTCAGGTTCGTCGACAGCCGCTCGATGTCGGTGCGCAGGGCGTCGGTGTTGGGCAGGTCCCAGGCGAGCACCTGGGTCAGCGACAGCACGTCGAGGCCCTCGCTCAGCGTCATCGCCTGCACCGCGGCCCGGGTGCCCTCGAACGCCAGGGTCAACGAGGTCCCGTCGTCACCGCGGGTGACGTCGGCGACCCCGTCGAGGAGCCGCGCGGCCCGGTCGATGAGGTCGGTCGCGGGTGTGGCGGTCATCGGGTCGTCCCGGGTTCGCCGACGCCACCGAAGCGGCGGTCGCGCGAGGCGTACTCGACACAGGCGGCCCACAGATCGCGTCGGTCGAAATCGGGGAACAGCTTGTCCTGGTAGACCATCTCGGCGTACGCGGACTGCCAGAGCAGGAAGTTCGAGATGCGTCGCTCCCCCGACGGGCGCAGGAACAGGTCGACGTCGGGCATGTCGGGCTCGTCGAGGTAGCGGGCGAAGGACGCCTCGGTGACCCGCTCGGGATCGAGCTGACCGGCGGCGGCGCGGCGTGCGATCTCGCGTGCGGCGTCGGCGATCTCCGCCCGCCCGCCGTAGTTGACGCACATCGTCAGGTTCATCACCGTGTTGTCCCTCGTCAGTTCCTCGGCGATCTCGAGCTCCTTGATCACGCTGCGCCACAGGCGGGGTCGGCGTCCGGCCCACCGCACGCGGACACCCATCTCGTGCATCTCGTCGCGGCGTCGCCGGATCACGTCCCGGTTGAACCCCATCAGGAACTTCACCTCGTCCGGACTGCGCGACCAGTTCTCGGTGGAGAACGCGTACGCCGACAGCCACGTGACGCCGAGCTCGATGCAGCCCTCCACCGAGTCCATCAGCACGGCCTCGCCGCGCTTGTGGCCCTCGGTGCGGGGCAGACCGCGGTCGGTGGCCCATCGGCCGTTGCCGTCCATCACCAGCGCGACGTGGCGCGGGATCAGCTCGGTCTGCAGCAGCGGGGGTCGCGCGCCGGACGGGTGCGGGTCCGGCGGTCGGATCACCCTGTCGGCGGCGGTCTCAGCGAGCCGCTTCGCGGGGCGGCGTAGAGCCATCACGCATGTCCTCTCCGGTGCGGTGCGGCGCCTCGCGTTCGATCAGGGGCAGCGTCCGCAACTGCCGTTCGAGGTGCCATTGCAGGTGCGCGGCGGTGAGCCCACTGCACTGGCGGCGCAGCGAGTCGCTCGCGTCGGCCGTGTGCTCCCACTGGCCCCGGTAGAGGGCGTCCATCAGGTCGAGCACCCCCGGCGACGGTGTCGCCGATCCGGGCGGACGGCAGTGCACGCACACCGACCCGCCCGCCGCGACGTGGAACGCCCGGTGCGGACCGGCCGCCCCGCACCGCGCGCACGAGGTGAGCGCGGGCATCCAGCCGGCGAAGTCCATGGCGCGCAACAGGAACGCGTCGAGCACCAACTCCCGGGGTCGGGCGGCGTCGGCGATGGCGCGCAGTCCCCCGACGGTCAGCTTGTGCAGCCGGTCGGCGGGCGCGCGCTCCTCACCGGCGAGGCGCTCGGCCGTCTCCAGGATCGCGCAGGCGCTGGTGTAGCGGCCGTAGTCGGCGACGATGGGTGAGGCGAACGCGTCGAGGCTCTCGACCTGGGTGACGACGTCGAGGTTGCGTCCGGGATAGAGGAGTACGTCGACATGGGCGAACGGTTCGAGTCGGGCACCGAACTTGGATCGGGTCCGGCGCACCCCCTTGGCGACCGCGCGGACCAGCCCGTGTTGGTAGGTCAGGAGCGTGACGATGCGATCGGCCTCGCCCAGCTTGTGCTGGCGAACCACCACTGCCTGGTCCCGATACAACCTCACCTGGTCATTCTTCCACCCGCGAGGTCATCCGGGCGGCACCGACCCGCGAACGCAGGTGCTCAACCGACCGGCTCGACGGCCGCGGCCGTCGGCGGCTGCGGGGCCCGCTGCCAGCCCTTCGCGTCGTAGAACCGCACCGCGATCGATCCCAGCACCAGGCCCACCAGCAGACCGACCGACGTCATGAGCAGCGAATGACCCAGACCGGCCGAGAAGTCCCCGCCGAAGTACAGGATCGACCGGACGCCCAGATAGATCTGGCGCATCGGTTCCACCTCGGCCAACCACGTGAACACCCGCGGGCTGGCCTCCAGCGGGACCGCCCCGCCCGACGACGGCAGACCGAGGATGACGAAGAAGATCAGGTTCACGATCATGCCGGCGGTGCCGAACAACGCCATGATCGACGACGCCGTCACCCCGACCGCGGTGATCGCCAACGTCGAGTACATCCACAGGGTGAACGGCGCGGGATTGTCCATACCCACCGCCGCGCACACCCCGATGTAGAGGGCGGACTGCACCATCGCGATGACGAACATGATCCACCACTTGGCCACGAGCGTCCCGCGGCGGGAGATGGGCAGCCGTGTGCGCCACCGGTACAGCGGGCCGATCTCGATGGGGATGAACCCGAGCATCCCGTCGACCAGGGAGTGGACGATGAGCGCACCGGTGAACCCGGCGAGGACCAGCAGGATCGTGAAGTAGAACGCCGACAGCCCGTTCGCCGCACCGCCCGGCAGCGGTTCGGCGTCGGACACCGCGAACACGACGGGCGCGGCGAAGGCGTAGGACGCCAGGCCGACGAACGGCACGTTGTTCTGTGCCAACCGGTCTCGGACGGTCTTCGTCAGCTGGGTACCGAACTGTTCGTTGACCGAGGTCTTGATGCGGTCGACGGCGGTGGTCAGCACCGACGACGCGAACGTCCCGGAGCGTCGGTTGGTCAGCACCTCGACCGTCGGCGGCGACGGGGTGGCGTTGCCGACGACGGAACCTGCGAGATCGATGGCCGACTGCGAGAAGTCCGCCGGGATGATGATCACGCCGAATGTCTGCGCCGACGCGAGGCGATCGAGCGCCGTACCGCGGTCGCTGACGCGCATGGTCAGGCCGGTGCCCTTCGTGCCGGCGAGGATCCCCTCGCCGACCTGCTTGCCGAATTCCGCACGTGGCGCGTTCGCACCCTGGGAAGCGCCCGTGTCCTCCACGACGAGGTCGACCGAGAAGTCGTGCAGGTGTTTCTCCGTGTCGACGATCGCGCCCATGTACATCGCGGCGAGCAGACACATGATCCCGACCACGGCCGCGATCGGTGCGACCCAGAAACGTGGGGTCGACAGCAGCGCCCGGACCGCATGGCTCGACGTGCCCATCGGTTCCGGCGCGGGTCCGGTCGCCGGCGTCGCTGTTTCCGGACCTTCGGGCTTCTCGTGCGCGCCCGACACCGCCCTAGAACCCCATCTTCCGGAGCTGTTTGGGGTCGCGTTGCCAGTCCTTGGCCACCTTCACGTGCAGCTCCAGGTAGACCCGCATGCCGAGCAACCGCTCGATCTGCCCGCGGGCGGCGATGCCGACCTCCTTGAGCCGGGCGCCCTTCTTGCCGATGATGATGCCCTTCTGGCTGTCACGCTCGACGTAGAGGATCGCGTGGACGTCGACCATCGGCGCCTGGTTCTCGGGACGTCCCTCGCGCGGGATGACCTCCTCGATGACCACGGCCAACGAGTGCGGGAGTTCGTCGCGGACACCTTCGAGCGCGGCCTCCCGGATGAACTCGGCCATCAGGACCTGCTCGGGTTCGTCGGTCAGCTCACCGTCGGGGTAGAACGCCGGGCCGGTCTCCATCAGCCCGACCAGGACATCGGTCAGGACCTCGAGTTGCTGTCCGGACGTCGCCGACACCGGGACCACCTCACGCTCACCACCGAGCAACGCCGACAACGCCAGTAGCTGCTTGGCCACCCGGTCGGGGGTCACGCGATCGATCTTGGTGACGATGCCGAACAACGTCGTCTTGGGCGCCATCCGGGTCACCTGGTCGACGATCCACCGGTCACCGGGGCCGATCGCCTCGTCGGCGGGGATACAGATGCCGATGGCGTCGACCTCGGAGTAGGTGTCGCGGACCAGGTCGTTGAGCCGCTGTCCCAGCAACGTCCGGGGCCGGTGCAGTCCGGGGGTGTCGACCAGGATGAGCTGCGCGTCGGGACGATTGACGATGCCGCGGATGGTGTGGCGGGTCGTCTGCGGACGGTTCGACGTGATCGCGATCTTCTCGCCGACCAACGCGTTGGTCAGCGTCGACTTGCCGGTGTTGGGACGGCCGACGAAGCACACGAAACCCGAACGGAACGTGTCGGACCCGGTGTTGTTGTAGGTGGTGGCGTCGCCGCTCACGAGATTCCTTCCGTCGCACGCCGCGATGCCGACCGGGTGTCGGTGTCGGTGTCGTCGGGTTCGACGACCTCGGGTGCGGCCTGATCCTCCTCCGGGTCGTCGACGTCCTCGCGCTCGACCACCACCGAGGTGATGCGCAGGCGCCCCTGACGGTTCGGTCCCCCCTCGGCGACGAGTTGCAATCCGTGGGAGACGACGTGCGATCCGGGCAGCGGGACGCGACCGAGTCCGAGCCCGACCAGTCCACCGACGGTGTCGACGTCGTCCTCGTCGATCTCGACGTCGAACAGCTCACCGAGGTCCTCGATCGGCAGCCGGGACGACACCCGGTAGCGGCCGTCACCGAGATCCTCGATCGGTGACCCCTCGTCGGTGTCGTACTCGTCGTTGATCTCGCCGACGATC
Organism: Williamsia phyllosphaerae; assembly: GCF_014635305.1. Taxonomy (NCBI): domain Bacteria; kingdom Bacillati; phylum Actinomycetota; class Actinomycetes; order Mycobacteriales; family Nocardiaceae; genus Williamsia; species Williamsia phyllosphaerae. The sequence continues at coordinate 2,669,728 of NZ_BMCS01000001.1, read as the reverse complement.
TCCTCGAGCACGTCCTCGATGGTCACCAGTCCGGCGATGCCGCCGTATTCGTCGACCAGCAACGCCATGTGGTTGCGCATCCGCTGCATGTCGGCCAGCACCCGGTCGAGGGGTTTGGAATCGGGGATGAACTCGGCTGGTCGCATCAACTCGACGACCCCGACGCGACGGGCCGCCGATTCCGAGTCCGGTGCCGAGGTCGGCAGGGTGCGTTGCACCAGGTCCTTCAGATAGACGACGCCGACGATGTCGTCGGGGTTCTCGCCGATCACCGGGATCCGTGAATGCCCGGACCGCACGGCCAGACTCGTCGCCTGGGCGACGGTCTTGTCCGACTCGATCCAGATCATCTCCGGACGCGGCACCATCACCTCGCGGGCCGAGGTGTCGCCGAGGTCGAACACGGACTGGATCATCCGGCGCTCGCCTGCGTCCACCACGCCGCGCGCCTCGGCCATGTCGACGAGCTCGCGCAGCTCCACCTCCGTCGCGAAGGGGCCGTTGCGGTAGCCCTTACCGGGCGTGATCGCGTTGCCGAGCAGGATGAGCAGCCGGGTGATCGGGCGGATCAGGAACCCCAGCGCCTGCAGCAACGCCGCCGAGGTCAGGGCGATCGAGTACGCGTTCTGACGACCCAGCGTCCGGGGACCGACACCGACCATCACGTAGCTGACGAACGCCATCACGACGACCACGAGGACGACCGCCCAGAACGTGCTCAGCACGTCGAGGGTCACCGCGGCGACCAACGCGGTCGCGGTGATCTCGCAGATGATGCGCATCAGGACGGTCAGTCCGACGTAGGTCGCCCGGTCGACGAGGACGGCGCGCAGCCGCACCGCGCCGCCTCGCTCCTCGCGGATCATGTCGTCCACGCGGGCTGCGGACACGGTCAGCAGGGCGGTGTCGATCGCGGCGAACAGTCCTCCGAGCGGGATCAGCGCGATCGCGAGGAGGAGGAGCCACACCTGGTACGGCACCGGTGCTCAGCGCTCCCGGGGTTCGGGGGTGAAACCGATCCGGTCCAGCAGGGTCGCGTCCCGCGCGTCCTGGCGCTGTCGGCGTTCCTGCTCACGGCGCCGGGCGTACCAGGAGTCGATGATCTGGCCCTGCAGCCCGAACATCTCCTTCTCCTCGTCCGGCTCGGCGTGGTCGTACCCGAGCAGATGCAGGACGCCGTGCACGGTGAGCACCGCGAGCTCGTGTTCGACCGAATGACGTGCGGTCGCGGCCTGGGCCGCGGCGAACTCGGGGCACAGCACGATGTCACCGAGCATCGCCGGCCCCGGATCGGGGGTGTCCGGGCGTCCGCCCGGGGTGAGCTCGTCCATCGGGAAGCTCATCACGTCGGTCGGACCGGGCAGATCCATCCAGCGCAGGTGCAACTCGGCCATCGTCTCGTTGTCCACGAGGACCATCGACAGCTCTGCGCCGGGATGGACGTCCATCTCACCGAGGGCGAAGTCGGCCACGTCGACCAACATGTCCTCGGGGACGTCGACACCCGATTCGTTGGAGACCTCGATGCTCACGAGCGCCGTCCACCGCCGGCCGAGCGACGCGTCGATCCGGCGACACGATCGATCGCCTGCGACTCCTCGAACTTGCCGTACGCGTCGACGATGTCGGCGACCAGACGGTGTCGGACGACATCGGCACTGGTCAGGGTCGCGAAGTGGATGTCGTCGATCCCGGTGAGGATACGACTCGCCGCGCGCAGACCGCTCTCCGAACCGCCGGGAAGGTCGACCTGGGTGACGTCGCCGGTGACGACGACCTGCGACCCGAACCCGAGCCGGGTCAGGAACATCTTCATCTGCTCGCCGGTGGTGTTCTGCGCCTCGTCGAGGATGATGAACGCGTCGTTGAGGGTCCGGCCACGCATGTACGCGAGCGGGGCCACCTCGATGACGCCCGCGGCCATCAACTTCGGGATCGAATCGGGATCCATCATGTCGTGCAGCGCGTCGTGCAGCGGCCGCAGATACGGATCGATCTTCTCGTGCAGCGTGCCCGGCAGGAAGCCCAACCGCTCACCCGCCTCGACCGCGGGCCGCGTCAGGATGATCCGACTCACGGCCTTGGCCTGCAACGCCTGGACCGCCTTGGCCATGGCCAGGTAGGTCTTGCCAGTGCCCGCAGGCCCCATGCCGAAGACGATGGTGTTGGCGTCGATCGCGTCGACGTACCGCTTCTGGTTCAGCGTCTTGGGACGGATCGTCTTGCCGCGACGGGAGATGATGTCGAGGCTGAGCACCTCCGCCGGCGACTCCTCCGAGCCGTTGGTCAGCATCGACACGCTCTGCCGGACGAGATCCGGGGTCAGCGGTGTGCCGGCCCGGACGACCGAGACCAGTTCGGCGAGAACACGTTCGGCGGTCGCGACATCGGGCGGGGTGCCGGTGAGCGTGACCATGTTGCCGCGGACGTGGATGTCGGCGGTGAGCAACGACTCCAGGGTGCGCAGGTTCGCGTCCCGGGCGCCGAGCAGACCGAAGATGACGTCCGGGGAGACCTCCATGCCCGATTCCACCCGACCGGGGCCCCTGGCGGTACTGGCACCGGGGTCGCCGGCTCTGCTCGCGTCGGTCACCAAGCGTTTGTCTCCCACATCGTCGATGGCAGCCGCGTCAGCTCCTGAGCACGGCGTAGACCACCAGTCTACGACCATGGGCCATCAGAACTCGATGTGATATCGGCGCCGGCGACCTCAGATGCCCAGGCGACGCAGCGTCTCGCGGTGGCAGCGGCTGGTCGGGTCGACGAACGCCTCGTGCCCCTCGCCCGTCACCGTCACGAGTTCGACGGACTGTCCGTTGGCGCGCACCCGGTCGACGTAGGACCTGCTCATCTCCAACGGGACCGACACATCGAGGTCACCCTGGACCACGACGACGTGGGCGGGGATGACCGGCAGGTACACCGGCGAGGCGTCCCGGTAGCGATGCGGGGTCTCGGCGTAGCTCGCGCCGATGAACGCCGCGAGGGCGACGTGGCCGTTCTGCCCCACCTCGACGAGATCGGTCGCGGGCGCCTGGACCACGATCGTGGTGATGGTCGCCTTCGCCGTGGTCGCACCCAGGCGACCGACCGCCCACAGCGCGAGCTGACCGCCCGCGGAGTGCCCGATCACCGACACGTTCGAGAAGTCCGCACGTCGCGCGATCTCGGGCGGCAGGGCGGCCCGGACGGGGCCGTCGAGAGCGAGGATGCCGTTGGCCACGTCGTAGCCGGTGCGCGGCCATCCGCCGCCCTCCTCGCCGACCCGCCGGTACTCGACGTTCCAGACGATGGCGCCGCGCTCGGCGAGGTTGCGGGCGACGGGTGTCTCGACGATGAGCTCGAAGTCGGTGGACCAGTAGCCGCCGTGGACGATGACGACGACCGGGATGGGATGCAGGTCGTCGTCGGGTCGTGCGGGCGGCAGCACCGGCAGGTAGAGGTGCCCGAACTGCGAGGCGGCCTCGCCGTAGGCGACCTTGAGTCGTTTCATCGCGGCTCTCGTGGAGACACTGTTCGCGGTCACCGCACCGCCCACCGGGAGGTCAGCGCACCGATCGCCCCCAGCGCGACCGCGGCCGCGGTGGAGGTGCGCAACACCTCGGGGCCGAGGACCACCGGACGCGCACCCAGCGCACCGAAGTCGTCGATCTCACCCGGGTCGACGCCGCCCTCGGGGCCGACGACGAGCAGCACCTCCGTCGCGTCGCGCAGGGGCAGGTCAGCGAGTGATTCCCGACCGTCCTCGTGCAACACAGCCACCACACCTCCACGCTCGATCACATCAGTGATCAGCAATCGCACAGACGCTGTGCTCGCCAATCCTTCGACGAGTGGAACATACGCCCGGCGGCTCTGCTTCGCAGCGGTCGCGGCGGCCGAGCGCCATTTGCGCAGGCCCTTCTCCTCGCGGGGACCCACCCACCGGGTCACGCACCGCGCGCTCTGCCAGGCGACGATGCGATCGGCGCCCGCCTCGGTGGCCAGTTCGACGGCGAGTTCGGACCGATCGGACTTCGGGACCGCCTGGACCACCGTCACCGTCGGCCGCGGGCGGTCGTGGGTGCGGCGCTCGACGACGGTGGCGCGGAGTCGGTCCTTGGACAGCGTCGCGGTGACCTCGCAGGTCGCCACGGTGCCCGCACCGTCACCGAGCATGATGCGGTCGCCCGCGGCGATGCGCGTCACGGTCACCGCGTGGTGCCCCTCGGTGCCGGCCAGCTCCGCGAGTCCGCCCACCGGCGGTACCTCGTCGATCCAGAACAGCGGCGGGGTCATCGGCGACGAGGCGACATGGGCGTGGGGCTCAGCGTCCGGCGAAGGCGTTCCGCAGCCGGGAGAACAGTCCCCCGCTGGCCGCGGACGCGGTGTCGACCAACTCGAGATGCTCCGACGTCGCGACCTGTCGGTACTCCTTGAGCTTCTGGGCCTGCTTGCCGTCGAGCTTCGTGGGGACGACGACGTCGAGGTGGACGTGGACGGTCCCGCGGACCCCGGTGTGCAGATGCGGCATGCCCTGACCCCGGATCTTGGTGACCTGACCGGGCTGCGTGCCCGGCTCGACGGTCACCATGGCGTGCCCGCCGAGGACGGTGTCTATCTCCAACGACGCGCCGAGTGCCGCGTCGACCATCGGCACCCGCACGGTGCAGTGCAGATCGTCACCGTCACGCACGAACACGTCGTGCGGCTTCTGGACGACCTCGACGTACAGGTCGCCGGCGGGTCCGCCGCCGGGGCCGACCTCACCCTGACCCTGCAGTCGGACGCGCATGCCCTCGCCGACACCGGCGGGGATCTTCACCGTCATCGTGCGACGCGACCGGACACGTCCGTCGCCCGCGCACTTGCGGCAGGGGTCGGGGATGGTCTGGCCGGTGCCGCCGCAGGTGGGGCACGGGCGCGAGGTCATGACCTGGCCGAGGAACGAACGCTGCACCGACTGGATCTCGCCTGCGCCCTTGCAGGTGTCGCAGTTGACCGGCTTGCTGCCGTCGTGCCCGCCGGAGCCCTTGCACACGTCGCACAGGACCGCGGTGTCGACGGTGACCTCGTTGGAGACCCCCGCCGCGCATTCGTCGAGGTCGAGCTGCATGCGCAGCAGGGCGTCGGATCCGGGCTGGACGCGACCACGCGGGCCACGTCCGCCGCCGGCGCCACCGCCGAAGAAGGCCTCGAACACGTCGCCGAGGCCGCCGCTGCCGCCGAACCCGCCACCGCCGAAGCCGCCGGATCCCGCCGTCGCCAGCGGGTCTCCCCCGGCGTCGACGATGCGTCGCTTCTCCGGATCAGAGAGCACCTCGTACGCCGTCGACACCTCGGAGAACCGCTGTTGGGCGGCCTCGTCGGGGTTGACGTCCGGGTGCAGCTCGCGGGCCAGCTTGCGGTAGGCGCGCTTGATCTCCGAGTCACTGGAACCGGGGGCGACGCCCAGGATTCCGTAATAGTCACGTGCCACTGCGCAGCAATGTCCTTCACTAGATCGAAACTGTGGTGGGTGCACCGGGTCGTCGGCGACCGGCGGTGCCGGATCGGGGCGAGGGCGCCGCGAACGCAGATCAGCGTTCGGCGAGCACCTCGCCGACGTATCTGGCAACGGCTGCGACCGACGCGATGGTTCCCGGATAGTCCATCCGTGTGGGCCCCAACACGCCCAGACCACCGAAAACAGTGCCCGGGGCACCGTACCCCGTGGACACGACGGCCGCGCCACGCAGGTTCTCGGTGCGGGTCTCCTCGCCGATCTGGACCGTCACGGTGCCCGGCAGCTGGGTGGCGGCGAGGAGTTTGAGCACGACCACCTGCTCCTCGAGGGCCTCGAGCACCGAGTCCATCGACCCCGAGATGGGCGCGAAGTCGGCGGCCGCGCGGGCGAGGTTCGACGTGCCGCCGAGGACGAGCCGGTCGTCGGTGCGTTCGACGAGTGTCTCGACGAGCACGGTCGCGATACGGATGACCGCCTGCCGCAGGTCGTCGGGAGCCGCGTTGGCGATCTCGGCGACCGCGTGCGAGGCGATCTCCATGCGTTGTCCGTGCAGCGCCGCGGAGAACATGTCGCGCAACCGCATGATGTCGTTGTCGTCGAGTTCCTGGCTGGCGTCGACCATCCGCTGCTCGACCCGGCCGGTGTCGGTGATCACGACGAGCAGCAATCGTGCCGGGGCCAGTGCGACGATCTCGAGGTGTCGCACGGTGGCCGACGACAGCACCGGGTACTGGATGACGGCGACCTGGCGGGTGAGTTGGGCCAGCAGCCGCACCGACCGTCGCAGCACGTCATCGAGGTCGACACCGGAGTCGAGGAAGCTCAGGATGGCGCGGCGCTCGACCGACGACAGCGGCTTGACCTCGGAGATCCGGTCGACGAACAGTCGATAGCCCTTGTCGGTGGGCACGCGCCCGGAGCTGGTGTGCGGTTGGGCGATGTACCCCTCCGCCTCGAGCACGGCCATGTCGTTGCGGATGGTCGCGCTGGACACGCCGAGATGGTGACGGTCGACGAGTGCCTTCGACCCGATCGGTTCCTGGGTCGCGACGTAATCGGTGACGATCGCCCGCAGGACCTCGAACCGCCTCTCGTCGGTACTCGACACGTAGCGTTCACCTCCTGCTGGGCTGGGCACCGGCGCCGGGACGGACACCGATCCGTGGTCTGTCCATCGAGTTTACGTAGCCGACACCGCGGGCGCCGCCGACGTGGCCGTGCCGCGACCGGCGAGGCCACCGCGCCCGGCACGGCGGGCGCTACGGTGGACCGATCCCGGCCGCGGAGGATGTTCGCCGGCGCCGTCTGCAGAAAACAGGGGGGCAAGTGATCTTCAAAGGTGTGCGCAACGGCAAGCCGTATCCCGACCATGGCCTGTCGATGCGTGACTGGGCGCAGATCCCGCCCCGTCAGTTCAGGCTGGACCAACTCACGACGGTGACCACGGCGCTGGCGCTGGACAAGCTCCTGTCGGAGGACTCGACCTTCTACGGCGACCTGTTCGCGCACGCCGTGCGCTGGCAGGGCGAGATGTACCTCGAGGACGGTCTGCACCGCGCGGTCCGCTCGGCGCTGCGCAACCGGCACGTCATCCACGCGCGTCTGCTCGACCTCGACGCGATGTCGGGGGCGATCACCGAGACCGCTCCGTCGGACTCGGTGACGACCGCCCCGATCCCGACTAGTGCACCAGCAGTTGACGAATCACCCCGTCGGCGAGCAGACGCCCACGGTTGGACAGAACCACCCGATCGTCGCGCAGCACGGTGAGTCCCGCGTCGGTGGTCGCCACCGCCGCGACGCGTTCCTCGGAATCCAGTTCGCTCAGCGGCAGTCCGACACTGCGCCGCAGGGCGAGCATCACGCGTTCGGTGTGCTGATCGACCGGCGTCAGCTCCTCCACCATCGCGACCGGCAACTCGCCGTCGCGGAGGGAGACCGCGTAGCGGCCCGGGTGTTTCGCGTTGGACCAGCGCACACCGGCGACATGGGAGTGGGCACCGGGACCCGCACCCCACCAGTCCGAGCTGTCCCAGTAGGCGAGGTTGTGTCGGCACTGCGCGGTCGGGTCCCCGGCACGCGCCCAGTTCGACACCTCGTACCAGTCGAGTCCTGCGGCGCACAGCCGTTCGTCGATCATCTCGTAGCGGTCGGCGAGGACGTCGTCGTCGGGCGCGGGGAGCTCGCCGCGGCGGACCCGACGCGCCAGCGCGGTGCCGTCCTCGACGATCAGGGCATACGCCGAGACGTGGTCGACGCCGGCGGCGATCACCGCGTCGAGCGTGCCGCGCAGATCGTCGTCGGTCTCCCCCGGTGTGCCGTAGATGAGGTCGAGGTTGACGTGGGCGAACCCCGCGGCGGTCGCCTCCCGCGCGGCGGCCACGGCGCGGCCGGGCGTGTGCGTGCGGTCGAGCGTCGCGAGCACGTGCGGGGCGGCCGACTGCATTCCCAGCGACACCCGGGTGAACCCGGCCGCCAGCAGTCCGTCGAAGAACTCCGGTGACGTGGACTCCGGATTGGACTCGGTGGTGATCTCCGCGTCGGCGGTCAGGTCGAAATGTCTGCGGACGGCATCGAGGAGCGCGGTGAGCCCGTCGGCGCCGAGCAGCGACGGGGTGCCGCCGCCGACGAACACCGTCGAGACCGGCCGGACCGGGCTCAGGCGGTTCGCCGCGATCGCGAGTTCCGCCTCCAGTGCGACGTGCCACTGCTCCGGCGAGGAGTCCGCGCCGAGTTCACCGGCGGTGTAGGTGTTGAAATCGCAGTATCCGCAGCGGGTCGCGCAGAACGGTACGTGGAGGTAGAGCCCCAACGGGGTCATCGGGTCGCAGCTCGGGAGCACGAGTGGCTGCTGCTGCGTGACGGTCATCCCCCGATCATCCATCGTCGGCCGCCGGGAGCCGATGTCGCCGGGGAATGATCGCCGCCGCGACGCGGTTGGTCAGGGGTACGACGCCGGACGCGGGATCGCTCAGGCGTGATTGCGCTCACGATGATCCGAAGTTATCCCAAGTAGACGCAGTGAGGGAGGCCGTGGCACTATGGGCGACGTGATTTTCCCCGGGGTGTGGCTTGCCGAACGGCGCCACATAGACCTCAAGCGCGTCTGCAGCGCTTTCTGTCTCTTCTGACCGCGCTCCGCAGCAGAAGAGTCTCTTTTTCCACCTCCTCCGGCGCTGCCTGCGCGGTCGTCTCGTGCCCGCATATCGATCGCACCGTGAGCCGCCAGCCCCGGCTCGCCCGACCGGAACGCACCAAGCGAACCGGCATCAGTCCGTAGGAGCACCACCCATGACCTCGACGCCCGACACCGAGGCACTCGACACGGGGGCACCCGACGCGGAGGCGACGCCCCGTCCCGCGCGCCGCCCTCGACCCGCCAAGCGCCGTGCGGAGGGTCAGTGGAAGCTCGGGTATCGCGAGCCGCTGAACCCCAACGAGCAGGTGAAGAAGGACGACAACCCGCTCAACGTCCGCGCGCGCATCGAGAACATCTACTCCAAGCGCGGTTTCGACTCGATCGACAAGCAGGATCTGCGTGGCCGGATGCGCTGGTGGGGGCTCTACACCCAGCGCGCACAGGGTTACGACGGCACCTGGACCGGTGACGAGAACCTCGACCTGCTCGAGGACAGCCACTTCATGATGCGGGTCCGCTGCGACAAGGGCGCTCTGACCGCGCAGCAGTTGCGCACCATCGGCGAGATCTCCACCGAATTCGCCCGCGACACCGCCGATCTGTCCGACCGCGAGAACGTCCAATACCACTGGATCCGCATCGAGGACGTCCCCACGATCTGGGAGCGACTCGAAGGCGTCGGACTCAAGACCACCGAGGCGTGCGGCGACTGCCCCCGCGTCGTACTGGGCTCGCCGCTGGCCGGCGAGGCGATCGACGAGGTCCTCGACCCGACACCCGCGATCGACGAGATCGTGCGCCGATACGTCGGCGACCCGTCGCTGTCGAACCTGCCCCGCAAGTTCAAGACGGCGATCTCCGGACTCCAGGATGTCGCGCACGAGGTCAACGACATCGCCTTCATCGGAGTGGAGCACCCCGAACACGGACCGGGTCTCGACCTCTGGGTCGGCGGCGGTCTGTCGACGAACCCGATGCTCGCGCAGCGCGTCGGTGCGTGGATCCCCCTCGACGAGGTCCCCGACGTCTGGGAGGCCGTGTGCACGCTCTTCCGCGACTACGGCTACCGGCGTCTGCGCGCCAAGGCGCGGCTGAAGTTCCTGCTCAAGGACTGGGGCATGGAGAAGTTCCGTCAGGTCCTCGAGGACGAGTACCTCGGCCGCAAGTTCATCGACGGCCCCGCGCCCACCCCGCTCACCGAGCCGCGTGATCACGTCGGCGGGCAGCGGCTGAAGAACGGGCTCAACTCGGTCGGCTTCGCCGCGATCGCCGGCCGCGTGTCCGGCACCGCCCTGACCGCCGTCGCCGCGGCAGCGGAGCGCGCCGGGTCCGACCGCATCCGGTTCACCCCGTACCAGAAGCTCGTCATCCTCGACGTCGCCGATGACAAGATCGACAGCCTGATCGACGAGCTGGCGGCCCACGGTCTCGACGGTCGCCCCTCGCGGTGGCGTCGCAATCTGATCGCCTGCTCGGGCATCGAGTTCTGCAAGCTCTCGTTCACCGAGACCCGCAAGCGCTCGCAGCGACTGGTCCCCGAGCTCGAAGAACGTCTGGCCGACATCAACTCCCAGCTCGACGTGCCGATCACCATCAACATCAACGGGTGCCCGAACTCGTGCGCCCGCGCGCAGATCGCCGACATCGGCTTCAAGGGACAGCTGATCGAGGACGCCGACGGCAATCACGTCGAGGGCTTCCAGGTCCACCTGGGCGGCACGCTGGGCCAGGACGCCGCGTTCGGCCGCAAGCTCCGTCAGCACAAGGTCGGGACCGAGGAACTCGGCGACTACATCGACCGCGTCGTCCGCAACTTCATCAAGCACCGCGACAGTGGTGAACGCTTCGCGCAGTGGACACTTCGCGCGCAGGAGGAGGAACTCCGATGAGTACGGCAGTGCGCATGGAAGCGCATCTACGGGAATTGGTCGACGCGGGCAACCGCGATCTGGGACCGGACGCGACACCGCAGCAGCTGCTCGTGTGGACCGCGGAGAACTTCGGCACCGACTTCGTCGTCGCGTCGAACATGCAGGACGCGGCGCTGGTGGACCTCGCCGTCGACGCGATCGACCCGGCCCTGATCGACGACGAGAAGCTCAAGGTGCTGTTCCTCGACACCGGGTACCACTTCGCCGAGACGCTCGGGACCCGCGACGCCGTCGAGCAGGTCTACGGCGTCGAGATCGTGAACGTGACGCCGGAGCAGACCGTCGCCGAACAGGATCAGCTGTTGGGCCGCAACCTGTTCGCGTCGAACCCCGCCGAGTGCTGCCGTCTGCGCAAGGTGGTCCCGCTGCAGCGTGAACTGAGCCGTTTCTCGGCCTGGGTCACCGGCATCCGTCGGGTCGAGTCGCCCACCCGCGCCGACGCACCGTTGATCTCGTTCGACGAGGGCTTCGGTCTGGTGAAGATCAACCCGATCGCCGCGTGGACCGACGAGCAGATGCAGGACTACATCGACAGTCGTGGCGTCCTCGTCAATCCCCTAGTCGACGAGGGATATCCGTCCATCGGGTGCGAGCCCTGCACCGTCAAGCCGGCACCGGGTGCCGATCCGCGCAGCGGCCGTTGGGCCGGGCGCTCCAAGACAGAATGCGGGTTGCACGCCTCATGACCATCGAACAGTCGAACGCCGTCGGATCCACGCCGCCCGCGGGGGTGACCGACGAGTCGGAGTACAGCACCCTCGACGCCCTGGAGTCCGAGGCCATCCACATCTTCCGTGAGGTGGCAGGCGAATTCGAGCGCCCGGTCATCCTGTTCTCCGGCGGCAAGGACTCCACGGTCCTGCTGCACGTGGCGATCAAGGCGTTCTGGCCCGCACCGATCCCGTTCTCGCTCCTGCACGTCGACACCGGGCACAACCTGCCCGAGGTGTTGGCCTTCCGCGACGAGGTGGTCGCACGGCACAATCTGCGTCTGCACGTCGCGAGCGTCGAGGACTATCTCGCCGACGGTCGTCTGACCGAGCGGCCCGACGGCGTCCGCAACCCGCTGCAGACCGTCCCCCTCCTCGACGCCATCACCGGCAACCGCTTCGACGCGGTCTTCGGCGGCGGACGTCGCGACGAGGAGCGCTCACGCGCCAAGGAGCGGATCTTCTCGCTACGCAACGCGTTCGGCCAGTGGGATCCCAAGCGGCAGCGTCCCGAACTGTGGAATCTCTACAACGGCAAGCATGCCCCCGGCGAGCACGTCCGCGTGTTCCCGCTGTCGAACTGGACCGAACTCGACGTGTGGCGTTACATCGCGCGCGAGCAGGTCCTGCTGCCCGCGATCTACTACGCGCACCAGCGTGACGTCTACGAGCGCGACGGCATGTGGATGACCCCGGGGCCGTGGGGCGGACCCCGCGACGGCGAGGAGGTCCGACGACTCTCGGTGCGGTACCGCACCGTCGGCGACGGCTCCACCACCGGCGCGGTCCTGTCCGACGCCGCCGACAACGACGCGGTCCTCGCCGAGGTCGCCGCATCACGTCTCACCGAGCGCGGTGCCACCCGCGGTGACGACCGGGTGTCGGAGGCGGCGATGGAGGACCGCAAGCGCGAGGGGTACTTCTGATGAGCGCCCGCACCCCGCACCACGCCACCGGCGAGACGAACGGACGCAACCGATGACCGCAGGACCCGACCTTCTCCGCATCGCCACCGCGGGCAGCGTCGACGACGGCAAGTCGACCCTGGTCGGCCGGCTGCTGTTCGACACGAAATCCGTTCTCGCCGATCAGATCGACGCGGTCACCCGCGCCTCGGTGGACAAGGGCCTCGACACCCCCGACCTGTCGCTGCTCGTCGACGGACTGCGCGCCGAGCGCGAGCAGGGCATCACCATCGACGTGGCCTATCGGTACTTCGCGACGCCACGGCGCTCGTTCGTCCTGGCCGACACCCCCGGTCACGTCCAGTACACCCGCAACACGGTCTCCGGTGCCTCCACGGCGTCGCTGGTCATCCTGCTCGTCGACGCCCGTAGCGGGGTGGTCGCCCAGACCCGCAGGCACGCCGCGGTGATGGCCCTGCTCGGTGTCCCGCAGCTGGTGTTGGCGGTCAACAAGATCGACCTGGTCGACGACGCGGAGTCGGTGTTCGCCGACATCAGCGCCACCTTCGCCGATCTGACCCGCACGCTGGGCTGGTCCGACGAGCAGGTGCAGGCGATCCCGGTCTCGGCCCTGCGGGGTGACAATGTCGCCACGCGTTCGGAACTCACCGGCTTCTACGACGGCCCCACCCTCATCGAGCACCTCGAGACGGTGCCCAACGTCGCCGACCGCGCACCCGTCGGGTTCCGCTTCCCGGTGCAGTACGTGATCCGTCCGCGGACCGCCGAGTACCCCGACTACCGCGGCTACGCGGGTCAGGTCGCCGCCGGTCGCGTCGAGGTCGGTGACGACGTCGTCGTGCTCCCGTCCGGGATCCGCACCACGGTCGCCGGCATCGACACCGCCGACGGGTCACTGGAATCAGCACACACCGGTCGCAGCGTCACCGTCCTGCTCGCCGACGACATCGACATCTCCCGTGGCGACGTCATCGCCGCGGCGCACGATGCGCCCGAACCGATCTCGAACTTCACCGCGACCGTGTGCTGGCTGGGCGACAAGCCGCTGCTCCCCGGCGCCCGCCTGCTGCTCAAGCACGGGGCGTTCACCACCCCCGCCATCGTCGGCGGCGTGGACACGCTGTTCGACGAGCAGGAACTGTCGCTGCGCGACGCCCCGGATCGGTTGGAGCTCAACCAGATCGGCCGGATCTCGGTGCAGACCGCGCAGCCGATCAGCGCCGACGACTACCTCGTCAACCGCGAGTCCGGCAGCTTCCTGCTGATCGATCCGCAGGGTGGCAACACCCTGGGCGCCGGCCTCGTCGGTGACGCACTCGCGCCGCTGCACCTGTCCGAACTGGTGTGACCCCGACGCTGGTCCTCGCGGCGCACGGCAGCCGTGATCCCCGCTTCGCGGTCACCGCGGAGCGGGTCCGTCACGCCGTGGACGTCGCGTTGCCCGGCGTCGCGGTCGAGCTGGCCTACCTGGACCTGAACGAGCCCACGGTCGGCGACGCGTTGAGCGCCACGACCGGTTCGCACGTCGTGGTCGTGCCGCTGTTGTTCTCCACCGCGTTCCACGCCACGGTGGACCTCCCGGCGATCATCGACGCCCACCGCGCCGACGACCCCGACACGGTCATCACCCAGACGGCGACGCTCGGCGGCGATGATCGACTGATCGACGCGCTCGCGGATCGTCTCGCCGACATCGGGACCCGCCCCGACGACGGCGTGATCGTCTGCGCGGTCGGCAGTCGCGATCCGGCGTCCGACGGTGAACTGGACGCCGTCGCACGACGACTCTCCGACCGGCTCGGCGGCGCGCACGTGCAGCCGCTGTTCGCGACCCGCCTCGGCGCAGGCGGCGTCAACCTGCGATCGGCGATCGACGGGCTCAGGGCCGCGGGGGCACGGCGCATCGCGCTCAGCCCGTACTTCCTGTCCGCGGGCACCCTCACCGACCGCGTGGAGAACGCGCTGGACGCCATGGCGCCCGACTCCGCGGTGGCCGCGCCGATCGGACCGCACCCCGGGATCGTCGCGATCATCTGCGAGCGCTACAGGTCGGCACTCGCGATGGCGGGTACGCGCGTGGCGCGCACGTAGACCTCGTCCCCTTCGGACAGCGCCAACGCTTCGGCGTCACCCCGGGTGATCTGCGCATGGAACTCGTCGCCGGTCGCCGCGTTCGACAACTCGACCCGGACCTCGAACCCGAGGTGCACCACCCGGTGCACCCTGGCCTTGAGGACACCGGTCTCGGCGCTGGCCTGATCGGCGCTGGACAACGCCAGGTCCGGCGTGCGCCCGACACGGATGTCGTGGGGACGGACCAACGATCCGTTGAGCTTGGCCACCGATCCCAGGAACGACATCACGAACTCGTTCTGCGGGCGGTCGTACAGGTCGTCGGGACTGCCGACCTGCTCGATGCGCCCCTTGTTGAGCACCGCGATCCGGTCGGCGACGTCGAGCGCCTCCTGCTGGTCGTGGGTGACGAGCACCGTGGTCACGTGGACCTCGTCGTGCAGGCGCCGCAGCCACTTGCGCAGATCCTCGCGCACCTTGGCGTCGAGGGCACCGAACGGCTCGTCGAGCAGCAGCACCTTCGGGTCGACGGCGAGCGCGCGGGCCAACGCCATGCGCTGACGCTGTCCGCCCGACAGCTGTGCGGGGTAGCGCGTCTGGAACCCGGCCAGTCCGACGACCTCGAGCAGCTCGTCGACCTTCTTCGCGACCTCGGCCTTGGGGCGCTTGCGGATCTTGAGGCCGAACGCGACGTTCTCGCGCACGGTCATGTGCTTGAACGCGGCGTAGTGCTGGAAGACGAACCCGATGTCGCGGTTCTGCGGCGACACCCGCGTGACGTCGTCCCCGTTGATGTAGACGGTGCCGGAGTCGAGCCGGTCGAGCCCGGCGATCGAACGCAGCAACGTCGACTTGCCCGAACCCGACGGGCCGAGCAGCGCCGTCAGCGACCCGGACGGGATCTCCAGCGACACGTCGTCGAGGGCCGCGAAGTCGCCGTAGCGCTTGTTGGCACCGGAAACAGAAATCGTCATCGTGCGTACTCCTTGTCACCGGCTGTGGTGTCGATCGGAAGGGTCTCGGCGGTCGGGTCGGGGGTGTCGTCGCTCGTGCGACGGACGCTGCGGGTGACCCGACCCACCGCACCGCGTCGTTCGATCAGCGTCATCGCGAGCAGCACGAGCAGGGCGATGAACATCAGCAGGGTCGCCGCCGCGTAGGCGCCGAACTCGTTGTAGTCGTCGGTGTAGCGCGACGACACCAACAGCGTCAGGGTCTGCGAGATGCCGGGGAACCCGGACGAGACGATGATGACCGCGCCGTACTCGCCGAGACTGCGCGCCACCGTGAGCACCACGCCGTAGGTCAGGCCCCAGCGGATCGCCGGCAGGGTGATGCGTCGGAAGGTCTGCCAACCGCCCGCACCCAGGGTGGCCGCGGCCTCTTCCTGCTCGGTCCCGATCTCCCGGAGCACCGGCTCCACCTCGCGGACGACGAACGGCAGGGTGACGAAGATGGTCGCGAGGACCATGCCCGGCAGCCCGAAGATCACCCGGAAACCGAGGCTCTCGATGCCACCGAACCACCCGCCGTAGCCCCACAGCAGGATCAGTGACACACCGACCACGACCGGCGAGACGGCGAACGGCAGGTCGATGATCGCCTGCACGATGCCGCGGCCACGGAACCGGCCGCGCACCAACGCGATCGCCGTCGCGACACCGAAGACGACATTGAGCGGCACCACGATGACGACGATGAGGAGGCTCAGCTGCAGCGCCGAGATCGCCGCCGGCGTCGTGATCCAGTCCCAGAACTGCCCGACACCGTGTTCGAAGGAGCGCCAGAAGATCAGCGCCACCGGGACGACGAGCAGGACGAACAGGTAGAGCAGCGCAACGGTGCGCAGACCGTACTTCGACGCCGGGGACAGCTTCACGAGTCCGCCCCCTCACGCTTGGCCGAGCGGCGTCCGACGACGCGCAGCACCAACAGGACGACGAAAGCGATGAGCAGCAACACGACCGACACCGCGGAGGCGTCGATGGGCTTGTCGACCTCGAGTTGCTGCTGGATGTACTGCGATGCGACCTGGGTGTCGCCGGGGATGTTGCCGCCGATGAGCACGACCGAGCCGAACTCGCCGATGGCGCGGGTGAAGGCCAACCCGGCGCCGGTGAGGATCGCCGGCGCGAGCGACGGCACGATGATCCGCCACCAGATGGTGAGGTTGGACGCGCCGAGCGATGCCGCCGCCTCCTCGACCTCACGGTCGACCTCGATCAGGACCGGCTGCACCTGACGCACCACGAACGGCAGCGTCACGAAGGCCAGTGCGATCACCAGCGCGGGTTTCGTCGCGTTGAGCTCGATGTCGATCGGGCTGTTCGGCCCGTAGAGCGAGAGCAGCACGAGGCTCGCCACGATCGTCGGCAACGCGAACGGCAGGTCGATGAGCGCGTTGACGATCCGCTTGCCCGGGAACTCGTCCCGGACGAGGACCCACGCCACGAGTGTGCCCATGACCACGTTCACCAGCGCCACGACCACCGACACCGACACCGTGGTCCGGATGGCCCCGACCGCGTTGTCGGCGGTGATCGCATCGACAAAACCGCTCCAGCCGCCCTCGAACGACTTCGCCGTGATGGCGGCCAACGGCAGCAGCACGATGACGGTGAGCCAGAGGCCGGCCACCCCGATGCCCAACGGTCCGCCGCCGACGATCCGGCGCCCTCCTGCAAACCGCTTGTGATCGGGCTCGAGCGGTGGTGGTGCGGCGGAGCCCGGTTCGACCTGCACCGACGTCATGACTTGCCTCCTGCGTCGTAGATCTTGCTGATCGCGCCCTTGGTCCCGAAGAGCGCGGAGTCAACGGCCTTCCAGCCGGTGAGGTCCTTACCCTTGTTCTTGGCCGCGGTCCCCTTCCCCAGCACCTCGCCGAGGTCGGAGATCGTCCACAGTTTGTCGATGGTCCCGGGGAACAGGTTCTTCGTCGCCGCGATGACGTCGGGCTTGACCGGCCGGAAGCCCTGCTCGGCCCAGATCCGCTGTCCCTCATCGGTGAAGAGATAGTCGACGAACGCGTTCGCGGCGTCCTTGTTGTCGCTGGTGTTGACCACGGCGACCGGGTTCTCGATCTTGAACGTCGTCGGAGGGATCACGTAGTCGACCCGCTGCGACTGCGGTGCGGTGTTGTTCTTGCGCGACAACATGATCGCCTCGTTCTCATAGCTGATCAGAACGTCACCCTGGCCCTGTTCGAAGGTCGTGGTCGCCTCGCGGCCCGACTTCGGGTTCACCCGGATGTGATCGCGCAGCAGCGTGGTCACGTACGACAGGCCCGCCTTCGGGTTCTCGCCGCCATTGCTCTCGGCGGCGTAGGGGGCGAGCAGGTTCCACTTCGCCGAACCCGAGCTGCCGGGGTTGGGGGTGATGACCTCGACACCGGGCTTGAGCAGGTCATCCCAGTTGCGGATGTTCTTCGGGTTGCCCTGCCGGACCACCAGCGCCACAACCGATCCGAACGGCGTGCTGTTGTAGGGGGCGTGCTGGGTCTTCCAGTCCTTGTCGACGACACCGGCGGTGACGAGCCGGGTGATGTCGGGCTCGACGGAGAAGTTGACCACGTCGGCGGGCACGCGGCGCGCGACCTTGCGGGACTGGTCACCGGAGGCCCCGTAGGACTGGGAGAAGCCGATGTCCTTGCCCGCCTCGGTCTCCCGGAACGCCGGGATGACCTTGTCGAAGCCGGGCTTGGGCGTGGCGTAGGCGATGAGGTTCACGTGGTGCGAACCGCTGGAGATGTTCTCTCCCCCCGGGGTGTCGGTGGACCCGCCCGCGCAGGCGGCGACGGTGGCCGTCACGACGAGCATCGCCACCACCGCTCTCGTCAGTCGGGCGGTCGACGACGGGAGTCGTCGAGCGGCCGGGACCCGGCGTGACGCCGGGACTCGATGGACGAACATGGGGCAACCCCTTGGTCTGATGCGTGCAGGAGGACGTTCGAGAGTTTCGTCAGATCGGGCGAGGGGGCGCGCAGGGATGCGCCCCGGGTACGTCAGCGACAGAAAATGTCTGCGACGCAGCGGTATTCCACCGCGATCAGGGACAACCGGTATCGCACCTGGTAGCCGTTGGATTCGAACACAGGCCGAAGATTATCACCGGGAGCACCCGACCTCCGGTGACCCGATCGGTCTGCTGAGCAGGGCTAACGGGTGGCGAGCCAGGCGACGAGCACGAGGATGAGCAGCGCGATCAGAGCGATGGTGACGCGGGAGCGCGGCATGTCAGAGGTCCTTGCTCGCGGGATCGGTCGGCCGCATCCGGTCGAGAAGGTTCGACACACCGTTGACCAGTGCGTTCAGGACGATTGCGGCCACGATCGCCAGCGGGATGACCACGGCCAGCGACACCAGCAACTGCGGCAGGAACGACAAACCGGTGAGCCACGCCTCCACACCGTCCCACCAGGTCCGCAATCCGTTCACGCGCACAGCCTAGCCTGCGCGATTTTATTCACGGTGAATCTAACGTCGGCCCCCACCGGCGGGCGTCCGGTGCCCCCGGCTGCGGACGGCGACGGCACGCGCGGCTCGTACGTGTGGCGCGTCAGGGCACCGCTCACCCATGATGGACCGATGACAACCCCCTCAGCGGACGGCGTCGCCACGGCGTTCGCCGCCGGCGGAGCCCACGCCGGCTCGTTCGATCCCGACGTCAGCGCGTTCACACCGGCCACGGCCACCCGGAACGCGTTTCCCCCGATCGACGACTACGCCTTCCTCTCCGACTGCGAGACCAACTGTCTGATCGCCCGCAACGGCGCGGTCGAGTGGATGTGTGTCCCGCGTCCGGACTCCCCGAGCATCTTCGGGGCGATCCTCGATCGATCCGCCGGGCATTTCAAGCTCGCGCCCTACGGCGTCAACGTGCCGGTCGACCGCCGCTACCTGCCGGGCAGTCTGATGGTGGAGACCACCTGGCAGACCGACACCGGATGGATCGTCGTCCGCGACGCGCTGGTCATGGGGCCGTGGCACGACATCGAGACCCGCTCGCGCACCCACCGGCGCACCCCGACCGACTGGGACGCCGAGCACATCCTGCTGCGCACCGTGAAGTGCGTCAGCGGCACCGTCGAGGTCGCGATGAGCTGCGAACCGGCTTTCGACTACCACCGCGGTTCCACCACCTGGGAGTACTCCGGCCCCGCGTACTCCGAGGCGATCGCGACCGCGACCGACACGACGCATCCGGTGCCCACGCTCAAGCTGACGACGAACTTCAAGCTGGGGCTCGAGGGACGTGAGGCGCGCGCCCGGTCACGGCTGACCGAGGGCGACGACCGTTTCATCGCGTTGAGCTGGTCATCGCAGCCGGCTCCGCAGAACTGGGAGGAGGCGGCGCAGAAGATGTGGTCGACGTCGGAATCCTGGCGTCAGTGGATCAACGTCGGGTCGTTCCCCGACCACCCGTGGCGCGGGCACCTGCAGCGCAGCGCGCTCACCCTCAAGGGCCTGACCTACTCCCCCACCGGCGCACTGCTGGCCGCGGCGACCACCTCGCTGCCCGAGACGCCGGGCGGAGAACGCAACTGGGACTACCGCTATGCCTGGGTGCGTGACTCGACCTTCGCGCTGTGGGGTCTCTACACCCTCGGCCTCGACCGGGAGGCCGACGATTTCTTCTCGTTCATCGCCGACGTGTCGGGTGTGACCAACGGCGAGCACCATCCGCTGCAGGTCATGTACGGCGTCGGTGGCGAACGCACCCTCGACGAGGAGGAGCTGCACCACCTCTCGGGCTACGACGGCGCGCGCCCGGTCCGCATCGGCAACGGCGCGTACAACCAGGCGCAGCACGACATCTGGGGCACCATGCTCGACTCGGTGTACCTGAACATGAAGTCCAACGACACGATCCCCGAGACCCTCTGGCCGGTGCTCAAGGCTCAGGTCGAGGAGGCGATCAAGCACTGGAAGAAACCCGACCGCGGTATCTGGGAGGTGCGCGGTGAACCGCAGCACTTCACCTCGTCGAAGGTCATGTGCTGGATCGCCCTGGACCGAGGTTCGAAGCTCGCCACCATGCACGGAGAGAAGTCGTACGCCAAGACGTGGGCGGGTATCGCCGACGAGATCAAGGCCGACGTCCTCGAGCACGGTGTGAACGAGAAAGGCGTGTTCACCCAGCGATACGGCAGCGATGCGCTCGACGCGTCACTCCTGCTGGTCCCACTGCTGCGCTTCCTGCCGTCCGACGACGAGCGGGTGCGCAACACGGTCCTCGCGATCGCCGACGACCTGACGGAGAACGGCCTGGTCCTGCGTTACCGGGTCGAGGAGACCGACGACGGCCTGTCCGGCGAGGAGGGCACGTTCACGATCTGCTCGTTCTGGTTGGTGTCCGCGCTCGTCGAGATCGGTGAGCTGGCTCGCGCGAAGCAGCTGTGCGAGCGACTGCTCAACTACTCCAGCCCGCTCAAGCTCTACGCCGAGGAGATCGACGCCAAGACCGGTCGCCACCTCGGAAACTTCCCGCAGGCGTTCACGCACCTTGCGTTGATCAACGCCGTCATGCACGTGATCCGTGCCGAGGAGGCCGGCGCGCACAGCACTTTCGTGCCCGCCAACCACTGATCCCGCGCCGCGGCGGGGGGTGCTGCGGTCGGTTCAGTCCAGGCGCCAGGACTCGTAGGCGGCCGGGTCACCGATGGGTTCGAGGTGGATGGTCACGTGCAGATGGTCCAGCGACCCGACGAGGTCGGTCTCGACCTGCTCGACGAGATCGTGGCCACGTTGGACACTCCACTCGCCGGGTACGAGCATGTGCAGTTGCAGGAACCGCTCGTGACCCGACTCGCGCGTGCGCACGTCGTGGAAGTCGATGTCGGAGCTGCGGTATCGCTCGAGTACCGCGTCGACCCGGCCACGGTCCTCGTCGGGCAGTGCCGTGTCCATCAGGCCCGCGCCGGACTCCCACACCAGCCGTCCGCCGACGACGAGGATGTTGACCGCGACGGCGATCGCGATCAGCGGGTCCAGCAGCAGCCAGCCGGTGAGCGCGACCAGCAGCACACCGACCACGACGCCCGCCGTGGTCCAGACGTCGGTGAGCAGGTGCTTGCCGTCGGCCTCGAGAGACAGTGACCGGTGCCGACGGCCGATCCGCAACAGCAGTACCCCGACGCCGCCGTTGATGGCGGTGGCGACCAGCGAGATCACCAATCCCAGACCGACGGAATCGAGTTCGGACGGATTGAGCAGCCGTTCGGTTGCGGCCACGATGATGATGCCCGCCGCGATCACGATCATCACACCCTCGAACACCGCCGAGAAGTACTCGGCCTTGGTGTGACCGAAGTTGTGGTCGTCGTCGGCCGGGCGTGCGGCGACCCGAAGCGCGATGAAGGCGCCCACGGCCGCGACGACGTTGACCATCGACTCGGCCGCGTCGGAGAGCAGGCCCACCGACCCCGACACCCGCCAGGCGATGATCTTCAGCGTGATGACGACGACGGACGCGACGATGCTGATGAGCGCGTAGCGGGACAGGTCGGCGCGGGCGGGGGTGGTCACCCCGAACATCCTGCCCAACCGCACGCGACCGGCGTACACCGACCGTGTCGGAGCGGCTCAGCCGACCGCGGCGACCAGCCCCTTGCGCGCCAGCAGCGGCTCGATCTCCGCGCTCCGCCCGATGAGTTCGGCGTGCGCGGCAATGGGATCCACGCTGTCGCCGCGGGAGAGGGTGGTGTCGGCGAACCGTTGCCCGTTGGCGCGGGTGAGACCACCGTTGGCGAGGAACCACTGCTCGGTCTCCGCGTCGAGCACCTCCGACCAGATGTAGGAGTAGTAGCCGGCCGAGTACCCGCCGCCGAAGATGTGGTTGAAGTAGGCGCTGCGATAGCGCGGTGGGATGAGGTCGCTGGCGACACCTGCCGACGCGAGCGCCCGCGCCTCGAAGGCCTCCACATCGGTGATCTCGTCGTCGGCGGTGATCCGGTGCCACTCTAGGTCGAGGACCGCCGCGGCCAGGTATTCGATGGTGCTGTGCGCGGATTCGACCGAGGTGGCCTCGCGGGCGGCCTCGGCGAGTTCGGACGGTATGGGCGCACCGGTCTCGTGGTGCCGGGCGTACCCGGACAGAACGGTCGGGTGCAGCGCCCACATCTCGTTGACCTGCGAGGGGAACTCGACGAAGTCACGCGGGACGTTGGTGCCCGACTGCGACGGGTAGCGGACCGCCGAGAGCAGTCCGTGCAGCGCGTGACCGAACTCGTGGAACAGCGTGGTGAGCTGGTCGAACGAGAGCAGGCACGGCGAACCGGGTTGCGGCTTGGTCAGATTGAGCACGTTGACGACGATCGGATGGGCGACCAGGAGCTGCGACTGGTCGACGATGTTGTTCATCCACGCTCCGCCCCGCTTGCTGGGCCGCGCGAAGAAGTCGCCGAGGAACAGGCCCACCGACACCCCGTCGGCGTCGAACACCTCCCACGTACGCACATCAGGGTGGTAGGTCGGCAGCTCCGGACGTTCGACCATCCGCAGCCCGTAGAGTTGCCGCGCCGCGGCGAACACCCCGTCGGTCAGGACGCGGTCGAGTTCGCAGTAGTCACCGAAGTCGTCGAGCGAGACCGCCGAGTTCTCCCGCTGTTCGACCGCGAGCCGGTGGGTGATGTCCGACGGCGCGATCGGGTCGGAGCCCGATCCGTGCAGCCGGGTCAGTTCACGTCCCCCGGCGCGCATCGCGGCGGCGACGAGTTCGGACAGGAACGACTGCACCGCGTCGGCGTCCGGGGCGGTCTGCTCGGCGATGACGAACTCGGCGTGGTTGCGGTATCCGAGCAGACGGGCGCTGCGTGCGCGCAGTGCGGTGATCTCCAGGACCATGGCGCGGGTGTCGAATTCGTTGCCGCGCGAGCACCGGTTCACCGACGCCTCGAACACCCGCCTGCGGGTCTCCGGATCGGTCAACGAGGCCAGGGCCGACTGGCTCGTGGGCAGGTCGAGGGGCAGCAGATACTTCCCGTCGTGGCCCGCCTCGGTCGCCGCGTCGGCCGCCGCCGAGATGGCCGACGCCGACAGTCCGTCGAGGGCGGCCGCGTCGTCGACGAGCACCGCGCTCGCGTTGCTGTCGTCGAGCACGTACTGCGAGAAGGTCGTCGTCAACGTCGACAGCCGCGCGGAGATCTCCCGCATCTGTCGCTGCCCGTCGTCGTCGAGGGCGGCGCCGGCACGTACGGCATCGCGAAAACGCCGCTCCAGCAGGCGCAGTGACGGCTCGTCGAGGCCGAGGGAGTCACGTGTGCGGTACAGCGTGTCGATGCGAGCGAACAGGGCCCCGTGCAACGCGATGGTGTTCCCGTGTTCGGTCAGCCGCGGGGCGAGCTCCTGCGCGATGGCGTTGCGGACCGGATTGGTGTCCGGGCCCACGAGATTGAAGAACACCCCCGCCGCCTGCGCGAGGCCCCGACCGGTCTGCTCCAACGCCTCGATGGTGTTGGCGAACGTCGGCGGCCGGGTGTCGGCCGCGATGGCCTCCACCTCGCGCAGGTGGTCGGCCATCGCGATGTCGAACGCGGGCACGAAGTCGTCGTCGGAGATGGACGGGAAATCGGGCAGTCCGTGGATGTGGGGGCTCGGCGCGAGCACCGGGTTGGTCGGCATGCCCACGATGGTAGTGCCGCGGTGCTATTTGCCCTTGGGCTTGTCGTTGCCCGCATCCGACGACAGCGCCGCGACGAAGGCCTCCTGCGGGACCTCGACCCGTCCGATGGTCTTCATCCGCTTCTTGCCCTCCTTCTGCTTCTCGAGCAGCTTGCGCTTACGGCTGATGTCGCCGCCGTAGCACTTGGCGAGAACGTCCTTGCGGATCGCCCGGATGTTCTCGCGCGCGATGATCTTCGACCCCACGGCGGCCTGGATCGGCACCTCGAACTGCTGGCGCGGGATGAGCTCCTTGAGCTTGAGCGTCATCTTGTTGCCGTAGGCGAACGCGCCGTCCTTGTGCACGATCGCACTGAACGCGTCGACGGCCTCACCCTGCAACAGGATGTCGACCTTCACCAGGGCCGATTCCTGTTCGCCCGCCTCTTCGTAGTCGAGGCTGGCGTACCCGCGGGTGCGGGACTTCAGCGCGTCGAAGAAGTCGAAGATGATCTCGGCCATCGGCATCGTGTAGCGCAACTCGACGCGGGTCTCCGAGAGGTAGTCCATGCCACCGAGTTCGCCGCGGCGGGACTGGCACAGCTCCATGATCGTGCCGACGAACTCGCTCGGCGCGATCACCGTCGTCTTCACGATCGGTTCGAAGATGGCCTGGGCCTTGCCGTCCGGCCAGTCCGACGGGTTGGTCACCGTCATGTCCGCACCGTCCTCCCCGACGAGTCGGTACACGACGTTCGGCGCAGTCGAGATCAGGTCCAGGTCGAACTCCCGCTCGAGCCGCTCACGTGTGATCTCCATGTGCAGCAAACCCAGGAAGCCGCAACGGAATCCGAACCCGAGCGCCACCGAGGTCTCGGGCTCCCAGGTCAGCGCCGCATCGTTGAGCTGCAACTTCTCCAACGCGTCGCGCAGATCGGGGTAGTCCGACCCGTCGACCGGGTACAGCCCGGAGTAGACCATCGGGCGGGGCTCGCGGTATCCGGTCAGCGCGTCGGTCGCGCCGTTGCGTGCAGTCGTGATCGTGTCGCCGACCTTCGACTGCCGGACGTCCTTGACGCCGGTGATGAGGTAGCCGACCTCGCCGACCCCGAGGCCCTTCGACGCCTTCGGCTCGGGCGAGACGATCCCCACCTCGAGGCATTCGTGCGTGCTCCCGGTCGACATCATCTCGACCTTCACCCGCGGCTCGAGACGCCCGTCGACCACGCGGACGTAGGTGACCACGCCGCGGTAGGTGTCGTAGACCGAGTCGAAGATCATCGCCCGTGTCGGACCGTCGGCGTCGCCGACCGGGGCGGGGATCAGCTTCACGATCTCGTCGAGCAGTTCGGTGACGCCCGCGCCGGTCTTGCCCGAGACGCGCAGGATGTCGTCGGGGTCGCAGCCGATGATGTGCGCGATCTCCGCGGCGTACCGGTCGGGATCGGCGGCGGGCAGGTCGATCTTGTTGAGGACCGGGATGATCGTGAGGTCCTTGTCCATGGCCAGGTACAGGTTGGCCAGGGTCTGGGCCTCGATGCCCTGGGCCGCATCGACCAGCAGCACCGCTCCCTCGCAGGCCTCCAGGGCGCGCGAGACCTCGTAGGTGAAGTCGACGTGTCCGGGGGTGTCGATGAGGTGCATGACGTAGTCGGTGCTCACGCCGTCGGTTGTGACCTGCCACGGCAGTCGCACGTTCTGCGCCTTGATGGTGATGCCGCGCTCACGCTCGATGTCCATCCGGTCGAGGTACTGCGCCCGCATCTGCCGCGCCTCGACGACACCGGTGAGCTGCAGCATGCGATCGGCCAGCGTCGACTTGCCGTGGTCGATGTGGGCGATGATGCAGAAGTTCCGGATCCGTTCGGGATCGGTGAAGGTGGTGTCGGCAAAGCTGGGAATCGAACTCACTCCTCTGGAGGTATGACGCGTAACCGCCAGTTTCGCACGTCACGCGCTCCGGGCGGTTGTCGCAGCTACCGTGGGCGCTGTGGCCACGCAGGACAGTCCGACGAATCCCGGGGCGACCGAACCGCTCGCCGGCGACGGAATCGTCGGTGTGCTGCATCGTCCCGCCCGCACACCGATCGCGACCGCGGTGCTCACCCACGGTGCGGGTGGCAACCACGACGGGCTGCTGCTCCGCCAACTCGGGGACACGCTGAGCGCCCGCGGGGTCCTGGTCGCGCGGATCGATCTCCCGTACCGACAGAAACGCCCCAAGGGGCCGCCCAGCCCGTCCGGATCGGCGCGTGACCGGGACGGCATCGCGCGGGCCTGCGTCCTGCTGCGGGCGATGGGAACCGGTCCGCTGATCGTCGGGGGCCACTCCTACGGCGGCAGACAGGCGTCGATGGTCGTCGCCGACGACGCCTCGGTGGCCGACGGGTTGCTGCTGACGTCGTATCCGCTGCACCCGCCGGGCAAGCCCGACCGTCTGCGCGTCGAGCACCTCCCCCGCATCACCCGGCCGGTCGTGGTCGTGCACGGTCCGTCGGATCCGTTCGCGACCACGGACGAACTCGCCGCCGCCGTCGCCCTGATCCCGGCACCGACGACTGTGGTGGAGATCACCGGGACCGGGCATGATCTGCGTCCCGATCGCAAGCCCACCGCCGAACTGACCGCCGAGGCCGTGCTGTCGCATCTCGTGGGTCGTCGGACCGATTAGATTCGTCTCCATGGCGAACTGGACCTCCGTGGCACTCCGACTGGCACGTCAGCACGGGCCGCGCATCTACCGCGAACTACAGCGCTCGGGCGCTCTCGACAAGGGCAAGGCCGCGATCACCGCCCGGATGAACGGCGGGGCCGCGACACCCACCGCCGCCCCGGGGCCGCAGGGACGCCCGGTCGCCGACACCGATCGTCCGACGGCCGACCGCGCGCGCCGCATCGAGTACAGCCCCGCACTCGACGGGGCCGCCGACCCCGGCGAGATCGTCTGGACGTGGGTGGCCTTCGAGGAGGACGCCTCGCAGGGCAAGGACCGTCCGGTGCTGGTCGTCGGGCGCGACGGGTCCACGCTGCTCGGCCTGATGCTGTCGAGCCAGGGGCATCGCGCCGACGACCCGAACTGGCTCGAGATCGGCACCGGCAACTGGGACGGCGGCGGCTCCGGATCGGCCCACAAGGTCAGCTACATCCGACTCGACCGTGTCCTCGACGTCCCCGAACAGGGCATCCGACGCGAGGGCGCGATCCTCGACCGTTCCCGCTTCGACGCGGTCGCGGACCGTCTGCGCCGCGAGTACGGCTGGAGCTGACAACACTCGCTGTCTCGGCGACCCTTGCGTTGGAGTGCACTCCAGCTCCTACGCTGGGTCGGTGACCACAACCACCGATCCGCTGCTCGTCGGCGGCTCCGACGACGAGCGCACCTACGGCATCGCCGAGGTCTCGACCATCACCGGTCTGACGCCCGACACGTTGCGCTGGTACGAGCGCGAGGGCATGGTGCCGCCGATCCCTCGCGGCGGCGATCGGCGTCGGCGCTACACCGACCGCTACATCGGTGCGATAACCCTGCTCGTGCGGCTGCGCGAGACCGGGCTGCCCGTGGCCGACATGCGCCGATTCGCCCAGCTGATCGAGGGCGGGCCCGACACCCACCCGGAACGTCTGGCGATCCTGCTCGCGCACCGGGCGCGAATCGCCGAGCGGCGCAGACTGATCGACGAGACCAGCGACGCACTCGAGAACAAGATCAGGCATTACACCGGCCTGATCGAATCCGGCGGCGAATGCACCGCCGCCGACCGTTCCGCACAGAGAGGCTCATGAGATGACGCGACAGACACCCCTGGGTGACGGACTCACCGTCAGCCCACTGGGATTCGGCGCCATGGCGGTCGCACAGGTCTACGGATCGGTGTCGCACGACCAGGGTCTCGCGGCCCTGCACAGCGCCATCGATCAGGGCATGACGTTCATCGACACCGCCAACGTCTACGCCGACGGCGAGAACGAGCGACTTGTCGGCGAGGTCCTCCGTGATCGACGCGACGAGGTCACGCTCGCAACCAAATTCGGCATCGTCGGGCTCTCGATCTCGGGAGAATCGCGTCCGACCGCCCGTGGCGGGCACGACTACGTGCTCGCGTGCTGCGACGAGAGCCTGGCGCGACTCGGTGTCGACACGATCGATCTGTACTACATGCACCGTCGCGATGTGTCGGTGCCGATCGAGGAGACCGTCGGCGCGATGGCCGAACTCGTCGCCGCGGGCAAGGTTCGCCATCTGGGCCTGTCCGAGGTGACCGCGGACGAGATCGCCGCCGCGAGTGCCGTGCACCCGATCGCCGCGGTGCAGAGCGAGTGGTCCCTGTGGTCGCGCGACGTGGAGAGCAGCGTGGTCCCCGCGGCCGTCGCACACGGCGTCGGCTTCGTGCCCTACTCCCCGCTGGGTCGCGGCTTCCTCACCGGGACGGTGGCAACCCTGTCCGACAACGACTTCCGCAACAAGATCCCGCGCTTCGCGGGCGCGAACCTCGACGCCAACGCCGCCGTGGTCGATGTGGTGCGTGGCGTGGCCGCCGAGCTCGACGCCACCCCGGCGCAGGTCAGCCTGGCCTGGTTGCTGGCCAGGGCGACCACCATGGGTATCCCTTCCGTCCCGATCCCGGGCACGCGCAACCCCGCCCGCATCACCGAGAACCTCGGCGCGCTGTCGTTGTCGTTGACCGACGCACAGATCACGCGACTCGACGCTGCCGCCGACCTCGTGTCCGGTGCGCGGTCGGGTGACCCGAACTGGGTATCGCAGGGCCGGGAGTGATCCCGACCCTGCGCGAGACGGACGCCTAGGCCAGGCGGGTGATCTCCACGACCACGTCGAGATCGGTTGCCCCGCCGCCGGTGTAGATGCCCTTCAGCGGAGGGACGTCGGAATAGTCGCGACCGATGCCGACCGACACGTGCTGCTCGTTGATCGGCACGTCGTTGGTGGGGTCGTATCCCCACCACGTGCCGGTCCAGGCCTCGATCCAGGCATGGCTCTGACCCTCGACGACCTGGTCGATGGCGGCGTCGCGGCTCGGGTGCAGATACCCCGAGACGTACCGGGCCGGGATCCCGAGGCTGCGCAGCATCAGCAACGTGAGATGCGCGTAGTCCTGGCACACGCCCTTGCGTTCGCTCCACGCGTCGACGGCACTGGTGTGCACGCCGGTGGTGCCGGGCACGTACTGCATCTCCGAGTGCACCCAGCTGCAGATCGCCACGACCGCGGCGCTCGGGTCCAGGCCCTTGGACAGCTTGCGGGCCGTCGCCGCGAGTTGCCGGTTACGGGGCACGTAGTCGGTCTTGCCGAGGACCTCGTCGAACCGGTCGATCACGTACTCGGTCTTGAGGTCGTCCCAGTCGGTCTGCTCGGACTCGGTCGGCCGATTACCCGCCTCGGTCTCGACCACCGACGAACCCGACACCTCCAGCTCCTCATGGGGCGCATGGAGATCGAAGGCGGTGACCGCGGTGCCCCAGTAGTCGGTGTAGCGGTACGAACGCGTCGCGGGCACCGTCTCGACGCGGTTGACGATCACGTTCTGCCGGTTGTCGCTGCGCGGCGTCAGACGCGCCTCGTTGTACGACGAGGTGACCGGTGCGTTGTAGGCGAATCCGGTGGAATGCACGACCCGCAGGCGCCAGCTCACAGTTCACTCTCCTCGATGAAGTGGTCCTCGGCGGAGCTCGCCCGGACGTCCGCCCATGCCACATACGGAGTGACGTGGAAATACTGCAGTGTCACAGCCTCGTTCAGATCCCGGCAGGTCTCCTGCAGGGCCAACAACCGGTCCTGCAGATCGTCGAGCAGCAGACCGGGCTGCATGAACTCCAGCGAGCTGCGCGCGCGACCCAGGAGGCGCTGCGCCTCGGCGCGTGCGCCGACGCGGCTGTTGGGGCGGTTGTCGAGCTCCATCAGCGATTCCTCGGCGAGGGTGATCGCGTGAAACACCGACCGCGGGAACAGCCGGTCGAGCAGCATGAACTCGACCACGCGGCTGGCGTCCAGCGCGCCGCGGTAGGTGCGTAGATAGGTGTCGTGCGCTCCGGCCGATCGCAGGACGGTGACCCAGGCGGGTGATCCCGACCGGTCCCCGGCACGCGACAACAGCATCCGGATGGTCATGTCCACGCGCTCGATGGATCGGCCGAGCAGCAGGAACCGGTAACCGTCGTCGCGACTGAGGGTGGCGTCGGCGAGTCCGGCGAACATCGCCGCCCGGTTCTTCACGTAGGAGAGGAACTCGTAGGGACCCAGTTTGCGAGCGGCCCGCTCGGCCTCGGTGAGTCCGTTGTAGGTGGTGTTGAGGCATTCCCACATCTCGCTGGACGTGACCTCCCGTGCGCCACGGGCGTTCTCACGGCCGGCGCCGATGCAGTCGACGATCGATCCGTGGCCCTTCTTGTCGTAGGCCACGCGTTCGGTCAGCGACCAGACGTCGAGCTTGTCGACGTCGGCGGGCGGCTCCATGCCCAACACCTGCAGGACCAGCCGACAGGTGCGGTCGGGGTCGACGGTGGCGTCCTCGAGCAGCTGGTGCACCGCGACGTCGAGGATCCGGGCGGTGTCGTCGGCCCGCTCGACGTACCTGCCGATCCAGTACAGCGACTCGGCGTTACGCGCCAACATCATTCGGTGCCCTCCTGAGACTGGAACTGCATGTCGGATCGAGCCTGCTGCTGCTGTTGCTGCTGCTCTTTCTGCTGGTGGGCGGTGGCCTCGGGCCCCTGCTCGGTCTGCTGGGACGGCGGCAGGTCCTTGCCGCTCACCAACTCCTCACCGCCGAGCTCGCGTTCGGACTCCGACGAGCGCGACGCCAGCACCCAGGTGTCCTTGGAACCGCCACCCTGGCTGGAGTTGACCACCAGCGACCCCTCCGGCAGCGCGACCCGGGTGAGACCACCGGGCAGCACCCACACCGACTCGCCGTCGTTGACGGCGAACGGCCGTAGGTCGACGTGGCGCGGCTGGAGCTTGTCGCCGATCTTGGTCGGCACCGTGGACAGCTGGACCACCGGCTGCGCGATCCATCCGCGGGGGTCGTTGCGCACCTTGCGGGCGAGGGTGTCGAGCTCCTCGGAGGTGGCGTCGGGTCCGAACACGATGCCGTAACCACCGGATCCCTCAACGGGTTTGACGACCAGCTCGTCGATGCGGTCGAGGACCTCCTCGCGCTCGTCGTCGAGCCAGCACCGCAGGGTGTCGACGTTGCCCAGGCTCGGCTTCTCGCCGAGGTAGTACTGGATGATCTCCGGCACGTAGGTGTAGACGAGCTTGTCGTCGCCGACGCCGTTGCCCACGGCGCTGGAGATGACGACGTTGCCCGCACGTGCGGCGTTGAGCAGGCCGGCCACCCCCAGCATCGAGTCGGGACGGAACTGCATCGGGTCGAGGAAGTCGTCATCGATGCGTCGGTAGATCACGTCGACGCGCTGCTCACCCTCGGTGGTGCGCATGTAGACGACGTTGTCGCGGCAGAACAGGTCGCGGCCCTCGACGAGCTCGACACCCATCTGCCGCGCGAGCAGCGAGTGCTCGAAGTATGCGGAGTTGGCGACACCTGGTGTCAGCACAACGACATTCGGGTCGGCCTCGTTGAACGCGGCGGAGGCACGGAGCGCCTTGAGCAACTGACTGGAGTAGTCGGCGACCGCACGGACCCGGTGGCTGGAGAACAGGTCGGGGAACACACGCGCCATCGTGCGACGGTTCTCCATCACGTACGAGACACCCGACGGCGACCGCAGGTTGTCCTCGAGGACGCGGAAATCGCCGTGCTCGTCGCGGATCAGGTCGATGCCCGCGACGTGGATACGAACCCCGTTGGGCGGCTTGATCCCGATCGCCTGCCGGTGGAAGTGCTCGCACGAGGTGATCAATCGTTTGGGGACGACCCCGTCGCGAAGGATCTCCTGCTCGCCGTAGATGTCGTCGAGGAACATCTCCAGCGCCTTCACGCGTTGGGTGATACCTCGCTCGAGTTTGGCCCACTCACTCGCCGAGATGACCCGGGGCACAACGTCCAACGGGAAGGGACGCTCCTGCCCGGAGTGCGAGAAGGTGATGCCCTGGTCGATGAACGCGCGGCCCAGCGCATCCACGCGGGTGTTCAGATCAGCCCGGTCCGACGGCGCCAACGCCTTGTGGATCCCGCGGTACGGCGCGCGCACCTCGCTGTTGCCGTCGAACATCTCGTCGAAGGCCTCGGCGTAGGGGCCCTTGGCGTAGCCCGAGAAGATCCCGGTGGCGCCGTTCGTCCCCTTGGTCGAGGCCGCCTTTTTCGCCGGGGCGGCTTTCGTGGGGGCGTCGGAGGATCTGGCCGTCGACCGTGCGCTCTTGGCCCCCACGGTCCGGCGGGCGGCGGGTGCGGCACTCGGCTTGCGATCGGGGGCCGCG
Organism: Williamsia phyllosphaerae; assembly: GCF_014635305.1. Classification (NCBI taxonomy): domain Bacteria; kingdom Bacillati; phylum Actinomycetota; class Actinomycetes; order Mycobacteriales; family Nocardiaceae; genus Williamsia; species Williamsia phyllosphaerae. Next base: position 2,637,470 of record NZ_BMCS01000001.1, on the reverse strand, counting down.
ACCTTCCCGGCCTTCGCGGCCGGGGTGGCCTTCTTGGCGCCGCCAGACGACGACTTGGCAGGACGCGTTCGATTGTCCGAGGACCGGGTGTCGGTGTTCTCGGAGGAGGTTCCGGGGCTCATAACCAACCATGTTGCCCCACATGGGCCGACTCGGCATGTGGTTGTCGACGATCGCGTCGGTCAGACGCAGGTGAGCGCGGTGATCGTCAGGGCCGACGGCGGGCGCGGCGAGCGGCCCGAACGCCGAGGAGCGGGCGGGCGGCACCGCGCAGCACCGCTTTGGCGCGGGTGGTGACGCGTGGACGGTCGGTGGGCAGCGGCATCGTCGCGAGCACCTCGGCGAGCGCGGACACCGCGACGTCGAGGGTCTCGTCGGTGCTCGGTTCGCCGGTTCCGGCGGCCGCCACCCGCGCCACCCGCAGGTCCTCGATGTCGCCGACGACGTCCCATCCGGACGCCTCGATGTCGGCGATCATCGAATCCGACTGCGCCGCGGCCCACTCCGACTGCTCCGGTGACAACGACCGTCCCGCCCGAACCGGCGCGCCGAACAACACCGAGCCGATGAGGATCCTCTTGACCGCCGTCTCGTAGCGGGCCCATTCGATGCGATCGGGCTGCAGGTGCTCGTTGAGCCGTCGCAGCAACTCGACCTGGGCCGGCGACAGCGCGGCGTTGCTCGGCGGCACCGGGCGGTCGAGCGCGTCGCCGTCCGCGTCGAGGAGACCGACGAAGCGGTCCCACAGCGACGTCGGGTCCGATCCCCCACCGGCCCGCGGCACGGTCACGAGATGGACGTTTCCCGGGGGTAGATGGGCGCCCCACGTCCGCAGGATCCGACCGTGATCCTGGAACTCCCAGAACGGTTCCTGCTCGGCGGGCGGACGGGTGCGCAGCGAGTCGACGAACCCGTCGAGGGTGGAGCGGTGCTGGTTCTTGATGTTCTCCTGCCACACCGACGGGATCTGGCGGGCCAGGTCGCGCACCGTCACCACGACGTGCACGTCGGCGAACTCGAGGTCGGCCATCACCGACGCGGCCTGCTCGTCGGTCGCGGTGGAGAACAGCTCGTGCGAGACGACCGAGGTGCCCGGCCAGGAGCGCATCTGCTCCACGAGAGCGGGCCACACGCCGCTGTGCGCGGGATCGACCCAGTCGAGGTAGCGGTCGGGCTGCAGATGCACCGCGGCGTGGAAGTGGTCCTGCATGGTCGTGCCCGGATAGAGCAGACCGCTGGTCCGCATCGCGATGTCGCGGTTACGCCACAGGCGGTCCTGCAGATAGGTGGTCCCCGTCTTCGGCAACCCGACGTGGACGAAGATCCGGGGCCTGGCTGTCGCCATCAGCGGCGATCGAGCGCTGGGGCGCTCGCGCAGTGGGCGGTCGAGGTGACGACGTTCATATGCGACAGACTGTATCGGAGCATGTCCGCATCCGCGTCCGCGCTGATCGCAACCCGGGACCACCTGGACGGGACCGCGACGATTTGGGCCGGTTCACGCCGTGGGGTAATATCCATCGCTGGTGCTCGTGACGGTTTTTCGGTGATAGTCGATCAACTCGCGAGCAGGTGCGAACTCGACCATCGAGCGAGCGCCGGCAACACTTTTCCCACAGATCAATGCGGGGCCCTCGGGGTCGTGCACAACCGAGCAAAGAGGTACCCAGGCGTGGCAAACATCAAGTCGCAGATGAAGCGGAACAAGACCAACGAGATCGCGCGTCAGCGCAACCAGTCGGTCAAGTCCTCGCTCCGCACGGCCATCCGCAACTTCCGCGAGGCCGTCGCCGCAGGCGAGAAGGACAAGGCGTCGGAACTGCTCGTCACGACCGGGCGCAAGCTCGACAAGGCCGCCAGCAAGGGTGTCATCCACTCGAACCAGGCCGCCAACAAGAAGTCCGCGATGGCGATCGCGGTCAACAAGCTCTGAGCTGATCGCTCGGCCCACGGGCCGCGTGCAGATCTCACCCCGGTGACGTACCTCGTCACCGGGGTGATCTGTCTGTGCGCCCGGGGCGTCCGGGTCAGCGATGGCGGGTGGGTTTGAGGTCCGCGACCAGGCCCACCGCGCGCTGCAGGCTGTAGTCGGCGTCGGCCGCCTGGCCCTTGACGTCGCCGTTGAGCGTCGAGACCACCATCAGTGCGCTCGCGATCGACTCCGCGTTCCACGCGCGCGCCTGCGATTGCACCCGCTTGAGACGCCCCGGGGACATCCCCACCTCCGACGCCGCCGAGTACTGGTCCATCGTTCCCAGTCCCTTGACGCGGGCGATGGCGTGGACGGCCTCGCCCAGGGCGTCGGCGATGACCACGTGTGGGACGCCGTGGTGTTCAGCCCACGACAGGGTCTCCAGCGCTCCCGCCTTGTCACCGGTGATCGCACGGTCGGCGACGTCGAATCCCTTGGTCTCCGGCCGACCGGAGTAATAGGTCGCGATCGCGGCGGCGTCGACCTTGCCGCCGGTGTCGGAGACCAGCTGACTGCAGGCGGCCGCGAGCTCCCGTAGATCGGCGCCCACCGATTCGACGACCTGCGCGACGACCTCGGCCGACACGCGCACCTTGAGTCGGGCGAACTCGGCCTTGACGAAGCGGACCCGCTCCTCCGGCCATTTCAACGCGGCACACTCGTGGACCTGTGCGCCCGCACTCTTCAACGCCCCGACCATCGACTTGGTCCGTCCGCCACCCGTGTGCGCCACCAGCAGTGTGATGCCCTCGGGCAGCGACCCGGCGGCGGAGGTGATCAACGCGGCCGGCTCCTTGCCCGCGTCGGCCGCGGACTCCACGATCACCATCCGTTCGTCGGCGAACAGTGACGGACTCAGCATCTCGGCCAGCTCGTATTCGCTGACGTCACCGGCCCGGACCCGGGTGATCGGCACGTCGGTGCCGGTCTCGGAGTTCACCTCGGCGCGGATCGACGAGGTGGCGCGCTCGACCAGGAACTCGTCGTCGCCGAGCAGGAGGTGGAGTCGGTCGGTCACGTCGGCCATCGTGCCAGACCCCGCCGACTGGGCCGGTCCGGCCGTGACCCGTCCTGCGCCACAGCCACACCCCTGCGGCCGGCGCGGCCAGGCCCAGCGCGACCCAGCACGCCCCGCCGAGGCCGTCGGGTACCGACATCGACGCGCCCGGGACACCGGCGAGCACGTCGGCGGTGCGCACCATCCACCACAGTTCGGGCTCGCAGAACCGGATCAGCAGCTCACCCATTCGCGGTGACGGACCCGCGATCGCGGCCGCGAACGTGCCGAGGACGGTGATCGGCGCGACCGCGAGGGCGACGGCGATGTTGGCCACCACCCCCACCGGGTTGACCGTGCCCGCGATCATGGCGACCAGGGGTGCGGTGACGATCTGCGCGGCGAGGGCGATCGCCAGCAGGTCGGCCACGCCGCGCGGGACACCGACCGCCGACAGTCGATCCCGCAGGCCGGGCGCCAGCAGGATCAGGGCCGCGGTGGCGCAGACCGACAGGGCGAACCCCGGATCGACGGCGAGTGCGGGCCAGACCCCGAGCGCCACGATCACCGCGGCACACAGTGCCGGGATCGCCGCGGATCGCCGGCCGGCGACCAGGGCGAGCAGCCCGACCGCCCCCATCACCGCCGCCCGCACCACACTCGGTGACGGACGCACGAGCACCACGAAGCAGGCCAGCACGATCGCCGCGAGAACGGCCGAGGTCCGGCGTCCGACACCGGCCGCCTGCAGGACGAGAAGTACGGCACCACAGACGATCGCGAAGTTCGCACCGGACACCGCGGTGAGGTGCGTCAACCCACAGCGACGGAAGTCGTCGACGACGTCGTCACCGAGACCGGACACGTCGCCGAGCACCAACCCCGGTAGCAGTCCGGACTCGGCGGCGGGCAGCGCGCGCCGGGACAGCTCGGCGAACCGGAGCCGCACCGCCGACGCCCATCGCTGATACCCCGGTGGCCGCGAGACCGCGCGCGGCGGTCCCGTTGCCCGCAGTGACGCGACGGTCAGATCGGCGCGGTACGGCCGGTCGACGGTCACCACGGCGGTGACGCGTTGTCCCGGGACCAGATCCGACCATCCGTCGGCCGGCGCGGTCAGTGAGGCCGACGCACGGTCCGACGGTCTCGACGCGACGGCCGCGGTGACGGGTACCCGGATGCGGGGCGGTCCCGGTCCGCGCAGCACGCGCGGGTCGTCACCGATGATCAGTTCCGCCGTCGTCTTGTGTCCGAGGAGACCGGCTGCGGCCATGGGGTGGTGCTGCAGGTCGACGACGCGGGCGGTGACGGCGGCCCCGAAGCCCGCGGACACGCCCGCCGTGGCGATGATCAGTAGCATCGCCGGCCGCAGGGCACGTGCGTGGACGCTGTGACGCAGGGCGAGCAGCGCCGCGGTGAGGACCACCGCGCACAGGAGGGTCGCGAGACCGCCCGCCCACACCCCTCCGACCGCACCGGCGATCGTGACCGCCCAGCAGCCGGCGGCGGGTGCGAGCAGACGTAGATCGGCTCCGACGGCGTCAGACGGTGACGCGATCACGCAGCTTCGCCAGTCGTCCCGGGCCGATCCCGTCGACCTCGGCGAGCTGGTCGACCGACGTGAAACCGCCGTTGCGCGAACGCCAGTCGATGATCGACTTGGCGGTCACCGGCCCGACCCCGGGCAGGGTGTCCAGCGCCGCCTCGTCGGCGGTGTTGAGGTTGACGGGTGCGCCGTCCGCGGCGGACGCCGAGCCGGGGGCACCGGTGGTCGCGGAGGTCCCAGACCCGGGCGCCGCGGGCCCGGACGCCCCAGTCCCGGATGACGACGCGGAGACGATCGCGCTGCGCATCCCCGCTCCCCCGGCCGGGTCGGCGAAACCGACCAGGATCTGGTCGCCGTCGCGAACCGGTTGCGCCATGTTGAGGCTCAGCAGGTCGGCGCCCGGCCGACCGCCACCCGCGCGGGCGATCGCGTCGGCGACCCGGGCGGCGCCGGTCAGCCGCACCAGCCCCGGCGTCCGGACCAACCCGACGACGCTGACGACCAGCTCGTCGACCGATGGGGGTCGGGCGCCTGAGGACGACGACTCCGGGGACCGGCCGCCGGCCGCCGGGCGACCGGACTCCGCGGGTCGCGCAGACGAGGGTGCCGCCGCTCCTGCCGAGGCCGGGAACGCCACCCGTGCTGCCGCCGGGGAATCGTCGGACGGTCCGCGCAGCACGCTGTAGGCGGTGACGACGCAGGCGAGCACACCGACCGCGATCAGCGCGATCGCGGCGGGCGGGGCGACGAACGGCATCCGGCGGGGCGATGTTCGGCGGAGCGGGGTCGACCGGTCCGACTGTGCGGCAACGGCATCGCCGTCTCCGTCGTCGAGCCATCGCGGTGGGGGCGTCGCACCCCACGATGGCTCGACGTCCCGGGGTGCGGTCTCGACCATGCGCTCGGGTGGCGGGGTGCGGTCGTCGTCGGCCTGGACACCGACACCGACACCGACCTCCGGCTCCCAGGGCGCGGGCTGCGATCGCAGGCGCGACAGGGCGTCGGGTCGGCGGTCACGCCCTGAGCTGCTTGCCATGTCGTCACGGTAGGCAGCACCCCGGACGCGACCACACGATCGGCGGGAGGTTCACCCCCGAACTGTGCAGAGCCGCGCACCTGTGGAGAAGGTGCGCTGGTGATCAGGCGGCGTCGGGTTCGAACCCCTCGATCGGCCCGACCTCCGAGCACACCGCGATGCCGACCGCCCCCGAGCCGACGTGGCAACTCAGGACCGGCCCCATGTCGGAGGTGATCAACGAGGTGATCGACCGCAACCGTCCGCGTAGGCGGCTGGTGATGTCGGCGGCCGCCTCGGGTGCCTCGCAGTGCAGGACACCGACGGTCACCGGACGACCCTCGGTGGCCTCGACCGCGGCGTCGACCATCTTGCCGACGGCCTTGGAGAAGGTCCGCTGTTTCTCGGTCAGGACCAACATGCCGTCGACCATCCGCAGGACCGGCTTGATCGACAACGCCGACCCGAACAGGCGGGTCGCCGCCCCGATGCGTCCGCTGTTGCGCAGGTTGTCGAGCTGGGCGACACACAGCAACGACTCGGTGGTCGACCCGGCGCGGATGGCGGCCTCGTACACCCGGTCACGGTCGGCGCCGGTCTGCGCGGCCTGCGCGGCGGCGATCGCGCCGAACCCGACGGCGATTCCCACCGACCGGGAGTCGACCACCCGGATCCGACCGGGGTGACGATCGGCGGCGAGTCGGGCCGAACTCCAGGTGCTGCTCAGTCGCCGACTCATGAGCACGGCGACCACGCCGTCGCCGTCGCTGTCCTCCACGGCGCGACCGAACGCCTCCTCGAGGTCGGCGGGGACAGCTCCCGAGGTGGTGGTGCCGGGATCGTTGAACAGTTCGGGACCGATCTCGTCGACGTCCTCGGCCAGGTCCTGATCGCCGTTGAGGACGTGCAGCGGGACCTGCCGGATGTCGTACATGTCTCTGATCGACGCGGGCAACCGCGCCGACGAATCGGTCACTACGACGACGGCCACGCCGATCAGCGTAGGGGGTCCGCGCCGCGAACGGCACCGATGGTCGGGACGTCGGCGCCGATCCCGAGGACCGAACGCAGACCGGCGATCGTCACCTCGGCGACGTCGCGGTGGCATCCGAAGCCCCAGTGGATGCCGTCGGGGTTGTGATCAGCGGCGATGGAACTCAGTGCGGGGGCACTGCTGTCGAAATCGGCGAAGTGGGCCGCGGTCGGGGGATAGAAGTCCACGGTCGGGACGTCGTGCTCGTCGGCCCAGCGGCGAGCGGCCGCGGTCGCGGGCGCACGGCCGGTGTGCACGTGTCCGTAGTACGGGCTGCGGTGCGTCGGCGACAGACACAGGATCACCGGCAGGTCGGGCCGCACCATGGCCAGCGCGCCGCGGATCTTCTCCAGGTAGTCGACCGTCACCGCGGGCGGCAACGCGACCGGCCACCCGAGTGGCGACAGCCGTGGCTGCAGCCACTGGTAGGCGGTGCGCACGCCCTGGCGCAGCGGGGCAGGCCGCAGGTAGCGGATCTGCTCTCGCAGCGCCGTGGGCAACGGGGACGGCAGGGTGTCCATCCCGCCGATGGCCAACACGACCACCCGCGCGTGCGGGACCGCCGCCCAGATCCGCGGATCCTGGGTCAACGCCCACCAGACGTCGCGCGTCGTCCACCCGATGCGCCCGAACAGTTCGGCCCGCTCGCCCACCGCCGACGCGGCGAGGTTGGGCCAGATGCGGTCGTCGTCGGCGGGCAGTCCGCCCTCGGGCCCGTAGTAGGCGAGCGAGTCCGACAGCACCAGGATCGAACCGGGCCCCGAGTCGGTCACTGCACCCCCGCGTCGGCGACCTCGGCCGAGGCGTTCCACACGTCGAGGCGCCACACCGGGGTGTCGCCGTGGCCGCTCAGCTGGACCCAGCTGGTGTTGGCCAGGCCCCCGAAGACGGGCCAGTTGCGGACCGGCAGATCCAACAGTCCCGCGGTGAGCGCGGCGATCGCGCCGCCGTGGGCGACGAGGACGACCGGGGTGTCGGCGTCGGGTCCCCGGCCCCAGTCCGGCAACTGCTCGACGAGTTCGGCGACCAGCGGCACACTGCGGGCGGCGACGTCGACGCGACTCTCGCCGTTGGGCGGTCGCCAGTGGGCGTCGTCGCGCCACTGTCCCCGCGCGCCCGGCATCGCCTCGTCGACCTCGAGGTGGGTCATGCCCTGCCAGTCGCCGAGGTGGGTTTCCCGCAGGCGAATGTCGGTCGTGACCGTCAGCCCGCACCGGTCGGCCAGCGCGACGGCGGTGTCGCGGGCACGGGTCAGGTCCGAGGAGATGATCAGCCGCGGCGCACGCCGGGCGAGAACCGCGCCGGCCGTGGCGGCCTGAGCGACCCCGAGCTCGGACAACTCGGTGTCGAGTTGCCCCTGCATCCGACTCGCCGCGTTGTACTCGGTCTGTCCGTGGCGCAGGAGGATCAGACGCCGGACGACCGGGGTCATCCGCTCGACACTGCTGTCATGGGTGTCGGGACCACCCATCAGGTCAGCTCGACATCGACGACCGGGCAGTCCTTCCAGAGTCGTTCCAGGGCATAGAAGTCCCGCTCGTCGCTGTGCTGGATGTGCACGACGATGTCGGAGTAGTCCAGCAGCGTCCACCGGCCCTCACGAGTTCCCTCGCGGCGCAACGGCTTGCGTCCCACCTCGCGGAGCTTCTCCTCGACGGCGTCGACGATGGCGCCGACCTGACGTTCGTTGCCCGCGGAGGCGATGACGAACAGATCGGTGATGACCAGTTGTTCGGAGACGTCGATGACGACGACATCGTCGGCCAGCTTGTCGGAGGCCGCCTGCGCGGCCACCTTGGCCATGGCGAGTGCCTCGGATGTGGCTGTCACTGTGGTCCTTTCGATGAGAGATGGTCCTGCGCCCCGGAGAGGGGCTCGGGACGGGCGGACGGCCCCGAGACCCCGGGTGATTCCGGTTGGGGTGTCCGATAGAGCCTGCGCTTGTTGATGTACTGCACCACGCCGTCGGGGACGAGGTACCAGACCGGCCGCCCCTCTCCCGCGCGCGTGCGGCAGTCGGTCGACGAGATCGCCAGTGCGGGAACCTCGATGAGGTGTAGGGCGTCGGACGGCAGGGTCGCCAGGTGTGCGCCCAGATGTCCGGCGTCGAGGTCGTACCCGGGACGGCTCACGCCCACGAAGCGGGCGAGGCCGAACAGCTCCTCCCAGTTCTGCCAGGTCAGTATCGAACTCAATGCGTCGGCGCCGGTGATGAAGTACTGATCTGCGTCGGGGTGCAGGCGATGCAGGTCGCGCAGGGTGTCGACGGTGTAGGTGTCACCCTGGCGTTCGATGTCGACACGGCTCACCGAGAACCGGGGGTTGGCCGCGGTCGCGATGACCGTCATCAGGTAGCGGTCCTCGGCCGGGCTCACCACGGGGGTGCGGGCGCCGTCGTCGACGAGTTTCTGCCAGGGACGCCCCGTGGGCACGAACACGACCTCGTCGAGGTCGAACCGGTCGGCGACCTCGTTGGCCGCCACGAGGTGGCCATTGTGGATGGGGTCGAAGGTGCCGCCCATCACGCCTATCCGCCTGCGCCGGGCGGGACGGCCGCTCACGTCGGGCGATCCGGTGTCGGGCATGTCTGAGGAGTCTACGGGGCCACCTGCGCGTTTCGACATCTGCTGCGGACCGGCCACTAGACCGGCAGCAGATCGGCGACGACCCGCGCCAACTGCGCCGCGCTGCGGCACTCGTGCATCTCGATGATCGTCGCGTAGTCCGACGCCACGGAATCCCCCGAGTTCCAGATGCTCTGCCTCTCCGGGTTGAGCCAGTAGGCGTGACGGGCGCGGGCCACCAGTTCGCGCAGCGCACCGAAGCTGGGGTCGTGATAGTTGTTGCGGCCGTCGCCGAGGACCAGCAGCGCTCCGCGGTGGGTCAGTGAGTCGATGTACTCCTCGACGAACCCCGTCAGGGCGTTGCCGTAGTCGGAGTGGCCGTCGCGGGTGATCAGACGCGCCGAGCTCAGGATCTGCGCCACCGACGACCCGATGTCGATGTCGTCGGGACGTCGACTGAAGTATTCGGTGACCTCGTCGACGGTGTCGACGAAGGCGAACACCCGCACCGCCGAGAAGTGTTGTCGCAGTGCGTAGACCAGTTGCAACGTGAACTGCGAGAACCCGGACACCGACCCGGAGACGTCACACAGGATCACCAGTTCGGGCCGGCCGGGGCGAGGCCGGGCGTAGGTCAGCTCGATGGGCACGCCGCCGGTCGACATCGACGCCCGCAGGGTCTTGCGGATGTCGACGACGCCGCGGCGGGCCCGTCGGCGCCGGACTTCGAGCTTGGCCGCGAGCAGTCGCGCCAACGGGTCGATGGTGCGGCGCATCTCGATCATCTCGGCGCGTCCGGCGGAGAGGAAGTTGATGTTCTCCGGAAGGGTCGGGACCGCGTACTCCCCCACGCGGTCGCGTCCGGCGCGGTCGACCATGCGCCTGCGGGTCTCCTCGGAGATCATCGACCCGAACCTCGTGACGCGATCGGCGGCCGAGCGGCGATAGCGCGGCTCGGCGCCGTCCTGGTCGGTCGAACCCGCCGCCGCCATGGCCGCGGCGATCCTCGCGATCAGGGTCTGCGGACGGATGGTGGACATCGCCTGGTAGGTCGAGAACGCGTCGCCGCGGGTGGACCGGTACCCACCGATCTGGTCCACGATCAGCGAGATCAGCTCGGCGAGCCGTCCGTCGTTCTCCGCGTCCGGGTCGGCCAGCATCTCGGCGACCATCTCACGGACGGCGTCGATGTCGACGGCGCCGTCGGCGTCGGTGGGCAACTCCTGGGTGGTGGTGCGCATGCCGGAACCGACCGGGAACCACAGATCGAACACGGCGTCGAACACCGCCCGGTGGCCGTGGTCGGTGACCAGCGTGCAGGCCAGACCCTCGCGAAAGCTGTTGCGGTCGAGCAGGTTCAGCACCTCGGTGGCCGATGCGGCGTCGATCAGAGACGCCGGGCCGACGACGATGCCCCGATCCCGCAGGTCGTCGACGAAACCCGTGAGGTGGTCCACGAGGTGGTCGGGCGCGACCGTTGACGAGCGCAGCGGGGAGGTCATCGGTCCAGCTTCAGCTCCGCGGCCGCCGTCGCCAGATCGGGTCGGTGTTTGAGGACGACGCCGAGGGTTCGCTTGATCAGTGCGTCGTCGAGGCCGCGTCCGGGCTTGTCGCCGATTCCCAACGCCAGCAGGGTGTTGCCCCAGTCGATGGTCTCGGCGACCGACGGCTTCTTGCGCAGGTCCAGGCTCCGCAACACACCGATGATGCGCACCATCTCGCGGGCGAGTGAATCGGAGAGCCCGGGCACCCGCGACGAGAGGATGTCGTGTTCGCGGGCCGCGTCGGGGAAGTCGATGTAGAGGTACAGGCAGCGACGTTTGAGCGCCTCGGAGAGCTCGCGGGTCGCGTTCGACGTCAGGAGCACGATCGGCCGGCGCACCGCGGTGACGGTGCCCATCTCGGGGATGGTGACGGCGAAGTCGCTGAGCACCTCGAGCAGCAGCCCCTCGACGTCGACGTCGGCCTTGTCGACCTCGTCGATGAGCAGCACGGTGGGCTCGGTGCGCGAGATGGCCCGCAGCAGCGGACGTGGCAGCAGGAACTCCTCGGAGAAGATGTCGGCCTTGGTCTCGTCCCAGCCGCGCTGACCGGTCGACTGGATGTGCAGGATCTGTTTGGCGTGGTTCCACTCGTAGAGCGCCCGCGCCTCGTCGATGCCCTCGTAGCACTGCAGCCGCACGAGTTCGGCGCCCGCGGTCTGCGAGATCGCCCGCGCCAGTTCGGTCTTGCCGACGCCCGCGGGCCCCTCGACGAGGAGGGGTTTGCCGAGTCGGTCGGCGAGGAACACCGCGGTGGCGGTGGCCACGTCGGCGAGGTATCCGGTCTCGGCCAGTCGGTCCACCACGTTCGTGGTGTCGGTGAACACCGGTTCCACGCTCGGGCCGCCGAGGGTGATCCCGGTGTTGTCGGTGGGTGTCGTGGTCATGGGCGCGTCTGCCCCCGGCCCCACACGATCCACTTCGTGGAGGTGAGCTCGGGTAGACCCATCGGGCCCCGGGCGTGCAGTTTCTGGGTGGAGATGCCGATCTCGGCACCGAAACCGAACTGCTCGCCGTCGGTGAACGCGGTGGAGGCGTTGACCATCACCGCGGCGGCGTCGACCCGGTCGGTGAACTCCGTCGCGAGCGCGAGGTCGTCGGTGATCACGGCCTCGGTGTGCCCGGTACCCCAGGTGTCGATGTGGTCGATGGCGGCGTCCACCCCGTCGACGATCTTGATCGCGATGTCGAGGCTGAGATACTCATCAGCCCAGTCGGATTCGGTCGCCGGCTCCATCCCCGGCTCGTCGCCGTGGATGACCACGCCGTGCGCCTGCAGCGCCGAGACGAGACGCGGCAGGGCGACGTCGGCGACGGCGGCGTCGATCAGGACGGTCTCGACGGTGTTGCAGACGCTCGGTCGGCGGGTCTTGGAGTTGACGACGACATCGGTGGCGATGTCCAGATCAGCCGAGGCGGAGACGTAGATGTGGCAGTTGCCGGTCCCGGTCTCGATCGTCGGCACGGTCGCGTCGCGGACCACCGACGCGATGAGTCCAGCGCCGCCACGGGGGATCACGACGTCGACGAGGCCGCGCGCGCGGATCAGTGCGGTGACGCTCGATCGGTCGGCGCTGGGCAGCAGCGTGACGATGTCGGCGGGAAGGCCGTGGTCGGTGAGGACGTCGCGGAGCACCGCGACGAGCGCGGCGTTGGACTCCGCAGCCGAGGAGGACCCGCGCAGCAGTACCGCGTTCCCGGACTTGCACGCGATGCCGAACGCGTCGACGGTCACGTTGGGTCGGGCCTCGTAGACCATGCCGACGACGCCGAGCGGGACGCGGACCTGGCGCAGGTGCAGCCCGTTGGGCAGGGTCTTGCCGGACACGATGTCGCCGATGGGGTCGGGCAGGGTGGCGACCTGTCGTAGTCCGTCGGCGATCTGTCCGACGCGGTCGGCCGTCAGACGCAGGCGGTCGAGCAGGCTCTCACCGGTGCCCGCGGCCCGGGCGCGGTCGATGTCGCGGTCGTTGGCCGCGAGGATCGGCGCGGTCTGGGCGACCAGTGCGTCGGCGGCCGCGAGCAGGACTGCGTTCTTGGTCGCCGTGGTCTGCCGGGCCAGGGTTCGCGATGCGCGGCGCGCGGCGTGCGCGGCGTCGGTGACCTGCACCTCGATCGACGTGCCGGGATCCGACGCGTCGGCGTCCACCCGATCCGCGACCGCTGTGTCTGCGGTGGTTGCGCTCATCGGACCAGACTAACGCCGCACCCGTCCGGGCCCGCATCGCGCCGCGGCCGGGGCGCCCACGCGGACCGGCGGTTCAACACCGCCGCAGCGACCGTCGCAGAACCGGCACCGACGGTGCGTCGACCGCGAGGCGGTAGGTCGACACGACGCGGATGAACTGCACCGCGTACTGACAGGCGAACGCGGTCCGACGCGGCATCCAGACCGATGGCGGTGAATCGCTCTTGTCCTGGTTCGACGGACCGTCCACGGCGACGAGGTTTCCGGGGTCGTTCGCGAACCGCAGCCGCAGGGCCGGGTCCCACCGCGACGCACCCATGTCCCAGGCGTAGGCCAGCGGCACGATGTGGTCGATCTGGATGGCGGCTCCGCCGGTGCGGCCGCGACGGAAGTCGATCCATTCGCCGCTGTAGGGGCTGCGCAGTTCCCCGGTCTGCACCGCGCGGGGACATGATGCGACGGCCACGTAGGTCTTGTCGTGCAGGTCGCGGTCGAGGACGTCGTTGCGGGTGTCGCACCCGTTGCCGGCGTCCTGCGCGTCGGACGAGTCGGCCCACGCGGAGCCGAACGCGGCGCGGTCGTAGCCGCCGGGACGCGCGCGCTCCGGCAGGACCGGCACCTGCGTCAGCGCCGCCACCGCGCCGGCCACGTCCACGTCGATCGGTGCGCGCGTGGTCGGTCTCGTCGCGATGACCGCGACCAGAACGCAGACGACGGTGAACGCGACGAGGATCGCCCACGTGCGAACATCGAGTCGCCGACCGCCCATCAGCCACCTCCCCCGACCATCCCCGGTCAGACGGCGGGAGCGACCGATTCGTTCCACCCCGTACCGACCCCGACCAGATCAGGGGCAGCACCGGGGGCGTGGACCTAGGACTTCTCCAGGTACTGGATCCGGCCCGGTCCGAGGACGGCGTCGACCAGGTCGGCCATCGGCCGGTGGTCGAGCAGGGTGAGATCGCCGGACACGACCTCGGCGGCCAGCTCCCGGGCGTCGGCGATGACGTCGGCGTCGTCGAGCAGGGACAGGAACCGCAACGAGGAGTTGACGCCGGACTGCACCGCACCGAGGACGTCTCCCTCCCGTCGTTGGATCAGGTCGATCCGTGCGAGTTCGAATCCGTCGTTGGACGCCTCGACCGCCCGCAACCGTTCCATCGCCGACGAGGTCGGTGACACCGCGGTGCGCAGGAAGCAGCGCCCCGGCAAGCCACCACGACCGACACGACCGCGCAACTGGTGCAGTTGGCTCACGCCGAAGCGTTCGGCGTCGACGATGACCATCGCGTTCGCGTTCGCGACGTCGACGCCCACCTCGATGACCGTGGTGGAGACCAGGATGTCGATCTCGCCGCGGGTGAAGGCGTCCATGGTGGCGGTCTTGTCGTCACCGGACATACGGCCGTGCAACAGCTCCACCCGGTGTCGGCCGAGGGGACCGCTGACGATCTGGTCGAACATCTCGACCACCGAGGTGGTCTGCGGGCCCTGCTGCTCTGCGGCACGCTCCTCGGACTTCGCGCCGGCCGCGGTGCCGTCGTCACCGATACGGGAGCACACGACGTAGACCTGCCGCCCGAGCCCGACCTCCTCGTCGACGACCTGCCACAGCCGGTTCTCCCATTTCTCGAGCTGGGTGGGCACGACGTTGGTGGTGATCGGTTGCCTACCGGCGGGCAGCTCGCGCAGCGTGGAGGTCTCCAGGTCGCCGTAGACCGTCATCGCGATGGTCCGCGGGATGGGCGTGGCGGTCATCACCAACATGTGCGGGATGAGGTCATCGCGGCCGCGGGAGCGCAGGGTGTCGCGTTGCTCGACACCGAATCGGTGTTGCTCGTCGACGACGATCAGCCCCAGGTTGAAGAAGTCGACGTGGTCCTCGAGCAGCGCGTGCGTGCCGATCACGATGCCTGCGGTGCCGGTGACCGCCTCGAGCAGCGCGGCGCGTTTGCCCGCCGTCTTCATCGATCCGGTGAGCAGGGCGATGCGCGTCGCGGACTCCTCGGCACCGAGTTCGCCCGCCTGGGCCAGGCCGCCCAACATTTTCGTGAGGCTGCGATGGTGCTGGGCCGCGAGCACCTCGGTGGGCGCCAGCAGGACGCACTGGAAGTCGTTGTCGATCATCCGCAGCATGGCGATGAGCGCCACCAGCGTCTTGCCCGAGCCGACCTCACCCTGCAGCAACCGGCTCATCGGCTCGCCCGACCCGAGCTGGGTGCAGATCTCGTCGATGACGGTGTCCTGGCCACCGGTCAGCTCGAACGGCAGACGCCCGAGCAGCGCGTCCTCGAGTCCCCCGTCCACGTGGACCGCGGCCGGACCGCGGTGTCCCAGGTCGGCGAACCGGCGCTGGGCCAGACTGAGCTGCAGCGCCAGTGCCTCGTCGAACTTCAGACGGGCACCCGCCGCCTCGATGTCCTCGGCCGTCTCGGGCAGGTGGATGGCCCGGAGCGACTCGTCGGATCCGATCAGTCCGCGTGCGTCCCGATCGGCGTCGGTCAGGGGGTCCTCGATGGGATCGACGACGTCGAGGGCCTTGCGGACCGCGCGCCAGATGTCCCACGTCTGCAGGGCTTTCGTGGCCGGATAGACCGGCAGGAACGGTCGGTGGAAGTCGGCGAGGTCAGCCGAGCTCGCACCGCCGGCGTCCCCGTCCGGACCGTCCCCGGCCGCGGTGTCCCCACCAGCGATCGACAGCATCATCGACGAGCCGACGGTCTCGATGTCGGCGCCCTCGTCGGGCAGCACCATCCAGTTCGGGTGGGTCAGCTGCATCTGCTCCCGGTAGTACGACACCGTCCCGGCGACCATGAACCGCACCCCGGGTCGGAGGGCGCGTTGGATCGCGTACGGGTTGAAGAACGTGACACCGAACGAGATGGTGCCGTCGGTTGCCTTGATGGACAACAACTTCCCGCGCTTGTTCCGCATCGGCCGGAGGTCGGCCTTCTCCACCCGCGCGACCAGCGTGACCCACTCACCGTTCTCCGGGCGCCGGGTCGACGACAGCTGTCCCTGCCGCACGTAGCGCATCGGGAAATAGCGGAGCAGCTCACCGATCGTGTGCACCCCGATCTCCTCGCCCAGGATCGCCGCGGTCTTCTCCCCGACCACCCCGGCGAGCGAATCCGCCTGTGCTGCCATCAGTCGACCACCGTCACTCGACACCCACCTGCAACACCTCGTCGGCCTGTCCCGACTGATAGGCGACGAACTCCACACCCGGATGGGCCGCCGAGACGTGCCGTTCGAGTCGTTCGAGGACCCCGTCGGCGATATCCGCGCCTGCCAGCACGGTGACGAGTTCGCCACCGGTGCTGAGCATCAGGTCCACCAGCGCGGTCGCCGCCTCCGACTGCCCGGGACCGATGACCAACACGTCCACGCCGATCAATCCCAACAGGTCGCCGGTGTCGCACGCGCCGGCCAGGGTCAGCGCGGGCTCGGTCGCCGTCATGACCGATCCGCGACGGGTGGACGCGGCCGCCTCGGCCATCGCGTAGGCGTCGGCGTCGGGGGCGGCGGCGATGTCGTGCACCGCCAGCGCCGAGAGACACTGCACCATCGACAGAGTCGGCAGGAAGACCACCGTCCGATGCCTCGACCGGGCATCGGCTGCGACGGTGACCAGGTCCTGGGCGGGCAACGCGCCGTTGGCCATCACCACCACGTGCGCGGCGTCCACCGCCAGGATCGCCTGGGCGAGAGCGGTCGCGTCCAGGCCATCGTCGGAGCGGACGACGCTCGCGCCCTCCTGTTCGAACAACTCCGCCGCGCCGTCCCCGTCGACCACGGCGACGACGCCGCGGGCCCGGGCGGCGGGCCGGTCGTCGGGGTCGTGCGACGCGCGGTGGGCGTCGAGGACGAAGCAGGTGATCCGGATAGCGCTGACGCGACCGACCTCGATCCCCGCCTCGACGGCGTCGCCGGGTTCGCAGGTGTGTACGTGGACCGAGAAGCGCTCGCCGGCGGTGTTCGAGCTGTCCCCGACGATGACCACGGCGTCACCGAGACCGTCGAGACGGGCCCGGAGCACCGGGATCTGTTCGGCGACAGCACCTTCGATGGTGTACATGACCTCGAAGTCCATCTCCGAGGAGTTCGCGTCGCAGGCCTCGCCCGCCGAGGGGTGTCCGATCGGGTCGCCGCCGCCTGCCAACGCACCCTGGTACCGACGTCGACGCGCCGACACACCGGTGAGCACCTTGACCATCGAGTCGACGAGCACGAGGAGCCCGCGCCCACCCGCGTCGACGACACCCGCTCGGGCGAGTTCGGGGAGCTGCTCGGTGGTCCGTTCCAGGTCGTCGGCGCATCCGTCGGCGACCGCTCGGGCCAGATCCCCGGGCGACGCGTCGATCAGCTCGGTCGCGGTGGCCGCCGCCTGCCTCAGCAGGGTCAGCACCGTGCCGTCGCGGGGCTCGCTGACCGCACGGGTCGCGGCCAGGGCGGCGAGTCCGAGCCCCGAGGCCCACAGCCGGTTGAACGGCACGGCGCCGTCGACGGCGTTGATGTCGGCCGCGTCGGCCAGACCGACGAGGACCTGCGAGAGGATGATCCCCGAATTGCCGCGGGCCTGCCCGGTCGCGCCGTCGGCCGCCGCGCGGATGACCTGGGTGAGGGTGGCGTCCGGGGCGGTGTCGGCGCAGGCGGTCGCCGCCGCGGTCATCGTGTGCAGCATGTTGCTGCCGGTGTCGGAGTCCGGGATCGGGAAGACGTTCAGATCGTTGATCTCGCCGCGTACCGCGGTCAGACCCCGCACACATTCCTGGCTCCAGTCGCGCAGCAGCCCGGGATCCATCGGCGCCTGCCGGGTGGCGGGTCCGGGCGTATTTGGCCCGTCAGCGTTCATGCCGCTATCCTTGCAGGGTTGTCGTGAGCGGTGTCCGAGAGTGTCGGCGGCCGCAGCAGAGACAACCACCAAACTGTTTCCAACATGAGGAGTTCGACGATGGCTGCCGTCTGTGACGTTTGCGCCAAGGGACCCGGCTTCGGTAAGTCGGTCTCGCACTCGCACCGACGCACCAACCGCCGGTGGAATCCCAACATCCAGACCGTTCGCGCCCAGGTTGCCCCCGGCAACCGCAAGCGCATCAACGTCTGCACGTCCTGCCTGAAGGCGGGCAAGGTCGTCCGCGGCTGAGTGGTTCGCGTCACATAGTCTGCAGTGATGACCTCACTGGCAGACCTGAACACCGTCGACATCGTCGGCGGTGTTCTTTCTATCCGCATCTCCACCGAACGTGGTGGCAACTCGCTCGCTCCCGACGCGCTGGTCGAGGGCACCGAGGTGCTGCGTGCGGTGGCGGCGGGTGAGCTCTCGGTGGGCGCGGTCCTGCTGCTCGGACCGGGCGCGAACTTCTGCGCCGGTGGCGATGTCCGTGCGTTCGCCTCCGCACCCGATCGGCCTGCGTTCGTCGCGGACCTCGCCGCCCGGTTCCACGCCTTCATCGGTGCTCTCGCCGACGCCGATG
This sequence comes from Williamsia phyllosphaerae, assembly GCF_014635305.1. Lineage (NCBI taxonomy): Bacteria > Bacillati > Actinomycetota > Actinomycetes > Mycobacteriales > Nocardiaceae > Williamsia > Williamsia phyllosphaerae. The sequence goes on along the minus strand of NZ_BMCS01000001.1, from coordinate 2,619,137 downwards.
TACCCGTCGTCGCGGCGGTACGCGGGTGGGCCGCGGGAGCGGGGATGAGCATCGTCTGCCACGCCGACGTCGCCATCGGCGGTCCGGGCACGTCGCTGCGGGCCGCGTACTCGGCCATCGGGTTCTCCCCCGACGGCGGGATGACGTGGGCACTACCCCGACTCGTCGGCGCGGCCAGGGCCCGCCACATCATCCTCACCAACAAGGTCGTCACGGCAGCCGAGGCGCTCGAGATCGGACTGCTGGCGCAGCTCGTCGAGTCCGACGACGACGTCGTCGGAGCGGCCACCGCCGCGGCCACGGCGATCGCGGCCGGTCCACGACAGTCACTGCGTGCCACCCGACGACTGCTGATGGCGAGCGACGGGGCGACGCTGACCGACCAGATGGCGGCCGAGGCGGCGTCGATCTCACGACTGGCCGGACTTCCCGTCGGCATCGAGGGTGTCGACGCGTTCGTCGCCAAACGGCCTGCCGATTTCACCGCGAGCAACGAGACCTGATCTGCCGCGGGACCGCTCAGGGCAGGGTCCAGTCGATCGGGTCGGCCCCGAGTTCCCCCAGCGCGGCGTTCGCGCGGCTGAACGGCTTCGACCCGAAGAAGCCCCGGCTCGCCGACATCGGCGACGGGTGGGCCGATGTGATGGTCGGCACCCCGGGCATCCACTGCTGCAGCGACCCGGCGTCCTTGCCCCACAGGATCGCGACCAATGGGGCGTCCCGGGCCACCAGCGCCTTGATCGCGCACTCGGTGACCTGCTCCCAACCCTTCCCGCGATGCGACGCGGGCGCGCCCGGCGCCACGGTGAGGACGCGATTGAGCAGCAACACACCGCCCTCGCTCCACGGGGACAGGTCACCGCTGGTCGGGCGGGGCAGCCCGAGGTCCTCGACGTACTCGGTGAAGATGTTGCCCAGCGAACGCGGGACCGGCCGCACGTCGGGCGCGACGGAGAAGCTCAACCCGACGGCGTGACCCGGCGTCGGGTAGGGGTCCTGTCCGACGATGAGGACCCGCACCCGATCCATCGGGGTGGTGAAGGCGCGCAGCACGTTCTCCCCGGCGGGGAGGTAACGCCGACCGGCGGCGATCTCCTCCCGGAGGAAAGCGCCCATGGAGGCGATCGTGTCGGCCACCGGCTCGAGCGCCTGCGCCCAGCCGGGGTCGATGAGGTCGGTCAGGGGACGTGGTCCGTCGGCGGCCATCAGTCGATCCGCCTCAGGTGGTCGCGGTAGTACTGGGCGTTCTGGAAGTACATCTCGACGTTGAGGTCGACGTGGCCCTCGGCCACCTCGTGGCCGGGACGGATCTTGGCGGGCACGCCCAGAGCCATCGCGCGGGCGGGAACGGCGAAATCGAACGGCACCACCGCACCCGCGCCGACGACCGCGCCGTCGCCGATCGTGGACCCGTTGAGCACCACAGACCCCGACGCGATCAGGCAGTTGTCGCCGATCGTCGACCCCTCGACGTGCGCGTTGTGGCCGACCACGCAGTTCGCGCCGATCGTCGTGGGGTGGATCGGGGTGCAGTGGATGACGGTGCCGTCCTGGATGTTCGTCATCGCACCGATGGTGATGGTCCCGTAGTCGCCGCGGAGCACCGCGCCCGGCCACACCGAGACGCCCGCGGCGAGGGTCACCGCCCCGATCACCGTGGCGTCGGGGTGCACGTAGGCCCCCTCACCGAGTTCGGGAACGCGATCGTCCAACGCATACACAGCCATCCCGACAATCTAGTGGGGCGTTCTCAGAAGCTCCGCCACCCGGGGACGGCCGGCGCGGAACCGTCGATGCGTACGGGACGCCGCTCGTCGCGGGCACCCACCGAGCCGATCACCGTCCACCCGGCGGGCGGGGCACCGTCGAAAGCGGCGAGCAACTGGTGATCTTCGCCTCCCCCGATCGCCCACCCGGACGGGTCGACGCCCAGGTCCGCACCGGCCTCGACCAGGCCGTGAGCCATCGGGATCGACGCCGCGACCACGTCCATCGACACCCCCGACGCGCGGGCCATCGTCTCCAGTTCGGCGCCGAGCCCGTCGGACACATCGGTCATCGCATGCGCGCCGTGTTCGGCGGCGACCACCCCGGCGGCGAGATCGACGATCGGGACCCGATGCGCAGCAACGAGATCCGGATAGGACTGCGCTCGACCGGCCATCAACAGGGCGAGCCCGGCGGCCGACGAACCCAGCGGACCGCTCACGGCGAGGCGATCACCGACCCGCGCCCCGGAGACCGGTACCGCCGCGCGACCGTCCGTCGAACCGAACACCGTGACGGTCAACACGATCTGATCCGCCGACACCACGTCGCCGCCCACCACGCGGGCACCGACCGCGACGGCCGCCTCGTTGAGGCCGCGGTTGACGGCGAGAACCCAGTCGACGGCCGTGGTCGGCGGGCAGGCGATCGAGACGACCAACGCCGACACCCGCCCGCCCATCGCGGCGATGTCGGCCGCGCTCTGGATCGCCGCACGGCGACCGATCGCCTCCGGCGTCGACCACTGCAGCCGAAAGTGTCTGTCCTGCACCAGACTGTCGGTGCTGACGATCAGGTCCGACGCCATCGCGATGACGGCCGCATCGTCGCCGGGACCGATCAGCAGGCGATCGGAATCCGCGGGCAGATCGGCCGCGGCGCGTGTCGACATGGCGGTGAGCCGATTGATGAGCGCCTGCTCACCGACGTCGGCGACGGTGGGCCCGGAGGCCGACACAACGGGTGGTCGCGACGTGTCACCGCCGGAATCGTTGGCGCCCACCACCGCGTTCCTCCGGTCTCGTTGATTCGCGCACCGGACGTGGTGTCGGTGACAATGTGTGCCAGTCTATTCACCGGCGTGTCGGGTGGGACCTACTGAGGAAGGGGAAGACCGTGGTTCAGGCATACATTCTGATCCAGACCGAGGTGGGTCGTGCAGCCCAGGCCGCCGCCGCCATCGCGGAGATCCCCGGTGTCGCATCGTCGGAGGAGGTCTCCGGCCCCTACGACGTCATCGTGCGCGTCAGTGTGGACGACGCCCATCACCTGACGGCGACCGTGGTCCCCCGTATCCAGGAGGTCGTCGGCATCACCCGTACGCTCACGTGTCCCGTGGTCACCGACGTCCGCGCCGTCTGAGCAGTGGGTACCGACGAGCCCGTCTCGGGCGACGACACCACCCCCGAGGCCGACGTTCCCGAGGCCGACGTTCCCGACACCGACCAACCGGAGTCCGACACCCACGACACCCCGGAGTCCACCGACTCCCCTGTCGCGGCGTCACGCCGCAGTCCGGCCCTGATCGCGACCATCGTCGCGATCCCGGTGATGGTCGTCGTGTTGTTCATCGTCTTCGCCGCGGCCAAGAACACCAGCTCACCCGGACCGCTGCCGCTGCAGTCGGCGGCCGCGCCGCAGTCGGGCGAGCAGGGCTGCGCGCGTCTGATCGCCGCCCTGCCCCAGACGTTCGAGAACTTCGGTGAGCGCACCGAGTCCGACGGACTCGTCTCGTGGGCCAAGGGCGGCGATTCGCCCGGCCCGATCCAACTGCGCTGCGGGGTGCCCCGGCCCGACGACCTCGCGCCGACCTCGGCCCTGCAGACCGTCGATCCGGTGCAGTGGTTCCAGCGTGCGCCGAAGAAGGGCGAGAAGGGTGCGCTCTGGTTCGCCGTCGATCACCGCCCGTACGTGGCCCTGTGGCTGCCGAACAACTCCGGCAACGGCGCCATCTCCGACGTCTCGAAGATCATCGAGCAGATCCTGCCGCTCGCACCGATCGACCTCGGTTCCTGAGGCGACGGCCCCACCGCCTCACTCCGGCTTGGTGCTGCGGCTCAGCAACGCGATGATCGCGTCGCGGACCCCGAGTCCCTCGTGGCAGACGCGGTGCACGGCATCGGTCAACGGCATCTCCACACCGTGACCCGCCGCCAACGCACGCACAGACGAGCACGACTTCACGCCCTCGGCCACCTGACCGTTCGTCGCCTCCTGGGCCTCGACGAGGCTGCGCCCCTCACCCAGGCGTGACCCGAACGACCGGTTGCGCGAGAGCGGTGAGGAACACGTGGCGACCAGGTCGCCGACACCGGCGAGACCCGCGAACGTCTCCGGTTTGGCACCGAGCGCCTCGCCGAGGCGGATGGTCTCGGCCAGCCCGCGGGTGATGATCGAGGCCAGCGTGTTCTCGCCGAGTCCGGCGCCCGAGGCCATCCCGCAGGCCAGTGCGATCACGTTCTTGACCGCCCCGCCGATCTCGCACCCCACCACGTCGGTGTTGGTGTACGGGCGGAAATAGGATGTGCTGCAGGCATTCTGGATGTCAGTCGCACGGGCCTCGTCGGGACACGCCACCACGGTGGCCGCGGGTTGACGCTGCGCGATCTCCCGCGCGAGATTGGGTCCGGACAGCACCGCGATGCGGTCGGGGTCGGCGCCGGTCACCTGCGCGATCACCTCGCTCATCCGCATCAGCGAGTCGCTCTCCACACCCTTGGCCAGCGACATCAGCGTCGCGTCCGGCGAGATGAACCACCCGGCGAGGTTGGCGCGCAACGACTGCGACGGGACGGCGCACACGACCAGGTCGGCACCGTCGAGCGCCTCGTCGACCGAACTCACCGCGTGCAGGGAATCGGGGAGCGTGATGCCCGGCAGATAGTCGGGGTTGACGTGGTCCTCGGCGATGGAGCGCGCCAGCTCCGGGCGACGTGCCCACAGGACGGTGTCGGTGCCCGCGTCCACCAGCACCGCGGCCATCGCCGTTCCCCACGATCCCGAACCCATCACGGCAGCACGCACGACGACCTCCTCGACCAGGGCCGTGGACTCCGGCCCGCCACCACCCTAATGCCCCGCCCGGGCTGCGCGGCCGTCTCGAGATCGGGCGTCAGAACACACCTCGGATGACCCTCCGGCCCCGGGCTGTCGCATAGTGGGGTGATGGAGCACGGGACACGCGAGGAGACCTCGGCCGCGCCGGGTGCTCGGCCGATCGCGGCGGTCCTGGCGGTCAAGGGGCTCGCCGACGCCAAGACCCGCCTGTCCCCGGTGGTCCCGGCCGACGCCCGTCGCGCGCTGGTGCTGGCGATGATGAGCGACACGATCACCGCCGCCCGGGCCGCCGGCGTCGGTGACATCGTCGTGGTCACCCCGGATCCCGAGGTCTCGGCGACCGCGCGCCGACTCGGCGCCCGGGTCGTCGCCGACACACCCGCCGACGCCGCCGACCCGGTGACGAGTTCCCTGAACCGTGCCCTCGCCCGGGGCATCGATGCCGCGATCGGCACCGACGGCGCACGGGTCGTCGTGCTGCAGGCCGATCTACCGGCACTGCGGGCACCGCACCTGGGCGCCGCGCTCGTGCGGGCCGACGGTCATCGCCAGGCCATCGTCCCCGACCGATCCGGTTCGGGCACCGCGATGCTCATCGTCGGTGACACCTCCGACATCACGCCCCGTTTCGGCGTCGGGTCCGCGCGGGCGCACCGGGATGCGGGTGCGGTCGACCTCGTCGCCGACTCCGGCGACCTGTGGCCGGATCTGCGCACCGACGTCGACACCGTGGACGATCTCGCCGCGGCCATGACCCTGGGCGTCGGCCGGGCCACAGCACAGGTGCTCGCCGACGTCGGACTCGGCTCCCTTGCCTCCACACCGACGCCGCATGCGTCATGATGGTGGCGTGGCTTCCCAGGACAGTTCACCCGTAGATCCATCCGCCGACGGCGACGTCGCGACGCGACCGCCGGAGGTCGTGACCCCGGCCCTGCCGGTGGCGCCGCCGGCCGCGACTCTCGTTCCCGATGCGGGCGCCGATCTCCCCGAGGACCGCTACCTCAACCGCGAACTGAGTTGGCTCGACTTCAACTCCCGCGTCCTGGCCCTCGCCGAGGACACCTCGCTCCCGCTGCTCGACCGGGCCAAGTTCCTCGCCATCTTCTCGTCGAACCTCGACGAGTTCTTCATGGTGCGGGTGGCCGGGCTCAAGCGGCGCGACGAGACCGGGTTGTCGGTGCGATCGGCCGACGGGCTCTCGCCCCGCGAACAGCTGTCGATGATCGCCAAGCGCACACAGCAGATCGCCGAGCGACACGCCCGCGTGTTCATGGATTCCGTCCGGCCCGCGCTGGCGGACAACGACATCCACGTCGTGTCGTGGGATCAGCTCGCCGACGACGAGCAGGCCCGGATGTCGGAGTACTTCCACGAGGAGGTGTTCCCGGTCCTGACCCCGCTCGCGGTCGACCCGGCGCACCCCTTCCCCTACATCAGCGGTCTGAGCATCAACCTCGCCGTCACCGTGTCCGACGTCGCCGAGGGCGGCGAGCACTTCGCCCGGGTGAAGGTGCCCGACAACGTGAGTCGCTTCGTCGAGGTCGACAAGTTGATGTCGCGGTCGGGTCGCTCGCAGAGCGACGACGGCCCGGCACCGACGATCCTGTTGCCGATGGAGACCCTCATCGCGGCCAACCTCGGCCACCTCTTCCCGGGGATGGAGATCGTCGAACACCACGTCTTCCGGATCACCCGCAACGCCGACTTCGAGGTCGAGGAGGACCGCGACGAGGACCTGCTGCAGGCCCTCGAGCGCGAACTCGCCCGGCGCCGCTTCGGATCCCCGGTGCGACTCGAGGTCGCCGACGACATGAGCGAGCACATGCTCGAACTGTTGCTGCGCGAACTCGACGTCAACCCCGCCGACGTCATCGAGGTCCCCGGGATCCTCGACCTGTCGTGTTTGTTCCAGGTGTTCGCGCTCGATCGCCCGTCGCTCAAGGACCGGCCGTTCGTCCCCGCGACGCACCCGGCCTTCGGCGAGCGCGAGACCCCCAAGAGCGTCTTCGCGACGCTGCGCGAGGGCGACGTGCTGGTGCACCACCCCTACGACTCGTTCTCCACGAGCGTGCAACGGTTCATCGAGCAGGCCGCGTCGGACCCGCAGGTCCTCGCCATCAAGCAGACGCTCTACCGCACCTCCGGTGACTCGCCGATCGTCAACGCGCTCATCGACGCCGCCGAGGCGGGCAAGCAGGTGGTCGCCCTGGTCGAGATCAAGGCCCGCTTCGACGAGCAGGCCAACATCAAGTGGGCGCGTCAGCTCGAGCAGGCCGGTGTGCACGTGGTCTACGGACTCGTCGGGCTCAAGACCCACTGCAAGACATGCCTCGTCGTGCGCCGTGAGGGGTCGACCATCCGCCGCTACTGCCACATCGGTACCGGTAACTACAATCCCAAGACCGCGCGGCTCTACGAAGACGTGGGCCTGCTGACCGCGGCTCCCGACATCGGCGCCGACCTGACCGACCTGTTCAACACGTTGACCGGTTACTCGCGCAAACACGAGTACCGCAACCTGCTGGTGGCACCGCACGGTGTCCGGGCGGGCATCATCGCGCGCATCAACGCCGAGATCGAGCACCACCGGGCCGGCGACGAACGCGCGCGAATCCAGTTGAAGGCCAACGCACTCGTCGACGAGCAGGTGATCGACGCCCTCTACCGCGCGTCACAGGCGGGCGTCCCGGTCGAGATCGTGGTGCGCGGCATCTGCGCGCTGCGGCCGAACGTCCCCGGGATCAGTGACAACATCACCGTCCGTTCGATCCTGGGTCAGTTCCTCGAACACTCTCGGATCCTGCACTTCGGGGCTCTCGACGAGTACTGGATCGGCAGCGCCGACATGATGCACCGCAACCTGGATCGACGTATCGAGGTGATGGCGCAGGTCCGCGATCAACGTCTGACCCGTGAGATGGGCGAGATCTTCGCCTCGGCACTCGATCCCACGACGCGCTGCTGGATCCTCGAGGCCGACGGCGGGTGGACGGCGTCCCCCGCGGCCGGCGAGAAGGTCCGCGATCATCAACGGGAGATGATGCGCCGACACCGCAGCAGGGCCGACAACTCCGCGTAGCGACGGCCGAACGTGATGACATCACAGAGGAAATCGGTGTACGCGGCCGGCGGCGTGGTCTGGCGACCGATCGAGGGCGACGAACCCGCGGTCGAGGTCGCGGTGATCCACCGACCCCGCTACGACGACTGGACCCTGCCCAAGGGCAAATGCGAGAACGACGAGACCTTCGTCGCGACGGCCGTCCGTGAGATCGCCGAGGAGACCGGCTATTCGGTCCGCCTCGGTCGCCATCTCCGCCGGGTCGACTACGACCTCGGTTCATCGAGCCGCAAATACGTGCACTACTGGTCGGCGCAGGTCACCGGCGGCGAGTTCGCGGTGAACGAGGAGGTCGACGAGATCGAGTGGTGCACGGTCTCGGATGCACGTGACCGGTTGAGTCACCGAGCCGACCGCAAGGTGCTGGCCGAGTTCGCCCGTCTGCCCGCCGATCTGCACACCGTGCTCGTGGTCCGCCACGCCAAGGCCGGTCGGTCGGCACGATATCGGGGCGACGACCGCCTCCGGCCGCTCGAGCCCTTCGGGTGGACGCAGGCCGAGCGGCTCGTCGAACAGTTCGTCGCCTTCGGCGGAGAACATCTGCACGCCGCCGATCGCACCCGATGCCTGCAGACCCTCGAACCGCTGGCCGTGACACTGACGGCGCCGATCGAGGTGGAGCCGGCACTCTCGGAAGAGAGCTACAAGGAGGACCCGGATTCCGCGCTGAGGCGCGTCCGGGAGATCGCCCGCGCTGACGGGACACACGTGATCTGTAGCCAGGGCAAGGTGATTCCCGGCCTGTTGTCGTCATGGGTCGGGTCCGGACCGGCGTCGATACCCCGAACCCGCAATCGCAAGGCGAGCATGTGGGTACTCACCCTCGACGGTGACCAGGTCGTGGCCGTCGACCACATCGACAGCCCGCTGCGTCGCGCAGACTCGGACTGAGTCGAGCCCGAAGACCCCCGGACAGCAGGCAACCCCCGACGGCGGGAAGTCCGTCGGGGGTTGTCAGCTGGTCGATACTGCCGATCGTCTGACGACGATCAGCGAGCGCGTGCCTTGCGAGCCGGAGCCTTCTTGGCCGCGGTCTTCTTGGCGGGAGCCGCCTTCTTCGCTGCGGCCGTTGCCTTCTTGGCCGGAGCGGCCTTCTTCACCGCGGTGGTCGCCTTCTTGGCGGCGGTGGTGGCCTTCTTGGCCGGAGCCGCCTTCTTCACCGCGGTGGTCGCCTTCTTGGCGGCGGTGGTGGCCTTCTTGGCCGGAGCCGCCTTCTTCACCGCGGTGGTCGCCTTCTTCGCTGGAGCCGCCTTCTTGGCCGGGGCCGCCTTCTTGGCTGCGGTCTTCGCCGGGGCCTTCTTGGCCGCGGTCTTGGTCGGCGCGGCAGTTCCACTGCCACGCTTGACCGCCGGTCCGGACGCGCTCAGCTTCTGCTTGCCCGCGACCACGGCCTTGAACTGCGCGCCGGGACGGAAGGCGGGAACCGACGTCGGGCGGACCTTCACGGTCTCGCCGGTGCGCGGGTTGCGCGCGACCCGGGCGGCGCGCTTGCGCTTCTCGAATACGCCGAAGCCGGTGATGGTGACGCTCTCACCTTTGTTCACCGCGCGAACGATCGTGTCGACGACGTGCTCGACAGCGTCTGTCGCCGTGCGACGGTCGGTGTCCAACTTCTTCGTAAGCTCTTCGATGAGCTCTGCTTTATTCATGGGTTCAACCTCCGCAAGCTGGTGGCCCACGTTGAGCCAGCTACAGCACACGGTAAACGTGATAAACGAAAAGTTCCACGTCCTGCGCGGATGAAGTTTCGGTGTCGCGATGTACGTAGTCCTCCAAGGACATACGACATCGGCCCTCAGGAGATCCTCAGGCGGGCTTCACAGGGTCGCCGGTTTCCATACGGGCCTTGCCTTTTCGAACTCAGAAATGGCCTCTACCTGGCGTAATGTCAATCCGATGTCGTCGAGACCCTCGATGAGACGCCACCTCGTGTAGTCGTCAATCCCAAAGCGCACCACCAGGTCATCGACCGCGACGGTTCGATCCTCAAGGCTGACGGTGATTTCCGTCCCGGGCGTTTCTTCGAGCCTTTTCCAGATCAGATCGACGTCGGACTGCTCCACCTGGGCCGCCACGAGACCCGCTTTTCCGGCGTTCCCGCGGAAGATGTCGGCGAAACGAGACGAGATGACCACCCGGAAACCGAAGTCCGAGAGGGCCCAGACGGCGTGCTCGCGCGACGATCCGGTGCCGAAATCCGGCCCGGCCACGAGCACCGAACCCCGCGACCACGGCTCGTTGTTGAGGATGAAGTCCGGGTCGTTGCGCCAGGCGGCGAACAGCCCGTCCTCAAATCCGGTGCGGGTGACCCGCTTCAGGTACACCGCCGGGATGATCTGGTCGGTGTCGACGTTGCTGCGGCGCAGGGGTACGCCGATTCCGGTGTGGGTGGTGAACGGTTTCATGATTCCTCGCGGGTCGTGTCGTGAACTGGTCAGGCGTTCAGATCGGCGGGGGCCGAGAGCCGCCCGCGAATGGCGGTGGCGGCAGCCACCTCCGGCGAGACCAGATGGGTCCGGCCGCCCTTGCCCTGACGGCCCTCGAAATTGCGGTTGGAGGTCGACGCGCAGCGCTCCCCCGGGGCCAGCTGATCGGGGTTCATGCCCAGGCACATCGAGCAGCCCGCCTGTCGCCACTCCGCACCTGCGGCGGTGAAGATCTCGCCCAACCCCTCGGTCTCGGCCTGCGCACGGACCCGCATCGATCCCGGCACGATGAGCATCCGCATGCCCTCGGCGACGGTCCGACCGCGCAGGATGTCGGCCACCGAGCGCAGGTCCTCGATCCGCCCGTTGGTGCACGATCCGACGAAGACGGTGTCGATGGAGATGTCACGCAGCGGGGTACCGGGGGTCAGATCCATGTACGCGAGGGCCTTTTCGGCCGACGTGGCCGCCGAGGCGTCGCCGAACTCGGCGGGATCGGGAACGGTCGCGCTCAGCGGGGCGCCCTGCCCGGGGTTGGTCCCCCAGGTCACGAAGGGGGACAACGTGGTGGCGTCGATGCGCACCTCCTCGTCGTAGACCGCCCCGGGATCGGTGCGCAGGCTCTCCCAGTGCTCGACGGCGCGATCCCAGTCGTCACCGGTCGGCGCGTTGGGGCGGCCCTGCAGGTAGTCGTAGGTCGTCTGGTCCGGCGCGATCATGCCCGCGCGGGCACCCGCCTCGATCGACATGTTGCAGATGGTCATTCGTGCCTCCATCGACAACTTCTCGATGGCCGAGCCGCGGTACTCCAGGACGTATCCCTGACCGCCGCCGGTGCCGATCTCGGCGATGATCGCCAGGATGAGATCCTTGCTCGTGACGCCCGCGGGCAGTTCGCCGTCGACCGTGATGGCCATGGTCTTGAACGGGCGCAACGACAACGTCTGCGTCGCGAGGACGTGCTCGACCTCCGAGGTACCGATTCCCATTGCCAGCGCACCGAATGCGCCGTGCGTCGAGGTGTGGCTGTCACCGCAGACGATCGTCATACCCGGCTGGGTGAGTCCGAGCTGGGGGCCGATGATGTGGACGATGCCCTGCTCGGCGTCTCCCATGGGGTGCAGGCGGATCCCGAACTCGGCGCAGTTGCTGCGCAACGTGTCCACCTGGGTCCGCGAGACGACGTCGGCGATGGGCTTGTCGATGTCGATGGTGGGGACGTTGTGGTCCTCGGTGGCGATGGTGAGATCGGGCCGACGGACCGGCCGGCCGGCGAGCCGCAGCCCCTCGAAGGCCTGCGGCGACGTCACCTCGTGGACGAGGTGGAGGTCGATGTAGATGAGGTCCGGGTTGTGCTGCCCACTGGCATCGGCCTCGCCGTACTGGACGACATGTTCGGCCCAGACCTTCTCGGCCAGAGTCTTCGCTGTACTCATTGCGTCATCACCACATTCGCGTGCATATCAATATTCGGGAGTCTAGTATCGACCTGTGAGACATATTAGCGCACCGTCGGCGTCCGGTGGGACGGGTTCGCCCATGGTCGTGAGCGGGGTCGGTGTCCTGGACAAGTCGGTCGCGGTGCTGCGGTCGATCGCCGAGAGCCCCTGCAACCTCAACGAACTGTGCGTCAAGACCGGCCTCCCCCGCGCGACGGCCCACCGGCTCGCGATGGGCCTCGAGACCCACCGGCTCCTGGTCCGCAACACCGCCGGGCAGTGGTGTCCGGGACCCGCCCTGGCCGAGCTCGCCGCCGAGGCGACCGACACGGTGCGCGAGGCCGCGATGATGGTGCTGCCACGTCTGCGCGAGATCACCGGGGAATCGGTGCAGCTGTACCGCCGTGAGGGCACCCAGCGCATCTGCGTCGCGGCGATGGAACCACCCACCGGTCTGCGGGACACCGTGCCCGTGGGTGCCTACCTGCCGATGACCGCGGGGTCCGGGGCGAAGGTCCTGTTGGCCTGGGCCGATCCGGCCACGCAACGGACACTGCTGACCGACAGCGCCTTCGGTGAGCGGACCCTGTTGGAGATCCGCAGGCGCGGCTGGGCGCAGAGCGCCGGCGAGCGCGAGGCCGGCGTCGCCAGTGTCTCCGCTCCCGTCCGCGACGCCGCCGGCGACGTCGTCGCCGCGATCTCGGTGTCCGGCCCCATCGACCGGATGGGCCGCCGACCCGGATCCCGGTGGGCCGCCGACCTGCTCGCCGCGGCCGATGCGATCCACAAGCGTCTGCTGCACGCCTGAACTTCCCCGCATCACACCCCCCGCACCAGCACCCCTCATCATCACCACTGACAGGAGTCCCACGGATGGGAAACAACCAACGGTCGCAGATCGTGATGACCGACGAGGAGATCGAGTCGTTCCTCGCCCGCAGCCGCACAGCGACATTGGCGACGCGCTCAGCGACGGGCTCGGTGCACCTCGTGGCCATGTGGTACGCCCTGCTCGACGGCGAGATCTGGTTCGAGACCAAGGCGAAGTCCCAGAAGGCGGTCAACATCCGTCGCGACCCGACGGTGTCGGTGATGGTCGAGGCAGGCGACACCTACGACACCCTGCGCGGTGTCGCGATCGAGGGACGGGCCGAGATCGTCGACGACCCGGACACCCTCCTGCGCGTGGGGATCAGTGTGTGGGAGCGCTACAACGGCGAGTACTCCGAAGAGGTCAAGCCGTTCGTCGACCAGATGATGAACAAGCGGGTCGCGGTGCGGGTGGTCGGGGAACGCACCCGCAGCTGGGATCATCGCAAGCTCGGTCTCCCCGAGATCCCGTTGGCCGGCAACACCGCGCAGTACCTCTGACTCTCCTGTCCGCCGGGCGACCTGATCAGTCGGCCGAGCCTGGGGCCGACGGGCGACGCTCGGTCGAACGCTGAGCGACGGCCTCGCCCACCCCGTCGATCGCAGCGCGTATGAACCGTCCGTAGTCGTCATCGGGTAATGCCGACACCCGTTCGCGTGCGGCGGTGAGATGCCGCGGTGATCCTGGTCATGATCGGGTCGGCGGTGTTCGTTTCGGGACTGCTCATGCGCGGATCGTAAAGAGTTGCACCGACATCGTCGATCGGTGCGACGATGGAACCGCACGCACTCGCGTCGCCCGGCCTGTGAGGACCCATCCCCTGTCATGACCGATCCCCGGCCGCACATCATCGGCTCCTTCGACGGCGAGTACTCCTACCTCGCCAGTTCTGCACCGGTGCCGACCCCGTTCCGGGGCAACGTCTTCTCGTCGGCTGAGCACGCGTTCGCGGCCGCGGGGGCGGCGGAACCCGACGACGTGGTGCACGTGCTGTCCATCGCGACCGCCGAGGACGCCACCGCGTTCGGCGAGACCATCGAGGCCGTCGAGGACTGGGACGTCGACCGCTATCAGGCGATGGAGGTCATCGTCGCCGCCAAGTTCGCCCACAACGCCGACCTGGGCGTGCAGTTGGCCGCCACCATGGGCAGCATCCTGGTCAACGGGAACACCGTCCACGATCAGGTCTGGGGAACGTGCGAGTGCCCGGAGCACATCGATGTCGACGGAGACAACGCCCTGGGCGTGATCCTGATGTCGGTGCGGATGCGCCTGGCCGCCGAACTCGCCGCCCCCGACCCCCTGGAAACAGAAAATCCGTAGCACTTCGGCTCGCTGAGCGAGACGAACTGCTACGGATTCCTTCTGGTAGCCCCGACGGGATTCGAACCCGCGCTACCGCCTTGAGAGGGCGGCGTCCTAGGCCGCTAGACGACGGGGCCAGGAACTTCATCTGTGTCGAACTCAGTTGCTCGTTCTCGGGAGAATTTGCAACCTCGCCAGATTACTCGGCAGACGATCGGAACCAAAATCGACTCCATTGATGTCCGCTCGACGCTGGGGTACCAGGACTCGAACCTAGAACGACGGTACCAGAAACCGCTGTGTTGCCAATTACACCATACCCCAAGGTAGGGCTCCCGCTGCCGATCTACGCCAGCGAAAAGCGCCGAGAAGTAGACTAGCAAAAAGCGCGTCGGGAACCGCAAACCAGCAGCTCAGGCGTCAGTTTTGCAGTACTTCTCCCGTGCCGCGCGCAAGCGGGCGACGGTGCTGTCGCGGCCGAGCAGCTCGATGGACTCGAACAGCGGCGGGCTGATGTGCGATCCGGTGACGGCCACCCGGACCGGACCGAACGCCTTGCGCGGCTTGAGTTCGAGGCCGTCGACGAGCGCCTCTTTCAACGCCGTCTCGATCGCCTGGGTGCTCCACTCCCCCACGCCGGAGATCGCGGTGATGGCGGCGTCGACGACCGGGCCCGCGTCGGCACCGAGGTTCTTGGCCGCGGCACCGGCGTCGATCGTGAGGTCGGCGTCGGATGTATAGAGGAACGACATGAGGCCCCAGGCGTCTCCGAGCACCTGGATGCGTGTCTGCACCAGATCGGCGATCACCGGGAACGACGACGTGTCGGCGGTGGCCGCCAGCAGACCCCGATCGACGAGATAGGCGCTCAGGCGGGCCGCGAAGTCCTCCGGGGCCAGCCGGCGGATGTGCTCGGCGTTGATGGCCTCGGCCTTCTTCAGATCGAACCGCGCCGGGTTCGAATTGACCGCTCCCACATCGAAGGCCGCGATCATCTCGTCGAGCGAGAACAGGTCGTGGTCGTCGGCGATACCCCATCCGAGCAGCGCCAGGTAGTTGAGCAGACCCTCGGGGATGAACCCGCGGTCGCGGTGGTGGAACAGACTCGACTGCGGGTCGCGCTTGGACAGCTTCTTGTTGCCCTCCCCCATCACGAACGGGAGATGACCGAACTGCGGCACGAACTCGGCGATCCCGATCCGGATCATGGCTTCGTACAACGCGATCTGGCGTGGTGTGGACGAGAGAAGATCCTCGCCACGCAGCACATGGGTGATCTTCATCGTCGCGTCGTCGACCGGGTTGACCAGGGTGTAGAGCGGGTCGCCGTTGCCGCGGGTCAACGCGAAGTCGGGCACGGTGCCGGCCTTGCTGGTGGTGGGTCCGCGGACGAGGTCGTCGAAGGTGATGTCGTGATCGGGCATCCGCAGGCGGATCACCGCCGGACGACCCTGCGCGCGGTACTCGGCGCGCTGCTCATCGGTCAGGTCCCGATCGAAGTTGTCGTAGCCGCGCTTGGGGTCGCGGCCCGCGGCCCGATGCCGCGCCTCGACCTCCTCAGCGGTGGAGAACGCCTCGTAGGCCTCGCCCGCGGTGAGCAGTTGGGTGACGACACCGCGGTGGAGCTCCGAACGCTGCGACTGACGGTAGGGCGCATACGGACCGCCCACCTCCGGCCCCTCGTCCCAGTTCAACCCGAGCCAGCGCAACGCGTCGAGCAGCGCCGCGTAGGACTCCTCGGAGTCCCGGGCGGCGTCGGTGTCCTCGATGCGGAAGACGAAGTCACCGCCGTTGTGCTTGGCGTAGGCGTAGTTGAAGAGCGCGGTGCGGACCAGTCCGACGTGCGGGGTCCCCGTCGGCGACGGACAGAAACGGACACGGACGGCACCAGGTTGGGTCATGGTGGTCAGGTTATCGTCCGCTTTAGGAACTCGATGACGAGCCGGTTCACCTCGTCGGGCTGCTCGAGGTAGCCGTAGTGGCCCGCCTTGGCCACCTCGCCGTACTGCGCACCGGGGATGGCGTCGGCCACCTCCTTGGCCAGGTGCGGCGGCAGAGTGCGGTCGTCGGCGAAACCGACGACCAACGACGGCCGCGTGATGGCGCGATAGGCCGACAGGCGGTCGGCCTCACCTGCGTGCAACTGCAACTGTGCCCGCACGCCGGGCGAACGGTCCTGACCGGAGAACTCGATGATGTCGAGCCAGTCGCGGGCGTTGGTGTCGTCGGCCAGCGTGTGCGGCGACAGGTTGAGGTGCGCAGTGATGGCCGCGTGGTAGCTGTCGGGGAGCGTGATCCCCTGATCGATCAGGGCCCGCTCACCCGTCGAGATCGCCTCCTGCATCGGTCCGTTGCGACCGTAGGTGGCCAACAACACGGCACACCGGACGAGGTCCGGTCGCGTCAGCGTCAACTCCTGGGTGATGCGGGCACCGAGCGAGGTGCCGACGACGGCGGCCGGTCCGGCGCCGAGGTACTCGATCAGGGCAGCGGTGTCGGCGACCATGTCGGCGAGCGAGAAGCCCTCCGCGCACTCACTCGACGGAGCGATGCCACGGTTGTCGAAGGTGACGACCCGGTACCCGGCTTTCACCAGCGCCGGCTGCTGATGCGCCTTCCACACCCGGCCGGGACTCCCGGTCCCCATCACCATCACGACGAGCGGACCCGACCCGGCGTCCTCGTAGGACAGCCCTATCCCGTTGACACGCGCGGTCTTCGGCGCGACGACCATTGCCTCAGCTCCTGTCCACGACGGGGTTGAGCAGGGTTCCGATCCCCTCGACGGTGACCGAGACCTCCTGGCCCGCGGTCATGGGGCCGATGCCCTCCGGTGTGCCGGTCAGGATGACGTCGCCCGGCAGCAGCGTCATGATCGCCGAGATCCACTCGACGATCGCACCCACGTCGTGGAGCATCAGCGACGTGCGACTGCGCTGCTGTACGACGCCGTCGAGCTCGGTGCGGATCTCGAGGTCCGACGGATCGATCTCGGTCTCGATCCACGGCCCGAGCGGGCAGAAGGTGTCGTAACCCTTGCCACGTGTCCACTGCCCGTCCGCCTTCTGCTGATCACGGGCGGTGACGTCGTTCGCGACGGTGTAGCCCAGGATCACGCTCGCGGCCGCCGACGCGGCGACGTCCTTGCAGGGGCGCCCGATGACGATGGCCAGCTCACCCTCGAAGTCGACACGGTCGGAGCTCGGGGGCCGGACGATCGGGACGCGGGGTCCGATGATCGAGGTGTTCGGCTTGATGAAGATCACCGGGTCCTCGGGGGCGACGCCACCCATCTCGGCCGCGTGCGCGGCGTAGTTCTTGCCGATGCAGACGACCTTGCTGGCCAGGATCGGCGCCAACAGACGGACGTCGGACACCGGCCAGGATCGGCCGGTGAATGTCGGGGTGCCGAACGGGTGCTCGGCGATCTCTCGGGCCTGTGCGGAGTCCCCGTCGCCGTCGATGGCGACGAAGGCCACTCCGTCGGGGCTGGCAATTCGTCCTAGACGCATGGTTGGAGACTATCTCACCAGCCGAGACGGACAGTTTCCCGGGACCGGCCGCCGGTACTACCATCTGGACGAAGCGTCCCACGATGTGAACAGACAGACCGGAACGCGCACGCGCGCAACGAGAGGTACGACATGGACGAGGACACGACGGCGCCGTCGGTGACCCGCCGATGGGCCATGTTGGTCGCGTCGATCCTCGGTGCGATGTCGACGACCTGCGCGGTCAGCGGGGCCGGGTTCCTGATCCCCGTGTTGCACACCGACGGCGGCCTCTCACTGGCCGCGGCATCCACGCTGGCGACCTTCCCGACCATCGGGCTGATGCTCACCATCATTCCCTGGGGTGCCGCCCTCGACCGGTTCGGCGAACGCTCGATCCTGCTGATCTCACTGTCGGCGACGGTCGTCGCCACCGCGGGCGCCGCGGCGGCATCGGCCGCCGGACTCGGATACGGCGTCATCGCCGCCACCCTGCTGCTCGGCGGCATGGTCTCTGCGGCGACGAACGGGGCCAGCGGTCGGATCGTGGTGGGGTGGTTCCCCCCGCGCGGACGGGGCACCGCCATGGGGGTCCGCCAGACCGCCCAGCCCCTCGGGATCGGACTGTGCGCGTTGACCATTCCCGTACTCAGCGCCGATCACGGTGTGACGGTCGGCCTGTACGTCCCGGTGGTGATGTCGGTCGTGGGCCTGATCGCGGTCGCGGTCACCGTCATCGACCCGCCACGCTCGGCCGCGGCCGAGCACGGTGTCGAGCCGGGCGTGAACCCCTACCGCGCATCGTCGTTCCTGCCCCGCGTGCACGCCGTCAGTGTGCTGCTGGTGATCCCGCAGTCGATGCTGTGGACATTCGTACCGGCATGGCTGATCGTGGCGCACCACTGGTCGCCCGGACCTGCCGGTGTACTGGTCACCGTCAGTCAGATCCTCGGTGCGGCAGGACGGATCGCGGCGGGCCGGTGGTCGGACGTGTGGGGCAGCAGGATGAAACCGATCCGGGTCATCGCCCTCGGTGCGGGGATCGCGTCGGCGGCACTGGCCGTGACCGACTGGCTCTCCAGCCCGGCCGCCGCGGTGATCATGGTGTTCGCGACCGTGATCACCGTCGCCGACAACGGACTCGCCTTCACCGGCATCGCCGAATACGCCGGTCCGCGGTGGAGCGGACGCGCACTGGCCATCCAGAACACCGGGCAGTACCTCGCCACCTCGGCCGCGACACCGACGTTCGGCGCCCTCATCGGGGCCACCGGGTTCCCGGCGGCCTTCCTGGTCATGGCCCTCGCGCCGCTGGTCGCGCTGCCGCTGGTGCCGTCGGATCCGCAGCCGGGCGAGAAGGTGCTCGACCCCGTCGTCGGGCACCCCACCACCTCGTCACCCGCCACCTCGTCACCCGGCCGGGGCGAAGACCACCACTGAGTTGTGCCCGCCCATGCCCAGCGACGGCTTCACCGTGATGCCGTCGACCATCGGGGTGGCGCCGTCGAGCAGCAGTTCATGACCCGGCGCGACCCGAGGAGCGGCCGGAACCACCCCCGCCTCGGTGCCCAGGGCCGCCGCGGCGATCTCCACCGCCGCCGCCGCCCCCTGGCAGTGCCCGGTCAACGGTTTGACCGAGTACACACCCGGGCGTGCAACCCCGAAGATCTCCGACAGGATCGCGGTCTCGGCGACGTCGCACTGCTTCGTCCCGGGCCCGTGCGCGTTGAGATACGCGACGTCGTCGGCGCGTACACCGGCGTCGGCGAGCGCATCGCTGACACACCGCATGATCTGCCCGTGATCGGGATCCACCGAGACCACATGGAACGCGTCGTGACTCATCGCGCCGCCGAGTATGTCGATGTATCCCGTCGCTGGCGAGGTGGTGACGACGAACCCCACCGAGGCCTCCCCCATCGCGAACCCGCGGCTGCCCTCCTGGAACGGACGGCAGGCATCGAGCGGCTCGGTGTCGACGACCCCGGCGCCGAGACGTACGAAGTGTCGGACGTTCTCCGGCGTCAACGAGAGGTCGGTCGCAACGCAGACCACGTCGTCGACGATCCCCGCGTCGAGCCACATCTTGGCGGTGATCAGCCCGACGTTCCCCGAACTACATGTTGCCGAGACGTTCATCGCCGGACCGTGGAAGCCGAATTCCTGCATGAGGGTCGAGATCGGTGTCGACGGGAGCAGCCGGAGGTAGTCGCGGACCCGACGCTCACCGTTGTCGACGTGGTAGAAATCGCGCCAGTCCTCGACGTCACCGAGGACCACCGCGTGCACCAACCCCACGCGCCGTCCCGGTTTCCAACCGCGTGCGTACGCGTCGGAGATCGCCTCGCGCACGGCGCCCTTCATCGCGCGGGCGAACCGGCTCGGGCTGTCGCCGGCCTCGCCGCCGGCGGGAACCCTTGCCAACCAGACGTCTTCAACGACGTCCTCGCCGTAACCGCTGTGCAACACCGCCGCGGGTTTCCCACTCGCGACGCCGTCCCAGAGTGCGCCGGCACCCCATCCGTAACCGGTGTTCGCACCGATTCCCACGATGCTCGGAATGATTTTCGACATGATTCATCGCCTTTCCCATTGTGAGACGTCCCATGATGGAAATCCCCTCAGGTCGATTAACCGCCATCATCACCGGGAGCACAAAATGAATTCGCTATCTGGATTTCGGATTAACCAGACAACATAAAAAATGCGTTGGCCTGCACTGTTACTGGTGCACAACAAAGGTGATTCAATGGTGTCTTCCGGTGCGACGTGCGAGGAGGTCCGGTGTCACCGACGAACGAACGACAGGTCTGCGCCGACCACGTCCACCTCGACGCCGACATGGCCGCGGTGGGCCGTGAGTACCGCATCCTGATCGAGCACAGCCCCGACACGATCGTCGTACACGAGGGCCGCGAGATCGTCTTCGTCAACCCGGCCGGCCTCCGCCTGATCGGCGCGAGCGACGTGGCTCAGGTGGTCGGTCACTCCCTGGCCGAGTTCGTCGGTCAGCAGTCGATCCCGCCGATGGTGGCGCGCATTCGCGATCTCGACCACATCGGCGCGGTGTCCGAGCCGACCGAGATGGTCCTGCGCCGGATCGGCGGGCGTCATGTCGAGGTCGAGGCGGTTTCGGTGTTGACCCGCTGGGAGGGGCGGCCCGCCTACCAGGTGGTCCTGCGAGACCTCTCGGCCCAGCGGGCGGCGGAGGCAGCGGCCGCGCGCGCGGAACTGCTCTACACCAACGTCGTCTCGAGTCTCGTCGAAGGCGTGATCGTCATGGATGCGACCGGCGTGATCGAGTCGATCAACCCGGCCGCCGCCGAGATCTTCGGGGTGGACCCGGCACTCGCGGTGGGCCAGAGGATGTCGACCCTGTGGACGGGCGCGGAGGTCATCGACTGCGACGGCGCCATCCTCCCGCCGGATCAGCACCCCCACGTACGAACACAGTCGACCGGGGCGCCGGTGAGTTTCGTCGTGGGCCTCCGGTGGCCGGACCGGCCGGTCCTCTGGAACTCCGGCACCTGCTCGTTGCTCGACTCCGGCGCCGGCTCGCCGATGGTGGTGTCGTTCAACGACATCAGCGACGCCCGCAACGCGACCGCGCGACTCGAGTACCAGGCCACGCACGATTCGTTGACCGGCCTGCCGAACCGTCTGCACGTGGTCACCGACGTGCGCTCCAGACTGGAGGATCCGCACCGGCGTACCGAGATGGCCGTGCTGTTCCTCGATCTCGACAACCTGAAGTCGGTCAACGACTCGCTCGGTCACAGCGTCGGTGACGAGGTGCTGCGTGAGGTCGCCGAACGCCTGCGGCGCACCGTCGATGCCGACAGCCTCGTCGGCCGTGTGGGCGGCGACGAGTTCGTCGTGGTCCTCGCGGGCGACTCGGTGCGCGTC
Source organism: Williamsia phyllosphaerae (assembly GCF_014635305.1). Taxonomy (NCBI): domain Bacteria; kingdom Bacillati; phylum Actinomycetota; class Actinomycetes; order Mycobacteriales; family Nocardiaceae; genus Williamsia; species Williamsia phyllosphaerae. Next base: position 2,597,751 of record NZ_BMCS01000001.1, on the reverse strand, counting down.
GATGAGGCGACCGACCGCATCCATCGGGTTCTGACCATGCCGATAGCCCGACCGGGATGGACCGTCACCGTGAGCGCGAGCATCGGCGCGGTCGCCGTCGCAGTCGGTGACACACGGACGATCAACGACCTGCTGCGCGACTCCGACGTCGCCATGTACGCGGCAAAGGCCGCGGGCGGCAACAGGACTCAGCGGTTCACCGAGGTGGTCGGTGAACCGCGGCCCATCGGGACGGACGGACTACAGACGCCCGCGGATACGAGCGGCCGTCTCTGAGGTGGTCGACGCCGAGTCGCCGCGGTCGGCGAGATCGGCTGCGACGGCCTGCTCGACCCGAACGGCCGAGGCCTCCTCGCCGAGGTGACGCAGCAGCAGTGCCACCGACAGGATCGCGGCGGTCGGATCGGCCTTGCCCTGCCCGGCGATGTCGGGCGCGCTGCCGTGGACCGGCTCGAACATCGACGGGTTGGTCCCGGTCGCGTCGATGTTGCCCGACGCGGCGAGCCCGATACCACCACTGATGGCGGCGGCGATGTCGGTGATGATGTCTCCGAAGAGATTGTCGGTGACGATGACGTCGAAGCGTCCCGGATCGGTGACCATGTAGATGGTGGCCGCGTCCACGTGGCAGTAATCGGTTGCGACATCGGGGTATTCGGCACCGACCTCATCGACGGTGCGCTGCCACATCGACCCGGCGAACGACAGGACGTTGGTCTTGTGCACGAGGGTCAGCTTGTTGCCGCGGGTGCGCGCCAGGTCGAAGGCGTAGCGGACCACGCGCTCGACACCGAAGCGGGTGTTGACGCTGACCTCGGTGGCCACTTCGTGCGGTGTGCCGACCCGGATGGAACCGCCGTTGCCCGTGTAGGGGCCCTCGGTTCCCTCGCGCACGACGACGAAGTCGATGTCGGGGTTGCCGGCCAGCGGCGAGGTGACACCGTCGAAACGGTGGCTGGGCCGCAGGTTGACGTGGTGGTCGAGGGCGAAACGCATGGTCAGCAGGAGGCCGCGCTCGAGGATTCCCGGCGGGACCGAGGGATCGCCGATGGCGCCCAACAGGATCGCGTCGTGCGCACGGATCGAGTCGAGGTCGGCGTCGGTCAGCAGTTCACCGGTGCGGTGGTACCGACGCGCGCCGAGGTCGTAGTCGGTGCGCGTGACGCCCGGGTGCACCGCGTCGAGGATGTCGAGCGCCTCGGAGACGACCTCCGGTCCGATCCCGTCGCCCGCGATGACGGCGAGCTTCACGACAGATCCACCTGCTGGATCAGCGTCGCCGAGACCGATTCCCCGATGGCGGTGACCACGTCGGCCGGGATCTCCCCGTCGACGCGGAGCATCACCGTCGCGCCCTTGCCGTCGGCGTCCTGGGACAGGCCCGCCGCCGCGATGTCGATGCCCGCGTTGCCCAGCAGCGTGCCGATCTTGCCCAGCGAGCCGGGCTGGTCGCCGTAGCTGACGACCAGGTTGCGCCCCTCGGCGCGCAGGTCGAAGTTGCGGCCGTTGATGTTCACGATCTTCTCGACCTCGCTGGGTCCGCTGAGCGTTCCCGCGACGTTGACCGTGGATCCGTCACCGAACACGGCCTTGAGGTCGACCAGGCTGCGGTGGTTGGGGCTCTCGGTGGCGGTGGTGACCTCACTGGTCACACCGCGATCGGCGGCGACGCCGGGCGCGTTGACGAAGGTGATCGGGTCCTCGAGCACCGCGGAGAACAATCCGCGCAGCGCGGACAGGCCGAGGACGTCGACCGAGCTGGCGGCGAGTTCGCCGCGCACGTCGACGGTGATGGCGGTGGGCACCTGGCCGGAGATCGCGCCCACGAGCACACCGAGCTTGCGGGACAGCTCGAGCCACGGCGCGACGACCTCGTCGACGGCTCCGCCGGTGATGTTGACCGCATCCGGGACGAAGTGGCCGGCCAGCGCCAGACGGACGCTCTTGGCGACGTCGGTGCCCGCGCGGTCCTGCGCCTCGGAGGTGGAGGCACCCAGGTGCGGGGTGACGACGACCTCGGGGAGTTCGAACAGCGGGCTGTCGGTGCACGGCTCGGTCGCGAAGACGTCGAGTCCGGCGCCGCGCACGTGGCCCGACTTGATCGCCTCGGCCAGTGCGGCCTCGTCGATCAGGCCGCCGCGGGCGGCGTTGACGACGATGACGCCGGGCTTGGTGCGGGCCAGTTCGGCGGTGCCGATCATGCCCAGGGTCTCCGGCGTCTTCGGCAGGTGGACGGTGAACAGGTCCGCTCGGGACAGCAGTTCGTCCAGCGATACCAATTCGATACCCAACTGTGCCGCGCGTGCGGGCGAGACGTAGGGGTCGTAGGCGATTATCTCGGTCTCGAAAGCCGCCAGACGGGCCGCGACGAGCTGCCCGATCCGGCCCAGACCCACAACACCGATCGTCTTGCCGAAGATCTCCACACCGTTGAACTTGGAGCGCTTCCAGGTGTGCTCGCGCAGCGTCGCGTCGGCGGCGGGTATCTGTCGGGCGACGGCGAACATCAGCGAGATCGCGTGCTCGGCGGCGGTGTGGATGTTCGACGTCGGCGCGTTGACGACCATGACGCCGCGGGCCGTTGCCGCAGGTACATCCACGTTGTCGAGGCCGACACCGGCTCGCGCGATGATCTTCACCCCGGGGGCCGCGGCGAGGACCTCGGCGTCGATGGTGGTGGCCGAACGGACGAGGATCGCATCCGCGTCCACGACCGCCTCGAGGAGCTTCGGGCGGTCGGGACCGTCGACCCAACGCACCTCGACGTCGTCGCCGAGTGCCTCGACGGTCGACGGTGCCAGTTTGTCGGCGATCACGACGATCGGTCGGCCAGCTGTGCTCACGCGGATATCTCCTGTTGCTTGTCGGGAACGACTCAGCGCTCAGCTTAGAGGGCACCGGGAATCACAATTCGCCCGACCACGGGCGGTGCACGGTGGCTCGGAGTGGCGGTGTGACGCCGGTTACGGATACATTGCGTCTGGCTCGAGATCTCGGCCGGTTTTTTCGTGGGGTCATGTGAAGTGAGAAGAAGTGGAGCACCGATGGTGAAGAAGCTGGTGGCCCTGTTCGCCGCGTGCGCGGCGATGGCGATGTTGGTCTGGGGTGCGGGCACTGCATCGGCCAAGCCCGACATCTTCCTCGGCGGTGGTTCGGGGATCGTCGTCCTGAAGGGCGGTAACTCCGCCTCGGCGTGCACGCTGACCACGATCGGTCGCGATTCCGCGGGACGCCTCGTCGGCCTCACCGCCGGTCACTGCGGTTCGGTCGGTCAGACCGTTCTGTCCGAGACGTTCAGCAACAAGGGCGCCGCCGGGCGGATCATCGTCTCCAACGATGCCCTCGACTTCGACGTGATCCAGTTCGACCCCAACCGTGTCGTCCCGCTGCGCACGGTGCGTGGTGTCACCATCCGGTCCATCCAGACCGCTGCCCCGCAGTTCCCGTCGGTGCTGTGCAAGACCGGTCGCACGACCGGCCAGACCTGCGGCATCACGTTCTTCTCCGACAACCAGTCGCACTTCTCGGCCGTCTGTGTCGCCGAGGGCGACTCGGGCAGCCCCGTCGTCATCGGGGACCGCCTCATCGGCATGGTCAACGCGTACTACTTCACCGCGTGCATCGGGCCGGAGACCGGCTCGAACATCGCACCGATCCTGCGCGCGATGTCGAACGCGGGCGTGAAGGGTTTCCGCGTCATCTGACGTCAGACCACAGGCAAAGCGAAGGCCCCCACCGGATGCCGGTGGGGGCCTTCGTATGTCGTGCGGTGGATCAGGCGGTCTCGGTGATCGGCCGATCGACCCAGCTCATCAGATCACGCAGCTTCTTGCCGGTGACCTCGATGGGGTGCTCGGCGTTGCGCTTGCGCAGGTTCTCCAGCTCGGTGTTGCCGCCCTCGACGTTGGCGACGAGACGCTTGACGAAGGTGCCGTCCTGGATGTCCTTGAGGATGCCGCGCATCCGATCCTTGGTGCCGTCGTCGATGACGCGCGGCCCCGACAGGTAGCCACCGAACTCCGCGGTGTCCGACACCGAGTAGTTCATGCGGGCGATACCGCCCTCGTACATGAGGTCGACGATGAGCTTCAACTCGTGGAGCACCTCGAAGTAGGCCATCTCGGGGGCGTAGCCGGCCTCGACCATGACCTCGAAGCCGATCTTCACGAGCTCCTCGGTGCCGCCGCAGAGCACGGCCTGCTCACCGAAGAGGTCGGTCTCGGTCTCCTCCTTGAAGGTGGTCTTGATGACGCCCGCGCGCGCGCCACCGATGGCCTTGGCGTAGCTCAGCGCCAGCGCCTCGCCCTCACCCTTGGGGTCCTGGTCGACGGCGATGAGACAGGGCACGCCCTTGCCGTCGACGAACTGACGGCGCACGAGGTGACCGGGGCCCTTGGGTGCGACCATCGCCACGGTGATCGACGCGTCCGGCTGGATCAGGTCGAAGTGGATGTTGAGTCCGTGGCCGAAGAACAGCGCGTCGCCGTCCTTGAGGTGCGGCGCGATGTCCTCGGTGAAGATCTGGGCCTGCGAGGTGTCCGGCGCCAGCAGCATGATGACGTCGGCCCACTCGGCGGCCTCGGCCGCACTGAGGACCTTGAGCCCCTGCTCGGCGGCCTTGTCACGCGACTTGCTGCCCTCGCGGAGACCGATCGCGACCTCGACTCCCGAGTCACGCAGGCTCAGCGAATGCGCATGCCCCTGGCTGCCGTATCCGATGACCGCTACCTTGCGGCCCTGGATGATCGACAGATCGGCATCGTCGTCGTAGAACATCTCGACTGCCACTTATGACTCTCCTTCGGTTTCGATCTTCATTGATCTCACTTGTACTGGGTTTCGTTGTCTCAGCGGGTCGCCGAGATGGATTTCGGTCCGCGTCCGAGCGCCACCGCGCCGGACTGCGCGATCTCGCGGATGCCGTAGGGATCGAGCATCCGCAGGAGCGCCTCGAGCTTGTCCGACGTACCGGTCGCCTCGATGGTGACCGATTCGGTGGACACGTCGATCACCTTGGCACGGAACAGATCGACGACGCCGATGACGTCGGCGCGTGTCGAGGCATCGGCGCGCACCTTGATCATCATCAGCTCGCGCGACACCGAGGCGTCGGGATCCTGCTCGACGATCTTGATGACGTTGATCAGTTTGTTGAGCTGCTTGGTGACCTGCTCGAGGGGGAAGTCCTGCACCGAGACCAGGATGGTCATGCGCGAGACGCCCTTGAGTTCGGTGGGGCCGACCGCGAGCGACTCGATGTTGAACCCGCGACGCGAGAACAACGACGAGACGCGCGCGAGGACGCCGGGGCGGTCCTCGACGAGGACCGACAGGGTGTGCGTGGTCCTCATTCCGCTGTACCTCCGGTGGTCGGCGTGGCCGGGTCCATGACGGCGTGGATGTCGATCGGCTCGGCGGCCGACTCGTCGTCGTCGAACAGCGGACGAATCCCCTTGGCCGCCATGATCTCGTCGTTGCCGGTACCCGCGGCGACCATCGGCCACACCTGCGCGTCGGCACCGACGATGAAGTCGACCACGACCGGACGATCGTTGATCGCACGGGCCTGCGCGATGATGTCGTCGACGTCCTCCTCACGCTCACAACGGAACGCGGCACAGCCGAGGGCCTCGGCGAGCTTGACGAAGTCCGGGATGCGGTGCGAGTGGGTCGCGAGATCGGTACTGGAGTAACGCTTGTCGTAGAAGAGCGTCTGCCACTGACGGACCATGCCCAGGTTGCCGTTGTTGATCAGGGCGACCTTGATCGGGATGCCCTCGATCGCACAGGTGGCCAACTCCTGGTTGGTCATCTGGAAGCAACCGTCGCCGTCGATGGCCCACACCTCGGTGTCCGGGGCGGCGATCTTGGCGCCCATCGCCGCGGGAACCGCGTACCCCATCGTGCCGAGCCCACCGGAGTTCAACCACGTACGCGGCTTCTCGTAGGAGATGAACTGCGCGGCCCACATCTGGTGCTGGCCGACGCCTGCGCAGTAGACCGCGTCGGGTCCGGCGGCCTTGCCGACCGAGGAGATGACGAACTCCGGCGACATCGCGCCGTCGGAGGGACGGTCATAGCTGAGCGGGTACGTACGACGGATGCCGTCGAGGTAGGTCCACCACTGCGAGATGTCGACCGAGCCGTCGCTGGTCGCACGCTCGTCGCGCAGGGCCTCGATCAGCTCGACGATGACCGCGCGGCAGTCACCGACGATCGGCACGTCGGCGAACCGGTTCTTGCCGATCTCGGCCGGATCGATGTCGGCGTGGATGACCTTGGCGTCCGGGGCGAACGAGTCGAGCTGACCGGTCACCCGGTCGTCGAAACGCGCGCCGAGGGTGATGAGCAGATCGCTGCGCTGCAACGCCGCGACCGCCGCGACCGTGCCGTGCATACCCGGCATGCCGAGGTGCAGGTTGTGGCTGTCGGGGAACGCGCCGCGAGCCATCAGGGTCGTGACGACCGGGATCCCGGTCAGCTCGGCCAGCTCCAGCAGCTCCGCCGAGGCCTCGGCCTTGATGACGCCGCCACCGACGTAGAGCACCGGATTGTGCGCGGCGTTGATCAGGCGGGCGGCCTCGCGGACCTGCTTGCCGTGCGGCTTGGTGACCGGGCGGTATCCGGGCAGGTCGATCTGCGGCGGCCACGAGAAGGTGGTCTGCGCCTGCAGGACGTCCTTGGGGATGTCGACCAGGACCGCTCCGGGACGACCGCTCTCGGCGAGGTAGAACGCCTCGGCCATCGTCTGCGCGATGTCGGCACCGTTGGTGACCAGGAAGTTGTGCTTGGTCACCGGCATGGTGATGCCGGTGATGTCGGCCTCCTGGAAGGCGTCGGTACCGATGAGCGCGCGACCGACCTGACCGGTGATCGCGACGACCGGGACCGAGTCCATCTGCGCGTCGGCGAGCGGGGTGATGAGGTTGGTCGCACCCGGACCGGACGTCGCCATGCAGACGCCGGCACGGCCGGTGATCTGGGCGTATCCGGTGGCGGCGTGACCGGCACCCTGCTCGTGACGGACGAGGATGTGTCGGACCTTCTTGGAGTCGAGCAGCGGGTCGTACACGGGCAGGATGCACCCGCCCGGGAGACCGAAGACGACCTCCACACCGAGTTCCTCGAGCGATCGGACGACGGCCTGGGCGCCACTCACGCGCTCAGGGGCCACCGTTGCCGCACCGACGGTGCGGGGGCGGGCCGATAAAGGTGTCGGAGCCACGCGACCCGACGGCGTGGAGCCGTCCTGGGAGCGTGCTGCTGGTGCGCTCACTGCAGTTTCCTCTGCTGGTCATTGGTTAGAAGGACAACAAAAAACCCCCGTCAGCTTCTCAGCTGTACGAGGGTGGCGCGTCGATGCTTGGTGAGGTTCTCGTGGCAAAAACCCGGTCAGGCGTTGACGCGCCGGCCGAGTACGAGAATTTCACTGTGCTTCACATCTGCAAAGGTAGGTCTGAGCAGCATGTCCAGTCAACTCACCTCCGAAGAGCATCCCACGATGTGGGACTTCGCTGTCCGGATGCCACAATGACGAGATGCCCGAGAGCGACCAGCCGACGCCCGCCCCCGTCGAGTTGCCCATCCAGTTCCGCATCCAGCCGATGGCGTACTTTGGCGTCTTCATGATGATGGTGACCGCGGTGATCCTCGCCGGTGCCTCACTGACCTACCTCGGCTGGACGCTGGTGTTGCCCGTGCTCGGCGGTTACTGGATGTACCGCATCCGCACCGTGGTCACCGTCAACGGCCTGCGTGCGGTGGGCACCGTGCGCACCAGGGAGATCCCCTGGGATCAGCTCAGCGGTCTGTCCTTCCCCCGCTGGGGCGCGGTCCGCGCGGTCACCACCGACTCGTCGCGGGTACGCCTGCCGGCAATCGCGTTTCGCGACCTACCCCTGCTCTCCGCCGCGAGCGCGGGACGGATCCCCGACCCGTACGCCGCGCGCAGCACCGACTGATCGGCCTCGTCGAGCGGGAGTACGCTGGCCGGCGCAGATGCGTAGTCGGGACGCTGCCCGCCCGCTGCGCGACCCACCAGTCGATCGAGGTACACCATGCCGCCGTTGAGGTCTCGGACCACCACTCACGGACGCAACGCATCCGGAGCACGATCCCTGTGGCGCGCCACCGGGATGACCGACGAGGACTTCGGCAAACCCATTGTGGCCATTGCCAACTCGTACACTCAGTTCGTGCCGGGTCACGTGCACCTCAAGAACGTCGGCGAGATCGTGGCCGAGGCGGTCCGCGCCGCGGGCGGCGTCCCGCGTGAGTTCCACACCATCGCCGTCGACGACGGCATCGCGATGGGACACGACGGGATGCTGTACTCACTGCCCAGCCGCGAGATCATCTCGGACTCGGTGGAGTACATGGTCAACGCCCACACCGCCGACGCGCTGGTGTGTATCTCCAACTGCGACAAGATCACTCCCGGGATGCTCAACGCCGCGATGCGCCTGAACGTCCCCACGGTCTTCGTCTCGGGCGGACCGATGGAGGCGGGCAAGTCCGTCGTCGTCGGCGACGTGGTGCACCCGTCGTCCGATCTCATCACCACGATCTCGGCGTCGGCCAACGACGCGGTCGACGACGAGGCCCTCAAGGCCGTCGAGGAAGCCGCCTGCCCGACCTGCGGTTCGTGCTCGGGCATGTTCACCGCCAACTCGATGAACTGCCTCACCGAGGCACTCGGACTCGCCCTGCCCGGCAACGGCTCCACCCTCGCCACCCACGAGGCCCGTCGCGCGCTGTTCAGTCGGGCCGGCACGGTCATCGTCGACGCCGCCACCCGGTTCTACCGTGACGACGACGAGTCGGTCCTGCCGCGCAGCATCGCCACCTCGGCGGCGTTCCGCAACGCGATGGCGCTCGACGTCGCCATGGGCGGCTCGACCAACACGGTCCTGCACGTCCTCGCCGCGGCGCAGGAAGGTGAGGTCGCCGACTTCGACCTCGACGTCATCGACGAGATCAGCCGATCGGTCGCGTGCCTGTCGAAGGTCGCCCCGAACTCGGATTACCACATGGAGGACGTGCACCGGGCAGGCGGAATCCCGGCCATCCTCGGTGAACTGCGTCGCGCGAACCTGCTCGACGACACCACCAGCACGGTGCACTCACCGACCATGGCCCAGTTCCTCGACGACTGGGACATCCGAAGTGGCCGCGCCCTCGACGAGGCGTTCGAGCTGTTCCACGCCGCCCCCGGCGGGGTCCGCACCACCACCCCGTTCTCCACCGCGAACCGCTGGAAATCGCTCGACACCGATGCCGCCGAGGGCTGCATCCGGGATCTCGCGCACGCCTACACGGCCGAGGGCGGGCTCTGCGTGCTCCGCGGCAACATCGCCGAAGACGGCGCGGTCCTCAAGACGGCGGGTATCGACGAGGAACTGTGGCATTTCGAGGGTCCCGCGCGCGTCGTCGAGAGCCAGGACGAGGCCGTGCAGGTGATCCTCAGCAAGACCATCCAGGCCGGTGAGGTCCTGGTGGTCCGCTACGAGGGACCCGCAGGCGGGCCGGGGATGCAGGAGATGCTGCACCCGACCGCGTTCATGAAGGGCACCGGCATGGGCAAGAAATGCGCGCTGGTGACCGACGGGCGCTTCTCCGGCGGCTCGTCGGGGCTGTCGGTCGGGCACGTCTCCCCGGAGGCCGCCGCGGGCGGGGTCATCGGTCTCGTCGAGGACGGCGACCCCATCCTCATCGACGTGAAGACACGGCAGCTGAAGGTCCTCGTCGACGACGAGGTGCTGCTCGAACGTCGCGCCAAGATGGAGGCCTCCGAGCGGCCGTGGCAGCCGCGGGCCGAGCGCGAGCGCAAGGTCACCACCGCGCTGCGCGCCTACGCCAAGCTCGCCACCTCCGCCGACAAGGGCGCCGTCCGCCGGGTCGACTGAGATCTCATCAGGTCCTACCGACTGAGATCGTCCGTCTGTGGGGTCGCCGTGGACGTATAGCCCACGGCGGTCCTGTATTCGGACGATCTCAGCGTCCGACGGCGACCAACCGGGCACCCGGGTCGTCAAAGGTCACCGGCGACAGGTCGAGGTGCTCGCGCAGGGTGTCGGTGGTGTACTCGGTGCGGAACAGGCCGCGCCGCTGCAGTTCCGGCACCACGTAGTCGACGAAGTCGTCGAACGTACCCGGCGACTGCGCGGCCGAGAGGATGTACCCGTCGGCCTCTCCCCCGGTGAACCCCGCCTCGATCTCGTCGGCCACATCGCTTGCCGTGCCGACGAACTGAGGTAGCAGGACACCCTGCGCGTACAGCTTGCCGATGTCGCGCAGCGTGAGACTGTCCCGCTCACTCAACCGGCGGGCCACGTCGAACAGACCCTGCGTGCCACTGACCTCGATGTCCTCGACCGGCGCGTCGAGATCGTAGGTCGAGAAGTCGTGGTTGGTGTGCACCGAGAGCGTGATGAGTCCCGAGATGGGGTCGGCCAGTTCGTTGTGGAACGCCTGCTTCTCGCGGGCGATCGACTCGGTCTCACCGATGAACGGGATGAAGGACGGCAGGATCTTGACGTCCTCGGGTCGGCGACCGTAGTTCACCGCACGCGACTTCACGTCGTCGTAGTAGGCGCGGCGACCCTCCGGGGTGGGGTCGATCTCGAAGATCGCCTCGGCCCATTGGGCGGCGAAATCCTTGCCCCTGTCCGACGATCCGGCCTGGATCAGGACCGGTCGGCCCTGCGGCGAGCGGGGCACGTTCAGCGGCCCCTGCACCCGGAAGTACTCACCGTCGTGGTCGATGGCGTGAACCTTGTCGGGATCGGCGAACACGCCGCCCACCTTGTCCTGGACCAGGGCGTCGGAATCCCAGCTGGACCACAGTGCCAGCGCCGTCTCCACGAACTCCTGGGCGCGTACGTACCGCTCGTCGTGCGCGAGGTGCTCGGCGGCTCCGAAGTTGACGGCCTCGGCCGACGACAGCGAGGTGACGATGTTCCAGGCGACCCGACCGCGCGAGAGGTGATCGAGGCTCGCGAAGATGCGGGCGACCTCGTAGGGGTGGAAGTACGTGGTCGACTTGGTTATCGCGACACCGAGCTTGGTGGTCACGGCGGCGATGCTCGCGGCGACCAGGGACGGATCCAGCGTCGCGCTCGCCTGCGTACCCCGACTCAGCGACACGTCGATGCCGGTGCCGTAGTTCGTGGGGGTGGCCAGCAGGTCGGCGAAGAAGATGAAGTCGAACTTCCCGCGCTCGAGCGTGCGGGCGACGCGGTGGTAGTACTCCGCGGACAAGAAGTTCGGGTCCGAGGCGGGGTGGCGCCAGGCGGCGTGTGAATGCGTTACGTGCGAGGCGATCTGGAAGCCGCCCAGGTGGAGTTGACGAGGCATGACAGCAGTTCTACGGATCCGCACCCGGCTCGACAACGCTTGCGATCACCGCGGTCGCAACGGTGGGCGAAGCGACATCAGGCCCCCAGCGGTGCGGGCGCGACGAACCGCGGGAGATTCGTCTCCACCCAGGTCCGCAATGCCGCCAACGGAACACAGGCATCCTGGCCGAGCTCGGTGAGCTCGTACTCGACGTGTAACGGGACGGCCGGGATCACGGTCCGCGTCAGCAACTCGTGCCGTTCCAGGCGGCGCAACGCCGCGGTGAGCACCTTGGGACTGATCCCGTCCAGCCGAGTCCGGATCTCACCGAACCGCATCGGACCGTCCTCGAGCGCGCCGAGTATCAACGCGCTCCACTTGTCGGCCAGCAGGTCGAGCATCGGACGACATGGGCAACTCGCCGAGTAGGCGTCGCCGAAGTGTGGTTCCACGGTCGTGGGCATCAGGTCCTCTGTTCTCGTCGAAAGGCCTCTGAACTGTATCGGTTCCCCTCGGATACCAATAACCCTTGCGGGTAACCACGGCCGTAGATTTACCGTGGGGGCATGAACGCACCCACGACCACCCACGCCATCGCCTCCCTGCGCCCGGGACCTGCCGACGCCGCCGATTCCTTCGTCGAGGTCGAGGTCCCGATCGGTGATATCCGGCCGCACGACCTGCTCGTCGAGGTTCGCGCGGTGTCGGTGAACCCGGTCGACCACAAGGTCCGCTCGTCGTTCGACGCCGACGACTCTCCCAAGATCCTCGGGTTCGACGCGGCGGGAACGGTTGTCGCCGTCGGCGATTCGGTGAGCCGGTTCGCCGTCGGCGACGAGGTCTTCTACGCCGGGGTTATCAACCGGTCCGGGAGCAACGCCGCGTATCAGCTCGTCGACGAGCACATCGTGGCCGCCAAGCCCACCTCGCTGTCGTTCGGTGACGCCGCCGCCCTGCCACTCACCGGCATCACCGCGTGGGAGACCCTCTTCGATCGACTGCGTCTGACGTCGGCGAGCGACGGCGTACTGCTCGTCGTCGGCGGCGCGGGCGGGGTCGGCTCGATGATCATCCAGTTGGCCCGTGCACTCACATCGGTCACCGTGATCGCGACCGCGAGCCGACCCGAATCATCGCAGTGGGCAACCGATCTCGGTGCCCACCACATCGTCGACCCGAAGGAGTTGGGGACCGCGGTACCGGCCATCGCCCCCGACGGTGTCGACCACATCTTCTCGCCCTACTCGGCAGGCAACGTCGAGACCTACGCCGCGATCATGGGCGTGGGCGGTGCGGTCGTGGCCATCGACGAGCCCGAGGGGCTCGACCTGCTTCCGCTGAAGTCCAAGAGCCAGACCTGGCACTGGGAGTTGATGTTCAGCCGCCCGCTGTACACACCGACCGACGACAGCCAGCACCGTCTGCTGACCGAGATCGCCCGACTCGTCGACGCGGGCACCATCCGGTCCACCGCGACGACCACCCTGTCCCCCATCGGTGTCGACACGCTGCGCGAGGCCCACACGCGGTCGGAGTCCGGGACGGTCGTGGGCAAGATCGTGATCGTCGCGGAGTAGGGCGCCGGACCCACCGAGGGGATCGATAGGCTGCCGGGATGACCGAGTGGAACGCATTCACCATCGACATCACCGACCACGTCGCCCAGGTGACGTTGATCGGGCCCGGCAAGGGCAACGCCATGGGTCGCGACTTCTGGCGTGAGCTGCCGTTGATCTTCGCCGAGCTCGACGGCGATCCGCAGGTGCGCGCGGTCGTGCTCGCCGCGGCGGGCAAGCACTTCTCGTTCGGTCTGGACCTCGCCGAGATGGGTGGAGACTTCCTGCCGTTGATGGCTGACCGCGCCCTGGCCGGCCCGCGCTCCCGGTTCCACACCACGGTGAAATCAATGCAGGCTGCGGTCACCGCCGTCGCCGACAGTCGCGTCCCGGTCGTGGCGGCCGTGCAGGGCTGGTGCATCGGCGGTGGCGTCGACCTCATCGCCGCCGCCGACATCCGCTACGCCGCCGCAGACGCCAAGTTCAGCGTCCGCGAGGCGAAGATCGGGATCGTGGCCGACATCGGTTCGCTGCAACGACTCCCGACCATCATCGGCGACGGTCACCTCCGCGAGCTGGCCTACACCGGCAAGGACATCGACGCCGCACGCGCCGCGAAGATCAATCTGGTCAACGAGGTGTTCGACGACGCCGAGGCCGCGGTGGCCGCGGCACATCGCACCGCGCGGGAGATCGCCGCGAATCCCCCGCTGGTGGTGCAGGGCGTCAAGGACGTGCTCGACCGTGAGCGCGTGGGCATCGTCGCCGACGGTCTGCGTTATGTCGCCGCGTGGAACGCGGCGTTCCTGCCGTCCGAGGATCTCACCGAGGGCATCAGCGCGGTCTTCGAGAAGCGGCCGCCGAACTTCACCGGGGAGTGACCCCGGCCGTCGCTCAGGCCTCGAGTTCGCCGGCCACGCCGCGCTCGATCTGCGCGTAGGCCACCACCGGGAGCGACACCAGCCCGTCGAGCTCTTCGCGGGCCCTGCGGTAGGCGCTCTGCCGTTCCTGCGGCGTCGACGCGGAGTCCATCGCCATCCGCAGCAGGCTCTGCGCCCGGGTCAGCCGATGCTGTTCGGCGTCGCTGAAATCACCCTGACGACGACGTTTCGCCTCGGACTCGGCGACATCGAACGCGACGCCGTAGTCGTGCACGGCGCCGCGGTAGGTGTTTTGGGCGATGCGATTGCCGACGAGATCGCTTGCGGTGTCGGGCCGCAGCGAGTCCGCGCCGCGCTTGGCCCGGTGGAACGCGGTCGTCAGCGGATCGCGCATGTCGGTCATCATCGGGAACTCGAGCAGGTTGAGCACGTCGGTCTCGTAGGCGAACCACCGCCGATCGACCTCGTCGTGCTCGGCGAGCACCTTCGACATCGCCCGCGTCTCGGCCTCACGATCCACACGTTGCTCGCCCCGCGCCTCGGCCGCGGCGATCTTCGCCTGCTGCTTGAGGCGAAAGCGCTCCTGGCGACGGTCGACACGCCGCGCGTTGGCTGCGCCGACCGCACGGAACCCACCGAATATCGCTCCGCTGAACGGGAACACCAACCACCAGTAGTTCCCGATGACGTCCCCGATGGCGTTCATGACCGCACCATCACCTCACGCTACTGAACGGGAGGGTTACCGGGTGACTGGAAGGGGTTGGTCCCGTTGAACACGATCCAGATGGCCACGGGTGCCGCGATACCCACCACCAGCCACGCCACCGACCCGATGTAGGGCCGCGTCGACCAACCGCGTCCGAAGTCGAGGGCGATCCGGCCCGGTCCGACCAGGATGATGACCGCTGCGGCGATACCGAGGAAGACCTCGTACTCGATACCCGGACCGTTCTGGCCTGCGGCGAAGAACCACACGCCGCCCGCCAGGGTCGCCTTGTAGGTCGCCGCGATGATCATCACGCCCAGGACCGCCGACCCGGCGATCGGCGTCAGCAGACCCAGCACGAGCATCAGACCGCCCAGCGACTCCGACAGCGCACCGACGATGGCCAGCGGTTTGGCGGCGTCGCCACCGAACCCGATGTCGGGGTTGGGCGAGTTGAGCAGGAAGTCCTCGAATCCGCTGAGTCGCGGTCCGTTCCACCATCCGAAGAGCTTCTGCGCACCGTGGGCCATCGCGATCAGACCGACCGCCACACGCAGCACGAGCAGGCCGAGGTCGGTGGTGCCGCGACGCCCCGCCTTGGTCGCCTCGGCGAGTTCGTCGGCGACGAGGGTCGGATCGGCTCGCTTGCGTCGACGGGAGAACCGCCCACCCGACTCTGACTCGAGTCCACGTGTCTCGTCGTCGAAGTCGTCGTCACGGAAGTCGTCGCGCGTCTGGCCGGCCCGCGGGGCGAACACCTGGGTGTCGGTGTCGTCGTCGTAGGTGTCGGTGTCCATGTAGGCGCGCCGGTTGTGCTCGCGGTGGAAGTCGTCGCGGTCGACCGCCGGGATGGCCGCCGTCTTCGGGGCGGGATCGGACTTCCCGGTGTCGGACTTCGCGGTGTCGGACGTCGCCCTGTCGGACTTGGCGGTGTCGGAGCCGCCCTGCGCAGGCAGCGCGGTGGTCTCCGCCGGTGCGTCGTCGTCTCCCCAGTAGGGACGCTCGCCCGAGGCCCGTTCACCGGCCGACGCCGTGAGGTGACCGGGCTCGCCGTCGGCGATCGACCCGCGGACCGTCTCCGCCGACGAGTCGTCGCGATCGCCGCGGCGGTACGGCTGATAGCCGTAGACACCGGTGTCGGCGTCGGCCGGACCCGGCGGATCCTGCGGGACGCGGAACGTCTCGGTCGGCTCGTCGTAGGGACTCGACCCCTGGGGCCGCTGGTCACGATCTCGTTCACTCACGCGCATCACCCTATGCGGAGAATCCCGCCTCGTAGCGCTGCGCGAGGCCAGCGCGCCGGGTGTGTTCGGGAGTCATCAGTAGGCTGGGCGCATGTTCGACGCCGCGCGCCGTTTCCGCGTCACCGCCGTGGCGCTGGCCGCGACCTCCCTCATGCTCGTCGGGGCAGGGTGCGCCGACTTCGGCGACGAGGATCGAGCGCGGTCAGCGGGTGATTTCTCCCCGAACAGCCTGACACCGGTCATCCCCACCCCCGCCCCGCCGTCGAGCCCGTCGAACAACCCCGACCAGCCGCCACCGACCGGTCCCTGCGTCGATCCCGACCCCGCCGTCATCGCGACCTGCCTCGGCGCGACCAGCGCGGTCACCGCCGGCGACGCCCAGGGCGAGTCGACGGTCGTCGCCGAACGCACCACCGGCCAGATCATCTCCACCCGACGCAACGGCCCCCGACGCATCGTCGGCACCGTCCCTGTCGACGCCGACTCCGACGGCGGCCTGATGGACTTCGCCCCCTCGCCGACCTTCGAGCAGGACCAGCTGATCTACGCCTACATCTCCACCGCGTCGGACAACCGCGTCGTGCGCATCGCCCCCGGCGACACCCCGAAGCCGATCCTCACCGGGATACCGAAGGGTGCGACCGGCAACGTCGGGTCCATCCATTTCAAGTCACCGACCGAACTCATCGTCGCCACCGGCGACGCCGGCGATCCGGCCGCGGCGGCGAATCCGTCGTCACTCGCGGGCAAGCTGCTCTCGGTGACCGCGTTGAACAGCGGCAGCACCGCCCCGCCACGAGTGTTGGCCTCCGGGCTGGGTGCCAACGCGGTCATCTGTTCCGACGCGGCCGACGGCAGCCTCTACCTCACCGACCGTGCGCCCACCGAGGACCGCCTGCAGATCATCGACACCACCGGCACCCTGCGGCCGCTGTGGACGTGGCCCGACCGCCCCGGCATCTCGGGGTGTGCCGCGGCGAACGGCAGTGTCGTGATCTCGACCGCCCGCACGCAGCGCGTCGAGATGTTGAGCGCGCCGACCCGCGAGCGACCGACCGTCGAGCCGCCGGTCGTCGTCCTGGAGAAGCGCTACGGAGCCTTCGGCCGGATGGCCGCCTCGGCGTCGGGTGTCTTCCAGGTCGGCACGATCAACAAGCAGGTGGGCCGGCCGGGACCGACCGATGACCGCGTCGTGCGGTTCATGCCACCCAACGCCTCACAGAGTCGGCTCTAGGGTGGTCGGGCTCTAGGGTCCTCAGCTGCAGGACGCGAGGACCAGTTCCTTCACCCGCGCCGGATCGGCCTGCCCGCGAGTCGCCTTCATGACGTCGCCGACGATCTTGCCGGCCGCGGCGACCTTGCCCGAACGGATCTTCTCGGCGATGTCGGGGTTCGCGGCCAGGGCCTCGTCGACCGCCTTCTGCAGTGCCGAGTCGTCACGGACGACCTCGAGCCCACGGTCGGCGACGATCGCCTCCGGCTCACCCTCGCCGTCGAGCACGGCGACGATGACCTGCTGGGCCAGTTTGTTGGTGAGCTTGCCCGCCTCGACCAGGGCGATGACCGACGCCACCTGAGCAGGCGTGATCGGCAGGTCGGCCAACTCCACCTCCCGCGTGTTGGCCTGCTGCGCAAGGAAACTGACCCACCAGCTGCGCGACGCCTCGGCCGGGGCGCCGGCGTCGACGGTCGCGATGATCAGGTCGACGGCACCGACGTTCATCAGGTCACGCATCACCTCGTCGGAGACGCCCCACTCCTGTTGGATCCGCGCGCGACGCAGCCACGGCATCTCCGGCATCGTGGTCGCCAACTGCTCGATCCACGCCGGATCCGGTTGCACCGGGGCCAGATCGGGCTCGGGGAAGTAGCGGTAGTCCTCGGCGGTCTCCTTGCGACGACCCGCCAGCGTCGTGCCGTCGGACTCCTGGAAGTGCCGGGTCTCCTGGATGATCTCGCCGCCGGCCCGCAGGATGGCGGCCTGCCTGCGCATCTCGTGGCGGACCGCGACCTCCACACTGCGCAGCGAGTTCACGTTCTTCGTCTCGGTGCGCGTTCCGAACTCGGTCGCGTCCTTGGCCATCAGCGACACGTTGGCGTCACAGCGCAGCGAACCCTGGTCCATGCGCACGTCGGACACGTCGAGCGCCTTGAGCAGGTCGCGGAGCGCGGTGACGTAGGCCCGGGCGACCTCGGGGGCACGTGCCCCGGTCCCCTCGATCGGCCGGGTCACGATCTCGACGAGGGGGACGCCCGCGCGGTTGTAGTCGAGCAGCGAATGGCTCGCGCCGTGGATACGGCCGGCACCGCCGATGTGCAGCGACTTGCCGGTGTCCTCCTCCATGTGGGCACGCTCGATCTCGATCCGCCACGGCGTGCCGTCGGCGAGGACGACGTCGAGGTGACCGTCGTAGACGATCGGTTCGTCGTACTGGGAGATCTGGTAGTTCTTCGGCTGATCGGGATAGAAGTAGTTCTTGCGCGCGAACTGGCTGGACGGACGGACCGTGCAGTTCAACGCGAGCCCGATGCGGATGGCCGACTCGACGGCGGCGGCGTTGACGACCGGCAGCGACCCGGGTAGTCCGATGCACACCGGGCAGACCTGGGTGTTGGGCTCGGCCCCGAACTCGGTCGGGCAGCCGCAGAACATCTTGGTCGCGGTACCCAACTCGACGTGCACCTCGAGGCCCAGGACCGGGTTGAACTCGGCGATGACGTCGTCGTAGTCGATCAGGTCGGCGGTCGGAGCAGTCATGCACACCAGTTTATGCCGGGGGTGATCGTGGAGCGGCCCGGCACTCCCCGGCCCGATTCCAGGGTCGAGATCAGGGCGATCACCGATGCCGCCCGACGGGCGGATCTCTACCGTCGGTGGTCCACCCCCCCGACCCCAGGAGCCCTCATGTCCTACAACTCACCCGTCCCGTCCGGCCGATCTCCCCGACTGCGCCGGTCGCGCACCCAATCGTGGTTCGGTGGCGTGTGCGGCGGTATCGCCGAGCGCTTCGGCCTGAGCGCCGGACTGGTCCGGTTGCTGTTCGTCCTGTCGATCGTGCTGCCGGGACCGCAGTTCCTCGTCTACCTCGCGTTGTGGATCGTCATCCCGCGCGACTGATCACGCCGACGCTCATCCGAAGATGACGCGGATCTCCTGATACTGGTCCTGCGGGACGGTCTTGTGGTTCGCCAGGGCCTCGCCGAAGTCGACCCGGACGATGGCCGTCCCACGCAGCGCCACCATGTGGCCCCAGTGCTTGTCGGCGACGAGGTCCGTCACCGCCATCCCGAGTCGGGTCGCGAGGACGCGGTCGAAACCGGTCGGGGATCCACCCCGCTGAATGTGCCCGAGCACCGTCGACCGGGTCTCGATGCCCGTGCGTTCCTCGATCAACGGGGCCAGCACCTCCGCGATCCCGCCCAGGCGCGGCCGGTTGAACCCGTCGACGCCCTTGGTGGAATGCGCCTGGTCCATCTCCGGGAGGGTGAAGCCCTCGGCGACGACCACCATGGGCGAACGTCCGCGGTTCTTGACGCTGGTGACCCACGCGCAGATCTGGTTGAGGCTCTCGGGTTGTTCGGGGATGAGGATCGCGTGGGCACCGCCGGCGATGCCCGAGTACAGCGCGATCCACCCCGCGTGGCGACCCATCACCTCCAGCACCATGCAGCGCTTGTGCGAGTTGCCGGTGGTGCGGAGACGGTCGATGGCCTCGGTGGCGATCTCGACGGCGGTGTCGAATCCGAACGTGTAGTCGGTGGCGTCGAGGTCGTTGTCGATGGTCTTCGGAACACCCACGATGTTGATGCCGTCCTCGAACAACCGCTTGGACGCCGACGCCGTGCCCTCACCACCGATCGCGATCACGCCGTCGATGCCCAGCTCGTCGAGGACCTTCTTGATGTTCTCGGCGCCGCCACGGGGCTCGCTGTACGGTCCGATCCGGCTGGTGCCGAGGATGGTTCCGCCCTCACGGGCGAGGCCGCGCACCGAACTGCGGTCGAGCGGCATCACGTCACCCTCGATGAGGCCACGCCACCCGTCGAGGAACCCGACGAACTCCTGTCCGTACACCGTCTCGCCCTTGAGGACGGCACCGCGGATGACGGCGTTCAGGCCGGGGCAGTCGCCGCCGGAGGTGAGAATGCCGAACTTGCCCACGTGATCGGGTCCCTTCGCAACGTCTGATCTCTGCTGTGCTCGCGGTCCGTGCGCCTATCAATGTAGGTAAAGCGACGCCCACCCGCCCGCCGACCTCACACAGATGCCACGGCGAGACGGGTATCGATACCACCGGTAACGTTGTTGGGATGGGGATGAAGAGATCGGACGCGGCACGAGCGGCGATCGGTCGACTCCTGGTCACGGTCATCATCGTGGCCGCCGGGCTCATCGTCACCTCCGTGCTGACCACCTCCTCGGCGGCGACGATGTCGGTCCGCTCGGCGTCGGGAGCGTCCGGGAGCAGCACCCCCACCCAGATCGACGCGGCCGTCCGACTCGGTGACGACACACCGGCCGGCGCGGCCATCGCCGCACTCACCGGGCCCGACCCGGAGCGCGCCCTGGCCCTGATCCCGTCCGGCTTCGCCACGACGATGGGATACCGACCCGTCGTCGACCTGGGTGTGCCCGCGAACCCCGGCGGCGGATGCTCGTCCCCGATCGCACTGCCCGCGGCCTTCGACGGGCCCTGCAAGACCCACGACCTCGGTTACGACCTGCTGCGCTACAGCGCGGACACCGATCAACCGCTGGGGCAGTGGGCACGGCGGGCGCTCGACTCGCAGCTGGTGCGCCGCATGCACGGGAGCTGCCCCGCCGACAGCTGTTGGGCCGCAGCCGACATCGCCGCCGCCGGCGTCAAGGCCAACTCGGAGCGACAGGCCGACGGTGTGCCGCGCAGCGAGACACGCACGCAGGTGTTCACCTCGGTGATCCGGTGGCTCTGGCAGCCGGTGGTGCACGCCGCGGAGTTCCTGGGCTCGGCGTCGGGTCGTGCGGGCGTGGCCACCCTGATCGCGGTGATCGCGGTGCACCTGCGCCGTCGGTCCCGACCGGTGTTCACCGACGGCTGGCCCACCGTCTGGGCCGTGCTGCGCCGGACCTCGATACGTTTCCCCACGCCGTGGGCGCGTCCCGAACCCGGGCGCTGACCGCTACGCCGCGCGGTCACTCCCCCTCTCTCCCACCACGTTCTCCCACGCCCTCTTCTGCCGTTCCCTCTTGACCGATCAGCTGTCTGGACTAGTGTCTGGTCCAGAGTACAGCCGTCCGGTCGTCGCGAGGAGAAGCCATGCCCATCCGGGTCGCCCACGTCGGTACCGGCAATGTCGGCCGGTTGGCCCTGCGGCAACTCATCGACGACCCGCGTTTCGAGGTCGTCGCCGTCGGCGTGCACACCCCGGAGAAGGTCGGTCGGGACGCCGGTGAACTCGCCGGACTCGAGGTGACCACCGGGATCCGCGCGGTCAGCGGGATCGATGCGGTGCTGGCGAGTGAACCCGAGTGCGTCGTCTACTGCGCCATGGGTGACACCCGCATGGGCGAGGCCACGAAGGACTGTCTCGCCGTTCTCGAGGCCGGCGTCGACCTGGTCGGGTCGGCCCCGGTCACCATGCAGTATCCGTGGGAGATCATGCCCGACAAGCTGATCGAGCGCATCGAGAACGCCGGGCGGGCAGGCGGCGCCAGCATGTACATCACCGGTGTCGATCCGGGCTTCGCCACCGACCTCATCCCCCTCGCCCTGGCGAGCACCTGCCAGAACGTCACCCAGATCACGTGCATGGAGATCGCCGACTACGCCACCTACGACGGCGCCGAGGTCATCTTCGACGTGATGGGCTTCGGCAGTCCGGTCGACGATCCCCCGCTGTTCCTGCAACCGGGTGTGCTCAGCCTGGCGTGGGGATCGGCGATCCGGATGCTCGCCGACGGACTCGGCATCACCGTCGACGACATCGTCGACGAGAACGAGAGGGAGCCCGCGCCCGAGGATTTCGACGTCTCGGCCGGACACATCGCCGCGGGCACCACCGCCGCGGTGCGTTTCCGCATCAGCGGGATGGTCGGAGGCCACGCCGCGATCGTGGTCGAGCACGTGACCCGACTCCGTGACGATCTGCGGCCGGACTGGGCACAGTCGGCACAGCCGGGCGGTTCCTATCGGGTGGAGATCACCGGCGAACCGTCCTACGTCGTCGACATATGCCCCACGAGCGTGCACGGCGACCACAACCACGCGGCGATCGTCGCGGCCGCCGGCCGCATCGTCAACGCGATACCCGCGGTGATCGCGGCCGCACCCGGTCTACGGACCACACTCGACCTGCCCCTGGTCACCAGCCGCGGTGTCTACCGCGCGCCGGCCGACGTGAACAAGTGAGGAACGAAGAAGTCATGGGACGTGTAGACGGCAAAGTGATCCTGATCAGCGGAGGTGCCCGCGGCATGGGCGCTGCGCACGCCCGCGCGCTGGTCGCCGAGGGCGCCTCGGTGGTGCTCGGCGACATCCTCGACGACGAGGGGGCCGCCCTGGCGTCCGACATCGGCGACGCCGCCCGCTACGTCCATCTCGACGTGACGCAGCCCGAGCAGTGGAGCGCGGCGGTGTCGGCGGCGACGGAGACCTTCGGGTCGCTGACCGGATTGATCAACAACGCCGGGATCGTCAACGGCTCGACGCTGCAGAAGTTCCGGCTCGACAAGTGGCAGCAGATCCTCGACGTCAACCTCACCGGGACCTTCCTCGGGATGCAGGCGGCCGCCGACCCGATCATCGCCGCGGGCGGTGGATCGATCATCAACGTGTCGTCGGTGGAAGGACTCCAGGGCAGCCCGTGGGCCCATGGCTACGTCGCCTCGAAATGGGCGGTACGCGGCATCACCAAGTCCGCGGCACTGGAACTCGCGCCGCACAAGGTGCGGGTCAACTCGGTGCACCCCGGCCTCATCCGCACGCCGATGACCGAGACCATCCCCGACGGGATGGTGAAGATCCCGCTGCGGCGATCGGCGGAGGCGGCGGAGGTCGCCGCCATGATCGTGTTCCTGATCAGCGACGAGTCGTCCTACTCCACGGGGTCGGAGTTCATCGTCGACGGCGGCATGACGGCCGGGGTCGACCCCACCATCTGAGGCAGGCCGGCCGGTCGCCGGATCGGCGTCAGCGCACACCGTTCTCGTAGGCGAAGACGACCGCCTGCGCACGGTCGCGCAGGCCCAGCTTGGCGAGCACATTGCTGACGTGTGTCTTGACCGTCTGCTCGGTGACGAACAGCGCCGTGGCGATCTCGGCGTTCGACTTGGCCTCGGCGACCTGTTCGAGGACCTCACGCTCCCGGGCGGTCAACTGCGCGAGTACGGCCGAGCCTCCGGCCCGCGGCCGACGGCGACCGGTCACCTCCGCGATCAGCCGACGCGTCACCGACGGCGCCAGCAGAGCATCCCCGGCCGCGACGACCCGGACCGCACGGACCAGTTCATCGGCGGGGGCGTCCTTGAGCATGAATCCCGACGCCCCGATGCGCAGGGCCTCGTAGACGTAGTCGTCGATGTCGAAGGTGGTGAGCATCAACACCTTCGGGGCGGTGGTGGTGTCGGCGAGAACCGCCCGGGCGGCGGTGAGGCCGTCCATGTGCGGCATGCGGACGTCCATGAGCACCACGTCGGGACGCAGCCGGCGGATGCCCGCGACGGCAGCCTCGCCGTCGGCCGCGTCGCCGATGACCGAGATGTCGGACTGCGCGGCCAGCAACGCCCCGAAACCCTGACGGACCATCGCCTGGTCGTCGGCGATGAACACCGTGGTCGACATCCGGCTCAGCCCATCGCCGCGTCGGCGACCGGCAACCGCATGGGCAGCATCGCCGACACCCGGAACGCCCCCACACCGTCCGGACCGGCGACCAGGACCCCGCCGACGGCCTCGGCACGTTCGCTCATGCCGGGGATACCGTGCCCGCCCGACGACTCCTTCTCATCGACGTCGGCCAGGAGGTTCACCACCGTCACCCGGACCGACGACTCGTCGATCGCGATCTCGACGTCGATCCGCGCGCCGGGGGCGTGCCGCGTCGCGTTCGCCAGGCACTCCTGCGCGATGCGATACGCGGTGAGGCCGACGACCTCGTTCACCGTCTCCGGCGCGGCCCCGATCCATCGGAGGTCGACGGTTATGCCCGCGCCGCGCGTCGCGGCGACGATGTCGGCGATCTCGGCCACCCCGGGGTTGGGTGCCTGGGTGCTCACCTCCCCGTCCACGCGGAGGACACCGAGCATCTGCCGTACCTCGTCGAGCGCCTCGCGCGCCATCACCGCGATCGACTGGAACTCGGCGTCGGCGGCCGGGGTGACGCCGTCGACGCGGAATCTCGCGGTCTGCGCGGCCACGACGACCACCGACATCCGATGCGCGACAACGTCGTGCAGGTCTCGGGCGATTCGGGCGCGTTCAGCCAGCACGGCGGTCCGCGACGCCGCGACGTCCTTGAGTTCGGTCTCGTGTGCGAGCTCGCGCCGCGAACGCAGCAGCACCCGCAGCAGCCAGCAGGTCACGAAGAGCATCGTGAGACCGACCACCCAGCCGAGCGCCGTGTCCGACGGCGCGGCCACCACGAACACCGCGCAGGTGCACAACCAGTACAGCGGGATCCAGCGGATCGGCCCCCGCAGCGTCACCATCGCCGCCAGGACCAGCATCTCGATGATGTGAACGACCTGAACCGTCCACATCCACTCGTGGACCCGATCGAACAGCGCCCCGATGAGCAGTGCCGAGATGAGTGAGATCCCCCATCCCAGCATGGGATTGGCCCACGCCAGCATGACCGGGAACGCTGCGAGGGCGGCGACGACCGGCAGCAGGATCCCGATGACCGAGTGCGTCAGCGGCAGGGTCGGCCAGGCGATGGAGAACATGATGAGCGCGACCACGGTGAACGCGATGTTCACGCGGCGCCCGATGAACGCGAGCACGGTCGGGTCGGCCGCCAGTGGCAGCGCCCGCACCTGCGTACCGATCGTGTCCCGTGTCCTGCGCCAGATCCTCACACCGACAAACGTAGAGCCACGCACCCACCGTTGTCCTCATACCTGAGAGGGAGACCCGGTAGCCCTCCGGTGGCGGTGCCAGGCATGCGACGTGCCTCTTCGGAACCGGCGCGGACACCACTTCTCGCCGATGCGGGCGGGTACCGCGCGTTCCTAGCGTCATCGCATGATCACCCTGTCTCGACGAATCGCTTTGACCCTGTTCACCTTCGGCCTTCTTCTCGCGCTGGGACTGGTGGCCGTACAGGCCCGGGGTCTGCCCGGTACGGGTGCGCAACCCCTCCCGGCCGACCTCGCCACCCCGGCCGGTGCCGCGGTCATGGCGTTGACCGGCCCCGAGCCGATACACGCCCTCGCCGAACTGGGGGCGCCGCCGCGCATCGTCCTGGGCTACGACCCGGTGATCATCGACGGGGCGCCGGCGAACCCGCGGGGCGGGTGCTCGACACCGGTCCCGCTCCCCGACCGATTCGAGCCGCTCTGCAAGATCCACGACCTGGGATACGACCTGTTGCGCATGGCCGCACGATCGGGTCGGCCACTCGGCCCGTGGGCGCGACAGCGTCTGGATCACGCTCTCGTCGAGGCCATGCACGGCAGTTGCACCGATCCCGTCTGCGAGATCGGTGCCGACCTGGCCGACGTCGGATTGTGGGTCAACACGTGGCGTCAGCGCGCGTCGGTGCCCGTCACGCACGAGGACATGGGTTCCATCGCACTGTCGGTTGTCGTCCGCGCCGCGGAATCAACGGCACGATGACCGGCACGGAGTCGTCTCGACTTCCCCACCCCGCCGGGGTGATCGGCGCACTCACCGGCTCCGCGATCGCGCTGGCGCCGGGGTCGCTGCCCCGGGAGACGTGGGTGCACGCCGTCCTGCTGAGCGGATGCCTGCTGCTGGGTGCGGCGATCGGGGGCGGAGTCGGATGGTTGATGCCCGACCGTGCGGGCGATCTCGGCGTCGACCGCCGCCGTGCCCGGGTCCTCGGCCCGGCCGTCGTGGTGTTCACCGGACTGGTCCTCGCCGCCGTGTGGTGGCAGAACACGCTGCGCGCCGCGCTGGACGAACCAGGGGTCGGACCCGGTTGGGTCGCGATCTCGTTCGCGCCGGTCGCGCTGTATGCCGCGGTGGTCCGAGCACCGAGGCTCACGGCCATCGCGCTGGTCACGGGGGCTGCGACGGTCGCGAGTCTGGCTCCCGCGATGGCCGGGCCACCGGGTGCGGCCGTCACCGGGACGGGCATGAGCAGGGCCACCGCGTTCACGACGACCGATGCCACCGCGACGTCGCTTCGTCTGTACTCGCCCCTCGACGGGCGGACCGTCGACCGCCGCGCGGCCGAGCTGGTCGATCGCTGGTCGGCGGTCGGCGGTGCCCGGCGCGCGGCGGTGGTGGTCGCCGTCCCCACCGGATCGGGGTGGGTCGACCCCGACGCGGTGCGCGGATTCGAGGATCGACTCCGCGGCGACGTGTCGGTGATCGCGTTGCAGTACAGCGACATCCCGAGCTGGCGCGCGTTCGTGTCCGGCACCGCCACCGCCCGTGGGGGCGCGGTCGCCGTGACCTCGGCATTGACCCGCGCCGTCGGGCGACTACCCGCGGGTGCGCGTCCGCAGATCTATCTGTACGGACAGAGCCTCGGTGCGATCGGCGCCGACGCGGCCCGTGAGTGGGCGCTCACCGAGGTCACCGACGTGTCCGTCTGCGCCACCGTCCTGGCCGGACCGCCCGCGGGAACGGTTGCCGAACATGCGTCGCGGCGCGTGGTGCTCGCCAACGGCAGCGACCCGGTCGTCCGATGGTCACCGCGGTTGCTCTGGCGACCACCCGCTCGATCGGCCGAACCGGTCGACCTGCCGCGCCCTGTGTGGTTTCCGGTCGCCGGCTTCGTACAGGCCAGTGCAGATCTTGTGGGCGCTCTGTCGTTCCCGGCCGGGCACGGCCATCAGTACGGCTCCGAGCAGGGCACGTCGGCCCCGCTGTGTCCGAACCGGACCGGCGTCGCTCAGGCCAGCGGTCCGCGGGCCGCCTCGTACGCCGCGCCGACGCGGTAGAGACGGTCGTCGGCCTGGGCGGGCGCCATGATCTGCAGTCCGACCGGCAGGCCGTCGTCGACCGAGAGTCCCGACGGCACCGACATCGCGCAGTTGCCCGCGAGGTTCACCGGGAGCGTGCACAGGTCGAACAGGTACATCGCCAGCGGGTCGTCGGCCTTCTCGCCGATCTCGAAGGCGGTGGTCGGGGTGGTCGGCGACACCAGCACGTCCACCGACTCGAAGGCGGTGGTGAAGTCCTGCGCGATCAGCGTCCGGACCTTCAGGGCCTGGCCGTAGTACTTCTCGTAGTAGCCCGACGAGAGCGCGTAGGTGCCGATCATGATGCGGCGCTTGACCTCCGGACCGAAGCCCTGTGCACGCGTCATGGCCATGACCTCGTCGGCCGAATGACTGCCGTCGTCGCCGACCCGCAGCCCGTAGCGCATGGCGTCGAATCGCGCGAGGTTCGACGACACCTCCGACGGCAGGATGAGGTAGTAGGCACCGAGTGCGTACTCGAAGTGCGGGCACGAGACCTCGACGATCTCGGCGCCACGCTCGCGCAGCACCTCGACGGCGGCGGTGAACGACGCGAGCACGCCGGGCTGGTAGCCGTCGCCCTGCAGTTCGGTGACGATGCCGACGCGTACGCCGGCCAGGTCCTGATCGACCCCGCGGCGGGCGGCCGCGACGACGTCGGGCACCGGGGCGTTCAAGGAGGTGGAGTCACGCGGGTCGTGGCCGGCGATGACCTCGTGCAGCAGGGCCGCGTCGAGCACGGTGCGGGCACACGGGCCGCCCTGGTCCAGCGACGAGGCGCAGGCGACCAGTCCGTACCGCGACACCGCACCGTAGGTGGGCTTCACGCCGACGGTCGCGGTGACCGCAGCCGGCTGCCGGACCGAGCCACCGGTGTCGGTACCGATGGCCAGCGGGGCCTGGAACGACGCGAGCGCCGCGGCGCTGCCGCCGCCGGATCCGCCGGGGATCCGGTCGGTGTCCCACGGGTTGCGGGTGAGCTGGTAGGCGGAGTTCTCGGTGGAGCTGCCCATCGCGAACTCGTCCATGTTGGTCTTGCCGAGGATGGGGATGCCGGCCTCGCGGAGTCGGCGCGTGACGGTCGCGTCGTACGGCGGCACCCAGCCCTCGAGCATCTTCGACCCGCAGGTGGTCGGCGCGTCGGTGGTGGTGAAGACGTCCTTGAGGGCCAGCGGGACGCCGGCGAGCGAGGACGCGGGCTTCTCCCCCGCGGCGATGGCGGCGTCGACGGCCTGCGCCGCCGCGATCGCCTGGGTGGACGTGACGTGCAGGAAGGCGCCGAGATCGCCGTCGGTGCGCTCGATCTGATCGAGATGGGCGCGGGTCACCTCGACCGACGACAGGTCACCGGAGTGGATCTTGGCGGCGAGATCGGACGCCGACAGGCCCGTGATGGGCCCGGCGTCGCGGATCGCGGTCACTGCTCCTCACCCAGGATCTGCGGGACGGCGAAGCGGGACTGCTCCACCGACGGTGCGCCGGAGAGCGCCTCGGTCGGGGTCAGCCCGGGGACGATGACGTCGGGGCGCAGGACATTGGCGAGACCAGCCGGATGGGCGGTGGCGTCGACGCTGTCGGTCGACACCTCCGAGATCTGCGCGACGTGGGTCAGGATCGAATCGAGTTGGCTCGCATACTGATCGAGTTCGTCATCGGAGAGCGCCAGGCGCGACAGACGCGCCAGGTGGGCTACTTCATCCCGGGAGATGGCAGACAACGATGCGTCCCTTCTGCAGAGCAATCGAGTGGAGACCGGGCACGGCGACCACGCAACGAGCCTAGTGGTCGCGCCCTCGGCGGCGATTACGGCCCGTTCAGCGCAGCCAACGACTCAGTCGCGCGGTGATCCACGGCAGCACGAGGTAGACCATCAGCGGTGTGTTGATCAGGGTCGCGATGAGCGTCTTGAGCACCAGTGGGACGCCGTCGAGGTGGGCCACCACCGCGAAGTTGATCAGCAGGCTCAGGGGGAAGAACCCGAGCCAGATCGTGATGGCCTGCTTCCAGCGCGCCGGGGGCGCCCCGACCACCCGGACGGCGTTGGTGAGCGTCGACTGCGGCTCGAACCAGCCCTCGATGCCGGACAACCGGTGCACCGCGGACTCGACGGCCACCCCTTCGCCACGCGAGAGCCACGCGCGGCGGACCGGTGAGCGCACCCAGTCGTCCATCTGCGCCTCGTTGTCGAACCGGTAGACCACGTAGTAGTCCGACGAGTCCTGCGCGGAGCGCAACCAGCCGCCGCCGAGAAACCCGGGAAAGGTCCGGGCCAGGGCCATGCCGGCATCGGTCCAGGCGAGGAAGTCGTGTTCGCGACCGGCCTCGATCCGCCGGGCGACCGACGTCGTGACGTGTTCGGCGGTGTGCTCGGGGTCGGCGGACTGCTCGATGTGCTCGGCCATGGGTCCATGGTGGCACCGTGCGCCGCATCTGCCCGACCGAGCGAACGAGCACGGACGCACGATCGGCTCACTACGATGCGAGACCATGATCATCGTCACATCCAACGACGTCCCGGGGTACCGCATCGGCTACACCTTCGGCGAGGTGTTCGGCCTGACCGTCCGTTCGCGCAACATCGGTTCCAACATCGGTGCCGGTTTCAAGGCGATGGCGGGTGGGGAGCTCAAGGGTGTCACCCAGCTCCTGCACGACTGCCGGCAGGAAGCGTTGCACCGCTTGGCCACCGAGGCACAGCAGAAGGGCGCGAACGCCGTGGTCGCGTTCCGGTTCGAGACCACGGAGTTCGGTGGGACGGGGATCGAGGTGTGCGCGTACGGCACCGCCGTCGGCGTCGAACCCCTCGATCCGGCCAACCCCGGCGCCGTGCCGACGACCTGACGGCGTCGCGACGCCGTCGGCGCGGCGGCGGAGCACACCCGGTGGGACAATGACCAGCGTGTCGTACCTGCTGCGGGTCTACCTGCAAGATCGTCCGGGAAGCCTCGGCCTGCTCGCGGTGTCACTGGGATCGGTGGGTGCGGACATCCTCTCCCTCGACGTCGTCGAACGCGGCGACTCCTACGCGGTCGACGACATCGTCGTCGAGGTGCCGCGCGGGTCGTTGCCGGACACCCTGATCACCGCCGCGGAGAACGTCGACGGCGTCCGGGTGGACTCGATCCGGCCGTACACCGGCGTCCTCGAGACCCACCGCGAGCTCGAACTCGTCGACCAGATCGCATCCGCTCCGGCGGCCGCGCGACTGCAGGTCCTGGTCGACACCGCTCCGCGCGTCATGCGGGTGTCGTGGAGCACGGTGGTCACCCTCGGCGGTGGTGGGGTGCTGCAGTTGTTCGGCAGTTCCAGTGCCCCCGAGACCCGCCTCACCGAGGTGGACTGGCTCCCGATCTCCGAGGCGGGACAACTCGATCCCGACGCGACGTGGGTGCCGCAGTCCTGGAAGGACTCCGACACCCGTCTGGCGGCAGCCCCGGTCGGCTCGTCGTCGAAGGCGTTGCTGCTGGGCCGATCCGGCGGCCCGGACTTCCGCCCCTCCGAGATCGCCCGGCTGGGCTACCTGTCCCGGATCGTGACCACGATCCTCGCTATTCCGAAGGCTCGCTGACACTCTCCGGCGGTCCGTCGGCGAGCAGCGCCTTGAAACCGTCCTCGTCGAGGATGGGGACGCCGAGTTGCTCGGCCTTCTCCGCCTTCGTCCCCGGGGAGTCGCCGACCACGACGAAGGCCGTCTTCTTCGACACCGACCCCGACGCCTTTCCACCGCGCACCAGGATGGCCTCCTTGGCGCCGTCGCGGGAGAAGTCCTGCAGCGACCCGGTCACGACGATGCTCAGACCCACCAGCGTGCGCGGGATCGACTCATCGCGTTCGTCGGCCATCCGGACGCCGGCGTCGCGCCACTTGTGCACGATCTCGCGATGCCAGTCGACGGCGAACCAGTCGACCACGCTCTGCGCGAGGGTGTTCGCGAGCCCGCCGGTCTGCGAGAGCTGCTCGACGTCGGCTGCTTCAATCGCGTCGAGGCTCCCGAACTCGGTCGCGAGCGCCCGCGCCGCAGACGGTCCGATGTGGCGGATGGACAGCGCGACGAGGACCCGCCACAGCGGTGTCTGCTTGGCCTTCGCGATGTTGGCGAGCAGAGCGTTCCCGTTGGCCGAGAGGGTGCCGTCCTGGGTGACGAACAGGTCGGCCTTCGCGATGTCATCCACGGTGAGCGAGAAGAGATCCCCCTCGTTCTCCATGATCTGCGAGGCGTACAAGGCCGTGGCCGCCTTGTAGCCCAGCGCCTCGATGTCGAACGCGCCACGGCCGGCCAGATGGAACAGACGCTCACGCAGCTGGGCCGGGCACGAGAGGCTGTTGGGACACCGGATGTCGGCATCGCCCTCCTTCTCGTGACGCAGCTCGGTGCCGCATTCGGGGCAGAGCGTCGGCATCTCGAACTCGGTCTCGCTGCCGTCGCGGAGGTCGACCACCGGCCCGAGCACCTCGGGGATGACGTCGCCGGCCTTGCGGATCGTGACGGTGTCGCCGATGAGCACGCCCTTGCGCTTGACCTCGGAGGCGTTGTGCAACGTGGCCATCCCGACGGTGGAACCGGCGACGAGCACCGGCTTCATGTACGCGAACGGCGTCACGCGCCCCGTCCGTCCGACGTTGACGCGGATGTCGAGCAGCGTCGTCGTCGCCTCCTGGGGCGGGTACTTGTAGGCGATCGCCCACCGGGGAGCGCGCGAGGTCGAACCGAGTCGTCGCTGCAGCGCGGTGGTGTCGACCTTGACGACGATGCCGTCGATCTCGTGCTCGACGTCGTGCCGGTGCTCGCCCCAGTAGGCGATCGTCGAGAGGATCTCGTCGGCGCCGGACAGCTTCCGGGTGTGTGTCGACACCGGCAGTCCCCAGGCACCGAGGGCCAGGTAGGCGTCGTGCAGCGATTCCGGCGACCACCCGTCCAGCTTGCCGATGCCGTGGCAGATCATCCCGAGCCGACGGCGCGCGGTCACCTGCGGGTTCTTCTGCCGTAGCGACCCGGCCGCGGAGTTGCGCGGGTTGGCGAACGGCGCCTTGCCCGCCTCGACCAGCGACGCGTTGAGCGCCTCGAAGTCCTCGATCCGGAAGAACACCTCGCCGCGGACCTCGAGCAGCGCCGGGATCGGGTAGTCGTCGGACGGGGTCAGCCGGTGCGGGATGTCGTCGATGGTCTTCGCGTTGAGCGTCACGTCCTCACCGGTGCGACCGTCCCCCCGCGTGGTGCCGCGGACCAGCGTGCCGTTCTCGTAGACCAGTGCGAGTGCGACGCCGTCGATCTTGAGCTCGCAGAGGTAGTCGAGACCGGTGCCCGCGTCGGCCTGGACCCGATCGACCCAGGTGCGCATCTCGTCGGCGTCGAACACATTGTCCAGCGACAACATCCGTTCGAGGTGGTCGACAGCGGCGAACTCGGTCGCGAATCCGCCACCGACCATGACCGTCGGCGAGTCCGGCGCGGCCAGTTCGGGGTGATCGGCCTCGAGTTGCTGGAGGCGCTTGAGAAGTGTGTCGAACTCGCCGTCGGTGATGACCGGCGAATCCTTCACGTAGTAGCGGAACTGGTGCTCACGCACCTCCTCGGCCAGGGCGGACCACTGCTCACGCAACTCGGCGTCGGGGCTCTCATCCACGGAACCAGGCTAGTCCAGGCCTCCGACATCGTTAGGCTCTCTCCCACCATGCCGCACCCGATCATGTTCTCCGACGACGACCCGACGCTGGCCCGCGTGCGGGAGACCGCACTCGCGTTGCCGGAGGCGACCGAGGTCGTCGCACACGGACGGCCGACGTTCCGGTGCGGCAAGATCTTCGCCTACTACGGCGGGTCGGTGAAGGGCGGCGAGATGATGAACACCTCGGTGCTGTTCAGACCGGATCCCGCCGAGGCGCAGGCCTTGTCCGGTGATGCGCGTTTCTTCGTACCCGCCTACGTGGGCGCCCACGGATGGCTCGGGGTGGACCTGTCACGGGCGCCCGACTGGGACGAGGTCGCCGAGCTGCTCGACGCGAGTTTCCGGCTCGTCGCCCCGGCGAAGCTCATACATCGACTCGACGGACTGTGAGCTGACCCGACGCCCCGCATGGCGACAACGGCCCCGGTCGGGGTTGTGCCATCCTGGAGGACGTGCCCACATCCCTTCGCGACTACTGGTGGGCGATCGTCATCGTCCCGGTCGCCGTGGTCGTCACCGCGATCCTGGTGGCGGGGCTGTTCACCGGCGCAGACCCGTCCTCGGGTCCCGCCGTGGCCGCGGCGGTAACCTCCGATGCCCCCGCGCCCGCCCCCACGACCGAGGCCCCGAGCAGCAGCGCCGTGACCGCGGCGGCCGATGCGAGGGCGTGTGCGGGCAACGGCGGCGCCCGACTGGTCACGGTCAGCATCTCCGAACAGCGCATGTGGATGTGTCAGGGCACCAGGACGATCAGCGCATCGCCGATCACCACCGGCATCGACAATCCCACCGACCGCACCCCCACAGGCACCTGGAACGTCGTCGCGCGGGAGACCGACCGGTTCCTGGTCGGTCCCGGCTACCGGGTCCACGTCAACTACTTCCTCCCGTTCTTCGACGACTACGGGTTCCACGACTCGCCGTGGCAGACGTTCCCCTACGGCTCGCAGGGCTACCGGACGGGTGGATCCCGCGGCTGTGTACACGTGCCCGGCCCCGAGATGGCGGCTCTGTATCGGTGGGCGGCGGTCGGGACGACCGTGACCGTCCGGGCCTGACCCCACTGCTGAGCCCGACCTACTGCTGAGCCGACCTACTGCTGGGCCCGACCTACTGCTGCGGCAGGGCCGTCGCCACGGCGGTGGCGAGCGCAAGTGCCTGCTTCGCCCAGGCGGCATCCGCACCGGCCAGCCCGCACGCCGGGGTGATGATCATCTGATCGGCGAACACGTCGTGGGACAGACCGATGGTGTCGACGATCTCGGTGACGGAGGCGACGACGTGCTCGGCGGGGAGTTCACGGCCCGGATCGGTGGACGGGACCGCACCGAGAGCAACCACCGATCCGCCGTCGAGGAACTCTCCCAGACCGTCCAGGTTCGCCGAGCGCACATGGGCCATGTCCAACGACACGCCCCACAGCTTCGTCTGCGCGACGGTGTGCCAGGGGAACCGCTCGCCGCAGTGGTGCAGCAGCACCGGACCGCCCACGATGTCGATGAGTGCATCGATGTGCTCGGCGACGACCTGCGAGGGCACCGGGTTGATCACGTCGAGCCGACTCAGCGGTCGGATACTCCCCTCGATCACGCGGTCGAGCAGCGGCTCGTCGAACTGGACGAGCACCTGCGCGCCGAGCCGCCGACGGATCTCGGCGGCGTGCGTCG
Organism: Williamsia phyllosphaerae; assembly: GCF_014635305.1. NCBI lineage: Bacteria > Bacillati > Actinomycetota > Actinomycetes > Mycobacteriales > Nocardiaceae > Williamsia > Williamsia phyllosphaerae. Next base: position 2,563,560 of record NZ_BMCS01000001.1, on the reverse strand, counting down.
CGGCCCCCTCGGCGATCGAGTCGACCAGATCAGACCACGCCCCGCGGTCGTGCAGCGCCTTGTGCCCGCCGCCGACCTCGACCGACGCGGCGAGGGTGAAGGGTCCACACAGCTGCACCTTCACCCAGCGATCCGGACCACCGAGTCCGCGGGTCTCCCAGATCTCCTCGAGGGCGTCGATGTCGACGCGCAGCATGTCCCGGGCCTGACGGCCCATGGTCGACCCGCCCGTACGCAGGCGGTAGCCCGACGGTGTGACGTCCATCGGCATGTCGACGAGCAGGGCGGCGCTGCGACCGATCATGTCGGCCCCGAGACCGCGTGCGGGCAGTTCGGGCAGGTGGACGAGGCCCACCTCGCCGGCGATGATCTCGACCGCGGTCCGCGGGTCGGTCCCGGGCATCGAGCCGACGCCGGTGGCCACCCCGGTGGGCGGCCGATCGGGGGGATTCGTCACGCGGCGGCGATTCGGCCGCAGCCGAGAACGACGTCGCCGTCGGAGGGGTCGAGCCGGTAGAGCACCGCGGCCTGTCCGCGGGCCACGCCGGTCAGAGGCTCGGAGAGATCGATCTGGATCCGTGCGCCGTCGTCGATCGGCCGGGCGCGCGCGGGGGCCAGTCCGCCGTGTGCCCGCACCTGCACGGTGCAGTCGAAGTCGGTCGGCGGGACCGAACCCGACGTCCAGACCGCGCGGTCGGCGGTGATCGACCACACGTCGAGGTCGGCGGCGGTCCCGACCGTGACGGTCGAGGTCGCGGGGTCGATGCCGGTGACGTATCGCGGTCGGCCGTCGGCCGCGGGGGCTTCGATGCCGAGGCCCTTGCGCTGGCCGATCGTGAAGCCGTGCACGCCGTCGTGTTCGGCGAGCGCGACGCCGCTGGAGGCGTCGACGACCATGCCGGGTCGGACGCCGATGCGGGCGCCGAGGAACGCGCGGGTGTCGCCGGTGGGGATGAAGCAGATGTCGTGCGAGTCGGGCTTCTCGGCGACCGACAGGCCACGACGTGCCGCCTCGGCCCGGATCTCGGACTTGGGCGTGTCGCCGATGGGGAACATCGCGCGCGAGAGCTGCTGTGCGGTCAACACCGCGAGGACATAGGACTGGTCCTTGTCCTGGTCCACCGCGCGCCGCAGCTCACCGTCGACGAGCCGCGCGTAGTGGCCAGTGGCCACCGCGTCGAACCCGAGGGCGATGGCCCGCTCGGCGAGAGCGGAGAACTTGATCTTCTCGTTGCACGACAGGCACGGGTTGGGTGTCTCGCCCGCGGCGTACGCGCTGACGAACTCGTCGATGACGTCTTCTTTGAACCGGTCGGCGAAATCCCAGACGTAGAACGGGATCCCGAGGATGTCGGCGACACGACGGGCGTCGCCTGCGTCCTCCTTGGAGCAGCAGCCGCGGCTGCCGGTGCGCAGCGCGCCCGGGGCGGTCGACAGGGCCAGGTGCACGCCGACGACGTCGTGTCCCGCGTCGACGGCACGTGCTGCGGCCACCGCGGAGTCGACGCCACCGCTCATCGCGGCCAGGATGCGCATCAGCGGTCCCCCGCCGAGACGCTGGCCATGCCCGCGGTGCGAGCGCGATCGACCACCTCGCCGATGACCGCGGCGACGCGGTCCACGTCGGCCTCGGTGGTCGACGGCGCGAGGCTGAACCGCAGGCTGCTGCGGGCGTCCGGGGTGGACATGCCCATCGCGATGAGGACGTGGCTCGCCTGCGCGACACCCGCGGTGCAGGCCGAGCCGGTGGAGCACTCGATCCCGTTGGCGTCGAGCAACATCAGCAGCGAGTCCCCCTCGCACCCGATGAACGACACATGCGCGTTGCCGGGCAGCCGACGAGAACCCAACGGACCGTTGACGATGCAGCCCTCGGTGTCCATCAGGGCGCCGAGCAGACGATCGCGCAGTGCAGCGACATCGCGCATCGAGTCGGCCAGCTCGTCCACCGACTGCGTCAGGGCCGCGGCCATGCCGACTGCCGCGGCGGCATCCGGTGTGCCGGAGCGGACATCGCGTTCGTGGCCGCCGCCGTGCAGCAGCGGTGCGCAGTCGACGTCGCGGCGCAGCAGCAACGCACCCGCACCGTGGGGGCCGCCGAACTTGTGCCCGGCCAGGCTCAGCGCGGACAGCCCACTGGAGGCGAAGTCGACCGGGATGTGTCCGACGGCCTGGATGGCGTCGGTGTGCATCGGTACCGCGAACTCGGCGGCGATCGCGGCCAGTTCGGTGATCGGCTGGATCGACCCGACCTCGTTGTTGGCCCACATCACCGACACCAGGGCGGTCTCGGACGCGTGGGCGGAGAGCTCGGCCCGCAGGTCGGCGGGGTCGACGAACCCTTCGGAGTCGACCGGCAGCAGCACGAGGTCGGCCTCACCGCGATCGGCCAGCCACTGCGCGGGATCGATGACCGCGTGGTGCTCGACCGACGAGATGACGATCCGCCTCCGACGGGGATCGCCCGCGCGCCGCGCCCAGAAGATGCCCTTGACGGCCAGGTTGTCGCTCTCGGTGCCGCCGGCGGTGAAGATGACCTCGGACGGACGCGCGCCCACCGCGGCGGCGATCGACTCGCGCGCCTCCTCGAGGTGCCGGCGGGCCCGGCGGCCGGAACCGTGCAGGGATGCGGCGTTGCCCGGATCGCCCAGGATGCGCGTCATCGCCTCGACGGCGCGCGGCAGCATGGCTGTCGACGCGGCGTGATCGAGGTAAACAGACGTTCGACCGGAGGTGGGCATGGTGTAGCAAGGATAACGTCCGAGACACCATCGACAATTCCGCGGCGGGCTCAGCCCGCCAGAGACAGCCCGTGCACGCCCTCGGCCGTGGTGGGCAGCGGCGGGAGCACCATCGGCCCGAAGACCAGGCGTTCGCACCGCCGGGCGAGTTCCCGACGATCCGAACCCGGCAGCTGCAGCTCGTGTACCCGGACCCGGACGCTCAGACCGGTGGCCGAGATCACCCGCCGCATCGTGTCGAGGAGGTCGTCGTCGCCGATGAAGCTCGCGACCGTGGACACCCCGCCGGGACCCCGGAATCCGACGTGCATGGGGATCACCGGGACCGATGCGTCGACGGCCGCCTGGAACATGGCCGGCCGGAACGTCCCGCCGGTGCGTCCGCACCACGTGGTGCCCTCGGGGAACACCCCGACGGCGTCGTCGGCGTGCAGCCCGGCGACCGCGGCGTCCACGGTGCCCGGCAGCGACCGCAACGACCCACGGTCGAGGCCGATGACACCGAGACGCCGTGCCAGCGTCCCGACGACCGGCCAGGCCAGGAGCTCGGACTTGGCGACGAAGCGGGCGGGCACCACCGCCGCGATGGCCAGGATGTCGAGGAACGAGGTGTGATTGGCCACGATCAGGCCGGCCCCCTTCCCGACGAACGGACGGCGGTCGTCGACCTCGACCGCGATGCCTGACGCCGCGAGCAGTGCACGCGCCGCAGTGCGGACGAACCGCCGTCGCACGGGGCGCGGCAGGGCCGTCACGATCGTCCCGGCGGGGACGAGCCAGCAGATGGTCGTCGCGAGCCGGAGTAGCCGCATGACGGCCCGTACGCGGCCATGTGTGCGCGCGTCGGCGGGAACACAGCTCGCGTCGCAGGGGCTGACGGGGAACCAGGCGTGAACGCGTCGGGTGGGCACGGTGTCGGCGAGGGTCATCTAGGCCTCCGCGGCGTCGGCGGCCGCCCGCAGCCGGTCGAGGTAGCGGATGTTGGCGTTCTGTTTGTCGATGATCGTGACGAAGTCCGCGACACCGAAGACGACGTCGTGTGCGGGCTCGCCGCAGATCTGCGCCCCGATCCGTACGTAACCGCGCAGCAGCGGCGGCAGCGTCAACCGGGAGGGCGGCGCGATGTCGTCGAGTCCACGGCCGTCGATCTCGACGGGGGTGCGCGGGTGGACCTCCCAGGGCGCGCGGTGGCGGTCCCGGACGAGGTCGCGGACGCCCCGGATGTGCGCGCCGGGCGCGGTGCCGTCACCGTTGTCGATCGGCACCGAGGTGCACCCGACGGCGTAGCGGTGGCCGGTGTCGTCGAGGTAGCGCAGGATCCCCGACCACATGAGGGCCATCACCGAACCCGAGCGGTGCTCGACCGCGACACAGGCCCGGCCCATCTCGACGGTCTGCGGCGCGATCGGGTCGAGTTCGGCGAGATCGAACTCGGTGGCGGTGTAGAGACCGCCTGCGGCGATCGCGCCCGTCGGCGGGAGCATCCGGTAGCAGCCGACCACCTCGTCGGTGTCGTTGTGGCGGACGATGAGGTGGTCGCAGAAGTCGTCGAAACGGTCTGCGTCCCGACCGTCGGTGACGTCGGCCATCGCCGACGCGAAGCCCGGCTCCCGGGAGAACACCGCGAACCGCAGTCGCTGCGCGGCGGAGATGTCGCGCGGGTCAGCGGTGAGATGGAGGCTGTAGGTCGGTCCGGTGATGAGTGGACGCGCTGCCCCCGATGGGGTCCGGAGAGGTCGATCGGCCAGCAGTGAGTTGGTCATGGCCACAGGTGTAGTGACCGATTCGGACAGCACTGCAGCGGCGCGGTGTCGTGTCGATGGAGGCGTGATGAACTCCCCCGGCCAGGGTGAACCCGGCCCGACATGCACATGACCCCCGGGAGATCCCGGGGGTCATGTGGTCGTTCAGGTCGTACTTCGGCTCACTTGCGCTTGTTGACGGCCTCGGTGAGCTGGGGTGCGACGTCGAAGAGGTCGCCGACGATGCCGTAGTCGGCGATCTCGAAGATGGGTGCCTCTTCGTCCTTGTTCACCGCGACGATGGTCTTCGAGGTCTGCATGCCCGCACGGTGCTGGATGGCGCCGGAGATGCCCAGGGCCACGTACAGCTGAGGCGACACGGTCTTGCCGGTCTGACCCACCTGGAACTGGCCGGGGTAGTAACCGGAGTCGACCGCGGCGCGCGAGGCGCCCACGGCTGCACCGAGCGAGTCGGCGAGATCCTCGACGACGGAGAACTTGTCGGCACTGCCCACACCGCGTCCACCGGAGACGACGATCGACGCCTCGGTGAGCTCGGGGCGGTCGCCACCGACGATCGGCTCGATCTTGGTGATCTTGACGGCGTTCTCGGCCGCGGCCGGGACCTCGACGTCGACACGCTCTCCCGCGCCGGCCTTCGGCTCGGCCTCGACTGCGCCCGGACGGACGGAGTAGATGGGCACGTCACCCTTGGCGGTGGCCTGCACGGTGAACGCCCCACCGAAGATGGAGTGCACCGCACTGGCGTCCTCGTTGATCCCGACGATGTCGTAGAGGATCCCGGAACCGAGACGTACGGCCAGGCGACCGGCGATCTCGTTGCCGTCGGCGTTGGCCGCGACGACGATGCCGGCAGGCGACGCCTGCTCGGCGACCGCCGCGAGGACGTCCACCTTCGGGCTGATCAGGAAGTTCTCGACATCACCGGACTCGGCGACGTAGATCTTCTCGGCACCGGCCTCGGTGAGGCCCTCGATCAGACCGTCTGCGTTGCCGGACTTGCCGACGACGACGACGGACGGGGTGCCGATCGCACGTGCTGCCGTGATCAGTTCGCCGGTGACCCGCTTGAGTCCACCCTCTGCGTCCTGCTCGGCAAGAATCAAAACTTCAGCCATGATTTCTACGCTCCTCAGATGATCTTCTGGCCGACAAGGTACTCAGCGACCTTCGTGCCGCCGTCGCCTTCGTCGGTCACGCGCTCGCCGGCGGTCTTGGGCGGCTTCGGGGTGGACGACGTCACCGTCGAACCGGCGTTCTCGAGGCCGACATCCGACGGCTCGACGCCGATCTCGGCGAGGGAGAGGACCTGTACTTCCTTCTTCTTTGCCGCCATGATCCCCTTGAACGAGGGGAATCGGGGCTCGTTGATCTTCTCGGTCACGCTGACGATGGCCGGCAGCGAGGCCTCGACGTGGGTGATGCCCTCGTCGGTCTCGCGCTCGCCGGTGAGGGTCTCGCCCTCGACGGTGAGCTTGCGCAGGTGCGTCAGGTGCGGCAGCTCGAGGTACTCGGCGATCATGGCCGGCACCGCGCCGCCACGTCCGTCGGTGGCCTCGTTGCCCGCGATCACGAGTTCCACGCCCTCGACGGTGCCCAGTGCGCGTGCGAGCACGTACGCGGTCTGGACGGAGTCGGAGCCGTGCATCAGGTCGTCCTTGATGTGGATGGCCTTGTCGGCACCCATGGACAGAGCCTTGCGGATCGCGTCGGCGGCGCGCTCGGGTCCTGCGGACAGGATCGTCACCTCGCCACCGCTCGACTCCTTGATCAGGAGCGCCTCTTCGACAGCGCGCTCGTTGATCTCGTCGAGCACCGCGTCGGCTGCTTCACGGTCCAGCGTGTAGTCACCATCGGAGAGCTTGCGCTCGGACCAGGTGTCTGGAACCTGCTTGATCAATACGACAGTGTTCGTCATGGTCCTCATCGACCTCCTGCTTGGGGTTCGTCAACTTACCGCCCGGTAAGGATAAGCGTTCCATTCCACTTTAACCCCAACCAGGGGCGCAATTGACACCCGTTCCATCCCAGGTCCGGAGGTGGCCATGACGCTGATCACAACGTCGGCCACTAGGCTCCCGGGGATGATCAACCCAACCGAGCGCCCGGAGTCGGCACAGGGGCCCACCCTCGTGCTCACCGGCGAACGCACCGCGCCGGGGATCGCCGAGGAGAACTACTGGTTCCGGCGACATGAAGTGGCCTACGAACACATTCTCGCGATCTGCACCGACCGTGACGTGCTCGAAGCCGGATCCGGCGAGGGGTACGGGGCGGACATGCTCGCCGACGTCGCGCGCAGCGTCGTGTGCGTCGACTACGACGCGACCGCCGTCGCCCACACCCGGGCCCGGTACCCGCGTCTGAGCATCGAACAGGGCAACCTGATCGACCTCCCGTTGGCCGACGCGAGCGTCGACGTGGTCGTCAATTTCCAGGTGATCGAGCACCTGTGGGATCAGCCACAATTCGTCCGGGAATGCGCGCGGGTGCTGCGCCCGGGTGGCCTGTTGCTGATGAGCACACCGAACCGGATCACCTTCTCCCCCGGCCGTGACACCCCTCTCAACCCGTTCCACACCCGGGAGCTGTCGGCCGGCGAGCTCACGGAGCTGCTCACCGACAACGGGTTCGCGGTGTCGGAGTTGGCCGGCGTACACCACGGCCCCGCGCTGCGGGCACTCGACAAGCGCTGGGGCGGGTCGTTCATCGACGCCCAGATCCAGCGCGCGCTCGACGGCGAGGCCTGGCCCACGGCGCTGACGGCCGACGTCGCGAGCATCCGGTCGACCGATTTCGAGATCCACCCCGACGACATCGAGGCGAGCCTCGACCTGCTGGCCGTCGCACTGAAGCCCTCCGAGCAGACATGACCACCGACCGGGAGGTCCCCGGACAGTTCTCGATCGTCCTGCACTCCCATCTACCGTGGCTCGCGAACCACGGACGGTGGCCGGTCGGCGAGGAATGGCTCTATCAGTCCTGGGCCGGCTCGTATCAACCTCTGTTCGCCGCGTTCCGACGGCTCGCCGCCGACGGTCTGACCGGTCAGGTGAGTCTCGGGGTGACCCCGGTGCTCGCCGCGCAGCTCGACGATCCGCACTGCCTGGTGTCGATGTACGAGTGGCTCGCCTCGTGGCAGCTACGCGCACAGGAGGCCGCACTCGCACCCGGCGGGGGCTCCTCCGCACTGGGTCACCGTGAGTACCGCGCCGCCGACGCCGCGCTCGACGACTTCGAGATGCACTGGCGCCACGGCGGTTCCGGCGGGCTGCGGACGCTCGTCGACGCCGGGACGGTGGAACTGCTCGGCGGTCCGCTCGCGCACTCGTTCGGCCCGCTGCTCGATCCGCGGCTCCGACGCTTCGCCCTCGACGAGGGGCTGCACGACGCAGGCGTCCGCGTCGGCTCACGACCGCAGGGCATCTGGGCGCCGGAATGCGCCTTCGTCCCCGGGATGGAGACGGAGTACCGCGACGCCGGGGTCAGGCATTTCATGGTCGACGGGCCCGCGTTGCGCGGCGACACCGCGCTGGGTCGACCGGTCGGCGACAGCGGTGTCGTCGCCTTCGGTCGTGACCTCGACATCAGTTACCGCGTGTGGTCCCCGCGATCGGGGTATCCCGGTCACGGCGCGTACCGAGATTTCCACACCTACGACCATCATTCGGGTCTCAAGCCCGCCCGGGTCACCGGTCGGTCGGTGCCCGGCGAACAGAAGGCACCCTACGAACCGGAGCGGGCGCACCGGGCGCTGGCGGTCCACGTCGAGGACTTCGTCACGCGGGTGCGCGAGCGACTGATCGGTGAGTCCGATCGGATCGGCCGACCGGCACTGGTGGTCGCGGCCTTCGACACCGAGTTGTTCGGACACTGGTGGTTCGAGGGCCCGCAGTGGCTCGAGGCCGTGCTGCGACGCCTGCCCGAGGTGGGCGTCTCCGTCGGCACCCTGGCCGACGCCCACGACGCCGGATACGTCGGCACCCCTGTCGATCTCGAGCGTTCGTCATGGGGGTCGGGCAAGGACTGGCGGGTGTGGGACGGGCCCGCGGTGTCGGATCTGGTGTCCCTGAACTCCGACGTGGTCCGTTCCGCGCTGGACACCGTGGCCAAGCGCCTCGACACCCGCGGCGTCGGCCGCGACCGGGTGTCCGACCAGATACTGCGTGAGGCACTGCTGACCGTGTCGTCGGACTGGGCGTTCATGGTGTCGAAGGACTCCGCGGCCGGCTACGCACGCGAGCGGGCGTTCAAGCATGCGCACGCCACACGCGAGATCTGTTGGGCCGCAGACGCCGGTCGGGACGCATCGGCCACCCGCCTCGCCGACGGATGGCATCGCGCCGACTCCCTCTTCCCCGGGCTCGACGCCCGCCGCATCCGACGGCACGACATCTCATGAAGGTCCTGGTCGTGTCCTGGGAGTACCCGCCGGTCGTCGTCGGTGGTCTCGGTCGGCACGTGCACCATCTCGCCGTCGAGCTCGCCGCCCTGGGCCACGAGGTCGTCGTGCTCACCCGAACTCCGACCGGATCGGACGCCGCGACGCACCCGTCGTCCGACGATGTCGTGGAGGGCGTGCGGGTGATCGCCGCGGCGGAGGATCCGCCGGCGTTCGACTTCGCGCAGGACATGATGGCGTGGGTCCTGGCCATGGGGCACAGCATGATCCGGTCGGGCCTACGTATCCGGTCCGCCACCGGCGAGCCGTGGGTGCCCGACGTCGTCCACGCCCACGACTGGTTGGTGGCCCACCCCGCCGTCGCGCTGGCCGAGTTCCACGATGTGCCCCTGGTGGCGACGATCCACGCCACCGAGGCGGGCCGACACAGCGGTTGGGTCAGCGGTCGCGTGAACCGGCAGGTGCACTCGGTGGAGTGGTGGCTCGCCGCCGAGGCCGACGCGCTCATCACCTGCTCGGCGTCGATGCACGATGAGGTGACCCGTCTGTTCGGGCCAGACCTGGCCGAGATCCACACCATCCACAACGGGATCGACATCACCACCTGGCCCTTCCGACCGCGCCGGGTCAACACCGGCCCGGCCACGCTGCTCTACGCCGGGCGCCTGGAGTACGAGAAGGGCATCCAGGACGCGATCGCGGCGCTGCCCCGCATCCGACGGACCCATCCGGGGACGACGTTGGTCATCGCCGGCGACGGGACCCAGGAGACCTGGCTGCGCGAACTCGTCCGCACGCACCGTGTGACCAGGGCGGTCACCTTTGCCGGTCCCGTCGGACACGACGGACTGGTGACGCTCATGCAGGCGTGTGACGCCATCGTGCTGCCCAGCCGCTACGAGCCGTTCGGCATCGTGGCGTTGGAGGCCGCGGCCACCGGCGCCCCACTGGTGACCTCGACCGCGGGCGGGCTCGGCGAGGCGGTCACCGACGGGGTGACCGGGTTGTCGTTCGCCGCGGGCGACGTGGCCGGACTGGCCGCTGCGGTCCGCGGTGTCCTCGCCGATCCCGTTGCGGCACAACGAAGGGCGGTCAACGCACGAGACCGTCTCACCGCCGAGTTCTCCTGGGGGCTCGTGGCCGAACGCACCGCGGGCGTCTACCTCTCCGCCAAGCGGCGGGTTCGCCGGCCGTTGGGCCGACCCGTCATCGTCGAGCGCCCCCTCCCCGATCGCGACCTCTCCGGCGGACCGGGCTGACGACACGGGGCACTAGATTGGCTCCCATGAGCCCCGACATCGACACCTCCACGCCCGTACTGGTCACCGGCGCCACCGGCTACGTCGCCGGATGGCTGATCAAGGATCTGCTCGAAGCCGGGGTGACCGTCCACGGCACCGTCCGCGATCCCGACAACACCGCGAAGGTCGCACACCTGACCGCGCTGGCCGACTCCTCGCCGGGCACGCTGCGGCTGTTCCGTGCGCAGCTGCTCGAGGACGGCTCGTTCGATGAGGCGATGGCGGGCTGCGGCATCGTGTTCCACACCGCGTCGCCGTTCACGTCGGACTTCGACGACGCCCAGCGCGACCTGGTCGATCCGGCCGTCGAGGGCACCCGCACCGTGCTCGAGTCGGCCGACCGCACCGAGTCGGTCACCCGGGTGGTGCTGACCAGCTCGGTCGCCGCCGTCTACACCGACACCGTGGACTGCGCCGACGCCGGCGGCACGCTGACCGAGCAGAACTGGAACACCTCGGCGTCGCTCGACTACGAGCCCTACAACCTGTCGAAGACGTTGGCCGAGAAAAAGGCCTGGGAGATCGCCGACGCACAGTCGCGCTGGCGGCTCGTGGTCATCAACCCGTCGCTGGTCATCGGGCCGGCCCTGGGGCCGGCCCCCACCTCGGAGAGCTTCGCGATCGTCAGCCAGTTGGGCAACGGGATGATGGCGCTCGGCGCCCCGCGCATCAAGATCGGCGTGGTCGATGTGCGGGAGGTCGCTGCGGCACACGTCAACGCCGCCTACCTGCCCGACGCCGAGGGACGGCACATCCTGTCCGCCGCGAACACCGATCTGCTCGAGATGGGGCGCGCGCTGCTCCCCCGGTTCAAGTGGCGCCGTCCGCTGCCGCGATTCCCCCTGCCCATCCCGCTCCTGGTCGCCGTCGCACCTCTCGTGGGCCGCGACCGGCGATTCGTGAAGCGGTGTTCGGGACAACCGTTGCGCCTGGACAACTCCAAGAGCCGCAGTGCCCTCGGGATCTCGTACCGACCGATGCAGGAGTCACTGGAGCAGATGTTCGCGACGATGCTGGACGGCGGTCAGGTGAAGCTGCTGCGCTAGGTGTCCGACAGCCGGGCGCGCTCAGGTGGGGGCGATCAGGCGGGGGCGTCGCGACCGGGCAGCGCGGCCTTCTTGCGTTCGATGTCGGCGAGCGCGCGCTCGAGTTCGGCGCGTTCGGCGGCGTTCGACGCCCAGGCGTCCATCCGGTTCTTGACCACGCGCGCCGGTGCCCCGACGGCGATCGAGTAGTCACCGATCTCGCCCTTGACCACCGCGTGCGAGCCGAGGACGCATCCGCGGCCGACGATCGTGTTGCGCAGGACCGACACCTTGGTCGCGACCCAGGTGTCGGCGCCGATCCGGACCGGCCCCTTCACGATGCCCTGGTCCTTGATGGGCAGGGTGATGTCGTCCATCTTGTGGTCGAAATCGCAGACGTAGCACCAGTCGGCCATGAGCGTCGAGGCGCCGATCTCGATGTCGAGATAGGCGTTGATGACGTTGTTCTCGCCGAGGACCACCTTGTCGCCGATGCGCAGCGACCCCTCGTGGCAGCGGATCGAGTTCCCGTCGCCGATGTGCACCCACCGGCCGATCTCGAGCCGCGACAGTTCCGGCGTGGCGTGGATCTCGACGTTCTTGCCGAGGAAGACCATGCCGCGCAGGACGACGTGCGGGTTCGCGGTGCGGAATCGCCAGAGACGCACGTACCGGACCAGGTACCAGGGGGAATAGGCGCGGTGGCTGATCACCCAGCGGATCGAGTCACGGGTGAGGAAACGCGCCTGAGCAGGATCGCGGCGTCGGCCGGCGCGAAGGCGCGAACGCAGTGATGCGTTCCACATGCTCGTCATGGGCTCACACGATAACCGACCCACCTCCGGTGCCGGATTCACCAGTGCGCTCGCGATAGGCTCACCGGTGTTCATCGACGTTCAGGAGCACCATGCGGCGCACGATTACGCGACGACCCGGCCGGGTCGGAGTGGTGGCACGCGCAGCTCTGCTCGCCGTCGTCGCGGCGGTCGCGGTCAGTTCGTGCTCGGACGGCACCGATGACGTGCGGTCGGTGGCCAGTGCCGGGTGGTCGAGTTACGGGGGTAACGCCGCCAACTCGAACTTCGCCTACCCGACGTCGCCCGACGAGCTGGCGTTGTCATGGACCCGCCCCACCGGGGGCCCGATCTCCGCACCGATCACGATCTCCAGTCGCTACAACGTCGGCGTCACCTCGCGCACCGCTGCCGGGTGCAACACCTTCGTGCTCGATTCCCGCGCCGGACGGAAGAACTTCTGTCGCCGGCTCGGTGTCGGGGCCGAACTCAACTCGATGCTCGTCGACCAGTTCGAGAACATCTACATCGGCGAGGCCGGACAGTTCTACGCGCTCAACGGTGGCGGCGCGGTCCGCTGGAAGTTCGCGACCGTCGGCGTGCCCGTCTCGGCGAAGTTCGCGGCCAAGGGGGTGGTCCTCATGGTCACCAACCAGGGACAGATCCTGCTGCTCAACGCGCAGACCGGTGAGCCCGTCGCGCCGGGGATCGCGTTGCGGCCGAACGCCGATCCGGCCCAGCCTGCCTTCGGTCTCGGGGACTGCGTCACCGCCGGTCCGAACTGCCCCGTTCCGGCGAGCCCCGCGGTGGACGACGAACGAGAGCAGTTCTACCTGAACTACTTCCCGGAAAACGCCATCGCCTCCGAGGTCCGGGCCATGCGGTACGACGAGGTCAAGGGCGCCCGCTCGATCCGCCAGAGCTGGGCCACCCAGATCCCGAGCGGAGTCATCGGTACGCCCACGCTGTCCGCAGACCGCAAGACCCTCTACGTGTTCGACCGCCTCGGCAGCATCTACGCGCTCGACGCCGAGACCGGGAAGCGCAAGTGGGACTACTTCATCGGCGGGTACGGGTTCGGGACGATGTCGGTGTCGCCGGACGGCACGATCATCCCGACCGGAGTCATCGGCTCACCGTTGATCACCATCAGGGACCGCGGCGATCGCGCCGAGGCCGGCTGGCGTCGCAACGATCTGCAGACGGTCAGCCTGGCCACCAGCACGGAGGCAAAGACCGCCTGGGTGGTGGTCCGCGACCCGAACACCAAGGCGCTCAAGCTGCTCGAGGTGTCGGCAACCGACGGTTCCACCAAGCGCTCCCTGGATCTGCCGCAGGCCGTCGGGTTCACGACCGGTGTCGCGGTGTCTCCCGGTGGCGACGTGGCCACCGCCACCAACCTCGGCGAGGTCTATTACTTCGCCCCGCCCAAGACGTAGACGTCCTGCGGACTCAGCGGTGATCCTGCCCTCGGTCCGAGACCCTCGCCTGGTGACGATCCGCCGCGGCGGCTTGCTGACCGACGACGATCACCGCGCTCTCGCGCTGTGGTCGGCCGACTGTGCCGAGCACGTGCTGTCCCTGTTCGAACGCGAGCGGGCGGCCGACACGCGGCCCCGTGTCGCCATCGCCGCGGTGCGCTCGTGGGCAACGGGGTCGATGTCGATGATGGATTCCCGAGCGTGCGGCGGACACGCCATGGGCGCGGCGCGAGACCTCATGGGTGCCGCGCGTTTCGCCGCGTACTCAGCCGGTCAGGCCGCCTGCGTTGCTCACGTTCCCGAACACGACCTCGGTGCGGCGGCGTACGCCATCAAGGCAGTGATGTCGGCGGCAGGTCCGACCGTCGACCCGGCCGAGGTGCGGTTGGCCGAGCGGGATCGGCAGCTCGCGCAGCTACCGACCCACCTGCGCGAGCTGGTGACCGAGGACCAGGCCCGGCGGAACAGCATCTGCTGGAACGTGTTCGATTCATGACTCCGAATCATTCACGCCGACCCAGGGGCGCATAGACCGCCGGACGTCGTGGCCAGTTGATGTCGGGGGTGCCGGCGGGTCGCGGTATTCGTTTCACGAGCTGATACGCAATGTGATGTTCGATGCCCGCCGGCGGTGGTCGTTGCGGCGCGACCGGTTTCGACCAGGGGTCCTGGCCAGGTGTCGTGACGGGCGGGGTGTCAGGTTCACCCCAGGGGGCGTCGGGTGCGATGTCGGCCGTGGCCGGTTCCGTGTTCAAAGTGGCCTCACCGGTGTCGGCCCATGGGTCATCGTCACCGTGTCGGTCGAGGAGTTCGCGGATGTGGTGTCGGTGGTTGGCGTGGATTTCCTCGGGTGGGTCGGTGTTGCGGCGCCAGCCGTAGCGTCCGCGGTCGGGGCCGGTGGTGATTTTATCGGTGGTCCATTGGTCGGGGTTGGGTCCGACGGCCCGGTTGTGCGGTCCGCATGCGGGGGCGAGGTGGTTGACGTCGGTGGTGCCGCCGTCGGCCCAGTCCTTGTCTGCGTGGTGGATTTCGCAGTGCGCGAACGGGGTGGGGCAGTCCGCTGCCCCACAGCCGCCGTACTTCGCGAACAGGACGAATCGTTGGGCTTGGGAGGCGAGGCGGTGGGCGCGGCCGAGGAACAGTGGTTCGGCGGTGTGGTCGTCGAACACCGCCAAATGCATCTGCGCGCGGGCCGCCAGCGTCAGCACGTCGGTGATGGGGAGGTCGGTGCCGGTCGCAGTGTTCGCGACCCCGGCGCGGTCGCGGAGCTCACTCTCGGTAATCGAGATGATGATGTGCGGGGGTAGTCCGCGATGCGACGCACCGAGCAGGCCGCCGTCGGCTGCGCACTGCAGCAACGCCTTCAGCGCGTCATGGTTACGTTGCGCCACCGACCGCGAATCGCGGCCGGCAGCCTCGCGTAGCAGGTCGGGGTCGATGTCGGCGGTATCGCCGCGCGGAGACTGATCGTCGTCGGGGTTGTTCATCCCGGGCGCGGCCCACGCCGCGAGCACCACCTCGAACAGCGCCCGCGTCGTCGGATCCAACGTCCCGGAGAGCTTCGACATCAGCTGCGCGTCCTGGGCGCTGAGGGACAGTCTCCGGTTGCGGGCGCGGTCACGGTCGTCGGTCAGGGTGCCATCGGGGTCGAGGTAGGCCAGGATCCGGACCCCGAGCTGGGTGATCTCCCGCGGCGTCAACCGGCGGCCTTCGGTGGCCAACGCGGATTCGGCTTTCGCTGTCTCGTCGGGGTCGACCGCGGCCGGGACTTTCGCCAATACGTCGAGGATGGCATCGACATGCTCGGCACCCAGGTGCCCGTCGGCGAGGCCGGCTGCGGTGTTCGGGGCCCGGGGTGGGAGCAGTTCCCCGGTCATCGCATGCATGGCTTCGAGGTGTTGCACGGCACGTAACCGTCTGCGGGGGCGGGTGATCCGTAACCGGGTCGAGCAGAAATCGATCAGGCTCTTCGACCCCGACACCCGGAAAGCCTCCCGATCAGACACGTCGAGGATCCGTCGGTTGCCGATCGATTCCATCCGCCGCACCACCCGCTCATGACGCTCGGCCAACTCCGCGACCACCGCATCGCTACATGCATCCGACGAGCCGGCCGCGATTTCGTCCAGGAGCTGTTCGAGCGCAGCGTAATTCGCCTCCAACACAGACACGGTATCGGTGTCAGACGTCTCGGCGATGGTCACGAAGCACTCCTCCCCAGGCGCGGCTACACCTCGAGACTACCACAACTACTCGAACACGTGTTCGAAGAATCGAAGTCTTCCCGCGTTCTGGGGATGGTGAAAAGCCGCTGACGGTGCGGAAAGCACTCATCGAGTGTGCGTCGTATTGCAGCATGTCTCGCCTATCGCTGCCAGCACACTCGATGGTGCTTTCCACACAGTCAGCACGTGCAGCGCGCTTTCCACACAGTCAGCACGTGGGGCGCTTTCCACACAGTCAGCACGTGGGCGCTTTCCACACAGTCAGCACTGGGGCGCTTTCCACACAGTCAGCGCGTGGGCGCTCAGCGCGTCCGGACTGCACTGACGATTCGGCTCGCGCGCAGTGCTTGCGGGTCGTCGATCCGCATATCCGTTGTGCCATCGGTGTATTCGTCGACCACCTCGGCGGCCGACCGGTCGTCGATCTCCCCGAAGCCGAGGCCGGCCAGCTTCACCCTGAGATCGGTCGGTGTGAAATAGCTGAGCCAGGGCTCCCCGGCCGCGGCGAGACGATCCGCGCGCTCTCGAAGCCGCGACACGTCCTCGTCACCGGTCGGCGGTTGGAGATAGTCGAACACGACCTCGGCCGGCCGGGCCTGACCGGCGATGTAGTCGAGCGTCGCATCGACTGCGTCCGAGGTCAGGTAGTACACCACGCCGAGCCACACGAAGACCGTCGGATCGGACCTGCTCATCCCCGCCGACTCCAATTCGTCTGCCAGGAGGTCTGTCTCGAAGTCGACCGGCACGAAGGTCACCGGCTCGGGGACGTCGACGCCGGCCTCGGTGAGACGGCGACGCTTCCACGCCTGGGTCGCGGGATGATCCACTTCGAACACCCGCAGGCCCGCGCGCGGATTCCGGAGCGAGAACGTGTCCATACCCGCACCGAGCACGACGACCTGGCGCACACCCCGCTCCCAGGCCGCCGCGACGCGGTCCTCGGCGAAACGCGCGCGGGCGGCGAAGAACAGTCGCCGTGGCCACTGCATGGCCCCGACCACAGACTTCTCGACGGCTGACTCGCTCATCGTGGACAGTTCCTCGGGACCGACTCCGAGGATGCGCGCCGCGTACGGGTCGGTCAGTATTCGCGGGCGATCGACCATCTGGTGGTACGCACGGGCGTACGCGGTAGCGAGCGCCGTCCGACTGGGTCCCGAGTCGTCCATGCCTCGCGAATCTACGCCCTGATGCCGGCGGACCCGGCGCGAACCCCTGCCTCACAGATGAACGCGACACCGCGTCTGCCGATGCGGGTGATGACGACCGCCAACGACTGCGAGCCACGCAATTTCAGACGGCTGCGCAGCTTGTCGGGATCCACCTCGACACCGCGGACCATGATCTCGAGGACGCCACAGTCCAGTTCGGTCAGACGACGTCTGAGATGTTTCTCGGCGAAGCCGGACCATTCGAGAACCCGCCACCCCCGGTCCCCCGCGGGCACGTGATGACCGGTCAGGTAGGCGATCTGGCCGTCGAGTTGCCACAGATCGTGACGCTTCGCGTAGTGCCGGACGAGCCCGGCGCGCACCACCGCGCCGTCCGGATCGACGATCCAGGTCCCGGGATCCCCGGGCGCAATGTCGTCACCGTCGGCATCGGTGATCTCGAATCCGGTTCCGTCGGTGCGTATCACCGTCGCCCGCCGCCGCTCCTCGAACTCCCGGCCGGTCCACAGGCACGCCTCTCGGACACCGCCGTCGAACGAGGTGATCTGGACCTCGCCGTTGTAACCGTACCGATCACGCAGCAGCTGATAGTCCAGTCCCGGAGCACTCTTCACCAGCAGCGGCCGTCCGGCGTAGGTGGTCAACAGGTCGAACAGTGACGGCTGCAACTGGTCGAGCCGGAAGGTCCGCGACCCGCCGGCGGTACGACGCGCCGGATCGGCGATCACGACATCGGCGGTGCTGGTGGGCGTCAACGCATCCGCGGCGAGCAGGGTCGCGGAGGGGACGTTGTGCGCAGCCATGGCCAGTCGCACCCGATCGATGTCGCTGCCCAGGATCGGGCCGATCCCCGGTTGGGCGGCGAGCTCGGCGAGTTCGGCACCGACAGAACACGTCACGTCATGGACCACCGCACCGGGGAACCTCGCTGCGAGGTCGGCGGCGCGGTGAGCGGCGACCGTCCGGGTGGTCGCCTGTTGGACGGCGGTGTCGGTGAGCAGGAGCCGATCGGCGTCGCGCAGTTTGCCCGCCGCCTTGCGGCGCGAGCGCACCGTGTCCACCAGCGCGGCCTCGTGCCCCGGATACCGGGACCGCAGCACGGCGAGGTCGGAGATCAACGTATCCGGACGCAGCTCCAGCGATTCCGCCGTCAGCAGCGCCTCCTGGCCGAATCGGGTCCGGAGATGGGCGACGTCGTCGAGGGTGAATTCGTAGCCCATCTCAATCGGCCCGAATCACGGAGTGGATCCGCGTCAGGGCTTGAGCCCGGTGATGACCACGTTGTAGAAGAACTTCGGCGGGACGATCTTGCGGAGCACGTTCTCGTCGAGCCAGGTGAGTCGCTTCCATCCGCCGAACGCGAAACGCGCCCAGCCCCATCCGAGCTTCTCCGGCGGGACCGCGGCCTCGAAGGTGCGGACCGGCCAGCCGAGCATCGCCGCCGCGAATTCCTCGGTGGTCGTGGAGACCCCGACACTGCCGGCGCGGGTCGCGATCGCCTCGAGTTCTGCGGGATCGAAGGTGTGGATGTCGACGACGGCCTCGAGTGCCGCGGCGCGTGAGGACTCGTCGAGTTCGGCCTGCGGACGCCGCCACGACGACAGGGCGCCGAGCTTGGTCACATTGGTGGTCAGCGCCCAGGTGGCCCGGCTCAGCCAGCGCGCGTAGAAGTCACCGATGGTCGACGGTTCGCCGGCGAAGATGAAGCGTCCGCCGGGCTTGAGCACGCGGAGAACCTCCGACAACGCCTGCTCGACGTCGGGGATGTGGTGCAGGACCGCGTGTCCGACCACCAGATCGAAGGTGTCGTCCTCGTACGGGATGGTCTCCGCGTCGGCGACGCGGCCGTCGACGTCGAGCCCGAGGTTCTTGCCGTTGCGCAATGCGACCTTGACCATGCCCGGCGACAAATCGGTCACCGAGCCACGCTCGGCGACCCCCGACTGCATCAGGTTCAGCAGGAAGAAGCCGGTGCCACAACCGAGTTCGAGTGCGCGCCCGTAGGGCAGCGACTCCGTCGCACCCGCGGCGTCGAATCGCCCGCGGGCATAGTCGATGCACCGCTCGTCGTACGAGATCGACCATTTGTCGTCGTAGGTCTCGGCTTCCCAGTCGTGGTAGAGCACCTGGGCGAGTTTGGTGTCCTGCAGCGCGGCCTGGACCTCGGCCTCGGTGGCGTGCGGGTTGGGAGCGGGATCGATCGGAGATGCGGTCATGGGTCAGCTCACTTCCCGGTGAATTCGGCCTTGCCGGGCCCGTTTTCGACGAACGAGCGCATGCCGATCGCGCGGTCGTCGGTGGCGAACAGCGATGCGAACACGTGCGCCTCGATCTTCAGTCCGGTGTCGAGATCGGTGTCGAGACCCTCGTCGATGGCGGCCTTCGCCGCGGCCAGGGCGACACTCGCGCCCTTCGCGAACTGCGACGCCCACGTCATCGCCGCGTTGTAGACCTCGTCGGGCGCGACGACCTCGTCGACCAACCCGATCTGCAGCGCCTCGGCGGCGCCGACGAACCGTCCGGTGAACACCATGTCCTTGGCCCGCGACGGACCGATCAGGCGCGCGAGCCGCTGCGTGCCGCCGCCACCGGGGATCACACCGAGCAGGATCTCCGGCACACCGAGCTTGGCGTTGTCACCGGCGATACGACGATCGGCGCCGAGCGCGACCTCGAGGCCACCACCGAGCGCGTACCCGGTGATCGCCGCGACGGTCGGCTTGGGGATGGCCGCGATAGCGCCGAGCCCGGACTGCAGCCGCCCGGCGACCTTGCTCATCTCGGCGAACGTCATGTCGTTCATCTCTTTGATGTCGGCACCCGCGGCCAACACCTTGGGTCCGCCGTAGACGACGACGGCCTTGATGGAGTCGTCCTCGGTGGCCGCGAGAGCAGCTTCGGCCAGCTCGGTCTGCACCTGGCGGTTCAGCGCGTTCATCGGCGGCCGGTTCAGCAGGATGGTCCCCACCCCGGGGAACTCGTCGCTGGTCTCCAAGGTCACGAATTCAGGCATGTGGGCAGGCTACCGGGTGTGCGAGCCATCCCACACCGTCGGGGCGCACCGCTGGTGGGAGCCCCGGACGATGCCACGAACCGTCCTCGGACCCGACTGCCGTCGGAATAGTCTCTGATGGTGCCGACCACCGACGTTCACCCGGACCTGCGTCGTATCCACCGCGTGCTGCCCACCAACCCGATCAGTGCGCGGACGGTGCCGCTCTTCCGTGCGGCGACGACGCTGCTCGCCCTGCGCGCGGCCAAGGGCGTCGAGACCGTCGCGGTGTCGGCGGACGCCTCGGTCCGCGTCCACCGCCCGCCGACAGCGGGGGCACCGGCGCGCAACTCCCCCGGCGCCGCGCTGCTGTGGATCCACGGGGGCGGGTACGTCCTCGGCCGCGCCGTGCAGGACGACCTCATCTGCGCACGGTTCGCCCGGGAGCTCGGCATCACCGTCGCCGCGGTCGACTACCGCCTCGCCCCGGAGCACCCCTTCCCCGCGCCCCTCGACGACTGCCTGGCCGCCCTGTCCTGGTTGGCCGCGCAACCGTCGGTCGACGCGAGCGCCATCGCCGTCGGCGGGGCCAGCGCCGGGGGCGGTCTCGCCGCCGCGCTGGTCCAGCGGGTTCACGACCTCGGCCAGATCCGGCCGGCGTTCCAGCTGCTCGTCTACCCGATGCTCGACGACCGGACGACCTCGCCCGACGAGTCGGCCGTCCGCAACCACCGGGTGTGGAGCGGTCGAAGCAACGTCTACGGCTGGTCGTCCTACCTCGCCGACGCCGACCGGGCCGCCGCCGTGCCCGCCCGCCGGACCGATCTCACCGGTCTGCCCCCGGCGTGGATCGGCGTCGGCGGCAACGACCTCTTCCACGACGAGGACCTCGCCTACGCTCAGCGACTCCGTGACGCCGGCGTCGACTGCGAGACGACCGTCATCCCGGGTGCCTTCCACGGGTTCGACGCGCTCGTCCCCCGGGCCGCGGTGTCCCGGGAGTTCTTCGCCGCCCAGTGCGCCGCGCTCCGGGCCGCATTCCCTTAGGGTCGATAAATGGCATCGGAATCCGCCGGCTCACCGGTCGAGCTGTCGGTCGGCGATCGCACGGTCCGGGTGTCCAGTCCAGACCGCGTGTACTTCCCGACCCGCGGCGAGACCAAGCTCGACCTCGTCAACTACTACCTCTCCGTGGGTGACGGCATCGTCCGAGCCCTCCGCGACCGCCCCTGCATGCTGCACCGATACCCCAAGGGCATGGCAGGTCCGAAGGTCCATCAGAAACGCATCCCCAGCGGCGCACCGGACTGGCTGGAGACCGTCGAGATCTACTTCCCGCGCTACGGCCGGACCGCCGACGAGGTCTGCGTGACCGAGCTGGGCAGCGTCATCTGGGCGGTGCAGATGTCGACCGTGGAGTTCCATCCGTGGAACTCCCGGCGGTTCGACACCGAGAAGCCCGACGAGTGGCGCATCGACCTCGATCCGATGCCGGACTGTCCGTTCGACAAGGTCCGGCGCACCGCGCACATCGCGCACGAGGTGCTCGACGAACTCGGCATCCGCGGCTACCCGAAGACCTCCGGCGGGTCGGGTCTGCACATCTACGTCCGCATCGAACCGGAGTGGTCGTTCACCGATGTCCGACGGGCCGCGCTGGCGTTCGCACGCGAGGTCGAACGCCGCAACCCCGACGAGATCACGACCACCTGGTGGCGCAAGGACCGCGACCCCACGGCCGTGTTCGTCGACTACAACCAGAACACCCGCGACCACACGATCGCGAGCGCGTACTCGGTCCGTGGCAACGCCGACGCCACCGTCTCGACCCCGATCGAGTGGTCCGAGATCGACGACGTGGACCCGCGGGAGTTCACCATCGCGACCGTCCCGGATCGCTTCGCTCGCCTCGGCGATCTGCACGCCGACATCGACGACACGGCTTTCCGTCTCGACACCCTCCTCGAGTGGGCCGATCGCGACGGGCTCGACACCGACACATCCACCGACGACACGACCGGAGACGACACCCAGTGACCCCTCAGCGCAGCGCCCGACCCGACGAACAGACCGGTCTGATCGGTCGCCGTACGTTCCTCGCCTCCCTCGGGGCGCTGGCCACCATCGGTGTCGCGGCCGCGTGCGGCGACAGTTCGACCCCTGCGAAGAAGGTGACGCCGGACCTGTCCGGGCTCGACGCGGCCGTCACGCCGCAGAACGATCTGTTCCGCCACGTCAACGGGAGTTGGCTGCGCAGCTATCAGATCCCCGCCGACAAGGCGAGCTTCTCGACGTTCGACGAACTCAACGACGAGGCCCAGAAACACCTCAAGGCCATCATCGAGGGCATCGATTCCTCCGAGACGGGCGAGGACGCCAAGATCCGCGATCTCTACGCGAGCTACCTCGACGCCGCCACGATCGAGAAGGCCGGACTGGCGCCGGTGACGCCGATCCTCACCGCGATCACCCAGGCTCCCACCAAGGACGAGCTGACCCGCGGACTGGCCGAGTTGTCGACTGCGGGCAGCACCGGCATCGTCGACTTCTACGTCGCGCCGGACCAGCAGAACGCCACCCGCTACGTGGCCAACGTCGTTCAATCCGGGATCGGCCTGCCCGACGAGTCGTACTACCGCGAGGACAGCTACGCCGAGATCCGCACCAAGTACGTCGCGTTCCTCGCCACCCTCGCCCGCCTCGGTGGTCTCGCCGACCCCGAGGGTGTCGCGAACCGGGTGATGGCCATCGAGACCGCCGTCGCGAAGGGGCACCTCACCACCGTCGAGAGCCGCGACGCGAAGGCCACCTACAACCCGCGCTCCTGGGCCCAGTTCGCCGCCGAGTCCCCGGGGATGAACTGGGAGGCATGGCGATCGGGTATCGGGGCCTCGACCGAGCAGCTCGCCCGGGTGGTGGTGACCGGGCCGAAGGCCAACGCCGCCGCGGCGAAGGTCTGGGCCGACACCCCCATCGACGATCTCCGCGATTACATGCGCATCTCGGTGCTGCGCTCCTATTCGCAGTACCTACCGAAGGCGTTCGCCGACGCACGCTTCGACTTCTTCTCCAAGACCCTCAACGGTGTCGAGGCGCAACCCGAGCGCTGGAAGCGCGGCGTCGCGCTCGTCGACACCCTGCTCGGTGAGGCCCTGGGCAAGAAGTATGTCGCCGAACACTTCTCGGGTGAGGCGAAGACCCAGGCGCGGACGCTGGTCGGCAACCTGCTCGAGGCCTACCGCCGTAGCTTCACCACCATCGACTTCTTCAGCGACGCCACCCGCAAGGAGGCGTTCGACAAACTCGGCAAGATCAACGTCAAGATCGGCTACCCCGACAAGTGGCGGGACTACTCGGGCGTCGACATCGTGCGCGACGACGTGATCGCGAACTACCGCTCGGGATACCAATTCGAGTCCAAGCGCCAGGTCGCGAAGCTCGGGACGGCGGTGAACAAGGACGACTGGCAGATGACGCCTCAGACCGTCAACGCCTACTACGACCCGACGTTCAACGAGATCGTCTTCCCGGCAGCGATCCTGCAGTCACCGTTCTTCGATCCGAACGCCGAGATCCAGGTGAACTACGGCGGGATCGGCGCGGTCATCGGACACGAGATCGGCCACGGTTTCGACGACCAGGGCTCGCAGTACGACGGCAACGGCAACCTCCGCGACTGGTGGACCCCGGCCGACCGGGCCGCGTTCACCAAGAAGTCCGATGCGCTCATCGCCCAGTACAACTCGCTGGTACCCGAGGGGCTCAAGCCTGATCAGCACGTCGACGGGGCGCTCACGGTCGGCGAGAACCTCGCCGACCTCGGTGGGTTGTCGATCGCGTTGTCGGCGGCGAAGATCGCGGCCGAGAAGGACGGCACCGAGAACCTCGACCTGACCGACCTGTTCCTGTCGTGGGCCCGGATCTGGCGGAGCAAGGACCGACCGGCGGCCCTGGCCGAGCAGTTGGCCACCGACCCCCACTCGCCCGGCGAGTTCCGCTGCAATCAGGTGGTGCGCAACCTGCCCGACTTCTACTCGACCTTCCGGGTGGCCACCACCGACAAGTTGTATCTGCCGGAGTCGCAACGGGTTCGGATCTGGTAGCCGACACCCGCGAGCATCACTCGCGGTTGTAGCGGTCCACCCCGTCGAACTCGATGCGCACGCTCGTGCCGTCGGAGACGATGGTGGGGCAGATCATCGTGATCTCGCGGGGTGCGGCCAATGCCTCGGCGACGGTGTCGAACCGCCGGAGTTCCTGCAGCTGCGCCCATGTCGGCGGCAGCAGGAACACCCGTCCCGCCTCCCACTCGGCAAGGATGTCGTCCACCCGGTGCCAGGTCGCCGACGCGGCCTCGGTGGTGCGATCGTCGGCCTCCTGCCCGCCCGGTAGCGCGGCGAGGAAGAAACGTGTGTCGTACCGGCGGCGCTCGCCCAGCGGCGTGATCCAGTGCGCCAGAGGCACGATGAGGTCGGAGCGCAGCACCAGGTCGTTCTCGCGCAGGAAGCCGGCCAACGAGATCGTCTTGTCCACGAGCTGCGCACGCGCCGGGTGATACGGCGTCGCGTCGTCCAGCACGGTGTCGGGCGTCCGGCCCGCGAGCAGAACCCCGCATTCCTCGAACGTCTCCCGGACCGCAGCGCACACCAGCGCCTGGGCGGTGGCCTCGTCGGCGCCGAAGCGGTCGGCCCACCAGTCGGGGTGCGGACCGGTCCACGCGACGTCGGCCTCGGCGTCGCGTGCGTCGACCCCGCCGCCGGGGAACACCGTCATGCCGCCGGCGAAGGCCATCTCCTGCACCCGCTGGATGAGGAACACCTCGATCCCGCCCGCCGCCGAGTCGGTGTCGGCGACATCGCGGATCACCACGACCGTCGCGGCGTCACGCACCGGCACGGACTCGGGATCATCGACCGGGACGAAGCCGGGTTTCGGGCCGGTCATGCCCGTGCTCGTCGGTGGCCGCCCGCGCGACGGGCCCGGCGGGCGAAATACCGGCCGTCGAGGCGGTCCAGCGAGATGTTCTGGCTGAACGCGGCGGTCAGGTTCTCCGCGGTCAACACGTCCTCGAGCAGACCCTGCGCGACCACGCCACCCTCCTTGAGCAGCAACGCGTGGGTGAATCCCTCGGGGATCTCCTCGACGTGATGGGTGATCAGCACCGTCGCCGGCGCATCGGGGTCGGCGGCGAGCACTCCGAGTCGGGCCACGAGTTCCTCGCGTCCGCCGAGGTCGAGTCCGGCGGCCGGTTCGTCGAGCAGCAGCAGTTCGGGATCGGTCATGAGGGCCCGGGAGATCAGCACGCGTTTGCGCTCGCCCTCCGACAGCGTGCCGAACCGACGATCGGCGAGGTGCTCGGCGCCCATGGACTCGAGGGTCTCCACCGCCTGCGCGCGGTCGACCTCCTCGTAGTCCTCACGCCAGCGACCCAGCACCGAGTAGCTCGCGGAGATCACGAGATCGGTGACGAGCTCGTGGTCGGGGATCCGCTCGGCCAACATCGACGACGTCACGCCGATCCGGGTGGACAGGTCCCGGATGTCGGTGTGGCCGAGGCGCTCACCGAGCAGGACCGCGGTGCCCGAACTCGGGTGGGTCTCGGCGGCCGCCATCCGCATCAGCGAGGTCTTGCCCGCACCGTTGGGGCCGATGACGACCCAGCGCTCGTCGAGCTCCACCTGCCACGTGATCGGTCCGACGAGGGTCGAACCGTCACGGACCAGGGTCACGTCGGCGAAGTCGATCAGCAGATCGGGGTCCGGGGTGGGTACGTCCGTCGTTGAGTTGCTGTCACTGTCGGGCACTCCCCCATCGTGCCGCACGACGGGGTCGCGGCGGTGGTCCGACTCTCCCCGCGCGCCCGGGCGTCTCAGACGAGGCGGAAGTCGGCGAAGTCGAAGCCGGGTACGACGATGCAGCTGACCAACGACGGCGCGTTGTCGAGTGAACGCGCCCGCTGCCACTCGTGGCCGGGTACGACGTGCTGCGGCCGTTGCGCGCCGGTGATGTCGGGGCCGAGTACGACGGCCGTCTCCGCACCGGGCGCATCGTCGGTGCCGCCGAGGATCAGCTCGACCGGCGCGCCCCGGTGGTGCAACCAGATCTCCGCACCGCGCACGGTGTGCCACGCCGATTCCGCCCCCGCGGGCAGCAGGAACAGGATCGCGGTCCCGGCCGCGCGTTCGCCCGGGTAGTCCTCGGGGAGCGCGCTCGTCGGGAGGGTGATGTCGCTGCGCCAGGTCTCGGTGAACCATCCGCCCTCGGGATGCGGTTGCAGATTCAGGCCCTGCGCCCAGTCGGGCAGTTCACTCATGCGTCCGAGCCTAGGGTGCGCTCGGCGATCACCGTGACCGAGCCCGGCGCCACCTCGGTGAAGCCGGCGTCGCGCACCGCTGCCACGGAATCGGGTTCGCGGCGCAGCAGATCCGACCATCGCGCCACGGTCGCCACGGCGACTCGCAGTGGGCACCCGTCGCGCCACCACCGCTGCGCGTCGGCGGTGTCGAACAGTCCGGCCGCGAGCATCGACGCGTGACCGACCTGCGCGGCCAGCTTGCCGACGGTCATGTCCAGGGTCGGGTTGATCCACAGGATCAGCTCGTCGGTCGACATCGGAACGGCTCCGAGATCACCGTCGACGTCGGTACCGCCGATCTGCAGCCGTGCGATGCGCTTGTCGAGGTCGCCGACCGGTCCGGGCACGATCGCCCGCGCCTGGGCATCCCCGGTGTCGACGGTGAGTCCCGGGACCTCCTGGGCAGCGGACCAGTGTGCACCGCGGGCGCGGCGGCTGATCTTGCGGATCCGGGCGTCGCACCAGGTCGCGACACCGTCGTGCCAGGGGCCGGGGGTGGATTGGTCCGCGTCGGGGCCCGCGATGTCGCGGTCTGCGGTGCCGGGGTCGGTCTCGTCAGGGACGGCGGCGTCGGCGCGCTCGTCGAGGCAGAGCAGCACGGCGGCGCGGGCGGCGGCCTCGAGCAGGGCCCGGCGCGGCGGTGGATCGTTCTTCTCGATGTGCAGGACCACGGGCATCGCCAACACCTGTGAGGGATCGGCGGGGTCCGCACCGCCGCCGACGTAGTCGGTCAGCAGCCGGTGGCGGTCGGCGAAGGTCACCGTTACGGCAGCGGGACGCGACGCGAGGTGCCGTCGACCGCGTCGGCCGCCTCGATCTCGTCTCGGGTGACACCGAGGATGAACAGCACGGCGTCGAGGAACGGGTGCGACAGTGCTGCGTCGGCGACCTCCTGCAGCGCGGGCTTGGCGTTGAACGCGATGCCCAGTCCGGCCGCGGTGAGCATGTCGATGTCGTTCGCTCCGTCACCGACTGCGACGGTCTGCTCCATCGGCACCCCGACCTGGTCGGCGAAGGCGCGCAGGGCGACCGCCTTGCCCGGCCGGTCGATGATCTCGCCGATCACGCGACCGGTGAGCTTGTTGTCGTCGTCGATCTCGAGGGTGTTGGCCCGCACGAAGTCGAGTTCGAGTTCGTGAGCGAGACCGTCGATGACCTGCCGGAAGCCACCGGAGACCAGGCCGCAGTGGTAGCCGAGACGATGCAGCGTGCGGATCGTGGTGCGTGCCCCGGGCGTCAGTTCCAGGGAACCGGCCACCTCGTCGAGGATGGAGGCGTCGAGTCCGGCGAGCGCCTTCACGCGCTCGTGCAGGGACTCCGCGAAGTCCAACTCTCCGCGCATCGCCGCCTCGGTCACCGCGGCGACCTCGGCTTCCTTGCCCGCCCTGGCCGCGAGCATCTCGATGACCTCGCCCTGGATCAGGGTCGAGTCGACATCGAACACGACCAGTCGTTTGGCCCGGCGCGCCAGACCTCCGCGTTCGACGGCGACGTCGATGCCGTGGCGCTTGGCGACCTTGGCCAGACCCTTGCGGAGCGCGACATCGGCGCGGAGGTTGTCCTTGTCGACGCTGACCATCAACTCGAGCCCGGTCACCGGGTAGTCGGCGATCCCGCGGATCGAGTTGATGTTGCCGCGCTGGCCGGCGAGCTCGGTGGCCAGCGCGCTGAACGCCCTGGCGGTCACCGGGTTGCCGAGGATGACCACGACGTGGGTCGAGACCGTCCGCACGCCGGGGTCGGCACCGACCTCGACGCTGACGACCATGTCGATCGAGCTCATCGCCTGCTCGACCGTCTCCTGCAACGACTCCGGGTCGGATGCGCAGTTGACCAGGACGCCGAGCGTCAGACGGCCGCGGATGACCACCTGTTCGACGTCGAGCAGGATGACGCCGTGACGGGAGAGGGCACCGAGCAGTACCGACGTCACGCCCGGGCGGTCGGGCCCCGTGACGGTGATCAGCACCGCGATCGATGACCCTGCGTCGGCGGCTCCCGGCGCGGGCTCAGGGCTCACGTCAGTTGGGATCGGCTTCTGTCGACGACTCGTGCGTGCCGACGGTCACCGGATCTCGCTTGGCCTCTTCCATGTGCTTGCTCGCCTGGCCGACGTGCGCCTCGGCGTGCATCCGCTCGATCATGTGCGGATAGTGCAGCTCGAACGCGGGCCGCTCGGAACGGATCCGGGGCAGCTCGGTGAAGTTGTGGCGCGGCGGCGGGCAGCTGGTGGCCCACTCGAGCGAGTTGCCGAAGCCCCACGGGTCGTCCACGGTCACGACCTCGCCGTAGCGGTAGCTACGGAAGACGTTCCACAGGAACGGCAGCGTCGACAGACCCAGGATGAACGCACCGACCGTCGAGAAGATGTTCAACGTGGTGAACCCGTCCGACGGCAGGTAGTCGGCGTAGCGGCGCGGCATGCCCTCGTTGCCCAGCCAGTGCTGGACGAGGAAGGTCGCGTGGAAACCGATGAAGGTCAGCCAGAAGTGGATCTTGCCCAGCTTCTCGTCCATCATGCGGCCGGTCATCTTCGGGAACCAGAAGTAGATGCCCGCGTAGGTGGCGAACACGATGGTGCCGAAGAGGACGTAGTGGAAGTGCGCCACGACGAAGTAGCTGTCGGACAGGTGGAAGTCCAGGGGCGGGCTGGCGAGCAGCACACCGGTCAGACCACCGAAGAGGAAGGTCACGAGGAAGCCGACCGAGAAGAGCATCGGTGTCTCGAAGGTCAGATGCCCCTTCCACATCGTGCCTATCCAGTTGAAGAATTTCACTCCGGTGGGCACCGCGATGATGAACGTCATGAAGGCGAAGAACGGTAGGAGCACCGCGCCGGTGGCGTACATGTGGTGCGCCCAGACGGCCACCGACAGCGCCGCGATGGCCAGCGTCGCGTAGATCAGCGTCGAGTAACCGAAGATCGGCTTGCGGGAGAACACCGGGAAGATCTCCGAGACGATGCCGAAGAACGGCAGCGCGATGATGTAGACCTCCGGGTGACCGAAGAACCAGAACAGATGCTGCCAGAGGATCACACCACCGTTGGCCGGGTCGTAGAGATGGGCGCCGAATTGTCGGTCGACCTCGAGACCCATCAGCGCGGCGGTCAGCAGCGGGAACGCGAGCAGGATCAGAACGCTGGTCACCAGGATGTTCCAGGTGAAGATCGGCATGCGGAACATCGTCATACCGGGCGCACGGAGGCAGACCACGGTGGTGACCATGTTGACCGCACCGAGGATGGTGCCGAGACCACCCACGGCCAGGCCCATGATCCACAGGTCGGCGCCGGCGCCGGGCGAATGGATCGCGTCGGTCAGCGGGGTGTACGCGGTCCAACCGAAGTCGGCGGCACCACCGGGGGTGACGAAGCCGCTGATGACGATCAGTCCGCCGAAGAGGAACAGCCAGTAGCTGAAGGCGTTGAGACGCGGGAACGCGACGTC
Organism: Williamsia phyllosphaerae; assembly: GCF_014635305.1. Taxonomy (NCBI): domain Bacteria; kingdom Bacillati; phylum Actinomycetota; class Actinomycetes; order Mycobacteriales; family Nocardiaceae; genus Williamsia; species Williamsia phyllosphaerae. The sequence goes on along the minus strand of NZ_BMCS01000001.1, from coordinate 2,533,857 downwards.
GGGTGCGCCGATCTGCAGCGGGAGCACCACGTTCGCGAAGCCGATGACGATCGGGGTCGCGTACAGCAGCAGCATCACGGTGCCGTGCATCGTGAACAGCTGGTTGTACTGCTCCGTCGACAGGAACTGCATGCCCGGAACGGCCAACTCACCACGCATCAGCAGCGCCATGAGGCCACCGATCAGGAAGAAGCCGAAACACGTGACCAAGTACATGATGCCGAGCACCTTGTGGTCGGTCGTCGTGATCATCTTGTAGATGAACGAGCCCTTTGGCCCGGTACGGGCCGGGTAGGCCCGAGCCGGAACCACCTGGGTGGGCTGGTCGAGGGCGGTCACAGATCCTCCTGCCTGCGTGGCCATACGGCCACCACAACGAACATCGCTACTGCTGATCGTAAACCCTTGCACCCCTGTGAGCCGAGTGGGTCCTACGTTCTGTCGTACTCGCCGCTCGACCGGCGGCACGACGGCTCGTCGATCGCCACTCACGCCACGACACGCGTCGCAGATCAGCGGTGTCGTCGGTGCTAGCGTGATCCACGATATCCGCGTGCACAGCGCCCTGATCACGATCGGAAGAATGCAGGTGAACGGTATTTTCCAGCGTCGACGAACCGTCGTGTCCGTTGTCGCGGTGATCACGGCGACCGCCCTGGCCGTGGCGGGATGCGGCGGGTCGTCGATCCCCGGTGGCGAGGGCACGATAGTGACCACCACGACACGGATCGCGGGCGCCGATCTGGTGACACCGGAACGTGCCTTCGACGCCTCGTGTGGGACCGAGTCCACAGTGGATCCGGGCAAGCCGGACATCGCCCGGATCGCCGTGACCGACCCCGCCCTTCTCGACGCCGTCTGCGCACTCGGACTGCAGGCCCGGGTCGTCGCGATCGCCACGGAGAAGTCCGCGATCCCCCGCTACCTGGGACCTGCCGTCACCTCGCGTCCCACCATCGGGTCCAGCCCCTCGGCCGACGCCGCCCGGGCCGCACGGGCGGACGTCGTGATCGGTTACGACGCGTCGTCGGCCGCACCGTTCGGCGGACGCGCGCTGACCATCGACCGCACCGAGTCGTGGCAGGACCAGTTCGCGGCCGTCGCCGACGGACTCGGACGCAGCGAGGAGGGCAAGACGCGGCTCGACGCCTTCGCTGCACAGGCCAAACGCGCGGGTGCCCGTCTCGACGCCTCCCACACACAGGTCGGGCTGGTCCGCTTCGGCGCCGACAGCGAGACCATCGAGGGCACGAACTCGTACGCGGGCACCATCCTCTCGGCGATGGGCGCGCAGCGGCCGGCCAGTCAGCGGCAGGCCGGTGCGGTCGCGGTGACCGACGACAACTTCACCGACGCCGACGCCGACCTCATCTACGTCAGCTTCACCGACACCGCCGCCGCGGAGAAGCACGGCACGTCGGTGATGAAGAGCGATCAGTGGCTCGACATGGGTGCCCCGGGGTGGGGTCGCGTGCTCGTCGTCACCGACGACATCTGGTACGGCGGCAAGGGCCTGGCCGCCGCGCCCATCGTGATGGATGACGTGATCCGGTCGTTGAACCGCAGCTCGCAGTAGACACTGCACTTCATCGCCGATTGCGGAAGGTAAAACCCGTGGTGAACCGAACGGTTCCCAGGTAGACATGCGCAGATCAGCATGTACGCATGACTGTGACCGACGACCTGTTGACCAACAATGCCGAGTACGCCGCCTCGTTCTCCGGCCCGCTCCCCCTGCCCCCGAGCAAGCACGTCGCCGTCGTCGCATGCATGGACGCCCGCCTCAACGTGTACGGAATCCTCGGCCTGAACGACGGTGAGGCGCACGTCATCCGCAACGCGGGCGGCGTCATCACCGACGACGAGATCCGTTCGCTCGCGATCAGCCAACGCCTGCTCGGCACCACCGAGATCATCCTGATCCATCACACCGACTGCGGGATGCTCACCTTCACCGACGACGACTTCAAGCGCGGCATCCAGGACGAGATCGGCCAGAAGCCGAACTGGTCGGCCGAGTCCTTCCCCGACCTCGACGAGGACGTCAAGCAGTCCCTCGCCCGCATCGAGAACAGCCCGTTCGTCACCAAGACCACGTCGCTGCGCGGCTTCGTCTTCGACGTCGCCACCGGCAAGCTCAACGAGGTCACCGCGTAGTTCGAGGTCATTCGCGGCAGCTGTTCCCAGACGCGGCAGCTACACGTGCCGCGTCTGCGAGCAACTGCCGCGCGTGCGCGGGTACAGACTGCGTCTATGTGACGCTCGGTCCGAGGCGGGTCTCCTGAGCCGCCTGCGGCGCAGCTTCTTTGAGCTCGACGAAGATCGTGTGCGTGTCGGTGTCCCCGGTGTTCTCGCCCCAGTGGCGCTGTTCGTCGAGCCATCGAACCTCGCCCGCTCCCAGCGTGACGTCGACACTGCGGTCGACGACCGAGATCCGCCGGTCGAAGCTGCTGAGCGTGATCATCACACTGTCCGGGTGATGGTGCTCGACCGATATGTCGCCCGGGCCGTCCCGGTACTCGAGCACCCTGACGCGGTCGTTCTCGAACACGGTTCGATAGTGCGTCGGATTACACACCACCGGGTCATCGGAATCCATGTCGGCCCCGCCGTCTGGGATCATCGCAGGCCGGTTGCCTCGATCGGACAACCGTACGCCCAGCGACCTGCACAATCGTCGGCCTGCGCGACATACGCGGCAGCTGTTTACAGACGCGGCAGCTACAGGTGCCGCATCTGCGGACAGCTGCCGCGGATCTGCCTCAGTCCTCCAGCAATACTGCGAACGCTGACGCCAGGGCCGATCGCTGACCTTCCGTCAGCTTTTCGGTGAGATTGGCTCGGATCGACTCGGCGTGCGCGGGCCGGGCCGGCCGCAGCGCACGCTCGCCGGCGTCGGTGATCCGCACCGTGACCACGGACGAGTCCTCGGCGGCGCGGGTCACGAGGCCCCGCTTCTCCATCCGGGTGATCTGGTGCGACAACCGACTCTTGTTCCATCGCATCGACGTGGCCAGCTCCCCCTGGCGTAGGGCGCCGTCGCCGAGATCGACAAGACGCGTGAGCACACCGAACTCCGCTCCGGTCAGCTCCGACGCCGCGAGGATGTCGCGCTCGACCGCCGCGTTCACCTTCTCCCCGACGAGCTTGAACTGATGCCACAGTGCGAGTTCCGTCGGCGTGAGGCGAGCGCTGGATGTCATGGGACAACCGTATCGACCTCAGTGTTGTCATGACAACCAATCGGGCCTAAGGTGGTTGTCATGACAACCCACACACCTGCCGCAGCCATTGTCACCGGAGGATCACGCTCGATCGGCCGCGCCATCGCGCAACGACTCGCCCGCGCCGGGCACCCCGTCCTGGTGAACTACGCCCACGGGGCATCCGACGCCGAGGAGACGGTGCGATCGATCGTCGACGCAGGTGGTAGGGCGATCGCCGTACAGGGCGACGTCGCGTCAGCGACCGACGTCGAGGGGCTGTTCGCAACCGCGCGTGCGGAATTCGGCGAGGTCGGGATCCTGGTCAACAACGCCGGCGTCAGCGTCCTGGGCGAGCTGTCCGAACTCGACGATGACGCCTATGACCGCGTCTTCGACGTGAGCGCGCGCGGAACCTACAACGGGTTGCGGGCGGCAGCCCGGCATCTCGCCGACGGCGGGCGGATCGTCAACCTCTCGAGCACCGCGATCGCGGTCACCACACCGCGGATGGGCGTCTACCTGGCGGCGAAGGCGGCGGTCGAGACGTTCACGCGGGTGGCGGCGAAGGAGCTGGCACCGCGCGGGATCACCGTCAACGCGGTCGCACCAGGCCTGATCCGGTCGGAGATGTTCGCCGACGGCAAGACCCCCGAGCAGCTCGCCGCGATCGAGAAGGCCTCCCCCGTAGGCCGACTCGGCGAGATGAGCGAGATCGCCGACGCCGTCGCCCTGCTCACGTCATCGGGCGCGAGTTGGATCAGCGGGCAGATCGTCCGCGTCAACGGCGGCGTGGCCTGATCGAGCCGCATCCGCTCCGGTTACGACGAAACGCTCCGGTTGCAACCGGAGCGTTTCGTCGAAAGTGGAGCGTTTGTCGCTGAGACCTAGAAATCCCAGTCGTCGTCTTCGGTGTTGACGGCCTTGCCGATGACGTACGAGCTGCCCGACCCGGAGAAGAAGTCGTGGTTCTCGTCGGCGTTCGGCGACAGCGCCGAGAGGATCGCCGGGTTCACGTCGGTCTCGTCGCGCGGGAACATCGCCTCGTAGCCCAGATTCATCAGGGCCTTGTTCGCGTTGTAGCGCAGGAACTTCTTGACGTCCTCGGTGAGACCGACCTCGTCGTAGAGGGTCTCGGTGTAGTCGGTCTCGTTGTCGTACAGCTCGAAGAGCAGCTCGAAGGTGTAGTCCTTGAGCTCCTGGCGGCGCTCGGGGGTGCACACCTCCAGCGCGCGCTGGTACTTGTATCCGATGTAGTACCCGTGCACGGCCTCGTCACGGATGATCAGACGGATGAGATCGGCTGTGTTGGTGAGCTTTGCGCGGCTCGACCAGTACATCGGCAGGTAGAAGCCCGAGTAGAACAGGAACGACTCCAGCAGCGTCGAGGCGACCTTGCGCTTGAGCGGGTCGTCGCCACGGTAGTAGTCCATCACGATGTTGGCCTTGCGCTGGACGTTGACGTTCTCCTCCGACCAGCGGAACGCCTCGTCGATGTCCTTGGTGGAGCACAGCGTCGAGAAGATCGAGCTGTAGGACTTGGCGTGCACCGACTCCATGAACGCGATGTTGGTGAGCACCGCCTCCTCGTGCGGGGTCGCCGCGTCCGGGATCAGCGAGACCGCGCCGACCGTGCCCTGGATGGTGTCGAGCAGCGTCAGGCCGGTGAAGACCCGCATGGTGAGCTGCTTCTCGAGATCGGTGAGCGTGCCCCACGACGGGATGTCGTTGGACACCGGCACCTTCTCGGGCAGCCAGAAGTTACCGGTCAGGCGATCCCAGACCTCGGCGTCCTTCTCGTCGGGAACACGGTTCCAGTTGATGGCCGAGACCCGGCTGACCAACTTGATCGGTGCGCCATCGGCAGGCGAATGGCTCTGGGTGGACGTCATCGTGCGCTCCTGCAGGTCGATTCGAAGATGGAAGTGCTGGCGGGGCAAGCGGTCACAACATGCACGAGACGCAACCCTCGACCTCGGTGCCTTCCAGCGCGAGCTGGCGCAGGCGGATGTAGTACAGCGTCTTGATTCCCTTGCGCCATGCGTAGATCTGCGCCTTGTTGACGTCGCGCGTGCTGGCGGTGTCCTTGAAGAACAGGGTCAGGCTCAGACCCTGGTCGACGTGCTGCGTCGCCGCGGCGTAGGTGTCGATGATCTTCTCGTAGCCGATCTCGTACGCGTCCTGGTAGTAGTCCAGGTTGTCGTTGGTCATGTACGGCGCCGGGTAGTACACGCGGCCGATCTTGCCTTCCTTGCGGATCTCGACCTTCGCGGCCACCGGATGGATCGAGCTGGTGGAGTGGTTGATGTAGCTGATCGATCCGGTCGGCGGCACCGCCTGCAGGTTCTGGTTGTAGATGCCGTGCTCGCGCACCGATGCGCGGAGCTGACGCCAGTCGTCCTGGGTCGGGATGTGCACACCGGCCTCGGAGAACAGTTCGGCGACACGCGCGGTGGCCGGCTCCCAGGCGTGGTCGGTGTACTTGTCGAAGAACTCACCGCTGGCGTACTTCGACTTCTCGAACCCACCGAACGACTGACCGCGCTCCTTGGCGATGAGGTTCGACGCACGCAGAGCGTGGAACAGCACGGTGTAGAAGTAGATGTTCGTGAAGTCGATCCCCTCCTCGCTGCCGTAGTAGACGCGCTCACGGGCGAGGTAGCCGTGCAGGTTCATCTGGCCGAGGCCGATCGCGTGAGAGCTGTTGTTGCCCTCCTGGATCGACGGCACCGAGGTGATCGCGGTCTGATCGCTCACGGCGGTGAGGCCACGGATCGAGGTCTCGATGGTCTGCCCGAAGTCCGGTGAGTCCATCGTCTTGGCGATGTTCAGCGACCCCAGGTTGCACGAGATGTCCTTGCCCACGGTGGAGTAGGACAGGTCGTCGTTGAACGTCGACGCGGTCGACACCTGCAGGATCTCCGAGCACAGGTTCGAGTGGGTGATCTTGCCGTCGATCGGGTTGGCGCGGTTCACCGTGTCCTCGAACATGATGTACGGGTAGCCCGACTCGAACTGCAGCTCGGCGAGGGTCTGGAAGAACTCGCGCGCCTTGATCTTGGTCTTGCGGATCCGACGGTCCTCGACCATCTCGTGGTACTTGTCGCTGACGTTGATGTCGGCGAACGGCACCCCGTAGACGCGCTCGACGTCGTACGGGCTGAACAGGTACATGTCGTCGTTGCGCTTGGCCAGCTCGAAGGTGATGTCCGGGATCACGACGCCCAGCGACAGGGTCTTGATGCGGATCTTCTCGTCGGCGTTCTCGCGCTTGGTGTCGAGGAAGCGGTAGATGTCGGGGTGATGCGCGTGCAGGTACACCGCGCCGGCCCCCTGGCGGGCACCGAGCTGATTGGCGTAGCTGAACGAGTCCTCGAGCAGCTTCATGATCGGGATGACACCCGAGGACTGGTTCTCGATCTTCTTGATCGGCGCGCCGTGCTCACGGATGTTGCTGAGCAACAACGCGACTCCACCACCGCGCTTGGACAGCTGCAGTGCCGAGTTGATCGAGCGACCGATGGACTCCATGTTGTCCTCGATGCGCAGCAGGAAGCACGAGACCGGCTCGCCTCGCTGCTTCTTGCCCGAGTTGAGGAACGTGGGGGTGGCCGGCTGGAACCGACCGGAGATGATCTCGTCGACGAGGTTGCGCGCGAGTTCGGGGTCGCCGTCGGCGAGCGTCATCGCGACCATGCAGACACGGTCCTCGAAGCGCTCGAGGTAGCGCTTCCCGTCGAACGTCTTGAGCGTGTAGGAGGTGTAGTACTTGAACGCCCCAAGGAAGGTGGGGAACCGGAACTTCTTCTTGTACGCGTAGCCGAACAGGTCCTTGACGAACTCACGGTCGTAACGCTCGAGGACCTCGGGCTCGTAGTAGTTCTCCTCCACGAGGTAGTCGAGCTTCTCGTCGAGATCGTGGAAGAAGACGGTGTTCTGGTTGACGTGCTGCAGGAAGTACTGGTTCGCCGCCTCCCGATCCTTCTCGAACTGGATCTTCCCGTCGGCGTCGTACAGGTTCAGCATCGCGTTGAGCGAGTGGTAGTCCATCTCCGCGGGCTCGTGCCCGGCCGGACCGGCGTGCACCCCCGACGTGCTCGCCGAGGCGTCGGTCGCGTCTTTGACGGGGGTAACGGTTGGCGACACTGGAGCTCCTGTGGGTGGTGGGTCGGATACGGGGATGACTGGGACAACTGCGTTGACCATGAGGCTGGGTGGCGGGACGGACTCACCGACCACGCCGAGGTGGGGAGACCGCGGTTCAGGCGGGGACGGTCCGGGCGATCGCGGTGTCGGTGTCGAACTCGCGGAGACCGTCGCGGACGCGGTCCACGTCCTCTGCGGTGCCCATCAGTTCGAATCGGTAGAGGTACGGGACCCGGCACTTGGCCGAGATGATGTCTCCGACGTGGCAGAACTCCTCGCCGAAGTTCGTGTTCCCCGCTGCGATGACTGCGCGGATCCGCGAACGGTTGTGCTCGTTGTTCAAGAACTTGACCACCTGCTTGGGGACGAATCCCCCGGTGGCCCGTACCGGTCCGTCACCGGCCTCCGACGGCTTGCCGCCGCCGTAGGTCGGACAGATCAGGACGTAGGGCTCGTCGACGGTGAACGAGCTGACCCGCTCCGCCCGGTCGAGGACCGGGATCCGGACGGACCGGAGGCCGAGCTTCTCGACGAAGCGGTGGGTGTTCTCCGAGACGCTGGAGAAGTAGACGATCAGCGGCGCGTCGGCGGAACCGGCGGCCGGGTGATCGGGGATGGAGCGATCCGGGGTCGACATGGTGGACCTCCAGACGGGAAAACGGACGAGCGGGTCAGGCAGCTGCGACGGCGAGCGCCTTGATGCGGTCCGGACGGAAACCGGACCAGTGGTCCTCACCGACGACCACGACGGGCGCCTGCAGGTAACCGAGCGCCATCACGTAGTCGCGCGCCTCGTCGTCCTGGCTGATGTCGACGATGTCGTAGTCGAGACCCTGCTTGTCGAGGGCCTTGTAGGTGGCGTTGCACTGCACGCAGGCCGGCTTGGTGTAGACGGTGATGCTCATGGGAACTCCTCGATACTCACGATGTGCGGGGTGCTGACGGACTCGCACATCGCGCGGCCTGTCGGTCTGCCAAACACTACACCTAGTGTCTGACATCCGTAAGCAACACAAGGGGTTGCGAATAACATTCATGGAAGTCGCAGGTCGCAGGGGTGCGCCCGGGCGTGGCGGATTTCCCTTGGCGTGTCGCACGTCACACGGACGCCGATGGCGGCACCACATGTCGTGATGCCGCCATCGGGTCGTTCCATGAGTACACCCGGGGTCAGACAGTGACCCCCACGGCGCCGACCAGATCAGCCACCGCGGACCGGACCTGCTCGACCAGTTCGGGTACCTCCGAGACCGCGCGGCCGTCGAGTTCCGACGTGGCGATGCCGAGCTCCACGCTGTCCACCACCTTGCCGCCGGCGATGCCGACCGACTTGCGCGCGTCCTCCTGCGACCACTTGCCGGCGTACCGGCCCAGCGACGCTCCGATGACGGCGACCGGCTTGTCCTTCAGAGCACCGTTGCCGTACGGACGCGAACCCCAGTCGATCGCGTTCTTCACGACGGCCGGGATGGTGCCGTTGTATTCCGGCGTCACGATCAACACGGCGTCGGCGTCGGCCAGCGCGGTGCGCAGGGCGTCGACGGCCGGATCGAGCGGCTCGACATCGAGGTCCTCGTCGTAGAACGGGACGGTCGCGAGACCCTCGTAGATCTCGATCGACACCGACTCCGGCGCGCCGGCCGCGGCCAGCTCGGCCACCTTGCGGTTGATCGACTCGGCACGCAGGCTGCCCACCAGGGCCACGATCTTCACGGACTCGGACATTCCACCTCACTCCTCTGATCGCCGCGGCCGCGCTCGGCGGTCACGACTGAAACGGTTCGCACCCGATCAACCGGACCAGGGTCCGTATCTATTCCACGCCCGTCAACGATTACGCTCACCGGTGTGGCAACCAGTGGCGGGTCGAGATCCTCGGGTACCCCGACGCCGTCCGCACTGACGCTGACCATGGCGGGCCCGGGCGAATCCGAGCGCTCCGACGCGATCCGCAACCGCGCCCTGCTGCTGTCGGCCGCCAAACGACTCATCGACGATCACGGCGCCGCCGCGGTGACCATGGATGCGGTCGCGCGCGAGGCCGGCGTCGGCAAGGGCACCGTGTTCCGACGGTTCGGCGGGCGGGCAGGGCTGATGATGTCGCTCCTCGACCACTCCGAGACCGAGATGCAGCGCTCGTTCCTGTCCGGGCCACCGCCGCTGGGCCCGGGAGCCCCGGCCGTCGAACGCCTCGTGGCCTACGGGCGCGCCCGCCTGACGATGGTCTGCGCACACCTCGACATCCTCATCGAGGCCGACGACGCCTCCGGCCCGGGACGCCTGGCGCATCCGGCTCACCGCGTCGCGGTCATCCACGTGCAGACGTTGTTGGCCGACATGGGTTTCGGCGACGCGGTGCCCACCGTCTCACTCGCACTGCTGGCCCCGCTCGAGGCCGCCTCGGTGCATCACCTGATGGTGCACGAGGGCCTGACCGTCGAGGTCATCGGCGATCAGTGGGAGCGGCTCGTCGATTCGCTCGCGCCCGCCTGACCCGACTCCTCGGTCCGCGGACCGACGCCCGGCACCAGTGCGCGGAAGAACACCGACCGGCTCGACGCGGCGCGGACCACCACGTCGGGGTCGGAGTCGCCGAGCCACGCCGACGACCCCGCGGGTACCGACAGCACCCGGCCGTCGGGGGTCCGGATCTCGATCGTGCCGGCGATCACCGTCAGGATCTGCGGTCCGGCGACGTCGAACGAGATCGACGACGTCCGCTGCAGCCCGGTGCCGTCGAGCTCGACCCGGGAGAGCCGGAACTCCGACGCGGGCGTGGAGTAGATCCGTTCGGCCCCGAGCGTGTGGATCCCGGGCAACAGCTCCGACGGCGCGGTCGGCGTGAAATCGAGTACCGCGAGCAGTTCGGGGACGTCCATGTGTTTCGGCGTCAGTCCGCCGCGGAGCACGTTGTCGGAGTTGGCCATCACCTCGACGGCGGTTCCCCGCAGATAGGCGTGCAGGTTGCCCGCCCCGAGGTACAGGCCCTCCCCCGGCATCAGCCGGATCCGGTTGAGCAGCAACACGGTCAGCACACCCGGGTCCATGGGGTAGGCCTCGCCGAGTTCGAGCACCGTCTGCAGCTCGCGGGTGAAACGGCGATCGCTCCGGCCGAGGTAGGCGATCGCCCCCTCGAGAACGGGCGGGATGAGGGCCTGCATGATCACGTCGGGCAGCGTGAGCCACGTGGTGAACAGCGCGCGCAGTCCGTCCGAGTCCGGCTGTCCGGCAAGCAGACCCAGGTAGGGATCGAGCTCGGCGACCTGCAGGTCCCGGAGCAGCTCGATGGTCGTGGCCGGATCGCGGAACCCGGCGAGGGCGTCGAACTCGGTGAGGGCCACCACGAGTTCGGGCTTGTGGTTGTCGTCGCGGTAGTTGCGATTCGTCGCACCGACGGGGATCCCGGCCGCGTTCTCGCGGGCGAAACCGGCCCGCGCCTGCGCGAGCGTCGGGTGGGCCTGCAGCGACAGCGGCTCGTCGGCCGCGAGGATCTTGACCAGGAACGGCAGGCGGTCGGCGAAGGTCTGCGCGCACTCGCCACCGAGCTCGCCGCGCGGATCGGTGTCGATCACCGACAGCAGATCGGCCGGCGCGTCGGTCGCCTCGTCGTCGACCACGACCGACGGCGCCCCGGGGTGCGCACCGAACCAGAGTTCGGCCTCCGGGTGCGGCGACGGCGTCGGGCGACCCCGCATCGCGGCCAACGCCGTTCGTGACCCCCACGCGTACGGCCGGACGATGCCCTCGAGCAGCCGCATCAGTGCGCCCCCGTCAACCGGAGATAGATCGCCGCCATCTCGATGCGCAGCGACAGCACCAGGAGATGGATCAGATCGTCCGGGGTGTCGCCTACCTCGTCGGGGCGTCCGGGTTCGGGCAGTCGCGGGTCCAGTCCGGACACGGCCACCACGTCGGCATCCGGGAGGATCGACATCCGTTGGTGCACCGACCATTCCGACGACGGCGTGGTGATCACCTGAACCCGGACGGGTCGCTCGACGGGTCCGTCGAACTCCGGATCGTGGAAGATCGAGTCGACCGGCGCCGATTGGTCCACCGGCCGGCCCGCGGCTCCGGCCACCGCCTGCGCCAGGTCACAGCCCACGCTGCTCACCCCGGCGATCGAGTACATCGTGCGGGCGGCGTGCTCGGCGACGACGGTCGCCGCGGAGGTGTCACCGGCCCAGGCGATCGACCGGTCGGCGACGCGCGCGGCCAGGCCCTTGGCCGCGTTGTGGAACACCTCGTTGCCGGGGTGTGCCGCGGCGGCCTCGTCGTCGAGTGCCTCTGCCAGCGCCCCCAGGTCCACCCGGGGACCGGTCGAGCGCACGGAGGTCAGCGCCCCCAGCACCGCGAGCAGCGCCACCACGTGCCCGACGAACCGGAACTCCGGCGGTGCGGGGATGCGCGGCGAGAGGTTCAGGGCCGATCCGCCCGCGGCCTCGGCCAGGGGCCCCTCCAGGGGGACGTCGACGACGAGCTCGGCGCGGCGCCGGGTGGCCCGGGCGGCGGCATCTGCGAAGGTCAGGTCGCCGGCGTCGTCGCCCACCAGCACCACCAGGTCGAGCGGACCGATCCAGCCGGGCAGCCGACCCGCCACGACGATCGGGACGTCGATGCGTGCGGCCGTCGTGGTGACGACGAGGTCGGCGGCGGCCGACGCGGTCCCGCCGCCCACCACCAGGACGACGGCACGGGGCCGGATGTCGGCGAGCGGCGCGAGCACCCCTTCGCGGACCGCCTCGTCGACTGCTCTGACCTGTGCGCCGGCCATGGCGGCCAGCCGCAGGCGGCCGTCGACGTCGGCCGCCTGGAGGCGGTCCACGTCGTCGAGGTCGGGGGCACCGGTGAGCATGGGTTCTACGGTATCGGCGTCAGGCCCGGACGATGGCCAGGATGCGCTCGACCAGGGCGTCGATCCGTGCCGGGTCCGGCGCCTCGGCATTGAGACGCAACAGTGGTTCGGTGTTCGACGCCCGCAGGTTGAACCACGAGCCGTCGCTGAGACTGACCGTGACCCCGTCGAGTTCGTCGATGTCGGTGGCGTCGTCGGCGAACGCCGCGACCACCTCGGCCGTCCGCGCGGGGGCGTCGGCCACCGTCGAGTTGATCTCGCCCGACGCGCTGTAGCGCTCGTAGTCGGCGAACAGTTCCGACGCGGGCTTGTCTGTCCCACCCAGCGCCGCCAGGACGTGCATGGCCGCCAACATCCCGGAGTCGGCGTTGAAGAAGTCGCGGAAGTAGTAGTGCGCCGAGTGCTCGCCGCCGAAGACGGCCCCGGTCTGCGCCATCTGCGCCTTGATGAACGAGTGTCCGACGCGCGTGCGGACCGGCGTCCCACCCAGTTCGGTGACCAACTCCGGCACGGCACGCGAGGTGATCAGGTTGTGGATGATCGTCGCGCCGGGGTTCTTGGCCAGCTCGCGGTCGGCGACGAGACCGGTGACCGCGGACGGCGACACCGGCTCGCCGCGCTCGTCGACGACGAAGCAGCGGTCGGCGTCCCCGTCGAACGCCAGTCCGATGTCGGCGCCCGTCTCGCGCACGAACGCCTGCAGATCGACCAGGTTCTTCGGGTCGAGCGGGTTGGCCTCATGGTTGGGGAAGGATCCGTCGAGCTCGAAGTAGAGTGAACGCACAGTGAACACCGGGGAATCCCCCAGCACCGCCGGAACAGTGTGACCACCCATGCCGTTCCCGGCGTCCACGGCGACCGTCAGCGGTCTGACACCAGAGAGATCGACGAGTTCGTGCAGATACGCCGCGTAGTCAGCCAGCACGTCGCGCTCGGTGATCGTCCCCGACGGTCCGTCGTACCCGGGCACCCCGTCGACCAGTTGTCCGGCGATCGTCGCGAGCCCAGAGTCCTGTCCGACCGGCCGGGCACCGGAGCGGCACAGCTTGATCCCGTTGTAGGCGGCCGGATTGTGGCTCGCGGTGAACATGGCGCCGGGTCGGTCGAGCACGCCCGAGGCGAAGTAGAGCTGGTCGGTCGAGGCGAGTCCGATCAGGACGACGTCGAGGCCCTGGGCGCACACGCCGTCGGCGAAGGCCCGGGCCAGCGTCGGGGACGACTCACGCATGTCGTATCCCACGACCACGGAGGTCGAGCCCTCCGAGCGCATCAGTCCACCGAAGGAGCGTCCGACGTCGCCGACGAACTCCTCGTCGATCTGCTCTCCGACCAATCCGCGCACGTCGTAGGCCTTCACCACCGCGGCGACGGACTCGGTGGTCCGGCTCGTCCTGGCGTCGGACACCCTGGTCGGGTCTGGCACGTCGGTGCTCCTCGGTTCGATTCGATCTCGTCTTGTCGATGTGCGCACAGCTTAGTGGTTGGACGACGTCGATGACCGATGTGCAATCACCTCCGACGCAGCCGAAGTCGTCCGCGACGACCACGGCGTCGTCGGCCGGCATGGTCCGTCTGCGTTATGCCGCGATCACAGTGTGGGCCGTGACCCTGGCCGTGCTGACGGTGACCCGGGTGATGTCGTTCGATTTCCTGTGGATCCTGATCGCGATCGGCGCCGGCCTGGTGGCCACGAGCATCGGCCGACGCAACCCGCTGCTGGTGGTCCGGGACTGGCTCCCGTTCGGGCTGGTGCTGTTCGCCTACGACTCCACCCGCGGCGTCGCGGCGTTCCTCGGCATGCCCACCCGCTGGAATCTGGCCGTCGACGCCGACCGGTGGATGTTCGGCGTCGTCCCGACGGTGTGGTTGCAGGAGCACCTCAAGCACGCTGACCCGCAGTGGTGGGAGGTCATCACCAGCGTGGTCTACATGTCCTACTTCATCGTCCCGTACGCGTTGGCCGCCTGGCTGTGGCTGCGCGATCGCACGTCGTGGCGTCGTTTCGTCACCCGGTTCGTCGTGCTGTTCCTACTCGGACTGGTCGGCTACATCCTCGTGCCCGCCGCTCCCCCGTGGGCCGCCGCGCAGTGCACCCAGTCGCAGATCGCCGACGGCCCCGCGTTCCCCGCGTGTCTCAAGACGAGTCCCGACGGCGTCCCCGACGGTGGACTGCTGGGAACCGTGGCACCGCGCGAGGACGGCGCCCCGTTCGTCGAACGCATCTCGAGCCGGGGCTGGGACGTCCTGCACATCGGACCGGTGCGCGACGTCGTCGAGGTGGGCCAGGAGCGGTCCAATCAGGTGGCGGCGATCCCGTCGCTGCACGCCGGACTCACCGGACTGTTGGCGATGTTCATGTGGCGACGCACCCGGAAACTGGGCCGGACGCTGTGGGTCGGCTACGCCGCGGCGATGGCCTTCACGTTGGTCTACTCCGCCGAGCACTACGTGTTCGACCTCGTCCTCGGTTGGGGACTCGCGGCGCTGGTCATGCTGGGTTGCGGTGCGGCCGAACGGTGGTGGAGCGCCCGCTCCGCCGAGAAACCGGTGTCAGTCGACCGGGTCGGGCAACACGCGTAGGTGACCGCGACGGCCCGGCCGGGGCCGGTTGGCCGCCGACACGGGTGCGGGCGGGGTGTGCCACGCGGAGTGCTGGGCCGACCGGGCGGCCACGTCGGTTCCCGAGGCACTGCGCAGTCCGCCGGCCTCGCGGACGGCCTCGGCGAGCGCGGTCAGGTCGTCCTCGTCGCCGAACGGGGCGGCGAACCCACCCTCGCTGCGCATCATCTCCCAGCCGCGCGGAACGGTGATCCGGCTGGCGTGCAGGTCGCACAGATCCCACGAGTGCGGCTCGTCGGAGGTGGCGAGCGGTCCCACCACCGCGGTCGACTCGGCGTAGACGAACGTCAACGTGGCGACCGCCGGTTGGGCACAACCGGGCCTGCAGCACTGACGGGGGAGCCTCACCATGCGAGATTAGCCCGACGGGCCGCACGGACACCGCAGACACACCCGGCGTGGCGCCACCGACACGCCATCGTGACACTCGCGTGGCCGGGGAGTGGTCGTGTCTACACTCTCGCCATGGCCAGGACTCTGCACCCACTCGACGCGCGCGACGGAGGATCGCTGCGCCGCGATCGCCGTGGTCATCGTCGCGACCGTCGTGGTCGGGGTCTGCGGTCCACGTTGTTGCCGCCGGGCGTGCCCGCGGCGAACACCCGCTCGGAGTCGTTCGACCTGGTGGTGCTGGAGGCGTTCGCCGAGATCGACGCGCAATGGCACGACCAGCTGGGCGATCTCGATCTCGCGGTGGACGAGATCCCGCGCATGCTCCCCCGCGATCCGGAGACGGTGCAGTGGCCCGACGAGGTCACCGCGGACGGTCCGATCCCCCTGGCCCGACTGCTGCCCGCCGGCATCGACACGGCCGGGCGGCCGTCCAAGGCCCGCATCGTGCTGTTCCGTCGCCCGCTCGAGTCGCGGGCCGACAAGGGTGCCGATCTGCTCGACCTGGTGCACGAGGTGCTGGTGCAGCAGGTGGCGACGCACCTCGGTGTCGACGAGGACACCATCGACCCGAACCCGCAGTAGCGCGCTCGAGCCGAGAAGCGTTGCCGCTCAGTCGGTCAGATGATGCCGCGCTTGAGGCGGCGACGTTCGCGCTCGGAGAGACCGCCCCAGATCCCGAAGCGCTCGTCCTTGTGCAGGGCGTACTCCAGGCATTCGGGCTTGACCTCGCATCCCTGGCAGATGCGCTTGGCCTCGCGGGTCGATCCGCCCTTCTCGGGGAAGAACGCCTCGGGGTCGGTCTGGGCGCACAGGGCGCGGTCCTGCCACTGGTCCTCGATGTTGTCGAACAGCGCATCGAAGTCGTCGGGGACAATGCTCAGGTGGGGCGCCTGTGGTGCGGGCGCGTGCGAATGAAGGCCGTTGCTCATCAGGTTCTCAGAAGTCATCGCCGGGCCTCCTCATCTCGGATAGAAAGTGGTGTGGGTGTTCGCCTGTGCCGTAATCTGCCCGGATTCGAACATGTGATCGAATTCGAAGCGGCTCAACGATTCTCGATCACGAAACGATAATGACACTGATGTGATTAGACACGGCGGGCACTGGTGCGGTCAAGCGGAACAGCCAAATTCCCAATACCACCCGGCGCCGACGATTCGGTGTCTCGACACGACAGGTGTGTCGCGGAGCACACCGGCCGGCCCCTCCGGCCCGCTCGCCGCCCGCGTGCGGTCACCCCCGCCGGCTCCGCACTAGAGTAGGTCGTCGTGAAGACAACGGTTCTCGTCGGCGGCGTCGGGGGCGCGCGATTCCTCGACGGCGTGCGCCACCTCCTCGGACCGACCCCGTTCCCGGCCGGTGCGGGCGACGGCGATTCGGCGAACTCGGTGACCGCGGTGGTCAACATCGGTGACGACGCCTGGATGCACGGCGTCCGGATCTGCCCCGACCTCGACACCTGCATGTACACCCTCGGCGGCGGCATCGACACCGAGCGCGGGTGGGGCCGCGAGGACGAGACGTGGAACGCCAAGGAAGAACTCGCGGCCTACGGTGCCGACCCGGACTGGTTCGGACTCGGTGATCGGGACCTCGCAACGCATCTCATCCGCACGCAGATGCTCGACGCGGGATACCGTCTCTCCGACATCACCGAGGCGCTGTGCAAGCGGTGGCAGCCCGGTGTGCGCCTCATCCCGGCCACCGACGATCGCCACGAGACCCACGTCGTGGTCAACCGCAGCGGCGATGTGCTCGGCGCGGGCGCCGGCTCCCCGTCACCGGACGACAAGGTCGCGATCCACTTCCAGGAGTGGTGGGTGCGCTACCGCGCCAAGATCCCCACGCACGGGTTCGCGCAGGTGGGCTCGGACGACGCGAAGCCGGCACCCGGCGTGCTCGACGCCATCGCCGACGCCGACATCGTCCTGCTCGCCCCGAGCAACCCGGTCGTCAGCATCGGCGCGATCATCAGCGTCCCCGGCGTGCGTGCTGCGTTGCGGACGACGTCGGCGCCCGTCGTCGGCATCTCCCCCGTGATCGGCGGCGCCCCCCTGCGCGGCATGGCCGACGAGTGTCTGTCGGTGATCGGGGTCGAGACCACCGCCGAGGCCATCGGGGCCCACTACGGCGCCCGTTCGGGCACCGGCATCCTCGACGGTTGGCTCGTCGCCCCCGGCGACACCGCCGACATCCCCGGGGTCGCCACCCGCGCGGTGCCGCTGCTGATGACCGAGCCGAGTGCGACGGCCCAGATGGTCCGCGACGCCTGTGATCTCGTGGGCGTCCCCGTGACCCCGGCATGAGCGACACAGGCACAAGCGACCTCGGCCCGGTCGCGCACGTCCCCGCCGATCACGCGGCCACCGGCGAGATCACGCTGATCGCGGTACCGGGGCTCCCCCGCTTCACCGTCGGTGACGACATCGCCGGCGAGATCGCCCGGGCGGCCCCCGATCTGCGGGACGACGACATCCTCGTGGTCACCAGCAAGATCTTCTCCAAGGTCGAGGGACGCATGGTCACCGCGCCGAGCGACCCCCACGAGCGGGACGTGTTGCGCCGCACTCTCGTCGAGAACGAGTCCGTTCGTGTCCTGGCCCGCAAGAACCGCACACTGATCACCGAGAACGCGCTCGGGATCGTGCAGGCTGCCGCCGGGGTCGACGGCTCGAACGTCGACACCGATCAACTCGCGCTGCTGCCGGTCGATCCCGACGCCAGCGCGCGGGGTCTGCGCGCGGCGCTCGCGGAGCGGCTCGGCGTTCAGGTCGCGGTGGTCGTCACCGACACCATGGGTCGCGCCTGGCGCAACGGGCAGATCGACGCGGCCATCGGCGCCGCGGGCATCGCCGTCACCCACCCCTACGACGGGACCGTCGACCGGCACGGCAACGAGCTGATCGTCACCGACATCGCCGTCGTCGACGAGATCGCGGCCGCCGCTGACCTGGTCAAGGGGAAGCTCGGCGAGACCCCCGTCGCCATCGTGCGGGGACTACACCCCCGCGACAACGGTTCGAGTGCGCGCGATCTCGTCCGCCCCGGGGAGGACGACCTGTTCTGGCTGGGGACGAACGAAGCCATCGAACTCGGCCGCGGACAGGCCCTGCTCACGCGCCGGTCGGTGCGCGCCTTCGCGGACACCCCGGTCGCCGAGGACGACATGCACGCCGCCTTCGCCGAGGCGCTCACCGCCCCGGCGCCACACCACACCCACCCGGTGCGGTTCGTGTGGGTCCGTGACCCCGACCGCCGCCGACGTCTGCTCGACGCCATGGCCGACCGCTGGCGGACCGATCTCGAAGCCGACGGCAAGACAACGGAATCGGTCGAGCGTCGGATCGCCCGCGGTCAGTTGCTCTACGACGCCCCCGAACTCGTCGTCCCGATGCTGACGATGGACGGCGCACACGACTATCCCGACTCCGCACGGGCGACGGCCGAGCACACCATGTTCACCGTCGCCGTCGGCGCCGCCGTCCAGGGATTGCTGGTCGCGCTGTCGGTACGCGGTGTCGGGAGTTGCTGGGTGGGCTCGACGATCTTCGCGCGCGATGTGGTCACGACCGAGCTCGAGGTCCCGGCCGAATGGGAACCGTTGGGCGCCATCGCCATCGGCCATTCGCTGGACGCGCCCACGCTGCGCACGCCGGCCACGACCGACGGTCTGGTGGAGATCCGATGAGTACCGCGAGTCTGCACACGTCGGCGACGGAGATGCTCACCGGCTGGGAGATCACCGACCGTTCGCAGGATTCGATGCGACACACCGTGCTCGCGTTCCTCGCCGCGCGAGACGACGCGTGTCTGCGCAGCTGCGCGCCGGGCCACCTGACGGCGTCGACGTTGATCCTGGACCACACCGGCACACACACGCTGCTGACGCTCCACCCACGGGTCGGCGCGTGGATCCAGGTGGGCGGGCACTGCGAGGAGTCCGACGACACCCTGCGCGACGCCGCGGCCCGCGAGGCGCGCGAGGAATCGGGTATACCGGATCTGTCGCTGTCGGTGAACCCGATTGCGCTGCACACACATCCGATCACCTGCTCGCTGGGAGTCCCGACCCGTCACCTCGACGTCCGGTTCCTCGGGATCGCACCCGAGGTCGACGGCGGCGGACTACCCGACATCGTGCGCAGCGACGAATCGGTCGATCTGCGATGGTGGCCGGTCGACGACCTGCCCGACGACACCCATCGACCCGAGATGGGCGACCTGGTGGCCGCGGCACTCGCCGCGGCCAGGGGCGTCAGCCCAGCCTGACGCCCTTGCCGACGGCGACCACACCGCCCGCACTGACCGCGTACTTCTCGCGGTCGCGTTCGAGTTCGACACCGAGGATCTCGCCGGGTCCGACGACCACGTTCTTGTCCAGGATCGCCTTGCGCACCACCGCGCCCCGACCGATGCGGACACCGGGCATGAGCACACTGCCCTCCACCGTGGCGCCGTCCTCGATGATCACGTTGGAGCTGAGCACCGAGTTGCGCACCGTGGCCGCGGAGATGATCGATCCCGCGCCGACCACCGATTCCTGCGCCAACCCACCGTGGACGAACTTTGCGGGCGCCAGGTTCTCGGCGGCACCGCGGATCGGCCACCGACGGTTGTAGAGGTTGAACACCGGGTGCACCGACACGAGATCCATGTGCGCGTCGTAGAACGCGTCGAGCGTCCCCACGTCGCGCCAGTAACCCTTGTCGCGCTCGGTGGCCCCGGGGACCTCGTTGTCCTTGAAGTCGTAGACGTGGGCCTCGCCCCGGTTCACGAAACCCGGGATGATGTCGCCGCCCATGTCGTGGTCGGAGTCGCTGTCCTCGGCGTCGGCGCGGATCGCCTCCACCAGCGCGGAGGTGGTGAACACGTAGTTGCCCATCGAGGCGAACGTCGCCTCGGGATCGTCCGGTGTGCCGGGCGGGTCCGTCGGCTTCTCGAGGAACTGCGTGATCCGACCGGACTCGTCGGCGTCGATGCATCCGAACGCGAACGCCTCACTGCGCGGGACGCGGATGCCCGCGACGGTCGCCGCCGCCCCGGACTCGATGTGCGCCTGCACCATCTGCTCGGGATCCATCCGGTACACGTGGTCGGCACCGAAGACCACGATGTAGTCCGGCTCCTCGTCGTAGACCAGGTTGAGTGACTGGAAGATCGCGTCGGCGCTGCCGGTGTACCACCGGGGCCCGAGGCGCTGCTGCGCCGGGACGGGCGTGATGTATTCGCCGTTGAACCCCGACAACCGCCACGTCTGGGAGATGTGCCGGTCGAGCGAGTGCGATTTGTACTGCGTCAGCACGCACAGACGTTGATACCCGGCGTTGACCAGGTTGCTGAGGACGAAGTCGATGAGGCGATACGCGCCACCGAACGGGACGGCGGGTTTCGCGCGGTCCATGGTCAAGGGATACAAACGCTTTCCCTCGCCGCCGGCGAGCACGATCCCGAGCACGTGCGGCTGTGATCTCACACTGTCCAACTTATCCGCCATTGGGGTTCCCGGCTACGTTCTGCGACGATCCGCCCGTCTTCGCCGGCGCCACCCCGGGTCGGTGTGATGGCGAGATCCGGCGCACCGGGATAGCGTTCGGGTATGCGAGTGGCGATGATGACGCGCGAGTATCCGCCCGAGGTCTATGGAGGCGCGGGTGTCCACGTCACCGAGCTCGTCCGCCACCTGCGGTCGTTGGCCGAGGTGGATGTGCACGCCATGGGCGCCCCTCGGGACACCGCGCAGGTCTACACCGCGGACCCCGGACTGACCGGCGCCAACGCCGCTCTGACGACACTGTCGGCCGATCTGCGCATGGTCGCGGGCGCGGCCGACGCCGAGGTGGTGCACTCGCACACCTGGTACACCGGCCTCGCCGGCCATCTGGCCGCACAGCTCTACGACGTGCCTCACATCCTCACCGCGCACTCGCTCGAACCACGGCGACCGTGGAAGGCCGAGCAGCTCGGCGGCGGCTACCGGGTGTCGAGTTGGGCCGAGCGCAACGCCATCGAGTACGCCGACGCGGTGATCGCCGTCAGCGCCGGGATGCGGGTGGACGTCTGCGACGCCTACCCCCGACTCGACCCGGAGCGGGTCCATGTGGTGCGCAACGGCATCGACACCGACATCTGGTTCCCCGAACCCGACCCGTTCGCGGGCGAGTCGACATTGGCGTCACTCGGGGTCGACCCGGACCGACCCATCGCGGTGTTCGTCGGTCGGATCACCCGGCAGAAGGGGGTCCGACACCTCGTCGCGGCCGCCCACTCCTTCGACCCCGATCTGCAGCTCGTGCTGTGCGCGGGCGCCCCGGACACCCCCGAGATCGGGGCGGAGATCGCCGCCGCGGTCGACGAGCTGTCGGCCACCCGCGACGGCGTGTACTGGGTCCAGGAGATGCTGCCCACCGACCGGATCCGCGAGATCCTCTCGGCTGCGGTTGTTTTCGTCTGCCCCTCGATCTACGAGCCGTTGGGGATCGTGAACCTCGAGGCCATGGCCTGCGGCACCGCGGTGGTCGCCTCCGACGTCGGCGGGATCCCGGAGGTCGTGCGCGATCAGGTCACCGGGCTACTCGTGCACTACGACGTGGCCGACGAGTCCGCGTTCGAGGGCGCACTCGCCTCGGCGGTGAACTCCCTCGTCGCCGACCCCGCGCGCGCATCGGAGATGGGCGTGGCGGGCCGGGAACGGGCGATCGCCGAGTTCTCCTGGGGCTCGATCGCCGAGCAGACCATGACCGTCTACAACACGGCGCTCTCGGCGCGCTAGCGCGTCCGGTCGGTCTGCGCCTCGTAGCGCGACACCGTCACCGAGCACACGACGTCGACGCGCTCGGCGAGTGCGGCGGCGCGATCGGTGATCTCGTCGGCGGACAGGTGATACGCCGACGGGCCCATCGTGACGATGTCGGCAACCAGGCCACGGTCAAGAGTCATCGTGTGTTCCACCGAGATCCGCTCGGTGCGGGTGAACGCGGCGCCGAGGGTGTTGCCGATCCGTTCGGGCTTGGCCGGGTCGACGCCGATCATGCCCATGGACTCGACGATCTCGGCGAGATGTCGGGGGGTCGGGGTCACCACCACCAGCGCACCGCCCGGGGACAGAACACGGGCGAACTCCGCGACATTGCGCGGCGCGAACACCGACAGCACCGTGTCGACGCTGTCGTCACGTACCGGAAGTCGTTGCCACGCATCGGCGATGACCGACCCGATCCGCGGGTGGGCACGGGCGATGGCCCGCGCGCCCGCCTTGGACAGGTCCAGTCCGACCCCACGCGCATCGGGGCCCTGCCCATCGAGGCACCTGCTGAGGTATTGGCCGGTCCCCGCACCCACATCGAGGGTCACCGCACCCTCGGTGAGCTCAACGACGGCATCGCCGATGGGTTCGTAGAGACCGGAGCCGAGCACACGCTCACGCGCCGAGACCATCGCGACGGAATCGGAGTGCAGCTTCCCGGCGGAACCGGACAGCAAGGACACGTACCCCTGGCGCGCGATGTCGAAGGTGTGCCCGCGGTCGCAGATGACCGAGGACTCATCGATGTCCAGGTCACCCTGGCACACCGGACAATCGAGAAGATCGATGATCGCCGACAACATGTCGGCGGCTCAGCGACGAGCCGAGACGGGCCGGTCAGCCCGCGACGACGCCACGCAGTTCTTCGCCGAGCGCAGCGGCCTCGTCCGGAGTGAGTTCGACAACGAGCCTGCCACCACCCTCGATGGGTATCCGTACGACGATTCCTCGCCCTTCCTTGGCTGCTTCAAGGGGACCGTCGCCGGTCCGTGGCTTCATCGCCGCCATGTCACATGCTCCCTTGTCGATCCTCGCCGATCACGGCACGGAATCTGATTCTATGCGGTTGAACTGGTCTGTCAGACCCGACGAATCGCACTCACCGCGGGTCAACCCTGTCAATGATACGGCTCACGTCTCGTCGACCTGCGCCGCATCCGGTTCGCGCCGCGAGAAGTCGTTGGCGTCGCGGCCCTGGAGGTCGACGATGACGGTGCGCAGCTCATCGACCTCCCTGGCCAATTTCTCGAGGGCCCAGTCGACTTCGGACTGTTTGTAACCCCGCAGAACCAGCGCGAAACGCAGCCTGCGGACGTCGTCGCCCGAGATGCCCGCTCGCGGCAGGCGTGTCAGCGTCGCGTCACGCTCGATCGGCGGGAGATCCTCACCGCGACCGAAGGCGAACCAGACGACGGCGAAGACCACGGCGACCACCACCGCCATGACGAGGAGATAGAGCAACAGGGTCTGCACGCCCCTGATCATCCCAGATCGGGGTGTCCCGGCGTTCTCAGACGGTCTCGGCGTCGCCGAACGTCATGGTGAATGCACCCACCGAGGAGCTCATCAGCGTGCGCCCGATGTCGAGTGTGCGCAGTTCGTCGGCGAAGGGGTGCGTTCCCAGGGTGAGTGATGCCCCGCCCGGGCGGGTCCGGGTCTGCGCGGCGCGCATCGACCAGGGCGTAACACGGGTGACCCCGTCGAGATGGGAGTAGGCGGTCAGCGTCGTCGCCGACGGTGAATCGGGCACCGACACCCCTTTCGACACCTCCAGCGACGCGATCAACGCGTCGTCGGCCCGCAACGAACCGCGCTTGACCGGCGACTCGTGGTCGACGTCGAACTCCGCCAGCGTCTTCGGGAACCCCCAGATGCCCCGGCCGGCGGCGAGGGTGAAGTCACCGTCGACGGGCAGACGATGAATGTAGGCGCACCCCTGTCCGCGGACCAGCGACCTGAGATCGGAGAGGACACCGCCGCCGCGGCGCCCGTGCTCGCGCACCAGGAAGCACACGCCGAACTCGTTGTACGGCCCCAGATCGCCGTCGATGTAGTCGACGAACACGAGTACGCAGACCGCGCGGCCGGGTCGCCAGCGAAGCACCTGCAGCCCGGTGTGGTCGATGAGTCGTTGGGCGGCGCCCGCCGACACCGACACCATCGACGTGAAGGCGGTCGCGGCCCGGATCTGCACCGGCATCGCGACCTCGCGGCCGAGGACCTCGTGCGTGCTCACGGTCATGCCCGCCCGTCCCCGCTCATTCGACGCTCCGCTCACTCGACAACGCCCCGCAGGCCGTCGGCACCGAACACGCCCTCGAGCATCGAGCTGTAATCGGGTCCGCGGCGCAGCATCTGCCCACCGTCGACGTTGATGATCTGTCCGGTGATCCAGCTCGAGGAGTCCCCGAGCAGGAACACGGCCAGCGCGGCGATGTCGGCGACCTCGCCGACCCGCGGCAGCGGTGTGGCCTCGCGGTAGTCCCCGCTCAGCTCCGGTGAGTCCAGCACGATCTGCACCAGCTCGGTCCGGGTCAGGCCGGGACGGATCCCGTTGACGCGCACGTTGCTGGCACCGAGTTCGTCCGCGCCGAGCCGGACCAGATGGTCCACGCCGGACTTGGTCACGCCGTAGGCGCCGAACCATCGGTGGGTGTTGGACGCGGCGATCGACGAGATGGCGACGAACGATCCCCCGCCACCGCGGACGAGTTCGCGCGCAGCGTGTTTGAGGGTGTACATCGTCCCGTTGATGTTCAGGTCGACGGTGTTGCGCCATGCGGCGCTGTCGATCTGGGTCACCGGACCGATGGTCTCGCTACCGCCCGCGCACGCCACGACGCCGTCGAGGCGGCCGGTGTGTGCGGTGGCGACCGCGACCGCGGCGGCCACCTGGTCCTCGTCGGTGATGTCGGTGGACACCGTGTGCACCGTCCCGGCGCCGGACAGACCGGCGGCCGCGGTGTCGAGACGTTCCTGGTTGCGGCCGGCGATCGTCACCGTCGCCCCCTCTGCGACGAGGGCGGCGGCGATGCCGAGGCCTATACCGCTGCCACCGCCGGTGACGAGGATCGATTTCCCGGACACGGACTCACTCGCCACGAGGGCTCCCATCATCAGAATCTAGAACACGTTCTAGTGATGAGACCACGTCCGGGACGTGATGACCAGCCTTGCGGCCGGGTCGGACCTAGGAGGCGCGGACCCCTAGGGGTACGCGCGGGCGGAGGGTGTCCATGGCCGGACGGTCGGCCAGGTAGACGTCGGTGGTGTGCGGCGTGAAGGTCCCGTCGGCCTCGGCGGTGAACTGGGTCAGACCGACCCCGGAGTCGGCGATGCCGCAGCGGCCCATCAGGGTGCCCACGATCTGCCTGCTCATCACGCCGAGCTCGATGAGCGGACGGTTGCGGTGCGTGCGGACGCCGAGGTTGACCTGCCCGATACCCGCCATGCCGTAGCGGTCGTAGGTGTCGACGAGGAGGCCGATCTCCACGCCGTAGCCGGGCGCGAACGGAACCGCCGACAGCAGCTCACGGGTGCCCGCGTACTCGCCGCCGAGCGGCTGCAGGACCGAGGTGAGGTCGGGCTTGAGGGATGCCAGCAGGGGTCGGGCTACGAGTTCGGTGACCCGGCCGCCACCGTTGGGGTCCTGCGCCCCACCGGTGCGCAGCGGGCGACGGTAATACCCCTTGACCAGTTGGATGTCGGAGTCGAGCAGGAGCGGACCCAGCAGCTTGGGTACGAACATCGGGTCGGGATCGATGAGATCGGAGTCGACGAAGGCGATGATGTCGCCGGTGGAGGCCGCGATGGACCGCCACAGCACCTCACCCTTGCCCTTGACCGGGGCGAGTTCGGGGACGGCCTGTTCACGGCTGATGACCTGTGCGCCGGCCGCCCTCGCACGCTCGGCGGTGGCGTCGGTCGATCCGGAGTCGAGGACGATGAGCTCGTCGACCAGGGTGCCGAGCAGCGGGCGGATGGAGGCGATGACCGTGGCGACGGTCTCCTCCTCGTTGAGCGCGGGCAGGACCACCGAGACGGTCCGGCCGGCCTTCGCCGCGACCAGCTCGTCGATCGACCAGTCGGGCTGTTCGAAGGTGTGGCTGTCGGACCAGGCCATCGTGTCCGCATCGGTGTCTGCGGGCGCGGGCCAGATCTGGGTGGCGCGTCGGACGGTGCCCGAAGGCTTGTTCATTGCGGTCATGCCAGTCCCCTGACTGTTCGTTCGGGTGGACGGGTACCCGCTATCGCGGCCACCATGTCGACCACTCGGCGGGTGGCGGCAACCTCGTGGACCCGAAAGACCCGCGCTCCCTGTGAAGCAGCGAGTGCAGTCGCGGCCAAGGTTCCCTCCAACCGTTCTTCCAGGCGTACACCCAGAGTCTCCCCTATGAAGTCCTTGTTGCTGAGGGCCATCAGCACTGGCCAACCGCTATTAACGAGATTGTTCACGTGACGTAACAAGGCGAGCCCGTGGTGGGTGTTCTTGCCGAAATCATGCGTCGGATCGATGAGAATCGAGTCCGGTGCGACCCCCGCGGTGGCCGCGCGCGACGCCGCGGCGGTCAGATCCCGTGCCACCTCGCCGACCACGTCGACGTAACGCACCCGGTGCGGACGCGTCCGCGGGACAGCTCCCCCGGTGTGCGAGCAGACGATGCCCGCGCGGGACTCGGCGGCGGCGTGCACCAGTTCCGGATCCGTGCCCGCCCACGTGTCGTTGACCAGATCGGCCCCGGCCGCGCACGCGACGCGAGCCACCTCGGCACGCCAGGTGTCGACGCTGATGATCAGATCCGGGTACTCCCCGCGCACCCATTCGATGAACGGGACGACCCGGGCGATCTCCGCGGTGGCGTCGACATGCTCACCCGGCCCGGCCTTGACCCCGCCGACGTCGACGAGGTCGGCCCCTTCGGCGACCACCTGGTGGACCCGCGACATCGCCGCGGCGTCGGTGAAGCTGGACCCACGGTCGTAGAACGAGTCCGGCGTCCGGTTCACGATCGCCATCACCAGTGCGCGACCGGTGTCCACCGGCCGACCGCACAGCGTCGGTGACCATGACTCCCACGCCCCCACCGACGCGTCTCCCCCGAGCGCGTTCACATCAGTTGCGCGGTGCCTTGGCGCCCGCCACGTCGTCGACGTATCCGTCGTAGTACTCGACGTATCCGTCGGACTTGCCCGCCAGCACGTACAGCGGATCGTCACCGACGTCGGAGTAGCCCTGCTTGCGCAGTTCGACCTTCATCGTCTTGAACGTGGAGGTCTGCTCGAGCGAGTCGACGACCCGGACGAACAGGGGCAGCGCGTAACCGGGCAGCGAGCCGTAGAGGTGTTCGGCGAGCTTGCCGGGCTCGAGTTTGTCGCCGGACTTCAGCGTCACCGCGGCCATGCCGGCCTTGCCGTCGGTCTCGGGGATCTCGACCCCGAACACCACCGACTGGCCGATCTGCGAGTCGGCGTCGAGCGCCCCCTCGACCTCGGTCGTCGCGACGTTCTCACCCTTCCAGCGGAAGGTGTCGCCGAGGCGGTCGACGAAAGCGACGTGCGAGAACCCCTGGTCACGGACGAGGTCGCCGGTGTTGAACCACTTGTCGCCGTCGGCGAACGCGTCGGCCACGATCTTCTTTTCGGTGGCCTTGGGATCGGTGTACCCGTCGAACGGGATGCGGTCCGTGATCTCCGAGATCAGCAGACCCGGCTCCCCCTTCTTCGCCTCCATCACGCGGCCCTCGTCGTTGCGCAGCGGGTCACCGTTCTCGCCGTCGTACTGCACGATCTTGTACGGCAGCGGGCAGAAGCCCACGGTGCGCTTGACGTTGAAGATGTTGATGAACGCCAGGTTCGACTCGCTGGCGGCGTAGAACTCGACGATGCGGTCGATACCGAACCGCTCGGAGAAGGTGTCCCAGATCTCCGCGCGCATTCCGTTGCCGACCGCGACCCGCACCGAGTGCTTGCGGTCGGTGTCCTTCTCCGGCTGCGCCAGCAGGTAGCGGCACAGTTCACCGATGTAGCAGAAGGCGGTCGCCCGGTTGAGGATGATGTCGTCCCAGAACTTCGACGCCGAGAACGAGCGGCCGATCGCCAGGCAGGCTCCCGAACCGAGCACCGACGAGAGCGAGACCGTCAACGCGTTGTTGTGGTAGAGCGGCAGGCATGCGTACAGGGTGTCGTTGTGCCGCAGGCGAACTCCCATGCCGCCGATGCCCGACAGGCCGGTCAGCCATCGGAAGTGCGACATGACGCTGGCCTTGGGCATCCCGGTGGTGCCGGAGGTGAAGATGTAGAACGCCTTGGTCGACGCGGGCAGGGTGTCGGTCACGTCGGGGTTGCGCTCCGACAGCGATGCGGACTGCTCGTCGACGTCGCCGAACAGCAGCACCGACTCGGGCACGGCCGAGGCGGGCACCGAGTCCAGCGCCTCGGCGGCGTCGGGGTCGACGATGATCACGCGGGCGTCGAGCACGCCGAGGCTGTGCTCGAGGACGTTGCCGCGCTGGTTGTAGTTCAGCATCCCGGCGATGGCGCCGAGCTTGACGATGGCCAGCATCGACAGCAGCGTCTGCGGGTCGTTCTTCGCCAGCACGCCGACGACGTCGCCGGTCTGCACACCCTTCTCGGTGAGCAGCGCGGCGTAGCGGTTCACGCGTCGGTTGCACTCGCCGTAGGTGAGCGACTTGCCCTCGAACCGCAGGAACGGCCGATCCGGGTGGGCGCCGGCACGCTTCTGGAACATGCTGCCGATGGTCGCGGTGCTCGTCGGCTTGCGGAGGGCGAGGCCGGGCGCATTGCGCAACATGATCGTCGCGTCGGAGGCCAACCCCACAACCCCCTTGGCCATGTCGGTCAATCCAACGCGGGAACGAGTCTCAGTCGTCACTCACAGCTCCTGGTGCCTGGCGGTCGGTATCGGAGACGAGGTTACCGGCTGGTAGCCAGCTCTATGGCGCGGGTCACTGAATCGGTGACCCGGAGTGCCTCCATCGACCTCTCCGAGACGAATCCGGTGGCCGTCAGATCGCGTAACCACGTCAACAACGGTGCGTAGAAACCGAACGGGTCGAGCAGGACCACCGGCTTGTCGTGCATGCCCAGATAACCGCCGGTCCAGGTCTCGAACAGCTCCTCAAGGGTGCCGATGCCGCCGGGCAGGGTGATGAAGCCGTCAGCGCGGTCGTCCATCAGCTGCTTGCGCTGGCGCATCGTGTCGGTGACCACCAGCTCGTCGGCGTCGACGTCGGCGACCTCGCGATCGACCAACGCGCGCGGGATGACGCCGACGGTCGAACCGCCGTGCTCACGCGTCGCGCGCGCCACGGCGCCCATCATCGACACGTTCCCCCCGCCGGAGACGAGGGTGTGCCCACCCCGTCCCAGGGCCTCGCCCACGTCGGCGGCGAGCTGCAGGTAGCGGTCCTCGACCGGCCCCGAGGCGCAGTACACGCACACGGCACTCATCGCGCCGACTCCTCACGCCGGGCGCGCTCGGCGGCCGCAGACGCGATGAGATCGACGGTCTCGGCGACGCTGTCGGTGACGTGCAGCAGCGACACGTCGGCCTCGGAGACCTTGCCGTCGGCCACCAGGGTCGTGGTGATCCAGTCGACGAGGCCGCCCCAGAACGCCGTGCCCAGGAGCACGATCGGGAAGCGTGTGACCTTTTTGGTCTGCACCAGGGTGAGCGCCTCGAACAGTTCGTCCATGGTCCCGAATCCGCCGGGCAGGCAGACGAACGCCTGGGCGTACTTCACGAACATGGTCTTGCGCGCGAAGAAGTAGCGGAAGTTCACGCCGAGGTCGACCCAGTCGTTGAGGCTCTGCTCGAACGGCAGCTCGATGCCCAGCCCGATCGACTGACCACCCGCCTCGCACGCACCCTTGTTGGCGGCCTCCATCGCGCCGGGGCCGCCCCCGGTGATCACCGCGAAACCGGCCTCGGCCAAGGCGGCCCCGAGCTCGACGCCCAGGGCGTACTCGGGCGACTCCCGCGGGGTCCGTGCCGATCCGAAGACCGTGACCGCGCCGCCGACCCGGGACAGGGCGTCGAAGCCGGCGACGAACTCCGACTGGATGCGCAGCACGCGCCAGGGGTCCTTCTCGGTGCGGTCGCGGTGCCACGAGGTGGTGTCGGGCTCCTCGTCGAGCAGCCGACGGTCGGTGGTGGTCTCGATCGTCGCGGCGTCGACCCGGAAACGTGTTGCGCCGGAATAGGAGACCTGGGTGTCGCGATCACCCGGGACTCGATCACTCTGTGCCATCAGCAGACGCTAGCAATCAGGCCGGGGTGGACAGGTATCGGCGCAGCGTGTCGGTCACCGCGGTGATCTGCGCGGTCGGTACCCGCTCGTCACGACGGTGCGCGAGGTTGGGGTCGCCGGGACCCAGGTTCACCGCAGGGATGCCCATCGCGGCGAAGCGGGAGACGTCGGTCCAGCCGTACTTCGCCCGGACCTGACCGTGCGCCGCGGCGACCAACGCCTGCGCCGCCGGGTGCGACAGACCGGGCAGCGCACCGGGGGCCGAATCGGTGAGCTCGATCTCGACTGTCCCGGAATCGATCTGACGGGCGAAGACCTCTCGCACGTGCGCGTACGCGGCGTCGGCGGAGCGGTCGGGGGCGAAGCGGAAGTTGACGTCCACCGCGGCGGCGTCGGGGATGACGTTGCCCGCGACGCCACCGGTGATCGCGACGGCGGACAGCCCCTCGCGGTACTCACACCCGTCGATGTCGACTCGACGGGGTCGGTAGTCGGCCAACACCTGCAACACCTGACCCAGTTTGTGGATCGCGTTGTCGCCCATCCACGATCGGGCCGAGTGCGACCGGGTGCCGCGCGCGGTCAGACGCACCCGCAGCGTCCCCTGACACCCCGCCTCGATCAGCCCGGCCGTGGGCTCGCCCAGGATGGCGACGTCGCCGACGAGCCAGTCCGGCAGTTCGCGCTCGATGAACCCGAGGCCGTTGTGGACCGCCGCGATCTCCTCGCAGTCGTAGAAGATCAGCGTCAGGTCGTGCGCGCAGTCGGCCATGGTCGCGGCCAGGTGCAGGAACGCCGCGTCACCGGACTTCATGTCGACCGTGCCGCACCCGTGCAGGACGTCACCCTCCGGGCCGTCGGACTCGCGTCGGCTGGGCACGTTGTCGGCGATGGGCACGGTGTCGAGATGACCGGCGAGGATCACGCGCGACGCCAGGCCACGATTCGTGCGGGCCAGCACCCGGTTGCCGTGCCGCAGCACCTCGAACCCCGACGTCTGTTCCCGGATCGCGTGCTCGACGGCGTCGGCGATGGCCGCCTCGTGGTGGGACTCGCTGGCGATGTCGACCAACGCGGCGGTCAGGTCGATGGGATCGGCGGACAGATCCAGCGGGATGGCGGCGGTCATGGTCTCCGAGGCTAATCGACCGCCGCGGCGGCACCACCCATGCACAGACGCCCGGGAATAGTCGTCGGCGACCAGCGGGTTGCACCGGTCATGACATCACTGGCGATCATCGGAGCAGGAGCAGGACTCGGAGCGGCTGTGGCACGGAAGTTCGGTGCCGAGGGCTTTTCGGTCGGTCTGATCTCGAGGAACCAGGGCCGCGTGGACGCGCTCGCCGACAGCCTCGCGAAAGACGGTGTGTCGGCTCGGGGTTTCGCGGCCGACGTCCGCGATCCGGTGTCCATCGCGACGGCCCTGGAGCAGGTCACCGAGACCCTCGGACCGATCGAGGTGCTGCAGTACAGCCCGCTGCCGCAGAAGGACTTCATGCGACCGGTGCTCGAGACGACTCCTGCCGACATGGTCGGGCCGGTCGAGTTCTCGATCTACGGCCCGATCGCGGCCGTGCACCAGGTGTTGCCCGGTATGCGCTTCCTCGGCGAGAACAAGGGCACCATCCTGTTCGTGAACGGCGGTTCGGCGGTCAAGCCCGGGCGCGCGGTCACCGGTACGTCGATCGCTTTCGCCGGACAGGCCGCCTACGCGCAGCTGCTCAACGAGGAGCTCGCCGAGGAGGGCATCCAGGTCTCGCAGCTGATCATCGGTGGCGCCATCAGCGCCGACGACCCGGACAAGAGCCCCGAGGCGCTCGCCGGGCACCTCTGGGACCTGCACACCAAGCGCGATCGTTTCCGGCTGCAGGTCAGCGAGGACTGAGCTCACCGGTAAGGTTGCGACCCGTGAGTGAAGCATCGTCTGCGACCGGGCACGGAATTGCCACCATCACCGACAACGGTCAGGTGCTCGACACCTGGTTTCCCGCGCCCCAACTGGGCGCGGTGACGGGCGCGGCCGGGACCACAGCCCTCACGGGCGACGACGTTCCCCCGGAACTGCAGGCCCTCGTCGGCACCGATCAGGCACGTGGCGTGCGCACCGTGGCGGTCCGCACCACCATCACCGACCTGTCGGCGGCGCCCGTCGACGCCCATGACGTCTACCTCCGCCTGCACCTGCTGTCGCACCGGCTGGTCACTCCGCACGGGTTGAATCTCGATGGCACGTTCGGCTTGCTGAGCAACGTGGTGTGGACCAACCACGGCCCCTGCGCCGTCGAGGGTTTCGAGCTCACCCGGGCCCGGCTGCGCGCACGTGGCCCCGTCGCGGTCAACAGCATCGACAAGTTCCCGCGGATGGTCGACTACGTGGTGCCCAGCGGCGTCCGCATCGGTGACGCCGACCGCGTCCGCCTGGGAGCACACCTCGCGAGCGGCACCACGGTGATGCACGAGGGTTTCGTGAACTTCAACGCGGGCACGCTCGGCAACTCGATGGTCGAGGGGCGCATCTCGGCCGGTGTCGTCGTCGGCGACGGCTCCGACGTGGGCGGCGGCGCATCGATCATGGGCACGCTGTCCGGCGGTGGCACGCAGGTCATATCGCTCGGTGAGCGCTGCCTACTCGGCGCGAACTCCGGCTGCGGGATCTCGCTCGGCGACGACTGCGTGATCGAGGCGGGCCTCTACGTCACCGCGGGGACGAAGGTCACCGGACCGGACGGCACCGCGGTCAAGGCGCGCGATCTGTCCGGGACCAACAACCTGCTGTTCCGTCGCAACAGCGTCAGCGGCGCTGTCGAGGTCGTGCCCTGGAAGGGCGACGGCATCGCCCTCAACGCGGCTCTGCACGCCAACGACTGACCCCGTCGAACGTGCCGTAATAACCCGCCCACCGTGCCGTAATAACCCGCCCACCGTGCCGTAACTTCGTGCCGACCGTGCCGTGGTTTCGCGCCGTCGGCACGCTCGACAGGTCGTTTCGGCACGCTCGACGGGTCGCTTCGGCCCGCTCGACGGGTGGTTTGGGCCCCGGTCGGCGGCGGGTCAGGCGGGGGCGAGACGCGCGGCTGCAGCGGCTATGCGCTCGTCGGTCGCGGTGAGCGCGAGTCGCACGTGCTTCGTGCCGGCCGGACCGTAGAACTCCCCCGGCGCGGCCAGGATCCCCTTGTGCGCCAACCAGTCGACGGTGTCGCGGCACGGCTCGTCGCGCGTCGCCCACAGGTACAGACCGGCCTCGGAATGGTCGATCCGGAACCCGGCGTGGCGCACCGCGGTGGACAGGACCACCCGCCGGTTGAGGTAGCGCTCGCGCTGCGCATCGACGTGGTCGTCGTCGGTCAGCGCCGCGACCATCGCGGTCTGGACCGGGTAGGGCACGATCATGCCCGCGTGTTTGCGGACCGCGAGCAACTCGCGGACCAGGTCGGGATCGCCGGCGAAGAAACCGGCCCGATACCCGGCCAGATTCGAGATCTTCGACAGCGAGTGCACCGCGAGCAGCCCCGTGACGTCGCCGTCGCACACCCGGGGATCCAGGATCGAGATGGCCTTGGCGTCCCAGGCCAGGCCCAGGTAACACTCGTCGGAGATGACGACGGTCCCGCGCTCGCGCGCCCAGGTGACCACCTTGCGCAGATGCTCGACCCCGAGCACCTTGCCGGTCGGGTTCGACGGCGAGTTGATGAAGATCGCACCCGGCCGCGTCGGGCCGAGGGCGAGCAGGGAGTCGGCGCGGACCGGACGCGCACCGGCCAGCAGCACTCCCACCTCATAGGTGGGGTAGGCGATCTCGGGGATGACGATGTCGTCGCCGGGACCGAAACCCAGCATCGAGATGACCGAGGCGATGGCCTCCTTGGTCCCGATGACCGGCAGCACCGCGGACTCCTCGACCGACCCGATGCCGTACCGCCGCTTCAGGGCCGCGACCGCCGCCACCCGCAGATCGGCGGTCCCGGCGGTCGTCGGATACCCGGGGAACGACGCACCGGCGTCGAGTCCGCGTCGGATGACCTGGGCGATGGCGTCGACCGGGGTGCCGACCGACAGGTCGACGATGCCCTCCGGATGCGAGGCCGCGAGCGCCTTCGCGTCGGTCAGCGAATCCCAGGGGAAATCGGGAAGACCCGCACTGACCGCCCGCCGACCGGTCCGGGGCGTCTGCTGCTCGGTCACTCGCCGGGCGTTTCCGTCAGTCTTCTTCGGTGTTCATCGGGGGCAGGCCCTTGATGAACGCGGGGTCGTGCGACGTCTTGCCGACCTTGCTCGCACCACCGGGCGAACCCAGGTCGTCGAAGAAGTCGACGTTGGCGTTGACGTAGGGCTCCCACTCATCGGGGACGTCGTCCTCGTAGAAGATGGCCTCGACCGGGCAGACCGGTTCGCAAGCGCCACAGTCGACGCATTCGTCGGGCTGGATGTACAGCATCCGGTCGCCCTCGTAGATGCAATCCACCGGGCACTCCTCGACGCAGGCCCTGTCCAGCAGGTCCACACACGGCTCGGCGATGATGTACGTCAACTCGGTTCTCTCCTCACGTATCGCGCGTAGGGCAGTACGCGCCCGCAACGGAACCCTGGTGTAGGGCCACGTGTCCACCCACCAGTATCCGTCCGCCCCGGTCGTGGTCACAAACCGGGGGCACCCGCGCAGCCGTCCCCGCGCACGTCAGCCACGCGCGATGAGACGAACAGCACCCGCCGAGCGCACCCCCTGGCGGTCACCTTCGAATCAGGGTGGACCTAACCCTCGTCCCGCGCGGTGTTCACAGGCACTCTGACCTGGTGATCCACCACCCGACGTCGCGACGCTGTCGCAGCTGAGCAACCCCGACCTGTCCACCTGCGACTCACGGAGTTCTCGACGATGACCACGACCCTCGGACCGACCCCCACGCACGACCGCCGCACCTCCACCCTGCCGACGCGACTGCGTCCCGCCGATCTGCTGCGCCTGACCGACCAGACGGCCGCCGACGTGCTCGACGGACACTACGACCACGTGCTGCCGGCCCGCTGGGACGAGGTGTCGCGGTGGTCGACCCGCCTGCACGCCGACGACGACCTCGACCTGTGGCTGATCAGCTGGACTCCCAACGTCTCCACCGAGCTCCACGATCACGCCGGCTCGTTCGGGGCGCTGACCGTGCTGTCGGGCTCGCTCACCGAGTACCGATGGACGGGGCGCGATCTGCGGGCACGCACGCTCGATGCCGGGGATCAGGCATCGTTCCCGCTCGGATGGGTGCACGATGTGATGCGTAATCCGGCCACGCCGAGCAGTGCTGAGCCGACGTTGAGTGTGCACGCGTACTCACCGCCGCTCACCGCGATGTCCTACTACGAGGTCACCGAGGCGCAGTCGATCCGGCGTGTGCGCACCGAGTTGACCGACGTGCCCGAAAAAGACTGAAGGACTGATGACCACGATCGACGACCTGCTCCTGACCGCACGCGAGTCCCTCGTCCGGTTGCCCGCCGAGAACGTCCGCGACGAACTCGCCGCCGGCGGCATCCTCGTCGACATCCGCCCGGCCGCGCAGCGCGCCGCCGAGGGCGAGGCGCCCGCCGCCCTGGTCATCGAACGCAACGTCCTGGAGTGGCGGTGCGACCCCGCCAGCGACGCCAAGATTCCCGAGGCCGTCGATCACGATGTCCGTTGGATCGTGCTGTGTCAGCAGGGCTATACCTCCAGCCTGGCCGCGGCGGCGTTGCAGCAGTTGGGATTACATCGCGCAACCGACGTCATCGGTGGCTATGAGGCACTGGTCGAGGCGGGCGCGGTCTGAGACATCGGTGCACGCGGGTCTTGCGTTCGGCGACCGTACGTGTCACCTTTGATGGCATGACCACCGGAAAGGCGGATTCCGCCACCATCGCGTGAGCGCCGCACCGATTCGCACAGTCACTCGACCACCGCGAATCCCGTTCCCCACCCGCACCGATCCCGAATCCGGGCCGATACCTGATCTGTCCACGTATCGTGATGCGTGGCTCTCCTGTGGGACCCTCGCTCATCCCTCCGACCGCGCCGCGGCGGAATCTGCTGTCGCAGAACTGTATCGGCGGGCAGGATGTCGCGAGCCCGAGTTCGTCTGGACGACCTCACCACCGGCCGCCCAGGAGCTGATGTCCACGATGGGCCGGGCCGACGTGGTGTCCATCAGCATCGACAGCCTCGACGGCGCTCCGACCCGCATCGCCCACATGCTCTCCGCGTCCCGTACCCGCATGAACGCGCGGATAGCGGGGGCCCATCGCACCCCCTGGGGTGAGCGCCAGATGACGGCGATCCCGGGAGTGCCCTCGTGGCGGGTCTCGGAGGACACCGCGATGAGCGCCTACCAGTTCCTCCGTGCGTCGATCTGGGATTCGTTGCACACCAGCCTGTTCGATGGCGTGGCCGCCGCGATACGCACCCTCATGCCGCCGTTCGTCGGCGCGGTGACCTGGTACGGGCAGCAGGAAGCCCACCGCGTCGCGTACTACGACTACTACCGACGCTCGCGGCTCGCGATGTTCCGACCCGAGGACCTCGACCTTCTCGCGGTGCTCGCCACTCTCACCCGTGCGACCGGATGGTGGTGGGCCTTCGACGACGTGTGCGTGATGGCGGAGCGACCGACTGCCCTGCACACCGAGACCGCGCCGAACGGGCAGTTCAACCAGCAGCGTCTACATCGCGACGACGAGCCGGCGATCGAATTCACGGACGGTCAACAGGTTTTCGCCCATCACGGGACGATCATCCCGGCATGGGTCGTGCGCGAACCGACCGTCGAGCGGATCGCCCGCGAACGCAATGTCGAGGTCCGCCGGTGCGCCATCGAACGCATCGGATGGGACACCTACGTCGACACCGCCGGGCTGGACGAGATCGATCAGGCCGATGATCCCGGTAACACCGGGAACCGGCTGCGGCTCTACACGACGCCGGACGGCTGGGGGCGTCGCGAACGAATTCTGCTCGTGGTCAACGGTTCCACCGAACGGGACGGGCAGCGCAGGCGTTACGGACTGCGCGTGCCCCCGTGGATCGGCTCGGCGCTCGACGCCGCGGGCTGGACCTACGGCATCCGCGGTTCTGACTACGCCCGGCTCGCCCGCAGAACATGACCACATCTCGAGCCCCGTTCCACCCATCGACACAAGCCCATTCATCGACCCAAGGTGCCCCCATGAACGTGATGACCCTGTCCACTCTCACCGACCTCACCGGACTCGACGTCCTCGACCATCTCGACCGCTCGGTGTCCATCCCCGTGATCGACGGGCTGCAGGCCCAGGGCGATCTCATCGTGGTCCCCCATCGACTCCTGGCGGACGCGGTCACCACCGTCGCCTGGTCGCGGTCGGCCGACGTGCCACTGTCGGGGATCGAATTGCTGCGCAGTGCGGCCGGAGGCAACCCGCACAGCCTCGTCGCCGACACGGGGATCTGCACGTGGTCGACCCCCGTGCACGACACCCGCGGCCTCGCCCTGGGAATCCTCGACACCGAGGTCGTCGCGTACCTGATCCACCCCGAGCACGGGGCTACCGGTATCGCGCCGGGCCGGTACGTCATCGGCCGTCAACGCGAGGGTGGCACCGAGGCCCACTTCGGGTCGCGAGTGCAGCTGGTCGCCGACTGACCGACGCCGGGTGAGCCGTTCGCGCGTTGGGCCTTCGTTCCCGCGCGTTGGGCCCACGTTCTGCTGCGTGCTGCGACAACAGCCCAAAAGCGGCGAACGAGAGCCCAACAGCGGGAATCGCGGGAAGATCACTCGCATGGCCGGACAGACGGACACCGTCGCACGGTTGGCCGGCGCCGCGGTAACCGTCGCGGCGTGCCTCGTCGGGTGCACGACGTCGGACACCGCCGGCCCGTCGGACCTCTCGATGTCGACGGGCCCGCTCGAGTCACCGGCGTTCACCGACGACGCGTCGGCGTCGACCACCGGAGCGACGCGTCTTCTCGGCAGTCTCGCCGGCCGTGAGGTGTACCCGGTCGCCCTCTCTCCCGACGGCACCCGTGTCGCCGCCGTCGTGGAGTCACTCGCCGGACGGGAAGTCACCCCCGGGGTCGGGTACGGCGCCGGTTCGGCCGTGTCGCGCCACGGCCCCACCGAGCTGTGGGTCTGGGACGCACGGTCCGGCGCCCGGGTGCTGACGGCCCCGATCCCGCGGCCCACGGCCATGGCGTTCACCCCCGACGGATCCAGGGTCGTCACCGATGATCCGCATCACCGTGGCGCGCTCCTGCGCGCCTGGGACATCACGACGGGCCGCCTCATCGCGACCTACGCCCGACCAGGGGAGGGCAATCCTGACGGCACCGACGGCGGCGGTCCTCTGGGCAACACCCCGGCCACCCGATCGATGTTCGCGGTCGGTCCTGACGGCACGCAGATCACCACCTACGCGGGCAACGACTTCGCCGGGCCGCCGGGCGAGCCGTACGACGGCGTCCGACGGATCGTCCGCCTGTGGAACGCGGGCACAGCCACCATCGACCACACCCTCGAATCCATCACCGCGGCCCGCATGGCTTTCCCACCGGCGCTGGCCTACACACCCGACGGCGACACGATCGTCGCAGGGTTCACATCCCCTCGATCCGGCGCGCAGACGACCTCGACGACCTTTGCCGGTGTCGCGACGTGGTCGGCGTCGACCGGCGAGCTCCTCGCGCGTACCGACATCGACAAGGGCAGCGGCACCGGGCAATCCACGATCCGGAACGTGGCGGTGCGAGAGGGGAGCCCGGTGGCGGTCGGGCAGACGATCTCGCCACCGGCGGGGCCAGGCCAACCGGCGGCCGGCACCACCGTGTGGATGTACGACACCTCACGCGGCCGGATGACGACCCTGGCCCGTTCCGACGGCGCGGGCGAGGACCGTTTCGACACCGCCCTGGGTTCAGACGGCACGTCGATTGCGGTGCTCACCACCCGAACCGTCTCCACCACAGGGGATCAGGCCCCCTACCAACGCCAGACGCTGACCACCTTCGATGCCACGGCACCTCGCCGATCCCACGACATCGCGTTACCCGACCCGCGACAATGCACCACCGAGTTCTCGACGCCGGGAACCACCGTCGAGTACAGCCCGGACGGGACGACGTTCATGATCGCGGGGTGCGGGCTCGCGCTGTACGACAGCGCAGATCCGACCACCGGGAGAACGCTGCAGGCGGCCACCGATGCGCAGCGGTGCAACCTCGGGACCACGGCGCAGTTCTCCGGCGACGGGACCCGCATCGTCGGATCGGGGCCGTGCGGAATCCGGCTGTACGACACCGCGACCGGGCGGGTCATCGCCGCCACCGGTTGATCGGCGCGCGGTCAGACGCGGACCGGGGCCCGCAGACTGGCCACGGCGGCCTCGGATGCGCGTCGCAGGGCCGAGCGCTCCCCCACGTAGTCGGCCACCGCACCGACCACCGGAAGCGCACTGAGCAACCGCCACGGCTGCTTCGGTGACGGGCGGTGCGAGAGCACGTCGGAGATCGACCGCAGGAGGGCGACCGTCGCCCACACCGCCTTCACGATGCCGGCCGGGCTCAGCGACCGTGTGCGATCCTGCGCGGCGTCCACCGCCTTCTCGATGTCGGCGGAGGGTGACGACGAGTCCTGCGCCGGCTGCGACAGCAGCGTTCGGGAGTCGACGATCCGATCACACAGGACGGCGACGAGCTGATCCGTCTGTTCATACCGGTCGCGCACCCCGTGCACCCGCTGGACCGCGCAGATGACGAACGCCTGCTGTGCGAACCCGAGCAGATCCTGCAGCGGCAGACGGTTCGAGATCGCCCCGAACACACCGGGATAGGCCACCAGGACCGTGCTGAGCCGACCGACGCGGCCGACCCACCACTCGGTGCGCTGCTCGACGTTCCACTTCGCCCACGTCGCGGTGCCGGGTAGACCGGTGTGGTCGGTGACCCAGCGCAGCGAGTCGGTGGCCTTGGCCAGCAGCGAGTCGTCGTCGGCCGAGTCGGTGAACGTCAGGTGTTTCACACCCAGGACATCGCAGCCCTCCACGATGTCGAGAACCGGGTTGATCACCCCGGTCGCGGTGTGGAGCACCCGTGCGACGTCGCGGTCGCTGATCGTGCGCTGCGCCATCAGGCGGCCGTCTCGCGTCGGGCGTGGACGGTCGTCCGCTCCCGCGCGGGGCGGCCGATCTGTTCGGCGATCGACCGCAACTCGGCGACGGTCTTCTCCGAGCCGTGCTGCGACCCGGCCATGCGGGAGATGGTCTCCTCCATCAACGTGCCGCCGAGGTCGTTGGCGCCGCCCTGCAGCATCACCTGGGTGCCGGCCGTGCCGAGCTTGACCCAGCTGGTCTGGATGTTGTCGATGCGCCCGTGCAGCATGACGCGCGCGAGGGCGTGCACCGCGCGGTTGTCGCGGTGGGTCGGACCCGGTCGCGATGCTCCCGCCAGGTAGAGCGGCGAGCTCTGGTGCACGAACGGCAGCGGCACGAACTCGGTGAAACCGCCGGTGCGGTCCTGGATGCCGCGCAGGATGTTGAGGTGGCCGACCCAGTGCTTCGGCGCGTCGACGTGGCCGTACATCATCGTCGAGCTCGACCGCAGGCCCACCTCGTGGGCCGTGGTGACCACATCGATCCAGGACGCGGTGGGCAGCTTGCCCTTGGTGAGCACCCAGCGGACCTCGTCGTCGAGGATCTCCGCCGCGGTGCCGGGGATCGTGTCGAGTCCGGCCTCGCGCAGCTGAGTGAGCCATTCCCGCACGCTCTGTCCACCCCGTGACGCCCCGTTCACGATCTCCATCGGTGAGAACGCGTGCACGTGCATCGAGGGCACCTTCGCCTTCACCGCCCGCACCAGATCGGCGTAGCCGGTGACGGGCAACTCCGGATCGATGCCGCCCTGCATGCAGACCTCGGTGGCGCCGGCGACGTGTGCCTCCCACGCCCGGTCGGCGACCTCGTCGGCCGAGAGCGTGTAGGCGTCGGCATCGCCCTTTCGCTGCGCGAACGCGCAGAACCGGCATCCGGTGTAGCAGATGTTGGTGAAGTTGATGTTGCGGTTCACCACGTAGGTCACGTCGTCGCCGTTGACCTCCTTGCGAAGCGAGTCGGCCAGCGCGACAAGCGCTTCGAGTCCGTCGCCGTCGGCGGTGGCGAGCGCGAGGTAGTCGGCGTCGCTGCACGCGGCCGGATCCCTCTCCGCGTTGCGCAGCGCGGTGAGCACGTCGGCGTCGAGGCGGGCGGGTGCCGCCGCGGCGTCGGCCGACAGGGCCAGCACCTGCTCGCGCACGGTGTCCCAGTCGCCGAACGCACTGCCGAGGTCGCTGCGGGTCTCGGTGTTGCGGCCCTCGGAGTCGATGGCGGTGTGCAGGTCGACGCGCCCGGTGGACTGCCAGTCCTCGTCGGGTTCCTGCCAGGGCAGGCCGACGGGGATGACGTCGGCGGCCAGACCGGTCACGGGATCGGACAGGGCGCGCACGTGTCCGGTGATCCGCGGATCGATCCACGGTTGTCCGGCCAAGACATACTGTGGTTGCGCCGCAACACGTTCGGTCAGCGTGTAGCCACTGTCGGCGGTGATCTGGGCGAGCGCGTCGAGGTTGGGCCACGGCCGCTCGGGGTTCACGTGATCTGGGGTCAACGGCGAGACGCCGCCCCAGTCGTCGACGCCGGCCGCGATCAGCGCGGCGCACTCCTGCGCGGACACCAGGTTCGGCGGCGCCTGGATCCGCATCGACGGTCCGAGCAGAACCCGCGCGACGGCGACCGCGGCGATGAACTCGTCGATGTCGGCGTCGGGCACCGAGCGCATCGCCGTGTCCGACTTGGCCCGGAAGTTCTGGATGATCACCTCTTGGATGTGACCGAAAGCCTTGTGCGTCGACCGGATCTCGAGGAGGGACTCCGCGCGCTCGTACCGCGTCTCACCGATTCCCACGAGGATCCCGGTGGTGAACGGCACCGACAACCGGCCCGCGTCGACCAGGACGCGCTTGCGCACCTCGGGGTCCTTGTCGGGACTGCCGTAGTGGCACTCCCCCTTGTCGGTGAACAGCCTGCGCGCGGTGGTCTCGAGCATCATGCCCATCGACGGGGCGACCGGCTTGAGACGGGAGATCTCCTCCCACGTCATCACCCCGGGGTTGAGGTGCGGCAGCAGACCGGTCTCCTCGAGGACCCGGATCGACGCCGCACGCACGTAGTCCAGGGTCGAGTCGTAGCCACGCTCGTCGAGCCACTGGGCGGCCTCGGGCCACCGGTCCTCGGGGCGGTCGCCGAGGGTGAACAGCGCCTCCTTGCACCCCAGCTCGGCGCCGCGGCGGGCGATGTCGAGGACCTCGTCCATCTCCAGGAAGGCGCCGTGTCCCTCGCGGGCGAGCTTGCCCGGGACGGTGACGAACGTGCAGTAGTGACACTTGTCGCGACACAGACGGGTCAGCGGGATGAACACCTTGCGGGAGTAGGTGACCTGGTGATCGCGTCCCTGCGCGGTCAGGCCCGCGTCGCGGACCCGTCCCGCCGACGCCGACAGATCGGCGAGGTCGGCACCGCGGGCGGCGAGCAGGACGCTCGCCTCGTCGACGTTGATCGTCGCGCCGTCGCGAACGCGGCGCAACGCGCGCCGCATCGCCGACGGTGTGGGCGCGACTTCGGCGGACGCGGTGTCTTCGCGCTGCGATGTCGGACCGCCCACGAAGGTGGGGGTCGGTAGATCAGCTGACTCACGGGGTTCGGATGTCACCCATCGATCATGCGCCATCGCAGCCCCGGGTGGTCATCTGCGCCCCCTGATCCGCCCTAGGAGGTGCCGCGCGGCTCCGGCAGACGCCCCGACCAGGACACCACCACCGGGATCCCGGCACCGAACACGACCAGCAGCAACGTGCGCCAGTCGGTGAACAGCAACGCATCCCCGCCCGGGCCTGCGAAGAGCCCGAAACCCATGGCGATCACCCATCCCCCCAACGGCAGCATGCGCGCCGGGGTGTCGGTGTGTCCGGCCGCCAACCACAGCAGCACACCGTTGGCGAGGCCACCGATCAGGGCGGTCGCCGGCACCGGGACCGAACCGACGTAGACGTTGAGGAACGCCACGCTGAGCAGGCCCACGATGAAACCGTCGAGCGTGAGGACCGCGAGCAGCACGCGATCGACCGGGCGCATCGTCACGAGTCCACGGTGGACGGCCCGAACAGATCGGTCTCACGCTCGCCGGGAGCGGGCGGCTCGAGCGCGCCCTCGACGAGGATGAAGTGCTCCTCGGGGTGGATGGGCTGCACGATGTTGTTCGACAGCGCGTACTCGGTGCGACTCGGCGCCACCGTCACCTGGGTTGCGTGTGCGGCGAGGGCATCGACCTTGCGCTCGAAGACGTCGCGGACGTCGACACCGGTGGTGATGTCGGCGTCGGGGTAGCGCGGCAGTTCGTCGGCCAGCGGCATCCGCCAGCCC
This sequence comes from Williamsia phyllosphaerae, assembly GCF_014635305.1. Classification (NCBI taxonomy): domain Bacteria; kingdom Bacillati; phylum Actinomycetota; class Actinomycetes; order Mycobacteriales; family Nocardiaceae; genus Williamsia; species Williamsia phyllosphaerae. The sequence continues at coordinate 2,490,132 of NZ_BMCS01000001.1, read as the reverse complement.
TCGGGCACCCGCGTGTCGACGCCGTCGAGGCCTCGCTCGAGCGCGGTCGCCTCGGTGACCGACCAGTAGTGCTTGGCCACCGACCATCCGCGGGTGCGGGCCTCGTCGATCGCCGCACCGCAGATGCGGTGGACCTCGACGTGATCGGGATGACCGTAGGTACCCGCGGGGTCGTAGCCGACGAGCACCTGCGGGCGCAGCGCGAGGATCAGGTCGGCCAGGGCGGTGACGGGCTCGTCCGGTGCGGCGTTGGTGAACGCGCGCGGATGCTCAGCGGCGGGCGACCCGGCCATCCCGGAGTCCCGCCAGCGACCGGCGCCACCGAGGAACGTCGGGACGAGAGACGTGCCCGGGGCCGCGAGGGCGTCGAGTGCGCGCGTCAGTTCCAGTACGCGGTATCCGCCGAGTTGGTCGGCACCACCGTCGGCGGCCAGTCCGGCCCACCGGTCACCGATGACCTCACCCTCCTCGCCCAGGGTGCAGGTCACGACGGTGACCTCGGCGCCCTCGGCGAGATATCGGGCGATGATGCCCCCGGTCATGATCGACTCGTCGTCGGGATGGGCGTGCACGACCATCAGGCGGCGCGACCGCGAGCCGTGTGTCACAGACGTCATCCCCGGTCGATCCCCCACGTGCCGCTGTTGCCGAAGATGCCGGTGGCCACGGGACCGTCGAGGCGGACGTTCGTCGTGCCCGGCCCGACCGCGGTCAGCACCGAGTCCTGGAAGACCGGTAGGTAGACGTGTTGTGCGGCGACGGCGGTCTCTGCCTCACGCAGCGTCGTCGTCGGGTCGGCGGCGCTCAGCGCCCGGTTCGCCAGATCGGCCAGGGTCCGGTCGCAGAGTCCGGAGACATTGCTCGCGTAGCGCTCGTCGCCCGTCGCCGACGAGCGGTCCGGGGTGGTCGTCGGCGATGCGCTGGGCGCGACGGTGGTGGGTACGACGCCGCTCGGCGTCGGGGTGGCCGAGGTGCCGGGGGCACCGGATCGCGGTGTGTCGCACTCGGTGCTCGACGCGAGTCGGGTGGCCGGCGAGACCCCCGCCGACTGCCATCCCACGACGATGTCGACGGACGGATCGGTGAGGGCGGTGCCGTAGAGCTCGGGCGCGGACAGCGCCCGTACCTCGGCGAGGACGCCCGCTCCGCGCAGCTGGTCGCTCAGACTGTCGGCGGCGGCGCGGGTGCGGGTGTCGCCGGCGACGACGCCGATGCGTACCTCGAGCGTCTTGCCGCCGCGCTGCAGCGGCACGACGCCCTGCGGCAGGGTCGTGGCCGTCGACGATCCACCGTCGGTGGCGGACTGGGTGGTGGTCGGGGTCGCCGACGCGTCGGTCGCCGGCGAACTCGCGCCGCTCGACGACGGCGGGCTCGTCGACGCCGCCGCCGGCACCGGGAAGTACCCGCCCGTCGCGAAGTATTCGGCGACCGCGGCCGCGTCGGGCACCGAGCGGTCGGCGAGGAAGTACCCCGGGTCCGACGGTTGGTAGACGGTGTTGGCGAACGGGGTGACCGTGGCCGCGCCCGCACCGGCGTCGATGAGCACCTGCGTGTCGACCAGGCCGAGGATCCCCTGCCGCACGGCGACGTCGGACATGATCGGACTCCGGGTGTTCAGCGTGATGCCGAGCGATCGACCGACCGCGGTTCGTCCGGTGACGACACCGGGGATGGCCCCGAGGCTCCCGGCGAGGGCGGGTCCGCCGGCCACGGCGACGACCCGGGTGTCGCTCGACCGCACCGATTCGGCGAGTTGGGTGGACGTACCCACCCGGTGCAGCACGATCTGGTCGACGACCGCGGGGGTGCGCCAGTACCGGTCGTTGCGCTGCAGGCGGATCTCGTCGCGGCTGGGGTCGATGCCGCTGATCGCGAACCGGCCCGCCGAGACGGGCAGACCGGAGTCCATGCCCGTCTGGAAACCGTCGGGGACCCCGCGCAGGGCATGCGAGGGCAGTAGCGAGGTGAACAGCTCACGCCAGGCCGGGTAGGGGGCCTTGAAGCGGACCACCGCCTCCTTGCCGCCCGCGCGGGACGCGACGTCGTCGATGAGGCGGTAACCGGCGGGGGCCACGGTGCCGGGCTGGCGCGACATCTGCTCCCACAGGTACGAGAAGTCCTCGCCGGTGACCGGCAACCCGTCGGACCACTGGGCGTCCTGGGCTATCCGATAGGTCACCGTGAACGGCGACTGCGAGGTCACCTCGGCGCCGATCAGGACCGCCGGGTCGAGGAACCACGCCACCCCCGTCGGCGTGGCGACGGGAGTGAACGCGCTCGGCAGGGTCATCGCGGCGACCGCTGCGGTGACCGGACTCTGATCTGCCGACAGATGCGGGTTGAACCCCACCCCGATCGTGTCGGTGGCCACCGAGATCGTCTGCCCCTGCGGGACGTCGGTCGGCGGCGGCGGGGCCTCCGACTGCTGCACCGGGGGCGGTGGGTCGGCGGTACACGCCGCGGTCGCGACCGCGACGACGCACCAGAGCGCGAACATCACCCGTGCGGCGCCCCGGCACCTCATCGTCGCGAACACCTCAGCATCATCGCCGACGCGTCGATCAGACGTTCGCGTTGCGGGCCTTGGCACGCGACCGCTCGCGGCCACGGGTGGTGGCGTCGAGGTCGACCTTGCGCACGCGGACGACCTCGGGGGTCACCTCGACGCATTCGTCATCGGTACAGAACTCCATCGCGGCCTCGAGCTCGAGCTTGATCGGCTTGGCGAGGGTCTCCATCACGTCGGCGGAGGACTGACGCATGTTGGTCAGCTTCTTCTCCTTGGTGACGTTGATGTCGAGGTCCTCCATGCGCGGGTTGATACCCACGACCATGCCCTCGTAGGTGTCGGCACCCGGCTCGACGAAGAACGTTCCGCGATCGGCGAGCTGGATCATCGCGAACGGGGTGACCGAACCCGCGCGGTCGGAGACCAGCGAACCGGTGTGGCGGGCGCGGATCTCGCCGGCCCACGGCGCGTAACCGTCGAACACGGCGTTGGCGATGCCGGTACCGCGGGTCTCGGTGAGGAAGTCGGTGCGGAAACCGATGAGTCCACGCGACGGGACGATGAACTCCATGCGGACCCAGCCACTGCCGTGGTTGGTCATGTCGCCCATGCGGCCCTTGCGTGCGGCCAGCAGCTGCGTGACGGCGCCCAGGTACTCCTCGGGGACGTCGATGGTCAGGTGCTCGAAGGGCTCGTGCAGCTTGCCGTCGACCTGCTTGGTGACCACCTGGGGCTTGCCCACGGTGAGCTCGAAGCCCTCGCGACGCATCTGCTCGACGAGGATCGCGAGCGCGAGTTCGCCACGGCCCTGGACCTCCCAGGCGTCCGGGCGCCCGATGTCGAGGACGCGCAGCGAGACGTTGCCGACCAGTTCGCTGTCGAGACGGTCCTTGACCATGCGCGAGGTGAGCTTGTGGCCCTTGACCCGGCCGACCAGCGGCGAGGTGTTGGTGCCGATGGTCACCGAGATCGCGGGCTCGTCGACGGTGATGCGCGGCAGGGCGATCGGGTTGTCCACGTCGGCGAGGGTGTCGCCGATCATGATCTCCGGCATACCGGCGACGGCGACGATGTCGCCGGCCACGGCGGTCTCACCCGGGGTGCGGGCGACGCCGACGGTGACGAGGAGTTCGGTGATCTTCGCGCGCTCGGTGACGGGCTCGCCGTCGACCTCACGCATCCAGGCCACGGTCTGCCCCTTCTTCAGGGTGCCCGCGTACAGACGGACCAGAGCGAGGCGGCCGAGGAACGGCGACGCGTCGAGGTTGGTCACGTGGGCCTGCAGCGGCGCGTCGAGATCACCCTTGGGCGCGGGCACGTAGGACAGCAGCATGTCGAAGAGCGGATCGAGGTTCTCGCCCTCGGGTACGTTGCCGTTCTCCGGCGCGACGGTGCTGGCGATGCCTGCGCGGCCCGAGGCGTAGAGGACGGGCAGGTCGAGGGCCAGTTCGGCGGCCTCGGCGGCCTCCTCGTCGACGTCGGAGGCCAGATCGAGGATGAGGTCGTGGCTCTCGGAGACGACCTCGGCGATACGGGCGTCGGGGCGGTCGGTCTTGTTCACCAGCAGGATCACCGGCAGCGAGGCGGCGAGGGCCTTGCGCAGCACGAAGCGGGTCTGCGGCAGCGGGCCCTCGGAGGCGTCGACGAGGAGCACGACACCGTCGACCATGGAGAGTCCGCGCTCGACCTCGCCACCGAAATCGGCGTGGCCGGGGGTGTCGATGACGTTGATGACGACCTCGGTTCCGTCGGGCTGACGACGGTGCACGGCGGTGTTCTTCGCGAGAATGGTGATGCCCTTCTCGCGCTCGAGGTCACCGGAGTCCATCACCCGGTCGACGACCTCTTCCCGCTCGGTGAAGACACCGGACTGTCGAAGCATCGCGTCGACCAGAGTGGTCTTGCCGTGGTCGACGTGCGCCACGATTGCGACGTTACGGAAGTTCGGAGCAGCATTCACTGGGCGTGTCTTTCGGGTATTGGACATACGAAAACGACCGGGCACGGCGCCTGACCGCCCACCAGGGTATCGGTAGGGCCGTTGAGATGACCGTCACAGAGGCTCAGAACGTCGATGAACGCTCTGCTAATGTCTGCCGACATAGGGTGTGCTTACCTAAGTTCGTCCCCGGCAGTGCAGCGATACGACAGTGAGGTCTTCTCCGTTCCATGGCAAAGGTGACCGCCGCGACCTTCACGAAGGTGAAGCCGAAGAAGAAGTGCTGCCGCAAGTCGACCCGGTGTGCCGCATGCCCCGTCGTGCTGCACCGCCTCGGCAAGATGGACGCCCACGAGTTCTCGAACAAGCAGTTCACCAAGGCCCTGAAGAAGGCCCGCGCCGCCTGAACCGGACGTACCTGGCGAAAAGGGTCGACACCGCCCCGCTCATCAGTACGCTTCCCCGAGAACGGGGAGGGGTCCTTGATGAGATTTCGTTCGATTCTGGCTGTCGTCACCACCGCGAGCGTGGCGTTGTCGGTCGCCGCGACCATCGGCGTCACCGCGCCGGCCTCGGCCGCGCCGTGTGGCAATCGGGGGATCTTCGGGTCCAGCCTGGCGTTCGGCAGCAGCCTCGGCGGCCTGCTCGGCCGACGCAGCGACCAGAAGCCGCTGCCGCGGGTGCTGACCGGCAACACGCGGACCGTCGGATGGGTCACCGGTGCACTGTCGCCGAACCGCACCGACACCCGGTTCGGTATCTCCGGCACCGATCTCGGCATCTCCTGGGACAACGGGTCGGGGCAGACCCTGATGGCGTTCGGCGACACCTACGGCGACTGCAATGCGCCGGGGCAGCAGTGGCGGCACAACACGATCCTGCGAACCTCTGACACCACCCCGGGCGACGGCGTGACCATCCCGTCCGGCATCCCCGGCAACGTCCGTTCGGGTGCCTCGGTCTCCGCGGGCGCCCCACGCAGGGCGTCGGAAAGCGTTCCGTCGCCGGGCATCCCGGGGGTCGCGATCACGACGATCCCGACCGCAGGGATCGCGATCAACGGCATCCAGTTCATGAACTACATGTCGGTCCGCTCCTGGGGTGACGCCGGACGATGGGTGACCAACTACTCGGCCGTGGCGGTTTCCCGCGACAACGGTCAGACCTGGACGACCGCGCAGTCGACCGTGCGGCCCAACCTGATCTCCGCGTCGGCGGGGGCCAAGGCCGTCGACGACAGCAACGGCAAGTTCCAACAGGGCGCGTACGTCCGGGGCCGCGACGGCTTCATCTACCAGTACGGCACCCCGAACGGCCGCTTCGGCGCCGCGTTCGTCGCCCGGTTCCGCCCCGCCGACATCCTCGATCTGAGGAAGTACGAGTACTTCACCGGCGACAAGGCCAGGCCGTGGTCGCCCGATCAGACGAAGTCGAAGGCCGTCGTGCGTGAGCCGGTGGGCGAGATGTCGGTCGCATGGAACTCCTACCTGGGGCGCTACATCATGCTGGCGGGCAACAACGGGAACGGTTCGCTGGCGCTGCGCACCGCGACCGATCCACAGGGACCGTGGAGCGCACCGACATCCCTGCTGAACTCGGGTCAGCTCAGCGGCGTCTACGCGCCGTACATCTACGCCGGGTCCCCCGCGGGCGGGCAGTACCTGTACTTCACCGCGTCGCGCTGGCAGGACTACAACGTGATGATGCTGCGCACCGATCTCACGCGGATCCCCGTCCGCTGACCTGCGGTACGCCGTAACGATCCGGTATCTGTTCGGCCGCAATCGATCTCTCGATGCGAGCGCGGGCCAGGACGACGGGGATCATCATCGGGTAAATCCCACTAGCCCCATCCGTCACACGAGTCACAGAGATGTGACGGGGAGTCGACGATCGCGGGCTCAGTACGTCAGGAGTGTCATGTCCGCCCTACGTCGCAGCGTCGTCCTGATGACCACCGTCTGCACCGCCGCGGCCACCCTCGCCGGCGTCGGTCTGGCCGGCCCGGCGTCGGCCGCGCCCTGCGGCAACGAGGGGTTGCTCGGATCATCGCCGCTGGGCCAGGCGATCGGCAACGCGTTCGGCAGCAGCGGCGCCGGCCCCCTGCTGGGGAAGAGCAGTGCCCAGGGGCCGCTCCCGGTGGTGAACTCCGGCAACACCCGTCCGGTCGCATGGGTGACCGGCGGCAAGTCGCCGAACCGCACCGACACCCGCTTCGGCATCTCCGGTACCGACCTCGGTATCTCCTGGGACAACGGCTCCGGACAGACCCTCATGGCGTTCGGCGACACCTTCGGCGACTGCAACGCACCGCGGCAGCAGTGGCGACACAACCTCATCCTGCGCACCACCGACATCGATCCCGCCGACGGTGTCACGATCGGCGACGGGGTGCCCGGTGACGTCCGGTCCGGCGCCGTCGTCGCCTCGGCCACACCGCGTTACGCGAGCGAGTCCATCCCGGCACTGGAGGTCTCGGGCGTCGAGGTGACCACCATCCCGACCGCGGCGATCGCCATCGACGGCGTGCAGTACATGAACTTCATGTCGGTCCGTCAGTGGGGCGGACCGGGCCGGTGGGTGACCAACAGCTCGGCCATCGCGGTCTCACGGGACAACGGTCAGACGTGGGCCACCGACCCGAAGACGGTGCGGCTCAACCTGCCCGTGTCGATCCCCGGTGTCGAGCAGGTCGACGACAGCAACGGCAAATACCAGCAGAACGCCTACCTGCGCGGCCGTGGCGAGGACCAGTACATCTACCAGTACGGCACCCCCAACGGACGCTACGGCGCCGCCTTCCTCTGCCGCTTCCTGCCCGGCAACATCCTCGACCTGAGCAAGTATGAGTACTACACCGGCGACGCGGGCGATCCCTGGTCATCGGAGACCACGAAGTCGAAAGCGGTTGTCACCGAACCGGTCAGCGAGATGTCGGTGTCCTGGAACAACCGGCTGCAGAAGTACCTGATGCTCTACGGCAACGAGGCGAACGGCACCATAGCAATGCGCACCGCGACCAAGCCCGAGGGACCGTTCGGCGCACCCATCACGCTGCTCACCCGCCAGCAGCTCGGCGGCGTCTACGCGCCGTACGTGTACCCGGCCACCGGCGGCGACGACCGCTACCTGTACTTCACCGCGTCACGCTGGTCGGACTACAACGTGATGATGCTGCGCACCGACCTGACACAGATCACCGCCGGCTGAGCTCGCCCTCAGCAGTCGTTGGGCTCGTCGGTCTTGACCACCGACAGCACTGCGTCGCCCTCACCGATGCGCGAACCGGGCGCGGGTGACTGCGAGACCACGATCCAATTGCGATCGAACAACTGGGCTCGCCCCTTGCCGGTGGCGTCCTCGCTGCGGGAGTAGAACACGCCGGTCTTCTGGATGCGGTCCTGCGCCGCCTGCAGATTCATGCACACGACGTCGGGCATGACGCCGGCACCGTCGGCCGCCGACGCGGTGGGTCGGGGTGCGACCGAACTGCTCGACGGGGTGGTCGTGGTCGGGGCCACCGTCCGTTCGACGGTGACGGTGCTCGCGGCCGCGGGGGCAGCCGGGGTGTCGTCACCTCCCCCGCTCGCGATGACCACGCCGATCACGACGACGAGGAGCACCACGGCGGATCCGAGGATGATCCAGGCCGGAGCGTTGCGACGCGGCGCGGGTTGGTCCTGCTTGTCGAACGGGTCGGTCTCGTCCCCGTGATCGAAGCGGCTGGTCGGCGGCAATGACATGAGTCCTACTCTCCTCGTAGCAACGCGTCGAGATCGGGCAACCAGGCCGTGTCGGCGGGAACCACGGCTCCCTGGGCGCAGAGCGCGGCGAGTTCGTCGGCGTCGACCCACCGGATCGCGAGATGCTCTCGCGGCTGCGGTGTCCCGGCGACCAGTTCGGCACGCAGCGCGACGAGGGCGACCCCGTCGGCGACGTCGACCGGCGCCCCGACGGATTCGCCCACCGTCACCTCGATGTCCAGTTCCTCGTCCAGTTCCCGGCGTAGCGCGTCCGCGGTGGTCTCCCCCACCTCGACCTTGCCGCCGGGCAGTTCCCACAGGCCGGCCAGATGTTCCGGGCGTGCGCGTTGCGCCATCAGCAGCCGACCGGAATCGACGATCGCACCCGCGACGACGAGCCGACTCATCCGATCACCGCGATGCGATCCGGGTCGAGGGCCACCGCGACCTCGTCGCCCACCGACACCGCCCGGTCGGACACCGCCGCGTACTGCGCACCGGACGGCAGCCGGATCTGCAGCAGGTACTCCTCGGGCAGGGCCGCAACCGATTCCACCCGCGCGAGCACGGCGGACGTCGACGTCACCACCAGCGATCGCGGTCGTAGCCCCAACTGCCGCTGCGTCGCGGTCTCGGCGGCATCGCGGTCCGGCAGCGTGACACGCCCGACCGCGGTGACCGCGACGTCGCCGTCCATCCGCGCGGTGACGATGCTGGTGCAGCCGACGAATCGCGCGACCCACTCATCGGTCGGGGTGCGCCAGAGCGCGTCCGGGGTTCCCGACTGCACGATGGACCCCTGCGACATGATCGCGATCCGATCGGCCAGGACCGCCGCCTCCTGATGGTCGTGCGTCACCAGGATCGTGGGGGTACCTGCTGCTCGGAGGATCTCGGCGATGTCGACGGCCAGACGTTCACGCAGGCGACGGTCCAGCGAGGACAGCGGTTCGTCGAGCAGGAGGAGTCGGGGATTGGGCGCGAGTGCGCGGGCGAGGGCGACCCGCTGCGCCTGACCGCCGGAGAGCTCGGACACCGGCCGGTCCTCGAGACCGGGCAGGCCGACCAGGTCGAGCAGCTCGTCGACGCGCTGGGCGGTCGCCGACCGGGACCATCGGCGCGCACGCAGGCCGTAGCCGATGTTCGCCGACACCGTTCTCCCCGGCAGGAGTTGGCCGTCCTGGAACACCACACCGAAGTCACGGCGATGGGTGGGCACGTCGGCGAGATCGACCCCGTCGAAACTGATCACGCCGGCACTCGGGCGTTCGATGCCGGTGATGGCCCGGATCAGGGTCGACTTGCCGCACCCGGACGGACCGAGCAGTGCGGTGACCACCGACCCGTCGGTCCCGATGCTGAGGTCGAGGTCGTCGAGGACGATCTGGTCGCGGTAGGCGACCCGTAGTGATCGGATGTCGAGCATCTAGAACTCACTGCCTTCCACGCCGCGCAGGGACTCCATGATGACCACGACCACCGCCGTCGCCGCGATCAACAGCATCGAACACGCCATGGCGGTCGCGAGGCTGTCGGCACCGGGCCGGTTCAACGCGGACCCGATCAGCACCGGCAGCGTGGTGGTGCCCGGCCGGGCCACGAAGCCGGTCGCCCCGAACTCGCCGAGCGCGATGATGAACGCGAACGCCGTGGCCACGCCCAGAGATCGCCAGATCAGTGGCAGGTCGACCGTGCGCCAGACACGCCAGGGTGAGGCGCCGAGACTCGCCGCGGCGTGTCGCAGCGACGTCGGCACGGCCGCTAGGGCGGGGGCGATGATGCGGATGACGATCGGCGCGGCGATGAGCGCCTGTACCGCGGGGACCACCCCGGGCCACGCGGCGACCTCGGCGGGCAGTGACGCGAGCACGACGAGATAGCCGAACCCGACGGTCACCGCGCTCACCCCGAGCGGCAGCAGCGCCAGCCCGGCTCCGACGGTCGCGACCGCGCCTCGCGACCTCGCCAGCGCGAGGGCTCCGAGCAGTCCGACGGTCATCGCCAGCACGGTCGCCCACAGTGCGCTGATCGCGCTGTACTGCAGGGTCTGCAGGGGCGTCTCGCCGTTGACCGATTCGGTGAGCGATCGGTACCCGGACAACGTCCACGAGTCGAGATCGGTCACCGAGCCCCCGGAGGTGGGGCGGACCGAGCGCAGCGCGACCACCGCGAGGGGGCCGACGAGCAGGACGACCGCCCACACCGTCGCCCCCGCGGCACCCACCGCACGCAGACCGGCCAACGGCGTCGGGACCGCGGACCTGGCCGCGACCGCCTCGGTGCGGGGGGTGAGCACGCGGGCGGCACCGACGACGATGACGACCAGGACGATCTGCACCATCGAGAGCGCCACCGCCGCGGGTATGTCGAAGTAGCCGATGGCCTGGGTGTAGATCGCCGTCTCCAGCGTCTGCCACCGGCCGTTGCCCAGGATGAGGACCACGCCGAAGCTGCTGGCGCAGAACAGGAACACCAGCGCGGACGAGGCGAGGACCGGGGCGGCGAGGCGCGGGAGCACGACGGTGCGAAAGGCCCGCCACGGCGTGGCGCCGAGGGTGCGTGCGGCCTGTTCGGCCCGCGGGTCCATCGTGCGCCACACCGACCCCACGACCCGGACGATCACCGCGACGTTGAGGAAGGCGTGCGCGGCGAGGATCGACCACACCGAGCCATCCCACCCCAGCCCGGCCAGCGGCCCGCCACGGCCCAGCAGCGCGCGAAAGGCCATCCCGACCACCACGGTCGGCAGCACGAACGGCACCGTCACGAGGACCATCAGCGCCGTCGACCACCGAGGCGCCGCGACCGCGACCAACCAGACGATCGGGGCCGCGACGAGGAGGGCGACCACGGTCGAACCGGCGGCCTGCGCGAGGGTGAAGCCGAGCAGTCCCCACGCATCGGTTCGCGCGAGCAGTGCCCCGAGACCGGCACCGTCGGAGACGTCGAACGCGCGCCGGATCAGCGCACCGACCGGCCAGACGAAGAACACACCGAGGAACAGCAGGGGGACGACGACGATCGCGCCCACCCCGACCGAACGGAGCCGTCCGGATGCGCCCGACGTCAGTTGGCCAGCGAGAATGTCAGCGCCCCATGATGGTTCGCCACTGCTGCTGCCAGCTCTCGCGGTTCTTGGCGATCGACGCCGCCGACAACTCGACCGTCGATTCCGGTAGCGGCGCGTTCTTGGCCCACGACTCGGGCAGCGGGGTGTTGTCCCGCACCGGGTAGACGTACATGGAGTCGGGCAGGGCTTGCTGCACCTGTTCGCCGAGCATGAAGTCGACGAGCTTCTTCGCCCCCTCGGTGTTGGCCGCGCCGCGCAGCACGCCGACGTACTCGACCTGTCGGAAGCAGCTGTCGAGCAGAGCCTTCGTCGCCGGGTTCGCGGCCGGCGACGACGCGTAGGAGACGACGATGGGCTTGGGGCCCTTGCCCTCCCCGCCGGAGAACTGCTGGTTGTACCCGGTGTCCCAGCCCGCCTCGACCGAGACGTCGTTGGTGCGCATCGCGCGCCAGTAGTTCTGCCAGTCCGCGGGGAACTGCGCGATGGTCGCGAGCAGGAATCCCATGCCCGGCGACGAGGTCGCCGGGTCCATCACGACGGTCTCGCCCTTGTACCGCGGGTCGGTCAGATCGTTCACCGACGTCGGCGCGGGGATGTTGCGCTGCGCGAACCACGCCGTGTCGACGTTGATGCACACGTCGCCGCGGTCGACCGGGGTGAGCTGGTCCTTCGCGGCTCCGGTCAGCGAGTACTCCTGGGCCCCGCCGGTCAACGCGGGCGATCGGTACGCCTCGAGCGCGTTCGCCGACACCGGGCGCGAGGCGAAGGTGTTGTCGATCCCGTAGACCGCGTCGGCCTTGGGCCGGCCGGGGGTGAGGGAGATCGTCGAGGCGAGTTGCCCGGCGTCACCGGACTTGGCGATCTTGAGGGTGAGCCCGGACTGCTTCTCGAAGTCGGCGATGACGCTGTCGGGCAGCGCGAACGAGTCGTGGGTCAGCAGCGTGACCTCGCCGGAGGTGTCCGAACTGCCGCAGGCCGACGCCAGCGACGCCACCAGTACCGCCCCGAGGGCGATCGTGACCGCATCCCGACCCCACCGCTGTCCCCGCTGTTGTCGACCCCACCGCTGCACCCGATTGACCTCCTGCTCGACCCTGCGCTACTCGTCGATCTAACCAGCCGGATGCGAACGCGGCGTGTCGGCGGTGTCGCGGTGCCACCATGGGTTTCATGACTGCCTCACAGGACCAGACCGGCGATGAACTCCTGGGCGCCGACCGCATCGCAGAGGTGGCGTCCGCGCTGCCGGAGTGGGATTTCGGCGACTCCGTCATCCGACGGGATTTCTCGGCTCCCACCTTCCTCGACGGCATCGCCTTCGTCGGTCGGATCGCCACCGAAGCCGAGAACCGCGACCACCACCCCGACATCGACATCCGCTGGCGAACCGTGACGATCGCGCTGAGCACGCACTCCGCAGGGGGCCTGACCGAGCTCGACATCGCACTGGCCGGCGCGATCGATGATCTGTTCCACGAGATGTTCGACAGCCGGAACGGCTGATCGACGCGGGTGTCGATCGGGTGTGGACCCCGTAACGATCGGATCACCAGCCCCATCTGTCACTCCAGTACCAGGCTAGGGTCCCTGGACGGCCGCGGACACGCGGTCACCACCTACACTGACGCCCGACGCGATGCGTCGGGGGAAGTGACAACGACAAACGGTCTGCGCCCGCGGTGCGACCACGATTCGCCGTCAGCGCGGATCGACACACGATGGGATGTAATTGTGCGTTTTGGTGACGTGCGTCCGGGGTCCTGGACCCGCCGGGCCGTCTGCGTAACCGCCCTGGCCGCCGCGACCGCATTGTCGGCACCCGCAGTGGCCTCGGGCGCTCCGGCACCCGCCGTGCCCAAGGTGGACCAGCAGACGCTGAGCTCGCTCGGCGCCTTCGTTCCCGCGATCGTCGGCTCGGTCGCCACCGCAGGACCCGACGGCAAGGTCAACGCCGACATCGCCTCGCAGGCGAAGGCACTCGCCTCGGTCCCGGGCATGCCACCGGCCGTCGGCGAGATCTGGAACACCGTGGTCGGGTTCCTCGACAACACGGCGAAGCCGTCCCAGGTCGCGAAGGTCGCCGCCAAGAACGACCCGATCATCCCGACCGGTCCGAACGCCCCGCGCATCCAGCAGTTCCTGTACCCGACCATCGGTATCGGCTGCCTCCCCGACGGCAACTCCGTCGGCACCGCACTGGTGACCGCGGGCCCACAGAAGGCCCCGGCCCCCGGCCCCGGCCGCGGCCAGGCCGGCCTGGTCTACACGAGCCTCGGGACCGGTCCCGCGGTCGACAACAACCGCGCCCCGCTGATCGCGATCTGGATCAACATCGACACCGGTCGGACCGGCCAGATCAACCTCAAGCGCAACGAGAAGATCAACGCCGTCAACGGTCCCGGTACGTTCACCGCGATCGCGAACACCGGCAAAGGCCGCGTGCTGTCGGCGATCTACGGCAACGTCACCACCAAGATCAAGGGCAAGAACGTCGGCTGCACGATCGTGCCGACGGTGGGTCTCGCCTACATCTGATCTCGCAGAACCGATCTCCACGACGCCGGGCGTCTCCGCAACCGCGGGGGCGCCCGGTTCTCGTCGGTGTCCCCGGTGACGCTGCTCCCGGTTCGATCGCGGTTGCGTCTCATAACGGAAACGTGCCTTGTCCCCGGTCGGACGCCGTGCGACGGTGCTCTCAAACACCATCCGTCACATCAGTAACAGGGCTGTGTCGCCATGTGCGCGCGACGGGCAGCCCGAAGAGGAGCACCATGTCCGCATCCCGTTCGTCGTCCGTCCGCCGCGCGCTCGCGGCCGCCGCCATCTGCGCCGCGGGCCTGTCGGTGACCACCGGTGTCGGCCCCGCCTCGGCCGAGCCCGCGGTGAGCACCACCGACGCGGCCACCATCGCACAGGCCCTGTCGGGGGCGACGCCGTCGGCGGCGTCGGGTGCCGACGTCCTCACCCTGCTCTCGGAGGCCAACGCCGCCCTGCGCAAGCTCGGGATCCAGCCGTTCCTCAACCCGTCGGTGGCGTTCAACTGTGTCGCCCCCACCGCGTCCAACCCGCTCGGGCTCGCACCGGCCGCCGGCGGGGCCATCGCCGGCCCCTGGGCGGCACCGGGGATCGCACTGCCGAAGATCCCGTTCGTGAACATCGACCCCAACGTGGTCAAGGACGGGCAGACGCTCTACGGCTTCGTCCCCGCCGGAGTCACCAGCGACCCGACCGCGACCGGCATGCAGGTCGCCTGGTTCAACGCCAACACGGGCAAGTACGGCATCGCCGGTATGGGCAAGGCCGGTCAGACCCTGACCGATCAGTGGCTCGCGAACATCCCCGCCGGCCCGGTGAAGACCGGTGCCGCCATGGTCCTGGGCAACCTCGTCAACGCGCTGGCCCCCGCGGGCAGCCGCCTCGCCCCGGTCGACACCGGCAAGGGCACGGTCCTCTCGGCGGTCTTCGGCACCGTGAACAACGGTGGCCGCAGCTGCTTCTTCCTCCCGATGGTGGGAATCACCAACGCCTGAACGCGGCCCCGCCGAGTTCTCCGGGAACCTACTCAGGAGACCTCGGTGGGGACCGTCTTGCCGCTGCGCAGGTCGCCCATGTCCTCGAGTTCCATACCGTTGGTCTCGGGCACCTTGAACTGCACGTAGAAATACGAGATCAGGGCACACAGGGCGAAGAACCCGTACACGTAGGCGAGACCGAGTGACTCGCTCAGCTGCGGGAACAGCAGCGAGATCGCGAAGTTGGCGATCCAGTTCATCGCCGTACAGACGCCGAGCGCTACGCCACGGATGCGGTTGGGGAACATCTCCCCGAGCATCACCCACATGACCGGTCCCCAGGTGGCGGCGAACGCCACCACGAACAGGTTGGCGCCGATGAGGGCGAGGGTGCCGTAGGTGTCCGGGAGCGTGACGCTGTCGCCGGAACCCTGCTGCTGGGTGAACGCGATCGCCGCGAGCACCAGGCCGATGAACATGCCGACCGAACCGATCTTCAGCAACCGGCGGCGCCCGATGCGGTCGACGAACAGGATGGCGCCGAAGGTCATGACCACGTTGATGATCGCGGTGATGACCGAGGTCTTGAACGACTCGCTCTCGGAGAAACCGACGGACTGCCACAGGGTGGTCGAGTAGTAGAAGATCGCGTTGATGCCGACGAACTGCTGCAGCACGGCGATCCAGATGCCGACCCAGACCAGCGGGTGCAGTCCGAAGGACGGACCGCGGATGTCCTTGAGCGAGACGTTGGACTCGCGCTTGAGCGTCAGCCGGATCTCCTTGACGCGGTTGAGCGGGTCCTTCTCGCCGGTCACCTCACGCAGGATGCGCGCGGCCTCCTCGTCGAGGTTGTTGCCGACGAGGTAGCGGGGCGACTCCGGGATCATCAGCGCGAGCACGCCGTAGACCACCGCGGGGATGACGCCGACGAAGAACATCCAGCGCCAGGCCTCGATACCGAACCAGAGGTCGTTGGCCGCGCCGCCCGCACTGTCCTGGAGCAGCGAGTCCGACAGCAGCGCGATGAAGATGCCGATGGTGATGGCCAACTGCTGCATCGAGCCGAGTGCGCCACGGAACTTCGCGGGCGCGATCTCGGCGATGTAGGCGGGGGCGATGACCGACGCGATGCCGATGCCGAGACCGCCCAGGATGCGCCACACGATGAGATCGGGGACGCTCCAGGCGAAGCCGGTACCGATCGAGGAGATGACGAACAGGAACGACCCCACCAGCATGACCGGTTTGCGGCCCCACTTGTCGGCGAGGCGGCCGGCGAACCAGGCGCCGAGCGCACAGCCCAACAGCGCGACGGCCACGGCGAAGCCCTTGAAGAACTCGCTCAGCTCGAAGTGCGAACCGATCGAGTCGACGGCGCCGTTGACGACGGAGCTGTCGAAGCCGAACAGGAAGCCGCCCACGGCGGCGGCGACCGTGACGCCGATGACCTTCGCGACGTGTTGGTCCTTGGTGGTGGCCGGGCTCGTGGTGCTCATCTGGCTGCCCCGATCTGCGCAGTAGGTATGTGTCGGGCACTGACGACCGCGATCTGCGGGGGTCGGCATACGTGCCGCGCAAAACGCTACTCCGCACGCAAACTCGATGGGCCCGCAATCGCCCCACGACTCGCGGTCGGGTTCGAATCGGCGGTTTAGGATCTCCTGCATGGTCACGCTGCAGATCGCCCAGGACCCCGCCGCCGACGAACTCCTGTCGAACGATCCGTTCGCCCTGCTGGCGGGCATGTTGCTCGATCAGCAGTTCCCGATGGAACGCGCCTTCGCCGGGCCCGCCAAGGTTCTCGACCGTTTCGGCACGCTGGACCCCGAGAAGATCGCGATGGCCGACCCCGAGGAGTTCGCCGACCTCTGCGCCACTCCCCCGGCGATCCACCGCTACGGGCGGTCGATGGCGAAGCGTCTGCAGGATCTGGCGAACGTGATCGTCGCGGAGTACGACGGCGACACCACACGCATCTGGACCGAGGCCACCAGCGGGGCCGACCTGGTCGAGCGCATCAACGCACTACCGGGCTTCGGCGAGCAGAAGGCCAAGATCTTCACCGCGTTGTTGGCCAAACAACTCGACGTCAAGCCCCGGGGGTGGACGACCGCGGTCGGCGACTACGGCAAGAAGGGCTTCCGATCGGTGGCCGACGTGGTCGACGAGGAGTCGTTGAACAAGGTGCGGGCGTTCAAGAAGGCGGCCAAGGCGAAGGCCAAAGCCGGCGCCTGACCGACCTCCGACCGGTCCGATTCGCTACCATCACACCTCGTGAGGATGCGAACACTCAGTGTGGCAACGACGCTCGCCGCGCTCGCGGCCCTGTCCGCCTGCGGTGGCGACGACGACGGTGGTTCGAGCAACCGCGGGTCGGGAACCGAGACCGACCCCATCTCGGTGGAGAACGTGTTCGTCGTCCCGGCGGCCGTTCCCGGGAACTGCACCGTCCAGGTCGGCGGGACAGCCGCCCTGAGGTACGTCGTGTCGAACTCCTCGTCGACGACGCCCGACCGCCTGGTCTCGATCTCGAGCGCGCAGGCCGAGCGCGTCGAGACCGCGCCCGCACTACCGGTCGAGATCCCGGTGAACACCACGACCGGCTCCGGGCAGCCCGCGCAGGGGGCCGACGCGTTGACCACCCGGCTGGTCGGGTTACGCGACGCGGCCGCACCCGGCGTGTCCTTCGACGTCAGGTTCATGTTCGCCGCCGCGGGCGAGATCACGGTCCGTGTGCCGGTCGAGGCATGCCCCGTCCGGTGACGATGCGGGCGGTCGAACCCGAGGATGTTGGCTGGGTCACACCGCTATGGCATAACCTGTCATCCATGGATGTGAGAGTCGGTTACGCCCTGCCGTTCAAGGTCGGCTTCGCCGTCACCGGCGTGGCACTCGCAGCTGTCGAGTCGAGCGTGACCATCGCCCGCCTGACCTTCGAGAACGTCGCCCACGAGGTCAACAACGTCTTCGGCGTCGAGGACACCGGGAACTTCTCGGCGCGCACGCCGCTCGCCCTCATCGGGCAGATCGCCGAGATGCTCGGGCCGGACCGGCCCATCGGCAAGATGCTCGCCCAGGACGGCGCGCTCGACCGCCTGCTGTCGCCCGGCGGGGTCGTCGATCGGCTCACCGAGGCCGACGGTTCGCTCGAACGCCTCACCGCCCGCGACGGTCTGCTCGACCAGATGGCCGAGGAGAACGGGATCCTCATCCGCCTGGCCTCCAAGGGCGGCCCGCTCGATCGCCTGTCGCGCAAGGGCGGCGTCATCGACCAGTTCACCGAGAACGAGGGGATCCTCGAACGCCTCACCGGTGAGGGCGGGGTGATCGACAAGTTGACCGCCGAGAACGGTCTGCTCAACAAGATGACCGAGACCGGCGGGATCATCGACCGTCTCGTCGACGACGGCGGACTCCTCGACCAGCTCGTCGGCGAGGGCGGCGCCGTCGAGCGCGCGATCGCCCCGGGCGGCACCATCGACCGCATCACCGAGCTCACCGAGGTGATCAGTCAACTCGCCCCCAGCATCGTCGCGATCCAGGAGACGGTGCACGAGCTGCGCGACGCGGTCGACGTGCTCAACAACGCGGTCACCCCGTTGTCCGATCTCGCCGGCCGCCTGCCCAAACGCCTGGTCCGTGGCGGCAACAAGCAGCACGAACTCAACGGACACGACCACCACCACAACTGATCGCCGCAATCAGGGTTGACCTCAACCCCACTTGAAGTCGGATCGTGGTCGCATGACGACGACCACGAATCGCCCGACCTACGGTTACCGGGACCTGCCCCATCTTCTCTCGCGTATGACCGGCGACGAGAAGCACGATCCCGCATCGCAATCCACGCTCGACGTCGTGTGGGTGCTCTACCACGACGTGCTCGCGCTGACGCCTGATCGAGTCGACGATCCCGACCGCGACCGGTTCTACCTGTCCAAGGGTCACGGCCCGATGGCGTACTACGCGACGCTGGCGGCGCACGGGTTCTTCCCTGCGGAGTGGCTCGACGACGCGATGGCCTTCGACTCCCCGCTCGGCGCCCACCCGGACCGGACGCTGATCCCGGGGTGCGAGATCTCAGCCGGGTCGCTGGGACACGGTCTGCCCCTGGCGGTCGGGACGGCACTCGGTCTGCGGGCCCGCGGCAGCGACGCGCACGTCTACGTCCTGGTCGGCGACGCCGAGCTCGACGAGGGTTCGAACGACGAGGCGATCGCGTTCGCCGGCGCCGTCGGACTCGACAACCTCACGGTCGTCGCCGTCGACAACTCGTCGTCGACCCACAACCGACCGCATCGCCTCGCGCGGCGTTTCGACGTCGAGGACTTCTCGACCATCGAGATCGACGGGCACGACCACGACGCCATCCGATCCGCACTGACACACCGAGACCACCGTCCCGCATTCATCGCCGCACTGGTCGAGAGGAAGCCGTGAACGACCCCCGCGAACAATTCGCCGCCACCGCAGTCGATCTCGTCGACACGCACGCCGACACCGCCATCGTCTACGCCGAGATCGCCGGCCAGTACCTCGGCGCCGCGCAGCAGCGTCATCCCGACCGCGTCATCAACGTCGGTATCCGTGAGCAGCTCATGGTCAACGTGGGTGCGGGGCTGTCGCTGGCCGGCGTCTTCCCGATCGTCCACACGTTCGCGCCCTTCCTCGTCGAGCGCGCCTACGAACAGATCAAGCTGGGCTTCGCCCATCAGGACACCGACGGGATGCTGGTGTCCACCGGCGGTTCGGTGGACATGGCGGCCGTCGGGCGCACGCATCAGACCAGCGCCGACGTCGCACTGATGGGCGCGGTGCCGGGTTTCACCGTCCGGGTTCCCGGCACCGCCGCGGAGGTGGACCAGATCATCCGCAGCGGCCATGCCGCGCGCGGACGGAGCTACGTGCGCGTGACC
This sequence comes from Williamsia phyllosphaerae, assembly GCF_014635305.1. NCBI lineage: Bacteria > Bacillati > Actinomycetota > Actinomycetes > Mycobacteriales > Nocardiaceae > Williamsia > Williamsia phyllosphaerae. Next base: position 2,470,440 of record NZ_BMCS01000001.1, on the reverse strand, counting down.
GCACAACAGAACTCGACCTCGTTCGATGTCGCCGACGGCCGGCTACACCGGGTGCGTGACGGATCGAGCGCCCTCGTGGTGATCGCGGTGGGCCCGACACTCGATGCGGTCCTCGCCGCGACCGAGGGACTCGACGCCACCGTCTGCTACACGGCGACGGTGCGTCCGTTCGACGGCGACGGCGTACGCGCCGCACTCGGCGACGCGGTGCCCGATGTGGTGCTCGTCGAGCCCTACCTGGCCGGGACCTCGGCACATCAGGTGAGTTCCGCACTCGCCCATCGTCCGCATCGCCTGCTGTCGCTGGGCTTCGATGTCCCCGAGCTCCGCCATTACGGGACTGCCGCACAACACCTTTCCGCCGCCGGCCTGGATGCGGCCGGGCTGGCCTCGTCGATCCGCTCGTGGCGGATGCCGGTTGCCGTGTGATCGGGGCGGGCCTACGGTTGGGCAACACCGGAATGAATGGGAGAAGCGTCATGGGACAACCGATACCCGCGCCACCGCCACCCGAGCCGGAACCGGCACCCGAGCCGTTCTCACCCCCGGTACCCGAACCGTCCCCGGTGCCCGCCCCGGCACCGGAACCGACCGTTCCCTCGCCGGAACCGGGACCCGGACCCACGCCACCCGACCCGCAACGGCCCGTGACGATCTGATCAGCCCAGCGCCTCGACCACCCGGTCGCGATATCCGTCGAGGTCGGTGACGACGTCGGGGGAAGCGGTGATCGAGATGGCCACGGTGTCCCCGATCCCGTGAACACCGTGGGTGAGGGACTGCACCGGTGACAGCGCAGGGAAACCTGCGGTCAGGCAGACCTGCCCGCCGCCGAGGGTCAGATCGGCCGCGCCACGATGGACGCTGGAGACCACGGTGTGCCCGGTGACCAGTTCGGGTACGACGGCGGTGTCGAAGGACCGCACGCCCCATGCCAGCAGCGCCGCCGGGACCGAACGCATCGCCGCGGACTCCGCCTCGGTGAGGTGGTGATCCGTGCGGCGGCGAGCGGCGTCGAGGTCGTCGCGGATCGCGGTGGCCCGACGGGTCGGATCGGTCTCGTCGACGTGCAGGTCGACCCCGGCGTTGCGAAAGTGGTTGCGCGCACGAGCCGGTCCGGGCTTGGCGATGGTCACCTCCGCCCGCAGGTCGGTGTCGGGCCGGGGCGACAGGTGAGAAGCCAGCGCCTGACCGATGACCACGAGTGCGCCGACGGTCACGCTCCCACCGAGATCATGGAGACGCCGGGCCGAGGTGAGAACCACCCGCAGCTCGCGTCGTTCCCCCGGGGCGGCATTGATCGGCGCCCGCGGACCGCCGGGCCGCGGCTCGGCGAGCTCGCCCGTGGCGATGTCGCGTTCGAGGTCGCGATGGGCGAGATGAGCGCGTCGGCCGCGACGCACCAGCGAGACGAGCTGTAGTGGTAGCCGCGCGAGCCCGAGGCCGGCCATGGCCGTCGACCCGATGTCGAACGACCGGACCGGCGAGGCGTTCTCGGGCGTGGTGATCGGGCGGGAGTCGAACAACTCCCTGGCGATCCGGGTGGCCCGGGAACCGTCGCCCAGCGCGTGCGCGATCTGCAGCACGGCCACGGTCGTTGCCCCGTCCGCACCGGGCACCGCCTGTACGGCGTCGTACAGATGGACCCGCCAGGCCCGGGACGTGGTGTCGAGTTGATCGGCCATCCGTCCGGCGAGGTCGGCCAGGCAGCCATCCCAGTCCGACACCCCGCGGTGGATCCGGACCTGATCCGCACCGACCGGCGCCGACACCCAGTACGGATGGTCGAGCGCGACAGGCACCTCGCGAACACGGAGTCGGAGATCGGCGATGGCCGACGCCCGCCGCTCGAGATCGGCGGCGACCCGTTCGAGGGGCGCGCGTACGCCGACGAAGCCGAACAGCAGGAACTGGTCGTTGGGGATCTTCGCCGACATCCAGTGGGTCTGGGCGTCGGTGGCCGTCATTCGCTCCACCGACGCACGCTAACACCCTGATCAGGGCGGTTACGAGGAGCGGCTACCCGCACTCCACGCGTACGGCAGCTCGGCGTCGTTGAGCACGTGCGCGCCGATCGACTGGAGCTTGTAGATGAGCGGGTTGTGCACCGAGATGGTGCGGGCGTTGCGCCAGTGCCGATCGAGGCGGAGCCGCTCGGAGACGATCGATGCGCCTCCCACCTCGAAGAGCTGGCTGGTCGCCGCGAGAACCTGTTCGATGACCGTGGCCTGGGCCCGCGCCGACGCCAGTTCGGCTGCGTCGAGGTGTGCGTCGTCGAACGCTCCGGTCTGCGCCGCGTGGTCGAGGGCCACGTCGAGGGTGTCGGCGACGGCGAGAACCGTGACCCGCGCCGAGTAGGCGGCAGCCGACAGCCGACCGATGACCTGCTGGACGAGCGGATCGTGGCGGGGCAGGTCCGCGGTCGCGTGGGTGTAGCTGCGGGTGCGGTCGCGTACCCACGCCGCAGCGTCGTCGGTGGCGCGCTGCGCGATGCCGGCGAGCACGGCGAGCTGGACCAGCTGCAGATACGAGGTGCCGTAGGTGCGGCCCGCGGCCCCGTAGCCGGCGCCGAGCAGTCGATCCTCGGGCACGCGGACGCCGACGAACTCGGTTGTGCCGCTGGCGGTGAGGCGCTGACCGAACCCGTCCCAGTCGTCGTGCAGGGTGACACCGTCGGCGTCACCGTCGACCAGCACCGAGACCCGCTCGCCGTCGAGATCGGCGGCCACGAGGATGTGGTCGGCGTAGAGGCTGCCCGTGCTGTAGTACTTGGTGCCGTTGAGCACCAGTCCGTCGGCGTCGCGCGTCACCGCGGTCCGGTAGCGGTCGACCGCCCCGACCCCGGGCTCGGTGATCGCGTTGCCCACCAACCGGCCGTCGGCGACGGCACGCAGCCAGCGCTCACGGGCCTCGGCGTCGGTCGACAGTCGCTGGTCCTCGACGAAGCTCCAGTGCACCCGAAGCGCCTGCGGCAGGTTGGATTCCGCCGACGCTAGGTCGATGAGCAGGTCGAACACCTGACGCACGGTGGCGCCGAATCCCCCGAACTCGACGGGTACGCGCAGAGCGCCGAAACCGGCCTCGCGCAGCCATCCGGCCTCGTCGAAGGCGAGCCGGCGATCGATCTCGCGATCGACCGCCCCCTCGGCGATGCGGGCGAAGATCGGGTCGAACCTGGCGTGCAGGTCGGCGTCGGACGTGGTGGCGGCGATGGAGATGGTCACGATCGCAAAGTATCGCCGTCGGCGGCGGGACGGGACAGCCATGCGATCACGGTGAGCGAAACACCGCACCGTCCGTCTTCGGACGGCGCCGTACTCTCGGCGACATGCGCCACGGAATCGCGATCCTCCCCGAGTACCGCTGGAACGACGCCCGCCCCCTGTGGGAGCGGGCCGAGGAACTCGGCTTCGACCACGCGTGGACCTACGACCACGTGGTGTGGGGCGGGCTGCCGGAGTCGGAGTGGTTCGGCGCGATCCCGACGCTGACCGCGGCCGCCACGGTCACCTCACGGATCGCGCTCGGGATCTTCGTCGCCTCACCGAATTTCCGCCATCCCGCCCCCTTCGCGCGTGAACTTCAGACCGTGGCCGACGTGTCCGGCGACCGCCTGCTGGTCGGCCTCGGAGCGGGCGGGGATCCCGACTCCACCATCCAGGGCGGAGAGGCGCTGTCGGCGAGACACCGCGTCGACCGCCTCCAGGAGTTCACCGAACTGCTCGACCGGGTGCTGAGCACCGACCACGTGACGTCGGAGGGTCGGTGGTTCTCCACCACCGACATGCGCCTGCGGGGCACACCCATCCGGCCGCGGAATCCGTTGCTGCTGGCGGGCAACGGCCCCCGATCGGTCGGCTACGCGGCGCGTACCGGGGACGGGTGGATCACCACCGGTCCCCGCGCCGACGACCTCGACACGTGGTTCGAGGCGGTCGCGGTCAGCTCTGCGAAAATCGACGAGTCGTTGGACCAGGCAGGCCGCGCCCGAGCCGACTTCCCGACCTACCTCAGCCTCGACTCCTCACCGGTGGCGTCACTGTCGAGTGTCTCGCTCTACGACGACATGACCGGGCGGGCTGCCGAACTCGGGTTCAGCGACGTCATCTGCCACTGGCCACGAGAGACCGAGCCCTACCGCGCGACGATCGAGGTGCTCGAGGACGTCGCCGATCGGTTCCTGCTCCCACGGGCCGTCGATTCGTCCGACACGTAGCGGCCGGTGGGTTGACAGTTCTCACCCGGCCCTGTTGACTGTTCCTCGGTTCAAGTTTTTGTGTTCGATTGTCGCTCGCAAGAATTTACACAAGAGCGCGTCGGGACATTCTAAAAAATTCCTTTCGCACCCGTTGTGGTAGTACCCGATGATTCACACGAGGTGGATCGTCGATCTTACGGAAACAAAGGAAACATCCCATGACTCAGGGAACTGTCAAGTGGTTCAACGCCGACAAGGGCTTCGGCTTCATCACCCCGGATGACGGCGGCAAGGACGTCTTCGTCCATTACTCCGAGATCCAGGGTGGCGGATTCCGCAGCCTGAACGAGAACGATCGCGTGAGCTTCGAGACCGAGCAGGGCAACAAGGGCCCGCAGGCCGTCGGCGTCACCGCCGTCTGACCCTCGCTTTCTCCGATCAGCCCCGTTCGCAGCCGATTACGGCAGCGGACGGGGCTGATTGCTGTTCGGAGGTCGGTTGCCGCGCTCTGCGGCTACCGCGCCGGCGGCATCAGATCCGCACGGTGGATGAACGCCGCCGCACCGACCAGCGGCGCGGTGTCGCCGAGGCCGGCCGCCACGACCCGGACCCGCGCCACGTAGTCGAGCGGGTGCTGCGCGACCCGCGCACCGATGAGGTCGACGAGGTCCGGTGCAACGCGCGCGAAACCACCACCGACCACCACCAGGTCGATGTCGAGGAGTGCCGCGGCACTCGAGATGCCCTGCCCCACAGCGTCCGCCAGCCGCACGACCGCTCGGTCCGCCAGCTCGTCGCCTGCGGCCCGGTCGCGGGCCAGATCTTCACCCGTCGACCCGGTCCACCCCTGCGTGCGGGCCCACTCGACGAGGTGCGGCCCCGAGGCCACCGACTCCAGCGTCGTGCGGCGTCCGAGGCTGAGCTCGCCGGTGAACTCCGACACCTCGATCTGGCCGATGTGTCCGGCGTTGCCGCCGATGACCCGGCCACCGAGGATCATGCCCCCGCCGATACCGGTGGAGATCACCATGCCCAGCATGTTCGCCACCCCACGGCCCGCGCCCACCCAGTGCTCGGCGAGTGCGATCGCCACGCCGTCCCGGGCGAACGCGACCGGAACATCCGGTGAACGACGAGCAACGCAGTCCGACACCACATCTCGCAGAGGGTGGCGGCGCCAGGCCGTGAGGTTGATCGGACTGACCGTGCCTGCGCGTTCGTCGACCGGTCCGGCGCAGGAGACCCCGACGCCGACGAGCCGTTGCCCACCCCGGTGATCGAGAACTCGTTCGATCACCCCGGTCACCGCGGCGTCGAGCTCGTCGGCGCTGCGTGTCGGACCGGTCGGAGCACGGAAGCGGGACCCGTCGTGCACAGATCCGGTCGAGTCCACAAGCGCAGCCTCGACTTTGGTTCCGCCGACATCGACGGCGAGGACAACGGGGCCGGTCACAGGGGCAGTCTAGGCGAGCGGCCCGCGTGGGCCGATGGCGATCTCGGGTGTCGGCGAAGAGCGGTAACGTGCGAACGATGACATCGGCAACGCACGACCCCGCACTGTGGACGCAGAAGCGGGCAGAGACCGCGGCCACCGTCATCGCCGCGCTCGCCGGTCCCGACGCCGCACTGCGCGAGGACCAGCTCACAGCGGTCGCCGCGCTCACCGAACCCGGCGCCCGCGTACTGGTCGTGCAGGCCACCGGCTGGGGCAAGTCCGCCGTCTACTGGGCGGCGACGGCGATCCTGCGGTCCGAGGGTGCGGGTCCGACGCTGATCGTGTCGCCGTTGCTGTCGCTGATGCGTGATCAGGTCGCCGCCGCACAACGCGCCGGACTCACGGCCGCGACGGTCAACTCCTCGAACGTCGGGGACTGGAACGCCATCGAGGAGGACCTGCGTGCGGGCAGCCTCGACGTGCTGCTCGTCTCGCCCGAACGTCTGGCCAACCCGGGCTTCGGCCGACGCGTGCTCGACGCGGTGTCGGACACCCTGGGCCTGTTGGTGATCGACGAGGCGCACGCCATCTCTGACTGGGGGCACGACTTCCGGCCCGACTACCGCCGCGTCGCCGACGTGCTGGCGAGCGTCAACACGACGATGCCGGTCCTGGCCACCACCGCGACCGCCAACGAGCGCGTCACCGCCGACGTCGCACGACAGCTCGGCCCCGCGACGCTCGTGCTGCGCGGACCTCTGGCCCGGACGTCGCTGCAGCTCAACGTCATCGATTCGATGAGCCCGATCGAGCGGTACGGCTGGGTGGTCGACCACATCGCCCGCCTGCCGGGTTCGGGGATCGTCTACGTCCTCACCGTCGCCGACGCCCAGCGGTTGGTCGACGCGGTGCACGCGGTGCACGGCGACGAGATCCCCATCGCCGCCTACACCGGCCAGCTCGACGCCGAGACCCGCCACCGACTCGAGGACGGTCTGCGCGCCAACGAACTGAAGGCGCTGGTCGCGACCTCCGCCCTCGGGATGGGCTACGACAAACCCGATCTCGGGTTCGTGGTGCACGTCGGCTCGCCGCCGTCGCCGGTGTCGTACTACCAGCAGGTCGGCCGTGCCGGGCGCGCCATCGACCACGCGGTGGTCGCGTTGCTGCCGTCACCGTCGGACACCGGCATCTGGGACCACTTCGCCACCGCGACCATCCCCGACCCCGAACAGATGACGAAGGTGCTCGCGGAACTCGACGGCTCCGACGAGCCGCCGTCGGCGATAGCCATCGAGGCGTCCACCGGTATCCGGCGCACCAAGGTCGAGTTGATGCTCAAGCAGCTCGCGGTCGACGGCGCGGTCGACCGCGTCGAGGGAGGGTGGCGATCGACCGGCACGTCCTGGACGTACGACGCCGAACACTACAACGGCATCATCGCCACCCGCCGCCGCGAGGCCGACATCATGCGGGCCTACACCCGTGGCGAGCGGTGTCTGATGGCGCTGCTCGTGGAGTCACTCGACGATCCCGAGGTGCAGGCCTGCGGACGGTGCTCGGTCTGCCGGGGTGCACTGTCGGAGGGCCTGCAGGGCAGGCCCGCGGACGAGACCGTCCGCGCCGTGTCGTCGACCCTGCGGACCGGTGCGCACGAGATGGAGCCCCGCAAGATGTGGCCCGGCGGCGCGTTCGGCGCCAAGGGGCGCATCCCGGCGCACCTGGGCGCGGAGACGGGACGAGTGCTCGTCCACGCCGACGCCCCGGAATGGACCGACACCCTCGACGGTGCGCGTCGCGGGGACGCCGATGCCGTCGCCGACGTGGCCGCCGCCGCGGTCTCGGCCCTGTCGGCATGGCGATCGAGTTGGGTGTCACGGCCGGACACGGCGATCTCGCTGACCCTGACCTCGTCGTCGCTCTGTGCCACGATCGCCGATCATCTGGCGCAGGTGGGAAAGCTCGACCGCGATGTGCTCCCGATCGAGTCGTCCGACACCCCCGGCCGGGATTCCTCGGGAGCCGACGAGGCCGCGTTCTGGCGCACCGCACTCGGGGCGCCGCCCGATGTCGTCGGCAAATCGGTTCTGCTGGTGGTGGATTCGACTCGGACCGGATGGCCGGTCACCGTCGCCGCCGCGAAGCTCCGTGAGGCAGGCGCCACCGCGGTCCTGCCGCTCGTCATCCACCGACCGGCGTGAACACCGGCCCGCACCGACCGACCCGGAGGAAAGGACCCCCACGATGACCGACGCACTGCTGACCGAACGCACCGATCAGGTGGTCACCTGGACGCTGAACCTGCCCGAGAGTCGTAACCCCATCTCCGACAACGAGATCATCGATGCGCTGGTCGACGCCGTCGAGACCGCCAACGCCGACGACGAGATCCGCGTCGCCATCCTCACCGGCGCCGGCAGCGCGTTCTCGTCCGGCGGCAACGTCAAGCACATGCGCGACGGTGTCGGGATGTTCGGCGGCACCCCCGCCGACCTCCGCCAGGGGTACCGGCGGGGGATCCAGCGGATCCCGAAGGCGCTGTATCACTGCGAGATCCCGACGATCGCCGCGGTGAACGGCCCCGCCATCGGCGCCGGCTGCGACCTGGCGCTGATGTGCGACATGCGACTCGCGTCGACGACGGCGGTGTTCGCGGAGAGTTTCGCCAAGGTCGGCATCATCCCCGGGGACGGCGGCGCGTGGCTGCTTCCGCGCGCGATCGGACTCGCCCGCGCCAGCGAGATGGCGTTCACCGGGGACTCCATCGACGCGACGACCGCGCTCGACTGGGGACTGGTGTCGAGGGTGTGCGAGCCCGACGAGCTCCTCGACCACGCCCACGCCCTCGCGGCCCGGGTGGCGTCGAATCCACCGCATGTCCTGCGAATGACGAAGCGCCTGCTGCGGGAGGGACAGCAGCAGAGCCTGGAGAGCCTGCTGGAACTGTCGGCCGCCATGCAGGCGATCGCCCATCACACCGACGACCACCACGAGGCGGTCGACGCCATGCTCGAACGTCGTCCGCCCCGCTTCACCGGCCGCTGAGCTCCGGCGGGGAGATCAGTCGCGCCACGCACCCCGGGCGTACTGCGGACGGTACGGCGCCTCGTGGTGCGTGAGCCCCAGGTCGTGGGCTGCTCGTAGCGGCCACGCGGGGTCGCGCAGAGCCGCGCGGGCGAGAAAGACCGCGTCCGCCTGCCCGGTGGCGACGATGGTCTCGGCCTGCTCCGGATCGGTGATCATGCCGACCGCCGCGGTGGCGATGTCGGCCTTGTCGCGGACCTGCGCGGCGAAGGACACCTGGTAGCCCGGACCCACGGGGATGTCGGCGAGCACGTTGCCGCCGGTGGATGCGTCGACGAGATCGACGCCACGGTCACGCAGGATCTGCGCGAGCGCGACGGAGTCGTCGCCGGACCATCCGCCCTCGGTCCAGTCGGTGGCCGAGATCCGCACGAAGAGCGGCTTGCTCCAGACCGCACGGACCGCGTCCACGACCTCGAGCAGCGCCTTGCTGCGCCCCTCGAAGTCGCCACCGTAGGCATCGTCGCGCGTGTTCGACAGCGGCGAGAGGAACTCGTGCAGCAGGTATCCGTGGGCGGCGTGGATCTCGACGACGTCGAATCCGGCGTTGTCGGCACGGCGTGCGGCGTCGACGAACGCAGTTGTGATGTCGCCGATCTCGTCGATGCTCAGGGCGCGCGGCACGTCGTATCCCTCGAAGGCGATCGCCGACGGCGCCACCGCCTGCCATCCGCCGTCGGAGACCGGGACCGATCCCTCGGTGTCGGCGAACGGGGAGTAGGTCGACGCCTTGCGGCCCGCGTGGGCGAGCTGCGTGCCGATCAACGAGCCCTGCTCGTGGACGAAGTCGACGACGCGCTTCCACGCGGCACCCTGCTCGTCGTTCCAGATGCCCGCGTCCTCCGGGCTGATCCGGCCGTCCGCGGTCACGGCGGCCGCCTCGGTCACGATCAGACCGAATCCACCGATGGCGTGCGAGCCGAGATGGACGAGATGCCAGTCGGTGGGCACGCCGTCGCGGTCGAAGCAGCTGTACTGGCACATCGGTGAGAGCCAGACACGGTTGGAGATCGTGAGGTCGCGGAGGGTGATCGGGGTGAACAAAGTAGGTGTGGTCACGCACGAGTCCAACGGGATCGACCCACCGTGTCATTCCCGGCTGTTGCGTCGCTCACCCGCCGACGGCGTCAGTCGCGGCGGAACGGCACGTCGACGCCGTCGGCCAGGACGACATACACCCGTCGCCACGGCGCCGAGTCGTCCAACGTCCAGGTGTGTCCCGAGCCGGTGGTGTCCTCGGCGAGCAACACGTCGCCGGGCTGCAGAGTGAAGTTCTCGCCGTCGCGGGTCGCGAAATGCAGGACGCCGCTCAGCGTGATGACGAACTGCCGTGTCGGTGCGGGATGCCAACTGAACTCATGACCGGCGGGGGTCTCCTGGAACTTGACCGATGTCGCCGGGATCGCCCCGGTCATCAGCGCGTCGACGTCGTCCCCGAGGTCGACGACACCGTGCTCGACGTGCGAGTCGCCGTCGTCTCCGGTCCACAGTCTCCAGCACTCGATCACGTGTCGTCCTCTCGCGTAGGTCGTCGGGGCGAGGTCAACGGTAGGCGAGTTCGGAGATCTCCATCGAGATGCGGTGTCGGACCGGCGGCAGGGCGAGCCCGGCGCGGATGAGCGTGTTACGGACGAATCGCGCTCCCCCGAGATCGACGGTGGCCGCACGTGTCATCCGGTCGGTGAGCCGCAGGACGCGCCGGGCAACCGGGCGACGCAGTCGCTCGTACGAGTCGGGGTCGCCACCGTCGGCGAGGATTCCCGCGAGCGCGAGCGCGTCCTGGATTCCGGTGTTCATACCCTGACCTCCGGCCGGGGAGTGCACGTGCGCGGCGTCGCCGACCAGGAACACCGCACCGCGCCGGTAGGTCTCGGCGAGTCGGTGGTGGATCCGGAAGCGCCCGCTCCAGGCGACGTCGCTGACGTGTGCGCTGCCCGCACGGCGCCTCAGCAGCGACCCGATGTAGTCGGAGTCGGGCTCGGTGGGTGGGTCGTCGGCGGTGGCGACCACCCGGAACCGGTCGTCGGGCAACGGGGCGACCACCGCAAGTCCCTCGGGTGCGAACGTCAGCGAGACGGTGTCACGGGGCACCGGCCACTCCATCGCGACGTCGGCGAGTACGAACGACTGCTCGTATCCGGTCCCGGGAAAAGCGATGCCGACCGCGTCGCGCACCGCGCTGTGCATGCCGTCGGCACCGACGACCACATCGGATCGGACCGAGCTGCTCCGGCCGGTGGCGGTCACCACCTGCGCGCGGCCGTCGGCGTCGAGGCCCTCGAGTCGGGTGTTCCACTCCACCTCGACGCCCAGCTCGGCGAGACGGTCGCGCAGGATCGTCTCGGTGTCGGCCTGCGAGATCATGGCCGTGAACGGGTAGTCGGTCTTCAACGACGAGAAGTCTAGTCGGGCAATCGATCTCGAACCGTCCCGGATGTCGAACCTGGGAACACGCACGGCGCGATCCAGTATCCGACGCGTCACGTCGATGTCCTCGAGCACCTCGAGGGTCCGCGGGTGCACCACCGCCGCACGCGACGTGTTGGCGCCCTGCGCGGCGGCGTCGATCACACGGACACCGATGCCACGCCCGGCGAGGGCCACCGCGGCACTCAGACCCGTCGGTCCCCCACCGACCACCAGAACCGAACTCGCCGAAGTCAACATGCGTTGACTTTAACTCCGACCCGACGTGAGGTCAACGCTTGTTGACATATGCTGACCGTCATGACCGATCGGCCACCCGTCCCCGACACCGCGCGCAACGCGGTACGAACGCGCGCGGCCCTGGTGTCCGCTGCGCGGCAACGCTTCGCCGACGACGGTTTCGCGGCGACGACGGTCCGGGCTGTCGCCGCCGATGCAGGCGTGGACGCCGCCCTGGTGATGCGTTACTTCGGCAGCAAACGCGGACTGTACGAGGCGGCGACCGCGGTCGACCTCCACCTCCCCGACTTCACCTCGGTCCCGCGACGTCGACTGGGCGCGATGATCGTCGAGACGTTCCTGAGCCGATGGGACGGACCCGAGGGGGAACCACTGCGCATCCTGCTCGCCTCTGCGGCCACCGAACCCACTGCCGCAGAACAGATGCGGACCATCTTCGCCGGTCAGGTCCGGCCCGCGGTGACCGCCGCGGGCGCCGATCCGGACGTCCACGTCGAGGTGATCGCGTCCACCCTCATCGGGATGGCGATGATGCGGTACGTCCTGCGTGTCCCCGACGTCGTCGCACTGTCCCCGGCCGACATCGTCGAGCGGTTCGGACCGGCCCTGCAGCGACAGCTCGTCCGGCGCTGACTACAGCTCGGGCCCCTCGGCACGCAACGAGTCGACCTCGTTCATGGCCTCGCGCAGTTTGCCCAGCCACTCGTCGGTATGGGTCCCCACCAACTTCACCGACCACACCAGCGCATCGGCACGCGACCGCGCGACCCCGGCGTCGACGAGGGTGTCGAGGACCTGCCGCTCGGGCTGACGTAGACGCGTCATCACCGGTACGGCAATGTGCGTGAACAGGATTCGCTCGTCACCCACCTGCACACCCCACGACACCTTGCGGGCGTACCGGGCCTGCGCCTCGTCGGCGATGGTCATGCGCTGATCGCGGGTGTCCTCGCGGAACCGCGACGCGCGACCCTGCGCAGCCGCGCTGCCGCCGTCTCCACCCGGCGCGGTCAGCGTCCCGACGACGGTGATCTCGTCACGGTCGACGATCACCTCGGGGTCGCCGTCGAACCATTCGTCGGGCAGCCGACCGACGAACCACGCCGGGGCGTCGCTCGCGTCGGGCAGTTCGGCCTGTTGCCAGCCGCCGCGGCGACCTCCACCGCGATTGTGTTCCTTCATCATGTTCACTCCTCTGTCAGTGATTACATGATTACACGCTTACAAGAAGCGAACGTTGGACTTCGCTGACAGCAGACGTCGAGTGGGCGGATGCGGACAACGACTGGGCGGATGCGGACGGCGAGTGGGCAGCAGCCGAATACAGTCGGCGCCATGCCCACACCTGACTTCATCCTGGAACTGCGCGAGCACATCGGACACGCCCCGCTGTGGTTGTCCGGGGTCACCGCGGTGGTCGTCCGGGACGACGAGGTCCTGCTCGTGCGGCGTTCCGACAACGGCGCGTGGACGCCGGTGACCGGCATCATCGATCCCGGCGAGGAGCCCGCCGTGGCGGCGACCCGGGAGGTCGCCGAGGAGGCCGGATGCGTGGTGACGCCGCAGCGTCTGGTGTCGGTGCACGTCACACCGCCGGTCACCTACCCCAACGGCGACGTGTCGCAGTACCTCGACCTGACCTTCCGGATGACCTGGGTGTCAGGCGAACCGACGATAGGCGACGACGAGAACAGCGAGTGCGGATGGTTCCCACTCGACGACCTACCTGCGATGTCCGACGAGATGAACTATCGGATCGGCACGGCCGTCGAGAACGCGCCGGAGGCCCGTTTCCGGACCTGACCGATCAGGGAACCGGGACGCAGGTCGCGACGGCGGTCGATCCCTGCGCAGGGGCGGTCGTGGTCGCGCACGGCACCGCCGAGCTGCCGGCGGCGGTGTCGGGCACCGCAGCCGCACTCGGGGCGACCGACGACGACGGCGCCGACGGCGCAGTGGTCGAGGCGGACACATCGGTGCTCGCGCCCGGCGTCGACGACGCCGATGTCGACGAACTCGGGGCCGACGAACTCGAGCTCGACGGGGTCGAACTCGGCGCTGCTGAACTCGATGCAGCCGAGCTCGAGGGTGCACCGGACTCGGTCGACGAGGCGGGCGTCGGCGATGCGCTCGACGACGACTCGGTCGTGCCGATCCTGTTCGCCGCGAGAACCACGGTCTTCTGCGTGACGGGCGGGGTCGCCTTCAACCCGTCGAGCAGGTTCTGCTTGCCTGCGGCGAGTCCACGTCCCCAGTTCTCCCAGGTGTGGCCGCCGTAGTTCGGGATGGTGACGACCGAGACGCCGGCCTGCGCCGCCTGCAGCTGCAGCAGCACGGTGGACACCGCGGACAGGGCCTCGAGGAGGATCGCGCTGACCTGGTCGGCCGGCTTGAGCTTGGCCATCTCCTGCGGGGAGAGGAACGCATTACCCGAGGAGATGATCAGGACCTGACCGTTCTCCTTGAGCTTCGCGAGGTTCTGCGACGAGTCGTTCTGCTGCCACTGCGCGCTGCCGGGAGGACCCCACATGTTGACGATGCCGTTGGTGTAGTTCGACACCAGCGACTGCGTCGCGAAGACGCCGAGCGCGCCGAGCGGGTTGTTGGTCTGGTAGTAGCCCGACATGGCCTGCACGACCTTGAACTGCTCAGGGTGCTTCTCGGCCAGGGTCACCGCGGGGCCCGCGGACATCGACAGTCCCACGATGGCGTTGTTCGACTTCGAGACGCCGAAGTTCTGCGCAAGGTAGTCAGGGAGCTCCGAGGTGAGGAACGTTTCCTGCTTGAAGTTGGTGTTCGTACCGGCCGGGCCGTTCCAGTCGGTGTAGAACGACGATGCGCCGCCGACCGGCATCACCAGAGTGGTGTCGGACTTGCCGTCGTAGACCCTGGCGGCCTGCACATCGGTGGTCCACGCCGAGCGGTCCTCGCGTGCACGCATGCCGTCGAGCAGGTAGACGCCCTGGTCGCTGCCACTGGAGGCGCGGATCTGGACGATGATCGTCTTGCCCGACGCTTTCGAGTAGACCTTGCAGTTCTGCACGAAGTTCTTCGACGAGTCCCAGCTGCAGCCCGGACGAAGGACCTCGGGATGTCCGGTCAGCGCCTGCGCCTTGTTGTCGTTCGACAACAGCGCGGTCAGCGCGAAGATGACGACACTCACCGCGATGATGATCGCCGCGGGTCGCACCACCGCGGGACGGAGCACCGCAGCGCTCCATCCGGTCGCCGGTGATCGGTTCTCGTCAACAACGGTCCAGCCCATACAACATGCCCCTCGTGATCCCGACGTGCCTACACACCGGAGTCGTCACGAGGTGGCAAAACGTTACCGACCCGGTTCCGCGGCCGATCCCGTCATCAGGCGGATGGCCTCGTCGGTGTCGACGACGTCGGCGTACTTGGCCGCGAGGTCGGTCAGATTCGCCGCCTGGATCGCCGACGTCCGGTCACCGCAGGCGTCGGCGACGACGATCGGGCGGAACCCGAGCTGCAGCGCGTCGGTGGCGGTGGCCCGGACGCAGCCGCTGGTCGACAGTCCGCAGACGACCACGGTGTCGATGCCCCAGGAGGTCAGCGTCGCCGCGAGCGACGTTCCGCTGAACGCACTCGCGTACTGCTTGATGACGACCACCTCGCCATCGCGGGGCCGTGGGTCGTCAACGAACTCGGCCAGCGGCGATCCTTCGGCAAACACCCGCAGCGACGGGATCTTCGCGACGAACAACCCGCCGTCGACGATCGCGCCGGTCTCCGGATTCACCCGATAGACCACCCGCGTGAACACCACCGGCACCGACAACCCGCGCGCCGCGGAGACCAGCCGGGCCGATGACGCGACGGCCGACTCCACCGGTGCCCGCAACGGCGAGGAGTCGTCGACGTACGCGCGGGCGAGGTCGATGGCCAGCACGGCCGGCCGCTGCCCGAAGCCGACCGATCCCGCGAACCCGGACCGGCGGTAGTCGTCGAGGGGATCGGGCACCTCGTCGCTCATCGAGCCGCGGACCGGGCCACGCTCACCGGCGGCTTCGGGGCCGGCAACCCGGTCTCGGCCTCACAGCGTTCCAGGATCTCCGGGATCGACGGACCCATGTCGAAGGTCTGCAGTTCACCGCGTCCGGAGCGGATCTCGTCGCGACGGGACCCGGTGGCCGCGGTGTCGACGACACCGTTCTCATCGCACACCACCCCGTACCCGCCGGCCGCACCGTCGACGGTGACCAGTCCCCGCCGCACCTCCAGCGCGACGAGTTCGGGGTCGCGGGTCAGGGGGTCACCCCATCCCCCGCCGCCCCACGTGACGAAGTGTAGGACGTCGCCCGGGTACACCGGGGCGTCGTGGATCTTGCTGGGCAGGATGTCGATCTCGCCGTTCTCGCGCACGATCCACTTGCGGCCGCGGGCGCCGGGCTTGCCACCGTTGACACCCCAGGGGTAGGTCAACCAGCGGTCGTCGTGGATCGCGATCGTGCCCGGCTGCTCGAAGTAGTACGCGACATCGACACCGTTGCCGCCACGGTGCACACCGGCACCGCCGGTGTCGGGCAACGTCTCCCATCGTTCGACCCGCAACGGGTAGTACGACTCCAGGTACTCGCACGGGATGTTGACGAACGACGGCCACAACGAGTGACCGTCCGGGCCGTCGCCGATCGGACGCCCGGGGATGCCGCCGAATCCGATCGAGTACAGCTGGAACCACTCGCCGTCGCGCGGGCCGCCGTCGTAGTGCCCGGAGTACATGAAGTGCGGCGACGACGAGAACCCGGCGGCGTTGAGGATCTCCGGGTTGTTCTGTCCCAGAAGCCCACCGAACAGGTCGAACACGCGGCCGATGCCGTGGTTGCGACCGTTGAGCGCAGCCGGATAGGCCGGTTTCCAGAACGAGTTGTCCGGGATGGTGACGTCGATGAGCGGGTAGAAGCCGTCGTTCCAGAGGATCTGCGGGTCGGCGATGGTGATCACGTAGATGCCGAAGAACATCCGGACGAGGTTCTCGTTGATGAAGTAGTTGATGGGCCCCACGGCCTGCGGTGCGTGCTCGGAGAAGTCGAGGTGGATCTTCTCGCCGTGCCGGGTCAGCTTGATGGTGAGTTCATACGGCCCGTAACCACATCCGTCGTCGCAGATGTAGTCACTGAACTCGATGGTCTCGCCGTCGACGAACAGCGTGGCCAGCAGCACCTTCATGGCCTGATAGTTGCGGTCGAGCAGCGCGTCGAGCGCCGACAGGTACACCTCGACGCCGAAGCGGTCACACAGTTCGACGATGCGCCGCGATGCGGTGGTGCACGCCGCGACCAGACCGTTGAGGTCGGCGCGGTTCCAGTCGGGCATGCGCACCTGGTTGAGGATGATGTCGAGCGCGGTCTCGTTGAGAGTGCCCTGCTCGTAGAGCTTGAACGGCGGGATCACCACACCCTCTTCGAAGATGGTGCGCGCGTCGGCGGGCATCGAGGACGGCGTCTTGCCGCCGACGTCGGACATGTGGCCGAACATCGACGACCACCCGACGACCCGCCCGCTGTGGAAGATCGGCAACACGATGAGCCAATCGTTGGCGTGGCTGATCGCGGCGCCGCAGGCGTAGGGGTCGGAGGTGAGCAGGATGTCGCCGTCACCGACGGTGCCGTCGAAGTTGTCGAGGAAGTCGGGGACGGACAATCCGAACTGACCGACGACCATCTTGCCGCTCGGGTCGGCGATCAGCGGGAACTCGTCGTGCTGTTCACGGATGCCGGGTGACAGCGCGGTGCGGAACAGCACCTCGTCCATCTCGTAGCGGGCGTTGCGCAGAGCGTTCTCGATGATGTCGAGGGTGACCGGGTCGACGGAGGTCTTCGCGACCGGGTCGGTGGCGGTTTCGATGATGGTGGCCATCGTGGTTCTCCTGTGCTGGGAGGGAAGGTGTCGGGGCGGTCGGGTCAGACCGGTCGGATGATCAGGCTGCCGCTGGGGTCGACGGTGGCGGCGTGCCCGGAGAGCACGAGGGTCGTGGAGTCCATCTCGGTGACGATGGCCGGGCCGCTGACGACGTTGCCCGCCAACAGCTTCTCCCGGTCGTAGATCCCGGCGGTCGTGTACGCGCCGTCCATCCACACCTGCGACTCCTTCATCAACGCCGGCGACGGATCCTCCGAGCCCTGCGCCAGTTCGGTCCAGGCGACCTCGGGACGGGGCCCGCTCACGGTGACACGCAGGTTGATGACCTCACGCTCGTTCTTGAGCAGGAACGAGAACAGACGCTTGTGCTCGGTGTCGAAGGCGTTGCCCAACTCGGCCAACAGGTCTCCGGTGCCGGTGAGCACGTCGGGGTCGAGATCGACGGGGATCTCGAAGCCCTGGCCGTGATAGCGCAGGTCCACCTGATAGGTCGCGGTCTGCTCCGCCCGCGGCACCCCCTCGGTCTCCAGGCGCTCGGTGGCCACCTCGGCGAGATCGGCGATGACCGAACGCAACTCGTCACTGGTGAGGTCGACGAACGCGCGGATCAGGGTACGTGCGCTCTCGGCACGCAGACAGGTCGTGGCGTCGCCGTACGCGCAGAGCACCCCGGGCGACGGCGGGATGATCACCGGCCAGGCGCCGGTGAGTCGACCGAGTGCGTTCGCGTGCAGTGGACCGGCACCGCCGAAGGACACCAGCGCGAAATCACGTGGGTCGTAACCCTGCTGAACACTCACGAGCCGCAGCGCACCGAACATGTTCTCGTTGACGATGTCGACCACCCCGGACGCCGCGGCCTCGGGGGAATCGAGGCCCATGGCGTCGGAGATCGTGGCGACAGCCGTGCGGGCCGCGTCGACATCGAGTTTCACCTCACCGCCGGCGAGGTCGCTGGGCAGGTAACCCAGGACGACGTTGGCGTCGGTGACCGTGGGTTCGGTGCCACCGTTCCCGTACGCGGCCGGGCCGGGATCGGCACCGGCCGACTGCGGTCCGACGCGCAGTGCCCTGGTCAGTTCGGGGACGTGGGCGATGGAACCACCACCCGCACCGACGGTTCGGACGTCGACACTGGTCGCGCGGACCGCGAGGTCGCCGACCTTGGTCTCACGGCCGATGCGGGGTTGACCGTCGAGGACGAGCGCGACGTCGGTGGAGGTGCCGCCCATGTCGAAGGTGAGGAAGTCGGAGTACCCGGCCTGCTGGGCGAACCACACCGCGCCGGTGACGCCGCCCGCCGGCCCCGACAACAGCAGCGACACCGGGTCCTCGGCGGCCTTGCTCGCCTGAACCAGGCCGCCGTCGCTGCGCAGGATCGACAGCGGCGCGGTGATCCCCTTCTCCTTCAGCGACGAGTCGAGGTTCTTGACGTAGCGCGAGACCTCGGGCTGCACATAGCTGTTGGCCACCGTGGTCAGGGTGCGCTCGTACTCGCGCATCTCCGGCAGGACGTGCGACGACAGCGAGATCGGGATGTCGGGCAGCTCCTCGGCAACCCATCGTCCGACCTGCTCCTCGTGCACGCTGTTCGCGTAGGAGTTGATGAGCGACACCGTGATCGCCTCGACGTCCGCGCCGGCGAGCTTGCGCAGTTCGCCGCGCGTCTGTTCCTCGTCGAGCGGGGTGATCTCACCCCCGTCGGCCCCGATCCGACCGACCACCTGCACGGTGTGTTCGAGCTTGGCCAGTGGTTCGGGCTTCGGCCAGATGATCCAGCCGGCGAGACCGCCCGGGACGAACGATCGCGCGATCTGCAGGACCTGACGGAATCCGTCGGTGGTCACCAGACCCACACGCGCGCCACGTCCCTGCAGGATCGCGTTGGTCGCCACGGTGGTCCCGTGCAGCACCTGCTCGATCTGTCCGGGGTCGATGCCGGCGTCGTTGCACACCTTGGTGACGCCGTTGAGCACACCGATGGACTGATCCGAGGGCGTCGACGGGGTCTTGGCGCGGTAGGTGCTGCCCGAGGTCTCCTCGAGGAGCAGCACGTCGGTGAACGTCCCGCCGACGTCCACTCCGAGTCGATATCGCATTGCAGATCTCCTAGTTGTTTCGACGCCGGTGGGCGATGGGGGTCAGATGATGCTGCGGCGCGCGAGGTCGGCGCGACGGTCGTCGGACAGGTCGAGCAGATGTCGGTAGATCTCGTCGTTGTGCTCGCCGAGTTCGGGTCCGAGGTGCCGCACCGCACCCGGGGTGTCGGAGAGCTTGGGGAAGACGTTGTGCGTGGGGAACTCGCCGAAGTCACGGTGGGCCAACCGGACGATGGCGTCGCGGGCGGCGAAGTGCGGGTCGTCGAACATGTCGCGCGCGGTGAAGATCCGACCGGCGGGGACTCCCCCGGCGTGCAGGGTCTCCAGCAGCTCGTCGGTGTCGAGGTCGGCTGTCCAGGCGGCGATGATGCCGTCGAGTTCGTCCATGTTCTCCCCGCGTGCGGCGTGGCCGGCGAACCGCGGTGCGGTGATGAGGTCCTCACGACCCATGACCGTCGCGAGCCGCCCGAACACCGTGTCCTGGTTGGCGGCGATGAGGATCATCTCCCCACCCCGGGTCGGGTAGACGTTGCTCGGTGAGACGTTCGGCAGCACCGAGCCCGTGCGCTCGCGCTGGTATCCGGCCACCGCCCATTCCGGCAGCATCGACTCCATCATCGCCAGGACCGATTCGTAGATCGCCGCGTCGACGAGCTGTCCGCGGCCGGTGACCGACCGACTGTGCAGGGCGGTGAGAACGCCGATGGTGGCGAACACCGCGGCCAGCGAGTCGCCGAGCGAGATGCCCGCGCGCGACGGGGCGTTGTCGGGATCGCCTGTGACGTAACGGATCCCGCCCATCGCCTCACCGATCGACCCGTAGCCCGCGCGCGTGGAGTACGGACCGGTCTGTCCGTAGCCGCTGACGCGCGCCATGATGAGCCCGGGATTGTCGGCCCGTAGTTCGTCGAAACCGAGGTTCCATCGCTCGAGGGTGCCGGGGCGGAAGTTCTCGACGACGATGTCGGAACGGCCGATGATGTCGCGGGCGAGTTCCTGCCCCTCGGGGGTGCGCATGTCGCAGGTGACCGACTTCTTGTTGCGGGCCACCACCGGCCACCACAGCGACTTGCCGTAGGGCTTCTCACGTCCCCACTGCCGCATGGGATCTCCGACGCCCGGCGCCTCGAGTTTGATGACCTCGGCACCGAAGTCGGCCAGGAGTTGACCACAGAACGGGCCAGCCAGCAATTGGCCCATCTCGACCACCCGGAGGTCGGCCAGCGGGCCGGTCGCGGTGGGAGGTGTCGTGTCGTGTGCCGTGGTCATGATCAGACTCCGCTCTGAGCCGGTTGGGCCGTCGTGTGCGCGTGGTGGGCCGTCGTACGCCCGGGTTGGGCCGTTGTTTCTGCCGGTTGGGCCGTTGTTTCTGCCGGTTGGGCCATGGTCAGCTCTTCGTCGGCTCGAACCGACGCGAGCAGCACCGCTTTGGCCGCGCGGACGTGCGATCGCATCACCGCATCCGCCCACACCTCGTCCCGGGCGCGCAGCGCGGCGATGAGTTCGCGATGGTGTCCGGCACTGCGGTGCAGGTCCTCGGGCGCATACCGGTGGAAGGTGCGCATCATCAGCGGAAGCTGGATGACCGCGCTGAGCATCGAGGTGAGACGGGTACTCGCCGACGCGGTCCGGACGATGGCGTGGAACTCCATGTTGGCGGTGGCCACGAGCTCGAGGTCGTCGTCGAGCGCAGCGGCCTCCATTCGGTCGCACAGGCCGGCCATCTGATCGAGCTGCGCGCCGGTGATCCGCGACGCCGCGCGACCCGCGGCCAGCGCCTCCAGCGTCATGCGGAGGTCGTAGATCTCCTCGAGGTCGTCGGAGGTGAACTGGTAGACGCGGGCGCCGCGATGCGGCAACACCTCGACGAGGCCCTCGACCTCCAATTGGCGCAACGCTTCTCGAACCGGGGTGCGGGAGGCCTGCGTGACCTCGGCCAGCTCAGCCTCACCCAACCTCGACCCCGGCGCGAACCGGCCGTCGAGAATGGCGGCCCGGATGTGTGAGTACACCCGGTCGACTGCACGTTCCACTACGGCCCCGTTTCGCTTGTTTGTATGCAAGGTAGGCGTGGAGGGCGCGATCTGTCTCGATAAACAGAAGATTTAACCGCGAATCAACACAACCTTGTATGCAATAGCGGGTGGGGTGATGATGGGTGGATGACGAACACGACTCACGCCGGGACCCACGTGGTGGAAGTCGGCCCGCGCGACGGCCTGCAGAACGAACGAACCGCCCTGTCGGTGGACACCAAGGTCGACTTCATCACCCGCGCCGTCGACGCGGGCATGCGACGGATCGAGGCCGTCAGCTTCGTCAATCCCAAGCGCGTGCCCCAGATGGCCGGCGCCGAAGAGGTGATGGCTGCGCTCCCGCGGCGGGACGACGTCGACTACATCGGATTGGTGCTCAACGAGCGGGGTCTGGAACGCGCCCTGGCCGCAGGCGTCGACGAGGTGAACGTGGTCGTCGTCTGTTCCGACGAATTCAGTCAGCGCAATCAGGGCTGCGACGTCGAGGAGGGACTGGCGCGGTGGAAGCGCATCGCCGCCGAGTCCCGTGCGGCGGGCATGTTCACCACGGTCACCTTCGCGGTCTCGTTCGGATGCCCGTTCAGCGGGGAGATGCCTGCCGACCGCGTGATCGATCTGATGGCCCGCGTGGCGGAGTCGGGACCCGACGAGATCGCCATCGCCGACACGATCGGGGTCGGCGTACCCGCACAGGTCCGTGCCCTGCACGCCGGTGCGCGGCGGGTCGCACCCGACGTCGCACTGCGGTGGCATTTCCACAACACCCGCAACACCGGATACGCCAACGCGCTGACCGCATTCGACCTCGGCGACTGCGCCCTGGACGCCAGCATCGGCGGGTTCGGAGGATGCCCGTTCGCACCCAACGCGACCGGCAACATCGCCACCGAGGATCTGAACTACGCGTTGCAGCGATCCGGCGTCGACACCGGTATCGACGGTGGCGCCATCGCCGACGCGGCGTCGTGGATCGGTGCGCAATTGGACTCGCCGGTTCCCGCCCTGTTCGGACGAGCAGGTCCGTTCCCGGGCTGAGCACCCGCCCACCGTGCCGTAACCGCCCGCCCACCGTGCCTCAGTCCGTCGTGCGCCCCTTCTCCGCCCGCCCACACGGTCGGTTCGGCACGTTCGACGGGTTGTTTCGGCACGTTCGACGGGTTGTTTCGGCACGTTCGACGGGTTGTTTCGGTACTACACAAACGTCAACGGCGGGCGGGTCCATGGGACCCACCCGCCGCCGAGGTGTTTCAGACGCTGAGGTGTTTCAGACGCTGAGGTCAGCGATCAGCGGACGAACTTCGCGCGCGCCGCCGCCTGGTCACCGACGATGAACTCCGGGTTCGTCACATGGACGTCCAGCGAGTTGTTCGGGCCCGCGATGATGGCGTTAAGCACGCCGGCGAACGGTCCGCAGTTCTGGAACGGCGGGATCGTGTAGGTGCCCTTGATGTGGGCGTCCGCCTCGGGCACGTCCTGGCCCAGCAGCTTGAAGGCGTCGAGCGAGCCCTTGAGCCGTGCGGTGGTGGGCGCGGTGATGCAGCTTCCGTTGTTCGGCACCAGGTTCAGGCTCGCCGATCCGGTGCTGATGTTGAAGGGCTGCACCGAGTCCAGTCGGATCTGGAACGTCTGCGAGACGTCCAGGTCGATTGTCGTGGCGTCTGCGGTGCCACCCTGCGTGAGCGTTCCGGTCACCTGCGACGCGTTGATGATCGAGATCTTGAAGTTGGCCAGCGTGGCCGGGCCGAGCTTCAGCTTGGCCGCCGCCTGGGGAAGGTTCAGGGTCCCCTCGAGGGTGCTCAGGTCCGTGCGAGTCACCAACCTGGTCTGCGGGAACACCACCGGCTGGCCGGTCTTGGCGATCACGGTGGTCGTGTCCGCGTCGAAGTTGATGCCGAGGCTGTTGGACGGGTCCAACGCGGCCTGTGCCTGGGTGGCCGACACCGTTCCCAGCGCCGCGGCGGCCATCACGGCCACGGACAGGGCAACCAGCCGATTACGAATCTTCATTCACTTGCTCCCGCTATTCCTGGGGCACCTCGTTGGTGCCGACGAAACGGACACTAGTGATCACAGTCAAGTCTCAGTTCACTATCAGGGAAGGTTGGTTTAACTCACTACTGAGCGGTCTCGCGGTCGTATGAATGTCCAGTCGGTGCGAACGCACACATCTCGCCGGCGCGCGCACGAAGTCAGACCCGTTCCTGCGTAGAGAGATTGACGAACAAGCCGTCGCTCGGACCGAGCGATCGATCGCTTCCGCTGCAGGGCGTCGGCTGCCATCCGCCCCTTCCCCGCGGCTAGCGTGGAGGACATGACCTCATCCACGGCCCTGCGCGTGGTGCTCACCTCCGACACCCACCTCCCGAAGCGCGCAAAGGTGCTTCCCGATGAGTTGTTGGCCGCGGTCGACGACGCGGACGTCGTCATCCACGCCGGAGACTGGGTGGACCTCGCGACGTTCGAGCTGCTCGACGCACGGGCGGCACGACTGATCGCCTGTTGGGGTAACAACGACGGGCCGGAACTACGGGCGCGGATGCCCGAGCGCGCCGACGTGACCATCGACGGTCTGCGCGTCACGGTCGTTCACGAGACCGGAGCGTCGACGGGTCGCGACAAGCGGATGTCGGCGACCTACCCCGACACCGACGTCCTCGTGTTCGGCCACAGCCACATCCCGTGGGACACCACCACCGACACCGGTCTACGTCTGTTGAACCCGGGCTCCCCCACCGACCGTCGCCGTCAACCGCACTGCACCTACATGACCACCACCATCGTCGACGGTGTGCTCGGCGACGTGCGCCTGCACGAGCTCTGACCCGACACGACGCGGTCGATACGCTGGGCTGCGGAGGCCCACACACATGAACCCACTCACCACCGCCGTCGATGTCCTGCTCGATCGGACCGTCATCCCCGGTTACTCGCGCATCGGATCGTCCGTGCGCAGTCGTTTCTGGTCGCCCGACCCGGAACCGTTCGACACCGGCGTCGACATCGTCGTCACGGGCGGCAGCTCCGGTCTGGGTGCCGCGGCGGCCACCGAACTGGCCCGACTCGGCGCGCGCGTGCATCTCGTCGGTCGCACCGCCGAGCGGCTGGAGTCGTCGGCGCAGAAGGTCCGGGGTCAGGTTCCCGACGCCGACGTGACGATCCACGAGTACGACATCAGCGACCTCGACGCGGTGTCGCGGTTGGTCACCGCGCTGACCACAGACCTGACCCGTGTGCACGCCGTGATCCACAGCGCCGGGGTGATGCCGCCCGAGCGGACGCTCTCGGCCCAGGGACACGAGTCTGCGTTCGCGACCCACGTGCTCGGCCCGGTCGCGTTGACCGTGGGGCTGCGTCCGTTGTTCGACGCGCAGTCGCGGGTCGTGTTCGTCTCCAGCGGTGGGATGTACCCCGTTCCGTTGCAGACGACGGACGTCGAGTTCACCGAGGGCACCTACTCCGGACTCACCGCCTACGCACGGACCAAACGCATGCAGGTGGTGGTCACCGAACAACTGGCGCAGCGGTTCTCGGAACCGGACGACGCCGTCGTGCACAGCATGCACCCGGGTTGGGCGGCGACTCCCGGTGTCACCGACTCGATCCCGGCGTTCGGCACCGTTATGAAGCCGATACTGCGCACCGCGAAAGCGGGTGCCGACACCATCGTGTGGCTGGCGGCCTCGCCGGAGGCGGTGCGGAGCACCGGCAAGTTCTGGCACGACCGCGCCGTCCGCCCGACCCACTACCCGTCCTGGCGTAAGGACTCGCCCAGCGCCCGAGAGGCGTTGTGGCAGTCGGTTGTCGACGCGACCGAGATCTGAGCATGGATCGTGTTCTCGCCGCGCGGGACGTGGTTGACGGTTTGCGTGCGGCATTGGTCGGGCGGGAACACGACGGAATCCGTGTCGACTCGCTTTTCCACTACGGCGCGGTGGACATCTCACCGTCGAATCTCGTCGTGTGGATTCTGCTGGCAGGTCGGCCGGACGATCAACTCCCGGAATGGGCGGTGGTCTCCGACACGATGCCACCGGAAACACCTGCGCGCGGCTGGTTGTCGAGCCTGCACAGGGAGATCGTGGCGAGTTTCACCGGCGCGCGGTGGCCTGACGCCGAGCAGGTACTCGTTCTCGCCGACAGCGCGCATCGCGTCGAAAAGCAGGGCGGCTGGAGCTACTTCAAGTAGTCACCGAGCGCAGCCGTAGCCCTTGCCTCCCGCTGAGCGGGAAGTTCGGCTACCGATGCAGTCGGCGCGCGTGGGTGAGGTCGAGGACGAACAGCGCAGCCCCCTGCACGACAACCGCCGCGCCGTGCCCGCGGGCCTGTTCGGCGGTGATGCGGCCACCGAAGCTGGGGGTGTGTGCGATCAGATGGGCTCCGCCCGCGACGTACCCGACGTCGAGGCCGGTGTTGATCAGCAGCAGTCGGCGCAGCTTCGGTGTGGTGGGCGGGGTCGACTGGAGGGTGGACACGGCCGCGATCGCGACGTCGATGGCACCCCACATCGCGTTCTGGAGACCGAACGCGCGGCTGCGCTCCGAGCCGCCCAGCAAGGCCAACGCCCCGCCACCGAGGACGGATGCACCGCCCCACAGCGTGAGACGACGAGTCAGGCGGTGTGAGACATCGGGCGCGGCATCGGCGGTCATGACCTCATGATGCCCGGCGGCGATACGACTGCGCGCAATCCCTTCGGCCCCACACCTCGTGACAGTGCGGTCAGCATCACCGCGCACCCGACGCCGGAGAGCACCAGACCGCTGCCGAACATCGCCGTGTACCCGAACAGGTCACCGACCACGCCCGCCGCAAAGCCCGCGATCCCCTGCGAGAACACGACCGCGCACGCGATCAGCGTGTAGTCGGTTCCCGCGTACTCGCGATCCGACGCATCCATCATCAAGGCGAACACCACGACGGTGGCCGCGCCACCGAAGACGTGCTCGGCGATGCTCGCGGTGACGATGAGACCCAACCCGCCGACGTCGAGAGAGGCCGCGACGTACAACGCCAGCGCAGCGGTCTGCGTAATGCCCGCGACGAGCAGTGCGTGTCGGCGACCGAACCGGTAGGCGTACCAACCGCCGAGCCCTGCGCCGACCAACGCAGACACCGAGGACAACCCGCCTTCGATCAGCGCGATCTGGGACAGACTGAGCCCGACGTCGGACAGGAACGGCCCCACCAACGCCGACCCCATCGAGTTGCCGAACTTGTAGCCGGCGACCAAAAGGATGAACGCGATCATCCCCGGTCGGCGCAGCCGCGCGAACCAGCCGGTGGCCAGCCGCGCCGCCGACGGCCGGTCGGTCGTGGACGCGACCTGATCGGCGGCATCGGTCTGCGCCCGCAGGAACCACACCGGGATGGTCGACGCGATCAGCAGAACCGCCATCGCGACGAACAGCAGACGCCACCCGGCGAGCGAGAACAGCCACAGCAGCAGTCCCCCACCGACGATCATCCCGACGCGATAGGCACCCACCTGGATCGCGTTGCCGACCCCGCGTTCTCGCGGTCCCAGCAGACGGACGGCGAGCCCGTCGGTGACGACATCCTGGGTCGCGGAGATGAGGTTGACCACCGCTATCCCGACGAACAGCCAGGTCAGCGTCATCGACAGGTCCAGGCAGGCGAGAATCAAAGCGACTGCCGCAGAGGCGCTCTGGAGCGTCAACAACCACCGGCGACGCGATCCGTAACGGTCGACGTACGGCGCCCAGAGGAACTTCAATGCCCAGGGCGCGAACAGGATCCCGGTGGCGCTGATCGTCACCAGCGAGTACCCGGAGCGGCGCAGCACCACCGGCAGCGCCTGTGTGAAGAACCCGAACGGCAGGCCCTGCGCGAAGTACAGCGTCGTGAGGAGGACGAACGCCCCGGCGGTCAGCGACGAGGACCGACTCATCGACGGCGCTGTCATGCGTCTTTCCCGTCGGACTCCTCGGGCCACCAGCGCGCGCGTTCGACGTCGACGATCCCGCGACGCAGGGGCGTGCCCTCGCTGTGCCACTGCGTCTGCGCCTCGATCATCAGATGTGCGGGCAGGGTGCCGGTGGCGCGTACGACCCGCCACCATGTGACCGCCTCACCATCGCGAGCCATCACACCACCGACACCCCGCGGTCCGCCACGCTGCAGGTACTCGGCGATGTCGCCGTAGGTCATCACCCGTCCGCTCGGGATGCGGTCGACGACGTCGAGCACCGCGATGCCGAAGTCGTCCCGGGCATCGCTCATCGGACTCGTCCTCCTCGCTCGGACGTACGTGCGCCAGCGGTGTCGAACGCCCTGCCATCACCAGCGAGATCGGATCGCGGTCACGTCGGCCTCGTCGGGAGTGGGGGCCTCGAAGGCCGAGCGATATGCCTCCAACGTGCCCTCGTCGACGACAACATCATCTGGGTGCGATCCCCGACGCCGGGTCAGCCGGTCGCGAACCAGTGCCTCATCGGTGTCGAAAAAGACGACCTCGACCTGCGCCCGATGCGTCCGCCCCAGATCTCGATACTCGTCGCGCATCGCACGTGACGGAAACGCGTAGTCGACGACGACATCAACACCTGCATCGAGGGCGTTCGAGATCGCCTCGCGCTGACTCGCTCGAATATCGGCGGCGACCTCAGGCGGCACTGTCGACGACCCCGTGAAACCCATGGCCCACGCCTCGGCATCGATCGAGAACCGAACCCAACCACGATCCTGCAGTGTTCGCGCATAGGTGGATTTACCAGCGCCCGCCAGGCCGCACATCAGTGTCAGACGACTCATCCTCGGCTCTTCCTCAACTCCTCGGCGAGCATGACGATGATGCCGCTCGGCCCGCGTACATAGGTGAGCTTGTAGATGTCCTCGTAGGTGGCGACACCACGCAGCGGATGGCATCCGTGTCGTGCGGCAATGGCAAGGGCCTCGTCGATGTCGTCGACGGAGAAGGCGACGCGGTGCATCCCGACCTCGTTGGGCAGGGTCGGGGTGGTCGGGATCGCGTCTGGGTGGATGTACTCGAACAGCTCGAGACGACCGTTGCCGTCCGGCGTCTGCAGCATCGCGATCCTCGCGTGGTTGCCGTCGAGGCCTACGGCGGTATCGGTCCATTCCCCGCTGACGGTGTCGCGGCCCAGGACATCGAGACCGAGGTCGGTGAAGAACGCGATGGTCGCTTCCAGGTCGTCCACGGCAATACCGACGTTCTCGAGTTTTATGGGCATGGACCATCCGTAGCAGTTCGTGTCGCCTGGCGATACCAATTGCTACGGATGGAGAACTCAGGCCGGCCGATACCGCTCACGACGAGAACAACTCGAGGTCGTCCTCGGAGAAGTAGTTCTGCGTGACAGCACCGACGCGGACCAGGTAGCGGCCCCGCCCCTCGTCGAAGTGGACAACGGTACCGACGTTGCCGGTCATCACGCTGCCCGTGATCTGTACCGTGTCGCCGATCGCGAATGCTGCCACGTGGGGCTCCTTTGTCAGACGTTGAAGCGGAACTCGACCACGTCGCCGTCGGACATGACGTAGTCCTTGCCCTCCATGCGTACCTTGCCTGCCGCCTTGGCCGCGGCCATCGAGCCGTTGGCGTCGAGGTCGTCGAACGACACGATCTCGGCCTTGATGAAGCCCTTCTCGAAGTCGGTGTGGATGACGCCGGCCGCCTTGGGGGCGGTGTCGCCCTTGTGGATCGTCCACGCACGCGACTCCTTCGGCCCCGCGGTGAGGTACGTCTGCAGGCCGAGGGTGTGGAAACCGGCGCGGGCCAGCGAGTGCAGGCCGGGTTCGGTCTGACCGATCGAGTCGAGCAGTTCCTGGGCGTCGTCGGCGTCGAGTTCGAGCAGTTCGCTCTCCACCTTGGCGTCGAGGAACACCGCGTCGGCGGGGGCGACGGCTGCGCGCAACTCGTCCTTGCGGGCGTCGTCGGTGAGCACCGACTCGTCGGCGTTGAACACGTAGAGGAACGGCTTGGTCGTCATCAGGTGCAGATCACGCAACGACGCGAGATCGATCGAATCCTGCTGCGAGAACAGCGTCTTGCCGCTGTTGAGCAGCTCCTGCGCCTTCTGCGCGGCGGCCAGCGAATCGGCCAGGCTCTTGTCCTTGCGGGCATCCTTCTCCAGACGCGGGATCGCCTTGTCCAGCGTCTGCATGTCGGCGAGGATCAGCTCGGTCTCGATCACCTCGATGTCGGCGAGCGGATCGACCCGGCCGTCGACGTGCACCACGTCGTCGTCGGCGAAGACCCGGACGACCTGACAGATGGCCTCGGCCTCGCGGATGTTGGCCAGGAACTGGTTGCCCATCCCCTCGCCCTCCGACGCGCCCTTCACGATCCCGGCGATGTCGACGAAGGACACCGTCG
Source organism: Williamsia phyllosphaerae (assembly GCF_014635305.1). Taxonomy (NCBI): domain Bacteria; kingdom Bacillati; phylum Actinomycetota; class Actinomycetes; order Mycobacteriales; family Nocardiaceae; genus Williamsia; species Williamsia phyllosphaerae. Next base: position 2,440,679 of record NZ_BMCS01000001.1, on the reverse strand, counting down.
CGGGGAGGATCTTCTCGCTCGAGTGGATCTCCGCGAGACGCCCCAGGCGGGAATCGGGCAGTTCGACCATTCCCACGTTCGGCTCGATGGTGGCGAACGGGTAGTTCGCGGCCAGCACATCGTTGCGGGTCAGGGCATTGAACAGGGTTGACTTGCCGACGTTGGGCAGTCCGACGATTCCAAGGGTGAGGCTCACGAGGAACCAGTCTAGTTTTCGCGACCGGCCCGGCTCGCACCCGTGGTCTCAGGTGGCCGGCGCGGGGTCTCCGTCGGAAGTGTCGGTGGTCGTTTCGGCACGCTCGACGGGTTCTTTCGGCACGCTCGGCGGATTGGCGTCGTCGGCCTCATCGGTCTCGTTCTCGACCGCGACGTCCTCACCCGTTCGCTTCGACACCTGCTCGCCGTAGTAGCGCAGGACGACGGCCAGCGACGCCGCGACCGGCACGGCCAGGAACGCACCGATCACGCCGAACACGGTGGCACCCAACGTGACCGCCAACAGGACGATGACCGCATGTAGGTTCATCGACTTCGACTGCAACCACGGCTGCAGGATGTTCCCCTCGAGTTGCTGCACCGCCAGGATGATCGCCAACACGATGAGCGCGGTGACCACACCGTTGGACACCAGCGCGATCAGCACCGCCAGACCGCCGGCGACGAAGGCACCGACGATCGGCACGAACCCACCGATGAAGGTGATGATGGCCAGCGCATACGCCAGCGGCACACCCAGGATGACCAGCCCGATGCCGATCAGCACCGCGTCGACGAGGCTGACCAGGGCCTGGGTCCGGATGAAACCGCCCAGCGTCGTCCACACCCGGGTGAGCACCTCAGCGAGGTGCGGGGCGGCGGGCTTGCCTGCGGTGCGGCGCAGCCACGGGACGAACCGCGGGCCGTCCTTGAGGAAGAAGAAGGTTGCGACAACCACGGTGAACAGCGTGACGAGCGCCGACGTGGCGGCACTGACCCCGGTGAACAGGCCGGACGCGATCTGCGCGCTGCTCGACTGCAGGCGGTCGGTGATCGCGGCGACCGCCGAGTCGAGTTGATCATCGCTGACGTTGAGGGGCGGTCCGTGCAGCCAGTCCTGCACCTGGATCACACCCTGCGACGCACGGTCGGCCAGTTCGGTGGACTGGTCGACGATCCCCGGCGCCACCGCCGCGATCACCCCGGCAACCACACCCACCGCGATGAGCAGGACGATCAGCACCGCGAGGGCCGGCGGCAGTCCCTTGCGACGCAACCACTTCACCGGCGGCCACAGCACTGTGCAGACGATGATCGACAGCACGACGGGCAGGATGATCACCCATCCCTGGCCGATGAGCCATCCGACGATCCACAGGGCCGCGGCCACGGCGACGAATTGCACGGCGATCAGCGAACTCGATCGGAGATGCGTCGCGAAGATCGATCCCCGAGTCGGAGGTGTCATGGGTCAATCGTCACACATCGGTCAGTTCGCGAGCGACCGTACTTTCTCGATCAGGTCGGACTCGCAGACCGCGAGGAACCCGTCGACGTCGGGACCGGCGTTCAGCAGGCTGAGATGATCGAAACCCGCGTCGACGAAGCCGCGCGCTCCCTCGACGTGCGCGTCGAGGTCCGGGCCACACGACATCGCGTCGGCGACGTCGGAGTGCCGGATTGACGCTGTCGCGGCCTCGAAGTTGATCGGGTTCGGCAGCTCGGCCTGGACCTTCCACCCGGTGAGTCCGAAACGGAATTTCTCGTGTGCTGACGCCACGGCCGAATCGACGTCTGTGGCCCAGGCCATCGGCACCTCGGTGTAGCGCGGACCGGAACCGCCGGCCTTGCCGTAGGCGGCGACGAGGTCGGACTTCGGCTCGGTGGTGAACAGGCCGTCGGCGATCTCGCCCGCCAGCGCCGCGGACTCCTTGCCGCCTGCTGCCACCACGATCGGCGGCAGCGTGTCCGGGATGTCGAAGACCCGCGCGTCGTCGAGGGTGATGTGCTGCCCGCGATAAGAGTGGTAGCCGTCGGTCCACAGCATCCGCATGACCTCGATCGACTCGCGCAGCATCTCCTGCCGGATCTGCGCGTTCGGCCACGGCGCGCCGGTCACGTGTTCGTTCAGACGCTCGCCGGTCCCGAGGCCCAACGTGAAGCGGCCCTCCGCGAGGATCTGCGTCGTGGCGGCGGCCTGCGCGATGATCGCCGGGTGGTACCGGATGAACGGGCAGGTGACACCCGTGGCCAGTTCGAGCCGCTCGGTCTGCACCGCGATCGCCGAGAGCATCGACCAGGCGAACCCGGAGTGCCGGTGGCTGTAGAGCCACGGGTGGAAGTGGTCACTGATCTCGACGAAGTCGAAACCCGCGCGCTCGGCCGCGACCGCCTGACGGACGATCTCCTTCGGATCGAAGGTCTCGGCCATCAGCTTGAACCCGATCTTCAACGGCATGGGTCAGCTCGCCGCGAAAACCGAGGTCAGCTTCGCGCAGAACGCGGGCAGGTCGTCCGGGTTCCGGCTGGTGATCAACGAGTTCGGCCCTGCTGTGCACTCGACGACCTCCTCGTCGACCCACGTGCCGCCCGCGTTGCGGATGTCGGTCTGCAGGCTCGGCCACGAGGTGATCGTGCGTCCGGCGAGAACGCCGCCCTCGATCAACGTCCAGGGGGCGTGACAGATCGCCGCGACGGGCTTGCCCTCGTCGAAGAAGCTGCGGGCGAACGCGACCGCGCCTTCATGGGTGCGCAGGTAGTCCGGGTTCGCGACGCCGCCGGGCAGCACGAGTCCGTCGAAATCGCCGACCGAGACCGAGTCGACGGTGTCGTCGACTCCGAAGGTGTCGGCCGCGTCGAGGTGGTTGAAGGCCTGCACGGTGCCCGACACGGTGGATACCAACCGGGGGGTGCCACCGGCCTGCTTCACGGCCTCCCAGGGCTCGGTGAGTTCCACCTGCTCGATGCCCTCGGGGGCAACGAGGAATGCGATGGTCTTGCCGTTCAGATCGTCGGTCATGGACTTCCTTACTTCTCGACCGCACCACGGTGCGGTGGGTGTCAGTGGTCGCGGAGCAGATCCACGAGGTCGGACTTGTTCAGGTCCGAGTACCCATGTAGGTCAAGCTCTTTGGCGCGGGATTTGAGTTCGTCGACGGTCCACTCCTCGTACGACGGTGACTTCCCGCCGGAGTGGCCGACATCGGACCGTCCGCGATTCGCCGCGGCGTTGGAGATGCGGGCCGACTTCTCTTTCGAGTTGCCCTCATCGCGCAGCTTCTCGTACAGGTCCGGGTCCTTGAGCTGAGGTTGTGACTCAGCCGATTCCTTCTCGGGCATCTGCCGTCCTCCTACGAGTCCGAACACCGACCCAGAGGCCAACAGGGCGTCGGGTCGTGTGTGATCGGGAGTGAGTTCGCGTGCAGCGGCGACGGTCATGGGCGACAGCAGCTTCCGCGAATCAGGTGTGCAGCGACGTTCTCGGCTGACCTGTCGACGCTACACGACCCGGCGAGAACAGTCAGTCGTCCCGCGCGCGCGTGTACTTTCGATGAGGTGATGCGATTCCCGACAATCCCGGCAGGCGGCGGCCGAGTGGCCGTCGCGGCGGCCACCACCGCGGTATTCCTGTTCGTCGCGGGCTGCGGTGAGGATCTGACCGACACCTCCCTGCCCGCGCCCTCCACCGGGTCGACGGGCTCCGCGAACAGCGCGCAACCCGCATCCGGTGAGGCCCGCGTCACCGACGTGATGACCGGTCTGGATCACCCGTGGGACGTCGCGGTCGACGGCGACGGGAACATCGTGACCGGTGAACGATCCGGGCGGATCGTGATGCGGCACAGCGACGGACGTGTCGCCGAGGTCCGGGCCGACACCTCCACGGTCGACGCGAAGGGCGAAGCCGGGTTCATGGGGTTGGCCCTCGCCTCCGACTTCGCGCAGAGCCGGTCGGTCTACACGTGTTTCGCGAGCACCGCCGGCGACGTCCGCGTGGTCCGGTGGACGGCGGCGCCGGACTGGTCGTCGATGCGACAGGTCTCCGACGTCGTCACCGGGATCCCGCTCGGGTCGTCCGGACGGCACAGCGGGTGTCGGATCCTGCCTGCCCCCGACGGCACCCTGTTCGTGGCAACCGGCGACACCGCGAACCCCACCGCGCCCCAGGATCTGAAGAACCTGGGAGGCAAGGTCCTTCACGTCAACACCGACGGCACACCGGCCGCGGGCACGTTCGCGGGCAGCGCCGTCTACGACTACGGCCACCGCAACCCGCAGGGCCTCGCCTTCGTCCCCGGAACCGACCGCCTCTACGTGAGCGAGCACGGTCCCGACATCGACGACGAGCTCAACCAGGTTCTACCGCAGGCGAACTACGGATGGGATCCGAACACCGGGTCCGGTTCCTACGACGAGTCGGTGCCGATGACCGACACCGACCGTCACCCCGGTTCGATACCGGCCGTCTGGTCCTCGGGCGATCCGACCCTGGCGATCTCCGACGTCGACTTCCTCGGACCCGCGTGGGGTCGCTACAACGGGATGGTCGTCATGGGCGCACTGAAGGCGAAGAAACTCGTGCTGCTCCGGCTGAGTGCCGACGGCAAGTCGACCACCGAGCAGGTCGATCTCCTCGACGACGCCGAGGGCCGTCTGCGGTCCATCACGCCGATGCCCGACGGTTCGCTGCTGGTCACCACCGACAACGGCGGTGGGCAGGACAAGGTCCTGCGGGTCAGCCCCGCCTGATCGGGCGGGTCAACGGCGCCGGCGCATCCGGCGCACTCGGGCGAACACCGACGACACGGCGTCGAACTCCGCCGCCTCCGAACTCGCCGGATCGACATCGACATGCGGCGCCTGCGTCGGCGGGCGGTGGCGTTCCGGCGTCGCCGATTCCGACGACAACGCGGTCTTGACCTGCTCCTCGCCGTAGAGGCCCATCATGATCTCGAGCCCCCATCCGGGGAACTCGGCGAGCGGGCGATCCTGCTCCTTTTTCCGTGTTACGCGCATGTTACGAGAATGGCACGTCCACCCAGATCTGTCGCGTATTTCGCTGGTGACGATCAAAATCGACGGCCCTCGAAGCGTCTCGACGCGCACCGGTATAGTGACGCGCGCCACACAATGGCAGCCCACACCGCCGAGGGGATCCCGTGACACTCGCTCCAGAACGTCCGCACAACCCGGACATCGACCTCATCAAGACCGACCCCGATCGCCCACCCGTGGCGATCGTCGACCGGTCCCCGATGACCGTCCGCAAACGCCTCCTCTTCGCCGTCATCGGCCTCGTCGGTGCGGTCTCGTGGGCCGTCATCGCGATCGTGCGGGGCGAGAACGTCAACGCCGTGTGGTTCGTCCTCGCCGCACTGTGCACGTACATCGTCGCCTACCGGTTCTACGCACGTCTGATCGAGACGAAGGTCATCAAGCCGCGTGACGATCACGCGACACCGGCGGAGATCCTCGACAACGCCAAGGACTACATGCCGACCGATCGGCGGGTGTTGTTCGGTCACCACTTCGCCGCGATCGCCGGCGCCGGCCCGCTCGTCGGACCCGTGCTCGCCGCACAGATGGGCTATCTGCCCGGGACCATCTGGATCATCGTGGGTGTCGTGTTCGCCGGCGCGGTCCAGGACTACCTGGTGTTGTCGATCTCCACCCGCCGTCGCGGACGCAGCCTGGGCCAGATGGCCCGCGACGAACTGGGCAACGTCGGCGGGTTCGCCGCCATCATCGCCGTCTTCGTCATCATGATCATCCTGATCGCCGTCCTCGGACTCGTCGTGGTCAACGCGCTCGCCGAGAGCCCCTGGGGCGTCTTCTCCCTCGCGATGACGCTGCCGATCGCCGTGTTCATGGGCGTCTATCTGCGCTACCTGCGTCCCGGCAAGATCTCCGAGGTCTCCCTCATCGGCTTCGTCCTGCTGATGCTGGCCATCGTCTCCGGTGGTTGGGTCGCCGAGACCAGTTGGGGCGAGGACTGGTTCACGCTCTCACCGGTGTTCCTGAGCTGGGCGATCATCATCTACGGCTTCGCCGCCGCCGTCCTGCCGGTGTGGCTCGTGTTGGCGCCGCGCGACTACCTGTCGACGTTCATGAAGGTCGGCACCATCGCACTGCTCGCGGTGGGCATCGTCATCGCGCAGCCGGTGATGAACGCGCCCGCGGTCAGCGAATTCGCCTCCAACGGCAAGGGACCCGCGTTCGCCGGGTCGCTGTTCCCGTTCCTGTTCATCACCATCGCGTGTGGTGCGCTCTCCGGCTTCCACGCCCTGATCGCCTCCGGCACCACCCCGAAGCTGATGGAGAAGGAGAGTCAGGCCCGCATCATCGGCTACGGCGGCATGCTCGTCGAGTCGTTCGTGGCCATCATGGCGCTGATCACCGCCTGCATCCTCGACCAGCACCTGTACTTCGCGATGAACGCACCCAAGGGCGTCACCGGCGGAACCGCCGAGAGTGCCGCCGAATACACCAACAACACGCTCAACCTGTCCGGCCCGCAGACGTCGGGGGCGGAGCTACAGGCCTTCGCCGACGGCGTGGACGAACCGTCACTGATCTCCCGCACCGGCGGCGCACCCACTCTGGCCATGGGCATGTCGGAGACGCTGCAGAGCGCGTTCGGCGGAGCGTCGTTGAAGGCCTTCTGGTACCACTTCGCGATCATGTTCGAGGCGCTGTTCATCCTCACCACGGTCGACGCCGGTACCCGCGTCGCGCGGTTCATGCTCTCCGACGGCCTGTCGAACGTCAAGGGCGGCAAGCGATTCGCTGATCCCTCGTGGCGCGTGGGCGCGTGGGTCTGCACCTTCATCGTCGTCGCAGGGTGGGGCGCGATCCTGCTGATGGGCGTCACCGATCCCCTCGGCGGCATCAACACCCTGTTCCCGCTCTTCGGCATCGCCAACCAGCTGCTGGCCGCGGTCGCACTGACGGTCGTCCTGGTCGTCGTGGTGAAGAAGGGCCTGTTCAAGTGGGCCTGGATCCCGGGACTGCCTCTGGTCTGGGACCTCGCGGTCACCATGACCGCGTCGTACCAGAAGATCTTCTCGTCCAACGAGGCGATCGGGTACTGGGCCAACCACAGCGCCTTCCAGAACGCCAAGGACGCCGGCGAGACGATGTTCAAGACGGCGAAGACGCCGGCGGAGATCGATGCCGTCATCCGCAACACCTTCATCCAGGGAACGCTGTCGATCGTGTTCGCGGTGCTGGTCATCATCGTCGCCCTCGCCGGTGCGTGGGTGTGCGTCAAGGCGGTCCGCGCGGGCAGCCTGCCGACCACCGAGGACGAGCCGGTGGCGTCGAAGCTGTTCGCGCCCAGCGGCATGATCGCCACGCGCACCGAGAAGGCCGTCGAGAAGGAGTGGGTCGAGTACCGGGCGTCGTCCACCGACGGCGACCATCCCACGGAGTCACTGAGATGACGGTGTCGGCGACATGACCACACAGGGCGGGAACGGGCAGGAGACCCTGATCCGGTGGTTGACCCGAGCCTGGTCGTACGTGGGCGCGGTGATGGGCGATCACGACTACCAGCGGTACGTCGCCCATCAGACCGCGCGGCATCCCGGCGGGCCGGTGCTCTCCGAGCGCGACTACTGGCGGCTGCGGCACGACGAGCAGGAGGCGAATCCGCAGGGTCGGTGCTGCTAGCGGGCACGCGCATCGTCGCGTCTGATTCCCGCTAGTACATCGGCGGTGTCGCTGACACAGTGGAGACATGCCACCGTCAGTGACCACGTCGGCCGACCTCGACTTCGAGCGCTGCTACCGCGCGTTGTCGTCGCGGGACACCCGTTTCGACGGTCAGTTCTTCGTCGCCGTCCGCACCACCGGGATCTACTGCCGCCCATCGTGTCCTGCGGTCACACCGCATCCGGAGAACGTCGACTTCGTGATCACCGCGGCCGCCGCCCAGCAGGGCGGCTTCCGTGCGTGCCGTCGCTGCCTGCCCGACGCGGTCCCCGGCTCACCCCGGTGGAACCTGAACTCCGACCTGGCGTCCCGTGCGATGCGGTTGATCGGCGACGGTCTGGTGGATCGATCCGGGGTGGACGGTCTGGCCACCGCGCTGGGCTACTCGTCGCGTCAGCTCAACCGTGTGCTGACCGAGGAACTCGGTGCCGGCCCGCTCGCGCTGGCGCGGGCGAACCGCGCGACGAACGCCCGCATCCTCATCGAGTGCACCCCGATGACGATGGCCGACATCGCCTTCGCCGCCGGCTTCGCCAGCGTGCGGCAGTTCAACGACACCATCCGTGAGGTGTTCGCGTCGAGTCCCACCGAACTGCGGCGACGACGGGGGCGGCACCCCGTCCGCCAGGCGTCCGAGGACCACACCCCGGTCCGGGTGAGCCTCAAACTGAGCGTGCGACAACCGTTCTCGTCGGCCTGGCTCAGCTGGTTCCTGGCCGGCCACGTCATCGAAGGACTCGAGGACTTCCGGGACGGGACCTATCACCGGGCCATCGCGCTACCGCACGGACCGGCCGCGGTCTCGGTCACGCTGCACGACGACCACGTCGTCGCCGACATCGCCCAGGTCGACATGCACGATCTCGGTACCGCGGTGCACCGTCTGCGCCGGATGCTCGACCTCGACGCCGACATCGCGGCGGTCGACGACGCGCTCGACGCCGATCCGCAGTTGGCACCGCTGGTCGCGAACTGTCCGGGGATCCGTGTGCCGGGTGCCGTCGATCCGGTGGAGATGCTGATCCGCACGATGCTGGGCCAGCAGATAAGTCTGGCCGCGGCTCGCACCCACGGACGACGCCTGGTCGCGGCCCTCGGCGAGCCCCTGTCGACCCCGCACGGACAGGTGACGCACCTGTTCCCCACCGCCGCGGCGATCGCCGAGCGCGGTGCGGAGGTGCTGACCGGCCCCCGCCGCCGGGTCGCAGCGATCATCGACGTGGCACGCGCCGTCGCCGACGGCGAGGTCGTCCTGCACGCGGCGATGCCCGCCGACGAGCTGAAGGCCTCGCTGATGGCCCTGCCGGGTATCGGTCGGTGGACGGCCGACTACGTCGTCATGCGGGTGCTCGGCGACCCCGACGTCCTGCTCGACACCGACCTCATCCTCAAACGCCGGGCCGAGGCGATCGGCCTCGACCTGAGCGATTCACACCGGTGGTCGCCGTGGCGGTCGTACGTGTCGATGCATCTCTGGCACGACGCCCTGCGCGAAACGGAACCACTTCTGCGTTCCGCGCGTCCATTCAGCACGACACCGTCGCCCTCAGAACCATCCCCCACCGAGGAGAACCCATGAGCACCGCACACTGGACGACCATCTCGCTGTCGACCGGACCGTTCACCGTCGTCGCGGCCGAGGGCATCGTCCTGGCCTCGGGGTGGACGGAGGACCCGCAGTATCTGACCGCGCTGATCCATCCGACGCTGCGTCCCGAGACGCTCACCCACATCGACGATCTCGGCTCCATCAGCACCGCGGCGGTCCGGTACGACGAGGGCGACGTCACCGCCATCGACGACGTCCCGGTCCGGCAACTGTCCGGCGTCTTCGTCACCCACGCCTGGGACGTGCTCCGCCGGGTCACCCCCGGCAATCAGGTCACCTACAGCGAACTGGCCGAACGCGCGGGCAACCCTGCGGCACACCGCGCCGCGGCGACCACCTGCGCCCGCAACGCCGCCGCCCTGTTCGTGCCGTGTCACCGCGTCCAGCGCCGGGACGGCACGCTCGGCGGATTCCGCTACGGGCTCGACGTCAAACGCGCACTGATCGCCCACGAGGCCGAACACGCCGCGAAGTCGGCCGCCTGACCGGTTCGCGGGCCGGAACGCTCAGCCCACTTGCTCGGAGAGCACGCCGATGTGATGGACCCGGCCGGAGATCCCGGGGACCTCTTTCGGGGGCGAGAAGGTCCGCAGACCGTCGCTACTGTCGGAGTAGAAGTACTTGTTCTCGCGGTAGGCGTCGTAGTAGATCCGGTAGTTCCCGTTCGGGAGCTGGGTCACTGCGGGACCTTCGCGCAGCGTTCCCCAGTTCCCGGCGGGCACATAGCGATACGGCCCGTTGAGGGTGGGTGCGACCGCGTGGTCGATGATCTTCTTGGTCTCGTTCTTGGTGAACGCGTGGTAGGTCGCCCCGACCTTGACCACGGTGGTGTCGATGTGGTCGGCGTTGATGCCGAACATCAACGCAGGCGCGCTGAAGCGCGTCAACGAGGAGTTCAGCGCCGTCATCACGTACGGCACGAACCCGCCGCCGGTCGACAGCGACAGGATCACGCTCACCCGATCGCCCTCGACGAACCAGTCCGGAGCCCACGCCTTGGTCACGAACGGCGACAGTGACGGACCGCCCTTGGCTCCGGCGGAACCGGTGAAGGGGAACGGCAGACTCGGACCCTTCCCGTCGCCGGTGCCCGGGAGGAACGCGCAGCACAGCGGGACCGGGTAGTCCCCTGTCGAGGTCCAGTTGATCCGGTCGGTGCTGGTCGCGAAACCGATCTTGGCGCCACCCGTGGTGTAGGTGAGGTGGTACACACCGTCCCGGCTGCGGAAGATGCTCGGGTCCCGCACGACGCCGGTGGCCGGTTGATACGCGCCGTTGCGGGCGAGCGTGAACGTCGTGGCGTCGGACGACTCGTAGACATCCATCGAGCGGGGGTTGCCGGTCTCGAAGCCCACCACCGTGTACCGCAGGCCCGACGGCGCCGCACCACTGATGGCCGGGGGCGCGATCACCAGACCGGCGACGACGAGCACCACCGTCGACACGGCGGTGACACAGGCAGCTCTTAGTCGAATCACGGATGAAGTATCACGCACGACACGCCACTCGCGCCACATTCGTACGAAATTGCAACATCCGTCATCGGCGGTGCACCCGAGGACTGTCACACCTCACGTGCACCCTGTGCACCATGGATGTCTCCACGGTCGTCGCCCTGGCCATCGGACTGGCCGTCGGATTCGGCGCCGGCTGGTGGGTCTACGCGATGCGCACCACCGCGATCCGAGAGAGTCACACGTTGCTGTCCCAGGCGTTGGCCTCGGCGAGTGAGGACGCGGCCCGGCGCCAGTCCGGCGCCATCGGGTCGCAGGTCGCACACATCGTCGGTCCCCTGCACGAGACGCTCGACCGACTCTCCGACGAACTCCGGCGGGTCGAACGCGGACGCATCAGCTCGTTCGCCGGCTTGAGTGAGCAGGTCACCGGGATGCGCGCCGCCTCGGCCCAACTCGGGGCGCACACGCAGCGGTTGGCCAACGCCCTGCACACCCCGCAGCTGCGGGGCCGGTGGGGCGAGATGCACCTGCAGAAGGTGGTCGAGGCGGCCGGGCTCAGCAAGTACTGCGACTTCACCGAGCAACAGACCACCGCATCGGGAGCCCGACCCGATCTGGTGGTGCACCTGCCTGCCGAACGGGACATCGTCATCGACGCGAAGGTGCCGCTACAGGCCTACCTCGAGGCGGTTGCCACCGACGACACCGTCGCCGAGCGGCGGTTCCTGGCCGATCATGCGCGGGCGGTGCGCGCCCACGTCACCGCGCTCTCGGGCAAGGAGTACTGGCGGGAGATGGCACGGTCACCGGAGCTGGTGGTGCTGTTCATCCCCAGCGACCAGATGCTCGAGGCCGCCTGTCGTGTCGACCTCGACCTGGTCGAGTACGCCTTCGGGCGCAATGTCGTACTGGCCACCCCGAGCAGTCTCGTGGCCCTGCTGCGCACCGTGGCCCTGTCGTGGCGGCAGGACGCCATGGCCCGCGACGCCGAGCAGATCCACGCCCTGGGCCGTGAGCTGTACCACCGACTCGCCACGATGACATCGCATCTCGATCGTCTGGGCGGTTCGATCGGCCGTGCGGTCGAGTCGTTCAACGCGACCGTGGGCGCCATGGAGTCCCGGGTGATGGTCACCGCCCGCAAGCTCGGTGACCTCGACGCGTTCTACGGATCCGGCGACGACGCACCGTCCACCGTCGCCCCGATCGATTCCGACGTGCGCGCCGTCCGTGGGGCCGACATGCACTGACCCCGCCGATCGAGCGTGGTCATACGGGGATTCTCAGCGTGTACCGGTACCGTCTAGACGTGCTCTCTGCCCAGAAGACGCGTTCCGGGATCCCCACGGAACAGCAATCGGTGCTCCCGACGGTGCGCGGTGTGCCCTGGTGGGGCGCCGTTCTCGTCGCGCTGGTGCCCACCGTGATCGGTGCCGTCATCGACGGGTCCGGACAGAGCGAACTGGCGACCACGTTCCGTGTCCTCTACTTCATCGGCTGTGTGGCCGCGGTGTTGCTGGTCCGCCGTCGGTCGTTGTTCACCGCCGTGACCCAACCGCCGCTGGTGGCGTTCGGTGTCGCCGTGATCACGTTCTATCTGGTCAAGCCCGGAGGCGAAGGCGGGCTCAAAGACCTCATCATCAACGTCCTGCTGCCGATCGCGAAGCTGTTCCCGCTGATGGCGTGGACCTTCGCCGCGGTGCTGCTGCTGGGTCTGGGTCGCTGGTTCCTCACCCGATCGCTCGCCGAGAAGGCACCGAAGCGGTCGGCGAGTCGTCGGGCGGATCGGCCCACCGCGACCAGGGCTCGCACCTCCCGCCCCGAGACAGCAGGAGCGGGTGCCCGGTCAGGCTCTCGCGCCGCCGGCGCACGACGCGACGACGACGCCGAACCCCCGCGGTCCCGACGCCGCGAGGCCCCCGCCACCCGCGCGCCGGAGGGCGCCGGTCGTACGTCCCGTCGGTCGGCCGACGAAGCCACGCGTGTCCAGCCGCCGGCCCGACGTCGGGTCGACAGCCCGGCCGGTTCCCGCGAGCCACTGCGATCGGCGATGCCGCGGGACCGCGATCGCGATCGCGACGACGTGCCGCGCGAGCCGCGTCCCCGTCCGAGCGGGCACCGACGCTCCGCCGACGGTCCGGCTGCCGAGCCGCTGCGTGATCAGCCCGGTGGACGGTTGCCGCCACGTCGCCCGCGTCCCGACCCTTTCGACGATCTGCGGCCGCCGTCGGCACCGCGTGCGCGCTACCGCGGCGTCAACCCCTGACGCAGTCAGCTCACAACACCTGACTCTCCCCAGTCAGAGCGCGAGCGTGGCCCGCGCCGCCGACCCCAATCGACTCCCGTACCCGGGTCCGTGTCCGGCGGCGTGCACGGCGAGCGGATGGAGTTGGTGCAGCCCGATCCGGTTCTCCCACCCCGGGGCCAGCGGTCTCCTGCTCTGATATCCGTCGATGATCTGATCGAGCAGCGGGCATCCGAACAGCGCCAGCATGGCCAGATCGGTCTCCCGGTGTCCGCCGTGCGCGGCCGGGTCGATCATGACCACCCCGTCGGGCGTCCACAGGACGTTGCCCGTCCACAGGTCACCGTGGAGGCGGGCGGGACGTTCATCGGGTCCGCCGGGCGCGGGGTCGAGATCGCCGGAGGCGATGCGTTCGCAGGCCTCACGTACCGCGGCCTCGTCCGAGGCGGTCAGATTGCCCGCCGCCACGGCCGGGTCCACGAAGGCCAGCACCCGTGTCCGGGCGTAGAACTCACCCCACGAATCGGTGGGGATCGAGTCCTGCTCCCGGCTGCCGACGAAGGTCCGGCCGTGGAATCCATCGGGTGGGCTGCCGAAGTGGTCGGCGCCGGCGTCGTGCATGGCGGACAGGGCCGCACCGAACCGCATCGCCGCCGCCCGCGTCGGCGAGGTCTCGCGGAGGCGGCGCAGGTCGATCCGGTCGGCGGCCACACTCACCACCTCCACCACGGGCGCACCCGCGGCGGCCAGCCACCGCAGACCGGCGGCCTCGGCGGCGAAGAAGTCGGGGTGGACGTCGGATCGGCGTTTGGTGTGGACATCGCTGCTCATCGACTCCAGCGTGCCACGCACACCTTGATTACCATGGGGAAGATGAGGCGTCTGCAGAAGTCCATCATCACCGAGCTCGAGGTCTCGGCCGAGATCGATCCGGCCGGCGAGATCCGACGCCGGGTCGATTTCCTCAAGGCCTACCTCGCGGCCAGCGGCGCCAAGGGTTACGTCCTGGGCATCAGTGGCGGGCAGGACAGCACCTTGGCCGGAGCTCTGTGCCAGACCGCAGCCGCGGAATTGCGTTCGGAGGGAACCGAGGCCACGTTCGTCGCGGTGCGCCTGCCCTACGGCACGCAGGCCGACGAGGACGACGCCCAGATCGCGCTGAGCTTCATCGCACCGGACCGCTCGGTCGTGGCGAACGTCAAGCCCGGGGCCGACGCGACCGCCACCGTCGCCGGTGACGCGGTGGGTGCGCCCCTGCGTGACTTCGTGCGCGGCAACATCAAGGCGCGGCAGCGGATGATCCTGCAATACGCGATCGCCGGCCAGGAGTCGCTGTTGGTGGTCGGCACCGACCACGCCGCCGAGGCGGTCAGCGGCTTCTTCACCAAATTCGGCGACGGTGGCGTCGACCTCACCCCACTCACCGGCCTGAGCAAACGGCAGGGCGCACAGATCCTGCGACACCTCGGCGCCCCGGACTCGGTCACCTCGAAGGTGCCCACGGCCGATCTCGAGGACGACCGGCCCGCGCTACCGGACGAAGAAGCACTCGGCGTGACCTATGCGCAGATCGACGACTACCTCGAGGGCCACGACGTGGACGACCACGTCGCCGAGCGGATCGAGACGCTGTTCACCAACACCCGGCACAAGCGCACCGTCCCGGTCACCCCGTTCGACGACTGGTGGACGACTCCACCGCGCTGAGCCGCGCCAGTCGGTCGAACCGATCGTTGGCCACGCGCATCGCGATCTCGTACGGCAGGGCGAATTTGCGCGACATCCAGTAGCCGAAACGGATGTCGGCGGAGGTGTACACGAGGAACCGGTTCTTCGCGACGCCGTCGAGCAGTGCCTGCGCCGCCTTCTCCGGACTCACCGCGCGCTTCTCGAAGTGGCGGATGGCCGCCTTGATGCGCGGGTTCTCCTTGTCGACGCCGGCGATGTCGACGGTGCCGACCAACGGCGTGGCGACCGCTCCGGGACAGACCAGCGACACCCCGATGCGGTGTCGGCGCAGATCGAAGCGCAGCACCTCCGAGACGCCGCGGATCCCGAACTTGCTCGCGCTGTAGGCGGAATGCCACGGCAACGCCAGCAGGCCGGCGGCGGATGAGACGTTGACCAGGTGTCCGCCGCGGCCGCGTCGGACCATCCCCGGGACGAAGCACTCGATGAAGTGGATCGGTCCCATCAGGTTGATGTCGACCATCTTCTTCCACGTCTCGTGCGCGAGGTTCTCCACGGTGCCCCAGGCCGAGACACCGGCGACGTTGCACAGCACGTCGACGACCCCGTGCGCGGACTCGACGCGTTCGGCGAAGGCGCGGACCCAGTCGATGTCGGTGACGTCGCCGGCCTCGGAGTGGGCGACGGTGCCACCGGCGGAACGGATCTCGTCGGCCGTGGACGCGAGCAGCTCGGCGTTGATGTCGGTGATGATCACCCGTGCACCACGCCGCGCCGCCTCGACGGCGGTCGCTCGGCCGATCCCACCTGCAGCTCCGGTCACCACGACGAACTTGTCGTTCAGCGACGGCACCGGTGTGGTCATGACGAGGAGATCACGCAGGCTCATGCCTGCAGCGTAGATGCTCGTGGGGGTCGAGCACGTGACCCTGATCAGCCGACGGCGTCAGGCGGGCTCAGATCGGGAGCTTGCCCCCGAAGGCCGAGTAGACCACCGACAGCAGCGACTTGAGCACCTGCGAGGACGCGTCCTGGCCCTGGGTCTGCAACAGGCTCAGGATGGCCGACGGATCCTTCGTCGAGACCAGTTGACCGATCAGCGGGATGAGCGCCTGCAGTCCGCTCAGGTCGAGACCGTTCGACGGTGACGTCGTCGTCGGCGGCGTCTCACCGGTGGGTGCGGTGTTCTCACTGCCCTGCGGAAGGCTCGGGCTCAGCAGCGAGCTCTTCGGCGCGGCCAGCAGGGTCTTGGCGATGCCGTCGATGATCGCCACCGCGTACTTCACCTGTCCGGTCTTGCCTGCGAGCGCATCGGCCTCGGCGGGGTTGGCCAGGTTGCCCATCTCGATGAAGACGTCGGGGACCTTGGTGAGGTTCACCGCGGCGATGTCCGAGCGGGCCTGCAGACCGTCGTTCACACCCGCATAGTTGGCGGGCGGGAAGCCGGCCGCCTTGAACGAGTCGCGCATGGTCTCGGCGGCCTTGCGGCCGGTGGTCGACTGCACCAGGCTCACCGTCGGGTCCGGAACCGGCAGCTTCGGCACGATGATGTGGAAGCCCTTCTTGGCGGGATCGGCTCCGGTCGAGGTCGAGTCCGCGTGGACGTTCACGGCGAGGTCGGCCTTGGACGCGTTCGCGGCGTTGGCACGCTCGTCGACGCAGCCGCCCCAGCCCTTGTCGTCGGCGCGCGAGAGGACGACCTTGGCGCCCTGGCTCTCGAGGCCTGCCTTGACCAGCTGCACCACGTCCCAGTTGACGGTGTGCTCGGCGGCCTTGTTGACGCCGACCGCGCCTGTGGTCTGGCAGTCCTTCTTGCCGCCACGACCGTCGGGGACCTGCTTGCGCAGATCGTTGCCCGCGGCCGACCCCTGATGTCCGGGGTCGAGGAAGACGGTCTTGCCCGCCAGGGCGTTCTTCTGTTCGGGTGCCGGCGCGGCCGGCGCCGGGGCAGTGGTGGACGGCGCGGTGGTGGACGGCGCTGCCGGGGCCGACGACGACGGAGCACCGGGGGCGGGCGCGGGAGCAGGGGCTGCGGAGGCGATCGACGGCATCGACACCACACCGGCGGCGAGTACGACCGCGGCGGTACCGGCGATCATCGCCGTTCCAGCGGCACGGACTCGATGGGAACCAAACGGTGTACGGGTCATGGCAGATGCGCGCCGACCACGGGCCGACGCGACGCTCCTCTCGTTGTCGATCACACGAACTCCAAACATCAGGAGTCACATAGGTCACTGGTGTAACAGTGAACCAGTACTTGAGAGTCGGGGGCCAACACGATCTGCGAGATCGGCCATTCGTTGTCTCGCCGTGACCGAGCCGATGCGCAATCGTTGGCTCGGCCGTCGGAATCCCTGCGTAGGACCGTCAGGTCTGACCGTCCGGGCGAGGCCGGCGGATCCGGATGGGCCCCTTCACCGTCGCCGGGTCGACCACCGTTCCCCTCTGGGTGATCTCGACCTCGCCGGCCGCCATCAGCCGTTTCGCCGCCTGACGGACCGGCTCCATGAGCGGCCGCCAGTTCGTCGGCGCGACCGCCCGGGCGGCGTCCGACGGGCAGATCGACGAGGTCGGCGCGCGGGCGTCGAGCAACTTTGAGATGGCCCGTTCGAGATCGGCCTCGGTGACCGAAGTCGGATCGTCGGTCACGATGCCCGCCTCCCCTGATGTTCGTATCGGGTGATGGCGAGCATCGACTGCCGGTCGGTCGTTCGGTCGCCGGCGACGGTGGCCTCGAGGACCGTCCGTACCTCGTCGACGTCGACACCCGCCCCGATCACCACGAGCCGCGTCGTCGGCGTCTCGTCGGCGGCCCACCGTGTCGCGGTGACACTGATGTGGCCACCGACCCCGTGGACGACGTATCGACCGCGGTGCCCGGGTGCGTCGAAGAAGACGACTCCCTTGATCCGGTACACCCCGACCGGGGGGCGCTCGAGCACCGCGGCGAGGGCACGCGGGTGCAGCGGGGTGGCGGTGGAGAAGTCGACGGACTGATATCCGTCGTGCAGGTGCGCGTGGTCGTGATCGTGCGCGTCGTGGTCGTCGGCGAGAAGATCGGCCAGCTCGAGTTGGCGGGGGCCGTCGTCGGCGACGGTGTCGGGGAGGTCGATGAGCATCGCCGGGTCCAGCACGCCGTGCGTGGTCGACAGCACCGCGGCCGACGCGTTGGCGCCCCGGATGGCCTCGTGCACTGCCGCGGCCCCGTCGGTCGACACCCGATCGGTCTTGTTGAGCACCACCAGATCGGCCAGCGCGACGTGGTCGTCGATCTGGGGATGACGCGTGCGGGTCTCGGTGAACTGCTCGGCGTCGACCAGGTAGATCAGCCCGCCGTAGAGGATCCGATCGCTGCGGGCGGCGGTGACCATCCGGACCAGAGCCGTCGGCTCGGCGAGTCCGCTGGCCTCGATGACGACGACGTCGAGACCGGCCGAGGGCTTCGCCAACTCACCCATCACCGACTCCAACGAGTCCGCGTCGGTGGTGCAGCAGATGCATCCGTTGCCGAGGGTGACGGCGCCGTCGACGGCCCCCGACACCAGGAGCGCATCGATGGACACGGCGCCGAAGTCGTTGACCACGACGCCGATCCGCAAGCCCGACCCGCTGCGCAACAGGTGGTTCAACACAGTGGTCTTCCCGGCCCCGAGGAAGCCGGCGAGCAGCACCACCGGAACGGGTCCGCGCGACCGGACGGTGCTCATCGGACCGACACCGGCGCGACGCATGACGCGCAGACCACGGCGAGGAGAACGATCTTCGAGAGCGACACCCGGCAAGAATACGGAGCGGGGCGAACGGATACGTGACAGCTAGACTCTGCGGACGCAGACGACCCCTCGACGCCCCCGCACGAAGGACGACGACATGACCTATCCGCCTCCCCCGGGCGCCCCCGACGACGACTCCCGACCGTCACTGCGCAAGGACGATCAACCGGAACCGGCGCCGGGTGGCGACCAGTACCCGCCGCCCTACCCGGGCGGCGCGTATCCCGGCGAGCAGAACCCCTATCCGGGGCCGCAGTACGGCGACCAGCAGTACGGGTCGCTGCCGCCGGGGCAGCCGCAGTACGGGAATCAGCCCTACGGCCAGGGCCAGTACGGCACCCCGTCCTACGGCGCGTACGGCCAGCAGCCGTACGGGATGCCGGTCGTGGCACAGACCAACGGCAAGGCGATCGGTGCACTGGTCTGCGGCATCGCGGGTCTGATCCTGTGCGTGATCGCCGGGATCCCGGCGATCATCCTCGGCAACATGGCGGTCGCCGAGATCGACGCGTCCGGCGGACACCAGGACGGCCGCGGCATGGCCGTGGCCGGTCGGGTGCTCGGCTGGGTGGGCGTCGGCCTGATGATCATCGCGCTGGTGGTCATCCTCATCGTGGTCATCGCCGGGGCCGCCAGCACCTGAGGACTCTGACCCACAGACGCCGATCGGCGGCCCGCAGTGCGGGCCGCCGATCGGTGTCTGTGGGGCTGTTGTCTAGCGGGTCGCCCGACTGCGGCCTGCGCCGGCGCCGGTGCCGCGACGCCCACTGGCGCCGTGGCTCGAATCGGGACGTGCACCACCGCCACCGCCGCCGGAGCGACGGGCCGGCGACGACGAATCACCGGAGCTGGTGCTGTACGAGCGACCGGCCGAACCGGCACTCGACGAACCGGAACGCTCGCCGCGACCCGAGGCCCCACCGCGACCGGAACCGGTGCGCGGTGCGCGGGCGCGACCGTTCTGCGCTCCCCCGCCCTGGCCGCCGCGACGACGTCCGCCGCCGGGCTGCTGCTGGGTGGCCGGCGGAGCCGCGCTCGGAGTCACGTGCGGTGCGATCTCGCCGACCAGGTCGGTGACATCGGGCGACTGCGCGGTGACCCGGCTCGGGGCGACGTCGATGGCCGCCCTCTTGAGCAGACGACGCAGGTCGGCCCGCTGTTCGGGGAGAGCGATGGTGACGACGTCACCGGCGTTGCCCGCGCGGGCGGTACGGCCCGAACGGTGCAGGTAGGCCTTGTGCTCGGCCGGCGGGTCGACGTGGATGACGAGTTCGACGTCGTCGACGTGCACGCCACGGGCGGCGACGTCGGTGGCGACGAGCACGCGGACCGACCCCTCACCGAACGCGGCCAGGTTGCGGTCACGCTGCGGCTGCGAGAGGTTGCCGTGCAGATCGACCGCGGGGATACCCGACGCGGTCAGCTTCTTCGCGAGCTTCTTGGCCTGGTGCTTGGTCCGCATGAACAGGATGCGACGACCGGTGCCCGAGGCGAGGACGTCGATGAGGTCGTTCTTCGACGAGGTGTCGGACACCTCGAACACGTGATGGGTCATCGCGGCGACGGGCGAGTTGGCCTCGTCGACCGAATGCATGACCGGGTTGTGCATGAAGCGGCGGACGAGCTTGTCCACCCCGTTGTCCAGGGTCGCCGAGAACAGCAGACGCTGTCCGTTCTCGGGCGTCTTGGTGAGGATGCGGGTCACCGCGGGCAGGAATCCGAGGTCGGCCATGTGGTCGGCCTCGTCGATGACGGTCACCTCGATCTCGTCGAGGGTCAGGTGGCGCTGGTCGAGGAGGTCCTCGAGACGGCCCGGGCAGGCGACGACGATGTCGACGCCACCCTGCAACGCGTCGACCTGACGACGTTGGTTGATGCCGCCGAAGATCGTCGTGGTGCGCATGCCGTAGACCGCGGCGAGCGGCGCGAGGACGGCGTCGATCTGGGTGGCCAACTCACGGGTGGGTGCGAGGACCAGCGCGCGGGGCTTACCGCGCCTGCGGGTCCCGCCGGCGCCGTCGGCGGCAATGCGCGCGACGAGTGGGATGGAGAAGGCGAGGGTCTTGCCGGATCCGGTCTTCCCGCGTCCCAGGACGTCACGACCCGCGAGGGTGTCGGGGAGGGTGTCGATCTGGATGGGGAAGGCCTCGGTCTTTCCCTCGGCGGCGAGAGAGGTGACGAGGGGTGCGGGCACGCCGAGCGCGCCGAATTCAGTGTGGGTCACAAAATGCCTTTCGGGCATCGGACTCCGCGGAACATCCCGGGATCACCGGGTGACGAGAAGTCATGGCGAACACGCAGGCGTGCGCATTCGTTCGCCGTTCGAAGGAATCGACTCGCCGAGACATCGGCGAGGAAGAAGCGTTCTACGACGCGAGCGGCCCACGGACAACCCAGTGGGCCTTTCGTTGACCAGACTAGCCGACGAATCCGACCGGCGACCGCACGAGCGGAGTCGCGTACGACACATTCACCCCCACCCGGAGTCCACGGATGTAAATCCGGGCATTAGTCCGGTTCTTTTATTGGTCTCACTCCAGAACACGATTAAAGGGTCATTCCGAGAAGTCGCCGCGACGTCGGAATAGGAGTTGTTTGCCCAATTAGTACATGTCGCCTAATGTTTCCATCGACAGACGGCAGTGATTGGAAGGACCCCGGAGAATATGGCCAAGAAGCAGATAGTTCAGTTCATCGACGACATCGACGGCAAGGTGCTGGAGGAATTCGAAACTGTCCGCTGGTCGCTCGATGGGCGTCAGTACGAATTCGACACCTCGCCCAAGCACGCACAGCAGTTCCGCGATTCTCTCGTCAAGTACATCGAGGCGTCCCGGTCCGTCGCCGGCCGCCGCGGCAAGCGTGCGCTCGTGCCCGCCGGTGCCACGCGCTCCAAGGAGCAGACGCAGGCGATTCGGGACTGGGCCAACAGCAACGGTTACGAGGTCAGCAACCGCGGCCGGATCCCCATCGAGGTCGTCGACGCCTTCGAGGCCGCCCACTGATCGTTCGGTCCGCAGCCACACCGGACCCCACCGTCACAACGGTCATCCACTCTCGCGAGTGGATGGCCGTTTTTCGTTTGTCGTCACGCCACAGAAACGACATTTCCATACCAATTGGTATTGAAAGTCTCCGGCATTGTCTTCTCGACGACTCGGCCACAGCCGATCTGCGATGCATTGCCGATCCGGTCGGCGAATTCCGATGCGTCTGCGATGCGCCGACCTCGATGAGTCGGAACGCGACCAGCCCGAAACGCAAAAACGTCTCGCCGCGATGCGGCGAGACGTCAGCGATCAGATCCGAACTGCGATCTCACGGTGGAGCTAAGGGGACTCGAACCCCTGACCCCCACACTGCCAGTGTGGTGCGCTACCAGCTGCGCCATAGCCCCGTGTTCAGTTGTCCGCACCCCGGTGTTCACCGGCACACGGTCCGAGGCGAAATTACCCCATCGGCGGGGTCGGGTCCAAATCCCCTGTCCGTACGATCAGTTCTCGTCCGCGCTGCCCGACAGCAGCGTCTGCAGCCACTGCGGACCGCTCAGCAGGTCTGCGACCGGCTGACCACCGCTAAGGACGCTGGGGGTCCCGACCTGTCCGTTGAGTGACTTCGACAGCTGTGTAGTGGACTGGTCGGCGGCTTCGTTGGCCGCCTGGATCTTCGTACCTGCGGTGATGCACTGCTGGGCGGCCGGTGTCGCACCCACCGCGGCGGCCTTCTGGGCGAGCGCCGCGTTGTCCGGGTCGTCCCCGCCCTCGGGCGGTTGCTCGACGTAGAGCTTGCTGTGGAACTTCAGGAACGTGTCCTGGTTGCCGCCCTCGGCGACACACAGCGCTGCACCGGCCGCGCGCGACGAGTAGTCACCCGAGCCCGAGTTGCGGTTGAGGAACGTCAGGAAGTGGTAGCGGACGCGCAACGTGCCCGCGGCGGCGGCGTCGATCATGGCCTGACCCGACTGCGCCTCGAACTCCTTGCACACCGGGCACTGGAAGTCCTCGAACACGTCGATCGTGTGGGGCGCATCGGCGCGACCGATGATCAGGCTGGCGTTCTGCGCCAACACGTTCGGGTCGGCCTCACCCTTGTTGCGTTGGTTGTTCCAGATCACCCCACCCACCACGACGGCAGCGATCACCACGACAGCGACCGCGGCGAGCAGATAGGTGGTGGTGCTCGACGTCTTCTGCGGCTGATATTTCGCCCGCTGTCGAGTCGAGGACTTCTTCTCCGCCATCACCGCTGTCCTTCGCCGTCATCTGATGAGCACACGCACGTCACGCCGTCACATTAGCCAACCGCGACTGAGAGAAATCTGAGCGTCTCCGCTCGATCTCCCTCAGCTCAGGACGCCGTCGACGAGCGCCTGAGCCTCTTCCTGGACCTGCGTGAGATGGTCTGGGCCGTTGAAGGATTCGGCGTAGATCTTGTACAGGTCCTCGGTTCCCGACGGGCGGGCGGCGAACCAGGCGTTCTCGGTGACGACCTTGAGTCCACCGATCGCGGCACCGTTGCCCGGCGCCTCGGTCAGGATCGCCGTGATCGGCTCCCCCGCCAGCGACGTCGCCGACACCTGCGACGCAGACAGCCTGCCGAGCAGCGCCTTCTGCGCCCGACTCGCCGGGGCGTCGATCCGCGCATAGGCGGGGTCACCGAACTGCTCGGTGAGTTCGGCGTAGCGCTGCGACGGGGACTTGCCCGTCACGGCCAGGATCTCCGACGCCAGCAGTGCCATGATGATCCCGTCCTTGTCGGTGGACCAGACGCCTCCGTCGGTCTGCAGGAACGACGCGCCGGCACTCTCCTCGCCACCGAAGGCGATGTCGCCGCTGAGCAGACCGGGGACAAACCACTTGAAGCCGACCGGCACCTCGACCATCCGACGGCCGATGTTCGCCACCACGCGGTCGATCATCGACGAGCTCACCAGGGTCTTGCCGACCGCGGCGGAGGCGTTCCAGCCGGGCCGGTGGGTGAACAGGTAGTCGATCGCGACGGCCAGGAAGTGGTTCGGGTTCATCAGCCCGCCGTCGGGGGTGACGATCCCGTGCCGGTCGGCGTCGGCGTCGTTGCCGGTGGCGATGTCGTAACTGTCGCGGACGGCGATCAGCGACGCCATCGCGTTGGGCGACGAGCAGTCCATCCGGATCTTGCCGTCGGTGTCGAGGGTCATGAACCCGAACTGCGGGTCGACGGTCGGGTTCACGACCGTCAGGTTCGCGAGGTTGTACATGAAGCCGATCTCGGCCCAGTACCCCACCGAGGCCCCGCCGAGCGGGTCGGCGCCGATGCGGATGCCCGCCTCGCGGATGGCGGTCATGTCGACGACGGTGGAGAGACTGTCGACATAGGTTGTGCTGAAAGGATATTTGACGACGAGATCGGAATGGATCGCGCGTTCGAACGGTACCCGCGGGATCGAGGTCAGCCCCCCGCGCAGCAGTTCGTTTGCGCGATCGGCGATTCCGGTGGTGATCGACGAGTCGGCGGGCCCACCGTTGGGCGGGTTGTACTTGAAGCCACCGTCGCGGGGTGGGTTGTGTGAGGGTGTGACGACGATGCCGTCGGCCTCCGGTCCCCCCGCACGGTTGTGCACCAGGATCGCGTGACTGACCGCGGGAGTCGGTGTGTGCCTGCTCAACTCGTCGATGCAGACCTCGATGCCCGCACCGACGAGCACCTCGATCGCGGTCCGCCACGCCGGTCGCGACAATGCGTGGGTGTCGAAGCCGATGAACAGCGGGCCGCCGATGCCTGCGCCCCGTCGGTACTCGATGATCGCGGCGGTCGTCGCCACGATGTGCGATTCGGTGAACGCGGCGTCGAGGCTCGAACCACGATGACCCGAGGTGCCGAACACGACCTGCTGCAACGGATCTTCCGGGTCCGGGACCGTCGTGTAGTAGGCGTCTTCGAGCGCCCCGATGTCGACGAGGTCCTCTGGAAGTGCCGGAGTGCCGGCCCGCTCGTGCGCCATGTCTGGATATCGCCCTTCGCCGTGCCCGCGTCAGAATTGTCCTGCTCCGCAGGATTCTGCCAAACATTGCGCCCGGGTATGGTCTGCACGCGGATAGTCACCGCCGAGACGTCGAGGAGTGTGTCTGTGATGGTTGCCCGCCGCACGGTGTCCGCCGTGGTGTTGGTGCTCCCCGGCGGTACCGATTCGAGTTACGAGAAGAGTTCGTGGCGCTCGCCGTCGGCGCTGCGGATGTACCCGTTCACGTGGTCGATCGCCGCCGCGTTCGGTGGTCGCGTCGCCGTCCGCCAGGTGCGCTACCGCGTCTACGGATGGAACGGGGGCCAGGCCAGTCCGATGCCGTACGCGTGGGCCGCACTCGAGGAATCCGCGGCTCGGCATCCGGGTGTGCCGATCCATGTGATCGGTCATTCCATGGGTGGTCGGGTCGCGGCGCATCTCGCGGCCGATCCCCGTGTGCACGGGGTGTTGGCGCTGGCGCCGTGGTGGCAGTACGCCGACTGGCGACGCATCCATCCCGGTGTGCGGGTCGTGGCGATGCACGGCACCGCCGACACCCGCACGTACCCGCATCGCACCGCGAAGGGGATCGATGAGCTCGCGGCCGCGGGCTTCGACGCGACGTTCGTACCCGTCCCGGACGGCGGGCACGCGATGCTCGACCACATCGGTTGGTGGCAGCGCGCGGCCATCGACTTCGTGCGTACCGCGATCGCCCAGTGAGTCCCGTGAGCGCGATCACACCGCGCTCAGACGAATTCGCGCGGATTCACAGCAATCCAACAGGTGACGGTTGCATCATCATCAGGTGCGTGGTGTCGACGTCGTGGTGAGCGCGGAGCAGTGGCAGTACAGCCCTGCCCGCCACACGGCGATGGCGCTGGACGTCCACCTGCTGACCGGTTGGTTCCCGACCGTCGTCGAGGTGATCGCGGCAGCGCTGGTCATCACGGCCGTCGGTTGGCGCACCCGCCGGTGGCGAACGGTGTGGGTACCCGTCGCCATCGGCGTCGGTGCGGTGACCGCGGTCGGCCTATACCTCTATCTCGACCACCGCGGACTGGCCCCGGACTCGGCGCCGGTGCTGTTCTGGATCTTCGCGGCGATCGCCGCGGCGATGGTCGTCGTCATCGCCGCGGGGGCGCGGCACGCCCGGTGGTGGCAGCACGCGGCAGCCGCGGTCGCGCTCCCTCTGACGCTGGTGAGCGTGGCCCTGATCGCGAACCAGTGGTCGGGCTACTACCCCACACTGACCCGCGCGTGGGACGGCATCACCGCAGGACCCCTGCCCAACCAGACGACCGTCGCGAAGCTGGCCTCCTACCGCGACAAGCCCACCGAGACCGGCCGGATCGTCCCCTTCGACGCCCCGAATTCGCTCAGCCACTTCCGTCACCGCACCGAGTACGTCTACCTGCCACCGGCGTGGTTCGCGGGGCCGACGCCACCGCGTCTGCCCGCCGTGGTGATGATCGGTGGGGTCATCAACACCCCCGAGGACTGGGTGCGCAGCGGCAACGCCCTCGAGGTCGTCGACGCCTACGCCCGCGACCACGGCGGTCGGGCCCCGATCCTCGTGCTCGTCGACCCCTCCGGCGGATTCAGCAACGACACCGAGTGCGTCGACGGCCCGCGCGGCAACGTCGACACCCACATCGTCGACGAGGTCCGTCCATACGTCATCTCGCACTTCGCGGCGGCGTCCGCGGCCCGCAACTGGGCCGTGGTCGGCTGGTCGATGGGCGGCACCTGCGCCATCGACCTCGCCGTGCGGCACCCCGACGACTTCGCCACCTTCGTCGACATCTCCGGCGACATCGGCCCCAACGTGGGCGACAAACAGAACACGATCAAGACGCTCTACGGCGGCGACAGCGACGCGTGGGACCGTTTCGACCCGGCCACGGTGATGCGCGCGCACGGTCGGTACACCGACCTCGCGGGCTGGTTCCAGTCCGAGGGCAAGCGGTCCGGCGGTCAGCTGGGGTCGAGTCAGATCACCGCGGCGAAACAGCTGTCGTCGCTGGCCGATTCGCTCGGCGTGACGACCACCGAGGTCTATCGCGCCGGACCGCACACCTGGTCGTTCGGTGCGATCGCACTTGCCGATGCCCTGCCGTGGCTGCACGAGCGGATCGACACCGGAGCCGGCACCTGAGAGGTCCCGACATGAAAAGACCCGGCAGAAGGATCACCCCTGCCGGGTCTTCTCGTTCTCCCGGTTCACGTGGTCCGGGAAGTCATTCAGTCGGGGATGTAGTCGAACGTGTCCGGGTTGGGGCCGGTGCGTCCGTCTTCGCCCTTGTCGAGGCCGTCGAGTGCGGCGACGTCGTCTGCGGAGAGCTCGAAGTCGAAGATGTCGAAGTTGTCCTTGACGCGCTGCTCGGTCACCGACTTCGGGAAGATGATGTTCCCGTGCTGGATGTGCCACCGCAGCGTCACCTGGGCGGTCGACTTGCCGACCCGCTCGGCGATCTTCCCGATGACGTCGTCGTCGAGCACCTTGCCCTGCGCGATCGGCGACCATGCCTCGGTCGCGATGCCGTGCTCGGTGCCGTAGGCGATCGCCTCGGTGTTGGTGAAGTACGGGTGGACCTCGATCTGGTTGACCGACGGCACGACCGAGGTCTCCGCGGCCAGCTTGTCGAGGTGCGTCGGCTGGAAGTTCGAGACGCCGATGGACTTGGCGCGACCCTCCTCCTGGAACTCGATGAGCGTGTTCCAGGTGGTCACGAAGTCGCCGTCGTACCGGGTGGGCAACGGCCAGTGGATGAGGAACAGGTCGACATGGTCGAGTCCGAGCTTCTCGAGGCTCTCGTCGAACGAGCGCTTCGCGTCGTCGGGACGGTGGAAACCGTTGTTGAGCTTGGTGGTCACCCAGATGTCGTCACGGGCGATTCCCGAGTCGCGGATGCCCTCGCCGACCTGCTTCTCGTTGCCGTACATCTGCGCGGTGTCGATGTGCCGGTAGCCGGTCTCGAGCGCGAGGCGGGTGGCCTTGGCGGTCTCGTCGGCGTCGATCTGGAACACACCGAACCCGAGTTGCGGGATGCTGCGTCCGTCGTTGAGTGCAATGGTCGGAACCGAGGTCATCGGGCGTCCTCCAGGAGTTGATGGCAGGCCCGAATCTCAGGCCCACGATCGTTTCCAACGCTCATCGTCGGGGAGGCATTCCTTCCTGATCAGACGACGCATCCCTCGAGTGCCGGGGCCTGCGCCGCGGTCACGCCGTACTGCGCGCACTGGATCGCCGACCCGACATCCAGGACGGTCCAGCTCTGTCCGGTGCGCTGGAACAGCACTCCCGACGATTGCGGGGTCCCGGAGGTCGAGGCGAGGGCGAAGGGCGTCGAACACTGGATCCGGCGGAAGCCCGTCGGGCTTGCCGTCCGGTTGAAGGCCGGGCTCGACCGCAGCGCTGCCATCAGCGAATCCTCGGTTGCGAAAGTGCATGCGTCACTGCCCAACGGCGACTTCGGCGCCTGGGTCTGCGTTGCCGCGGGCGGCGGTCCGTCCACGATCTCGTCGCTCACCGTGGGCGCGGGTGCTGCCTCGTCGGCCTCAGCCTCCGGCGCCGACGACGAGGTTGACGCCGCGGTGGTGGACGGCGCTGCCGCGGACACCGAGGCAGAGGCGGGCGTCGACGAGACAGTGGCCGACGAATCGGTGTCGGAGCCGCAGGCGGTGAGCAAAACCGCTGCAGCAGCAAGGGCGACGGGAAGGACGAGGAGTCGGCGCACGAGGGGTCCTTTGTTCGGGTACGAATCAGTCACACAGGACATCGCCGGGGTGGTACGCCGCGTTACCAGCAGCCGTTCTCCCGGGAGCAGCGGACTTCGTCCGACAGGGGTGGCATGAAGGGCAATATGCCCTTGATGAGGTCTATGCCGGACGATTTCTGCCACGGATTCGGTGACGGTCGGCACGGGTGATGGTCTGGACATCGTCGAGCACGCCATCCCAGCCGTACAGGACGTCGTCATAGGTCACCCGCATCGTCATCCATCCCGTGACGAGCGCAGACCGGTAGCGGCGCCGATCATTCTGGTAGTTCTCCAGACTCGTGTGATGGGTCTTGCTGTCGCACTCGATGAGCAACTTGCCCACCCGCAGGTCCACCTTTCCGACGCCGGCGATCTTCGGCTGGACGACCACACCGAATCGCAGCGCACGCAGGCGAACTCGACAGATGGACTCCATACCCGATTGAGAGTGCTCGTCGCATTTCGACAACAGAGATCTGCCTCGGGCGTTGAGGACGGCGTCCAGGTCGGCGCGGTCGACGAGTCCGGACTCCAGTGCCGAATCGCAGGCAGCGATCCAGTGCTCGTCGCTCATGCACAGCACCGCGCATCGGAGCGCGACATCGACAGGGTCGACAGCAGCCGACGTCGGAAGTGGCGGTCCCGGTGCGCGGCAACGCCTCGGCACCGATCCGCGAAGACTCTTGCTCGCCCTGGTGTGCACCGTGTCGTACCCCGGTGCGATCCACACGCCGTGCCGCCGCGGAGCCGAGACACAGCCGAGAACTCCGCCTGCGCGCACCCCGGCCACCACTGTCGGGTCCGCGTCGGGACGGACGTATCAGCCGACCTCAGCCGGATCAGGTCACCGGACCGGACGGCTCGACGTACCTGCGGCTCCGTCATCCCGAGGCGAGCGAGCTCGGCTCGACTGAAGACTCCGTGTTCCACCAATGTTGGACGGTGGCCGCGCCCGCCGGGATCCGTCGAGATCGTCCGACATAGAGCTGATCAAGGGCAATATGCCCTCGAACCGCCGTATATCGGACGAACTCAGTCGGGCACATCGCGAAACGCAGAACGGACCAGGACTGATGTCCTGGTCCGTTCTGTGACGGTGGAGCTGCCGGGAATCGAACCCGGGTCCTTCGTCATGTCAGTAGGGCTTCTCCGTGTGCAGTTCGCTACGCCTCTACTCGGATCTCTCGGTCACGCGAACAAGCCGAGATGACGATCCCAGTCGCTGTTGGATGTCCCGTCCCCCTCCGCGACCGAGGAGGACGGTGAGCTCCCTGAATGATGCCGGTACCCGGGGCGGGAGCACACCCGGGCCGACAGACTAGCGCTCGCTCAGGCGGCGAGGGCGTAGTCGCGCTGATTCTTATCGGCGCTTAATTGGTTGCGATGACGCTCACGGTGGTCTCTCGCCTGCACCGACACGCTTCCCCTACATCGATGCACGCAGTCGAAACCGTTCAGCCCCGTGTAGGTGTCCGCCGCTGACACAGCGAACGATTGATACTAACAAGCCGTACCGACGAATTCATTCCGATTTCGCCTCGGCGACTCAGCCGGGCATGCCCTTGACGCGGCGTCCGAGCTCGCGGGTGACCTCGCGGACCGCGGTCCGCTCGGCGAGCGCGCGGCGCTTGTCGTGGGCCTGCTTGCCCTGGGCCAGGGCCAACTCGACCTTGACCTTGCCCTCGTTGAAGTACATCGACAGCGGGACCAGCGTCAGGTTGCCCGTCTGGATCTTGCCCGTCAGACCGTCGATCTCGCGACGATGCAGCAGCAGCTTGCGGTTGCGACGAGGCGCGTGGTTCGTCCACGACCCGTTGCCGTACTCCGCGATGTGCAGCCCGCGCAGCCAGACCTCGCCGTTGTCGATGGTCGCGAACGCGTCGACGAGCGATGCCTTCCCGTCGCGCAGGCTCTTGACCTCGGTCCCGAGCAACGCGACGCCCGCCTCGTAGGTGTCGAGGATGAGGTAGTTGTGCCGCGCCTTGCGGTTCGTCGCGATGGCCTTGCGGCCCTTTTCCTTCACCATCTCTTCACCTGCTCTCGTCGTCTCGATGGTCGTCCACGCGCGCCCGAGCGGCGCGCAGAAGCGAAATGCCAGCCTACTGACCCCGACGGGGACGCGGAAATCGTTTTCACTTCGCGGCGGACGGCAGGGACACTAACCACATGGCTTCGCGTTCCATTCCGTCCGACCCCGCTCCCCTGCCCCCGATGCAGCCCGCCGTGCCCGCCGATGCGCCGGTGATCGCCGCGCTGCGTGACGAGCTCGCCCGCTGGATCACCTCGAACGGCATCCGACAGTGGGACGAGGGCGATCTACCCGCCGACGAGGTCGCCGCCGGCATCGAACTGGGCGAGTGGCACGTCGCGCGACTCGACGGTCGCATCGTTGCGTGTGTTCGCCTGGCGTGGTCGGACCCGCTGTTCTGGGGCGACGACGACGCGCCGGCCGGTTACGTCCACGGATTGATGGTCGACCGCGCGCACGCGGGATCGGGGTGGGGACGCCAGATGATCGACTGGTGCGTCGAGCGGACCCGAGCCGCCGGCCACGACGTCCTCCGACTCGACACCGCGGCCCACAACGACACCCTGGTCGCCTACTACGGATCGCTCGGCTTCACGCAGGTCCGCGAGACCGCCCTGCCCGCACGCTACGGACGCGACATGAGCGTGGTGTTGTTCGAGCGTCAGATCCGGACGTAGAACCGCAGCGTCGCGTATCCGGTGACCGTCGCCAGCCCCACACCGGCGATCAGCAACCACGGCGAGACGAACACGACGTCGGAGATGGTGATCCGCGCCAGGATGTTGACGCCGTAGAGGTCAGACAACGCCCTGTCGAAGAACAACACCTTCGCCCCGAAGAGGCCCGCGATGGCCAGGACGGACCCGACCAGCGCCGAGACCACCGCTTCGAGGAGGAACGGCAGCTGGGTGTACCAGCGGGTGGCACCCACCAGTCGCATGATCCCGACCTCGGTTCGCCGCGTGTAGGCCGCGACCTGAACGGTGTTGGCTATCAGCAGGATCGCGGCGAGGGCGAGCACCAGAGCGACCGTGAACGCGGCGTTGCGGGTGCCGTCGAGCACGCTGAAGATGCGTTTGACCAGCTCCCGCTGGTCGAGGACCCCGTCCACACCGTCGGCGTCGCGGTATTTGTCGAGCACGGCGCCGAATCGGTTCGCGTCCGACATCCGCACCTTGAACGACGCCGGCAGGGTGTCCTCCCGGATCATCGACGCGATGTCGGGCTGGTTGGCGAACGTCTTCGTCTTGGCGTCGGAGAACGCGGCCGCCCGGTCGATGTACTGCACGGAGTCGACGCCGGGCTCGTTCTCGATCTGCGTGCGCAGCGTCGAACACGGCGCCGCGCGGCACTCCGGGTCGGCGTCGGCGACGGGATCGGAGATGAAGATCTGCATCTCGACGCGGTCGAGGAAGATCTGTTGGGACTTGTCTGCCATCTGCACCACCAACAGCCCGCCGCCGAACATGGCGAGGGTGATGGCCGTCGTGAGCACCATGGCCAACGTCATGGTGATGTTGCGCCGGAGGCCGTTGAGAACCTCGCTGACGATGAAACTCGCGCGCATCAGCCGACCCCGTAGACGCCGCGCTCGTCATCGCGGACCAGGCGTCCGAGATTGAACTCGAGCACCCGTCTGCGCATGGCGTCGACGATGTGTTGGTCGTGCGTGGCCATCACCACCGTGGTCCCCCGTCGGTTGACACGGTCGAGGACATCGACGATCTCCTCGCTGGTCTCCGGGTCGAGGTTGCCGGTGGGCTCGTCTGCGAGCAGCAACAACGGCCGGTTGGCGATGGCGCGAGCGATGGCCACACGCTGCATCTCACCGCCGGACAACTCGTAGGGCATGCGGTCGGACTTGCCGCCGAGGCCGACGTACTCGAGTACCTCGGGCACGACCCGGGCGATGGTCGACTTGGGCTTGCCGATCACCTCGAGGGCGAACGCCACATTGTCGGCGACCGACTTCTGCTGCAGCAGCCGGAAATCCTGGAACACGCACCCGATCGACTGTCGCAGCAGCGGCACGCGTCGGCTGGGCAGTTTGTTGACGTCGAACTGACCGACGCGGATCTGCCCGCTCGTCGGCTTGTCCTCCTTGAGCAGCAGCCGGAAGAACGTCGACTTCCCCGAACCCGAGGGCCCGATGAGGAAGGCGAATTCTCCTTTGTCGACGCCGAGGCTCAACCCCTGCAGAGCGGGTCGGCCGGAGGCCTTGTATTTCATCGTGACGTTGTCCAGCGTGATCACGGCGGCCAGTGTAGCCACACCTGTAACAGGTCCCGGTCAGGCTGACGCGGCAGTTCTCGCCGCGTCTGGACGCCCCGGTGACGTCCCACGCGCCCCAGGATGGGTGCCGCCCTCGCGCGGCGGGTGCGCGCGGCTGCATCATGGAGCCGTACAACCGGGGGGATCCGGGCTCTGCCGCGGCGCCAAGCGCGGCCGGACACGACATCGTCACGTCGTTCGCAGGCCGTAGAGTTCGTACATCCGCCCGACGAGACCCATGGCCGATCAGGCCACACGAGAAGAGTCGAGGACGCACGTGAGTTTCGACAGGAACCAGGCCCCGGCGCCGCCCCCGTGGTTGACCGGCGCGGCCGCACCCACCACCCCGGACGCCGATCACGAGGCCCCGCCACAGTCGGATCCGGCTCCGGACGATCGCGACACCGAGACCGGTCCCCTCGATGCACCCGCATCCCGACACCAGCAGACCGACGACAATGTCGACGAGGACCGATCGGCGCAGGGCGCGCCCCAGCAGTGGTCCGAGGGGCCGCCCCAGCAGTGGGACGCACCGCCACCCCAGTGGGATGCACCACCCCCGCCCCACCAGGACGCACCGCCACCCCAGTGGGACGCACCCCAGCCCCAGTGGGATGCCCCGCCACCCCAGTGGCGCGGCGATGCCCCGCCCAACGCGTGGCCGAACGACGCCCCGCCGCCGCAGCGGCCGTACGACGGCCCCCCGCCCGCGTGGCAGAACGAAGGCCCCCCGCCCTGGCAACAGCACGACGGTCCGCCACCGTGGCAGGGTCCGCCTCCCGGCGGACCGCCGCCCGGCTGGCAGGGTCCGCCCCCGAACACCTACCCCGGTCCCCCGCCGCCGCAACGCGAGCAGTTCGGTCAGGGACGGCCGCAGCAGGGGTATCCGTCCGGCCCACCTCCGGGTCAGCAGACGCCCTACCCGGGTCAGGGTGGCGGATTCCCGCCGCCGGGGTTCGCGCCGCAGCAGGGATTCGGGGGACCGCAGACCCAGGCCCAGCTCGACGCGGAGGCGTTACTCCGCAAGGCACGTCGCGCCCCGCAGGCCGGGTGGCGACGCACGGTCCATCGGATCTCCGGCGGGCATCTCAACCCCGGCGACTCCCGCGACACCGTCTACTACGACCAACTGGTGCACCGACTGAACGCGCCGGTGCGCGGCGACTTCCGTGTCGCGGTGCTGTCGTTGAAGGGTGGCGTGGGCAAGACCACCACCACCGTCGGGCTCGGGTCGACGTTCGCCCACCTGCGTGGTGATCGGGTCATCGCGGTCGACGCCAACCCCGACCTCGGCACGCTGGCGCAGCGCGTCCCGCAGCAGACACGGTCCACCGTGCGTGACGTGTTGATGGACGACTCGATCTTCCGCTACTCCGACATCCGCGCGCACACGTCGCAGGCTCCCAGCAGACTCGAGGTGCTCGCCTCCGAGCGGGATCCGGCCGTCGCCGAGACGTTCGGTGAACAGGACTACCGCAGCGTCATGCGGGTACTGCAGCGCTTCTACAACATCATCCTCACCGACTGCGGGACCGGTCTGAGTCACTCGGCGATGAACGGTGTCCTCGACATGGCGCAGGCCCTGATCCTCGTCTCGACCCCGGCCATGGACGGCGCCCGCAGCGCGAGCGCGACCCTGGACTGGCTACAGGCGCACGGGTACGGCCATCTGGTGTCGCGCGCGATCGTCGTGCTCAGCGGGCCGCGCCGGGGAACCACCACCATCGACATCGGCCAACTCGCCCAGCACTTCCTGGCCCGCACCCGTGCGGTCCAGATCGTCCCCTACGACGAGCACCTGGCCGAGGGGGCCGAGATCGATCTCGAGCTGCTCAACCGCGACACCCGACGGGCGTTCGTGGAGCTCGCCGCCACCGTGGCCGAGGACTTCGCGGCCACGATGCACGACGGGATGTGAGCCGACTACCGCGCCGGGGTGGTGGTCGGCGTCTGACCGGGTAGGACGATGCCGGGGATCGTCGGGAGCTGTATCCCCGGCGGTGTCGTGGTCGTCGGCGTCTGAGCGCCCTCGGGGTCGTTCGTCCCGTCGGAGGTGGACGTGGTCGATGTCGATGGAACGGACGTCGACGACGAGGTCGGTGTCGAGGTCCGGGTCGGCTCGGTGTAGTCCGGCGTCTCCTCGGTGGTGCGCGGCGCCGCGGTCCGGGTCGCCGACGCGGCGGCGTTTTGCTCGTCGACGGTCTTGTAGTGATCCGCCCGCTGACCGTAGAGCATCAGCAGGCCGACGAAGAGGATCACCAACGCAGCCGTGGTGGTCCGTACACGGCCGCCGAAGAGCCTGCGGGGAATCCGATCGGAGAACTTCTTCGGTGGTGTCTCGTCGGAGTGGGACCCGGCGGCCGGCTGATCAGGGGTGCTCATCGGTTCGACTCCGCTTGTGCCGGGGCACCCATGGCCCCGGTCTGGATGGTTTCTCCGGGGGCCAGCGAGATGCCCGCACGCCCGAACGCCCGCACGATCCGCGAGCGCAGGTCACGGCTCACCTCGAACTGTTTGCCTGGCAGGGTGCGCGCAACGATGCGGACGGTGACCTCGTCGATCTCCATGTCGGTGACCCCCATCGGGGTGGGTGCGTCGAGAAGCAGCGGACGCATCCGGGGATCGGCGAAGGTCTGTTCACCGATCCTGCTCAGGATCTCGTTGACCCGGCTGATGTCGGCTCCCGCCGGCAGCGGGATGTCCACCACCGATCGGGCCCAGTCCTTGGACAGATTGATCGCCTTCACGATCTGCCCGTTGGGCACCGTGATCACCTCGCCGTCGGAGGAACGGATCTTGGTGACCCGCAACGTGACATCCTCGACGGTGCCCTCGGCGGGCGGGATCCCGCCCGCGACCGCCAGTTCGACCACGTCACCGAAGCCGTACTGCTTCTCGGTGATGATGAAGAACCCGGACAGCAGATCCTGCACGATGCGTTGTGCACCGAAACCCAGGGCGGCACCGAGAACCGTGGCCGGCGCCACGAAGCCGGTGATCGGGACGTTGAGCAATCGGATGATGTTGAAGGCCACGACGAGGTAGACGATGACGATGGCCACCCAGGAGATCACCTGCGCGACCGAGTGGCGATGCTTCTCCGACTCCGACCGGACGAGTTCGTCGCTGTTCTTGAAGCCCTGATCGATACGGCCGGTGATGCGTGCGGTGGCCCACTGGATCACCCGTGTCGCGATCAGCGCAGCGAGGACCAACAGGATGATCGGCAGGCCGCGCAACGACAGCGTCCGGATGAGATCGCCGGTGCCCGCCGGTGTCCAGGCCGTGTAGTAGACGGTGTGGTGCACAGGGCTCCTAGGTGTTCTGGGCGGCCATCCGCCAGCGGATCCCGGACTCGATGAAACCGTCGAGATCGCCGTCGAGGACAGCGGTCGGGTTGTTGACCTCGTACTCGGTCCGCAGATCCTTCACCATCTGGTAGGGGTGCAGGACGTAGGAGCGCATCTGGTTGCCCCAACTCGAGCCGCCGTCGCCCTTGAGGGCGTCCATCTCGGCCCGCTCCTCCTTGCGCTTGACCTCGAGCAGCTTGGCCTGGAGCACCTTCATCGCGGCGACCTTGTTCTGCAGCTGGCTCTTCTCGTTCTGGCAGGTGACCACGATGCCCGTGGGCACATGGGTCAACCGAACCGCGGAGTCGGTGGTGTTGACCGACTGTCCACCGGGCCCCGACGACCGGTAGACGTCGACGCGCAGGTCGTTCTCGTCGATGTCGATGTGGTCGGTGGTCTCGACCACCGGCAGCACCTCCACCTCGGCGAATGAGGTCTGGCGACGGCCCTGGTTGTCGAACGGGCTGATCCGGACCAGGCGGTGGGTGCCCATCTCGATCGACAGGGTGCCGTACATGTAGGGCGCCTTGACCGCGAACGTCGCGCTCTTGAGGCCGGCCTCCTCGGCGTAGGACGTGTCGTAGACCTCGACGCCGTAGCCGTGCTTCTCGGCCCACCGGATGTACATGCGCATCAGCATCTCGGCCCAGTCGGCGGCGTCGATACCACCCGCGCCCGAGCGGATGTTGACCAGCGCGTCGCGGGCGTCGTACTCGCCGCCCAGCATCGTCTTGACCTCCATCGCCTCGATGTCGGTGCGTAACGACGCGCGCTCGGCGTCGGCGTCGGCCAGAGCGGAGACCTGGTCGTCTCCCTCCTCGGCGTCGGCGAGCTCGTAGTGGACCGGCAGGTCGTCGAGACGCTGACGCAGTTCGCTGACCCGCCGGAACTCGGTCTGCGTGTGGGAGAGCTCGCTGGTGACCTGCTGGGCGTGCTCCTGGTCGTTCCAGAGCTCGGGGTCGGCGGCCTGGTGCTCGAGCTCGCTGATCCGCCGGGACAGCTCCTCGAGGTCGAGCACCTTCTCCACGGTCGTGAGAGTGGTGTCGAGCGATTCGAGGTCTGCGGCTATGTCGGGATGCACGGTGTATCAGGCTACCGGGCACAGCCCGGTCGATCTCCCGCTACTGCGCGGGCGGCACCTGGAGGTCGCCGAAGCGCCAGCTCGTCTCGGCCTTGCCCGGCTTGTAGACCACCGGCATGTCCGAACCGATCTGCGGCCAGGGCGTTTTGCCGGTCAGCACCAGGTCGCCGTAGACGTCGGTCGGTGCGGTGTCGGGACCGACGATGGTTCCCGAGACGGTGCAGAACATCTGGTCGTTCTTGTCGCCGGCGTCGGGGCGGTCGCTGACACCGGTCACCGTGAACGTGCCCTGCACGAACGATCCGGCACCCGCGCCGCCGAACAGACCACCGCCACCGGGTCCTCGGCCGCGCTGCTTCACGAAGACCGCGAGCAGGACGACCAACATCAGCGCGAACGCGATGGTTATCAGCATGGGAAGCGCCGACCACCTCTCAACTCCGGGAATGGGTGCCACGTAGCCTACCGGGCATGATGTCCGCCTCGGTTTCCGATCTGCAGCTCGCATTGACGATGGCTGATCGCGCCGACGCGATCACCCGCGCCCGGTTCGGCGCGATCGATCTCGAGGTGTCGTCGAAACCCGATCTCACCCCGGTTTCCGACGCCGACCTCGCCACCGAGACCGAGCTGCGCGCGGTCCTGTCGGAGCACCGACCCGACGACGCCGTGCTCGGCGAGGAGTTCGGCGGGTCGCCTCTGCTGACGGGCCGGCAGTGGGTCATCGATCCGATCGACGGGACCAAGAACTTCGTACGCGGCGTCCCCGTGTGGGCGACGCTCATCAGCCTGCTCGTCGACGGCACCCCGGTTCTCGGCGTGGTGTCGGCGCCGGCGCTGTCCCGTCGGTGGTGGGCCGAGTCGGGCTCCGGCGCCTGGGCGCAGGTGAACGGGGCGAACGCGCGCCGAGTGCGTGTCTCGGGGGTCGACTCCATCGACGCTGCGAGCCTGGCGTTCTCGAGCCTGAGCGGCTGGGGGGATCTCGGTGTCCGCGGTCAGTTCATCGCGCTCACCGACGAGGTGTGGCGGGTGCGCGGATACGGCGACTTCTACAACTACTGCCTCGTCGCCGAGGGGGCGGTGGACATCGCCGCCGAACCCGAGGTGTCGCTGTGGGATCTGGCCGCTGTCGACATCCTCGTGCGCGAGGCCGGCGGGGTGTTCACCGACCTCGGCGGAACGGGCGGCCCGCACGGCGGCAGTGCCATCGCCAGCAACGGTCTGTTGCACGACGCGGTGGTCGCCGCCCTGGCCTGAGTCGGCCGTCTCCGACCCACACATGCGGATCGACGCATAGTGTGGGGGCATGCGCATCACCCACTTCGGACATTCCTGTCTTCTGGTCGAAATCGACGGCACGACAATCCTGTTCGACCCCGGGACGCTGTCCCACGGGCTCGCCGGGATCACCGGACTCGACGCGATCCTGGTGACCCACCAGCACGCCGACCACATGGACGTCGACGCACTCCCCGACCTGGTGGCCGCCAACCCGAATGCCGCCCTCTACGCCGACCCGCAGACCACGCAGCAACTCAACGACGACGACGTGGCCGGGAGATGGACCGCGGCCAACGCCGGGGACGAGTTCACCGTGGGTTCGGTGACCGCTCGGGTGACCGGTGGCGAGCACGCGATCATCCACCCCGACATCCCCGGCATCGACAACGTCGCCTACCTGCTCGGCGACGCCGGCCAGTCGGCGAAGTTCATGCACCCCGGCGACTCACTGTTTGTGCCGCAGGAGAAGGTCGACGTCCTCGCGACCCCCGCGGCCGCTCCCTGGATGAAGGCCGGCGAGGGTGTGGACTACCTGCGTGCCGTGGCCCCGCGTGTCGCCTTCCCGATCCACGAGGCGATCCTGTCCGACGCCGGGGTGGGCTTCTTCAACGGCCTGCTCGAGAACATGAAGTCCGACGGGACCGACTTCCTCGTGCTGCCGCGCGAGGACGCCCTCGACATCAGCTGACCGGCGGGAACCACCCGGTGTTCGCGACGGCGTCGATCCCCCGGGCGATGCCGTAGGCCACCCAGAGCCCGGCGACCGTCCACACCACCGGATGTCGCAGGATCGATTCGATGTGGGACAACCGGCGCGGCGCGGTGATCGCGACCACGGCGACGAGCACCACCATCGACGCGACGAAAGCCATGCTGAGCGGCCCGAACGCGTTGTAGGTGAACGCGTTCGACAGATCCCCGTGACCGATCGCGACCCAACTGCGGGTCAGACCGCAGCCCGGGCACGGCAGTCCGGTCACCAGCCGGAACGGACACAGGATGGGGCCGTTCGTGCTCATCGACTCCGGGACGACGACGGCGGCGGTCAGTGCCGTGGCACCGACCACCGCCGCCGCGATCACCGTTCCGCCCGCGTACGTCGGGCGGGTCGAACTCACTTGAGGGGCAGACCCTTCGAGTCGGGCACCTTGCGCAGGATGATCAGGATGAAATCGATCAACGACCAGATCCCGAGTCCGCCACATGTCACCAGCTTAAGGACACCCAGGCCGGTGTAGCCCAGCCAGAACCGGTCGACGCCGAGACTGCCGACGAAGAACGAGATCAGGACCGTCGTCAGCCAGTCCTTGTCGGAGAACAGTCCCGGCACCTGGGCGACCGGGAACCAGCTGCTCGTCGCGGTCCGGACCTGGGTCTCGGGTTTGACCTGACCCGAGCGGGTCAGGTTCTGCAGATCGCCGTAGGACAGGGGGCCCTGTTCCTGGCCGAGAAACGATGCGTAGAACGTGTCGGTGTAGGGACCCTGCGGAGGTTGCACAGGCTTTCCCATGTTGGATGGTTGCGTCATGCGCAACAGAATAAGCGACATACCGCCCGGCGATCCGCTAAGTCGGCAACTTTCGCCGTAAGGCGTCACAGCGGTGAGGTGTATCACGTTCGTGACTTCCACCTGACCGTTCGGTAAGGTCTATCTTACTGCTGAGTAAGTTCAGTATTGTCCGTGGTAATCAGAGAAATCGACTACGAAACTGCAGGTGCGAAATGTCCACACACACCGAGCCTCGCGACACCTCCGCGGTCGGCAAGAACCCCCAGAAGACGAACGCGATCGGCGCCGCGATGCGGGTCCTCTCGGTTCTGGCCGGGTCTGACATCGCCGAACGCTTCGGTCTCCGCGAGCCGATCAACCGTGTCGCCTTCCAGGGCACCAAGAGTGGATTCCAGACCCTCGGCGCCGCAACCCGCGCGTTCAAGGCGGTCCAGGGTGGCGGTTCACCCAAGCGACTGAGCACGCCGGGCAAGGACTACTTCAACATCGCGCCCGACGATGAGCAGAAGATGATCGCCGACACCGCGCGCGAGTTCTCCGAGGAGATCCTCCGCCCGGCCGCGCACGACGCCGATGAGGCCGCGGTGGCTCCCGTGGAGCTGCTGACCCGCTTCGCCGAGCTCGGCATCACCACCATCAACGTCCCCGAGGAGTTCGACGGCGCGGCCACCGAGCGCGGCGTGGTCACCAACGGTCTCGTGGCCGAGGCCATGGCCTTCGGCGACATGGGGTTGGCCCTCCCGCTGCTCGCACCCAGCGGTGTCGCGACCACGCTCACCCAGTACGGCAGCGACGCACAGCAGAAGACCTACCTCCCGGATTACGCCGGCGAGCAGGTCCCGCAGTCGGCTGTCGTCATCGCCGAGCCGCGCGCGCTGTTCGACGCTTTCGACATCAAGACCCGAGCGACCCGTTCCCCGAGCGGCTACAAGCTCGACGGCGTGAAGTCGTTCGTCCCGGCCGCCGGGTCGTCGGAACTGTTCATCGTCGGCGCGCAGCTCGACGGACGTCCCGCACTGTTCATCGTGGAGTCCGACTCCGACGGACTGGTCGTCGAGGCCGACCCCGGCATGGGCGTCCGCGCCGCCGGTATGGGTCGTCTGCTCCTCAACGGGGTGTCGGTTCCCAAGTCGGCGTTGCTCGGCGAGGAGGAGGGCGAAGCCGCCTTCGCCGCCTACCGCGACGTCGTCCGACTGTCCCGACTCGGCTGGTCTTCGCTGGCCGTGGGTACCTCAC
This sequence comes from Williamsia phyllosphaerae, assembly GCF_014635305.1. NCBI lineage: Bacteria > Bacillati > Actinomycetota > Actinomycetes > Mycobacteriales > Nocardiaceae > Williamsia > Williamsia phyllosphaerae. The sequence goes on along the minus strand of NZ_BMCS01000001.1, from coordinate 2,399,712 downwards.
AGGCCGTGCTCGACTACGTCGTCCCCTACGTCAACGACCGCGTCGCCTTCGGTGAGCCGGTCTCCAACCGTCAGGGCGTGGCGTTCCCGGTCGCCGTGATGGCCACCGAGCTCGACGCCCTGCGCCTGGTCACCCAGCGCGGTACGTCGCGCGCCGAGCAGGGTCTCTCCTTCGCCCGCGAGGCCGCACTGGCCCGGAAACTGGTCTCCGACAAGGGCATGCAGATCGGTTCCGACGGAGTGCAGCTCCTCGGCGGACACGGCTTCACCAAGGAGCACCCCGTCGAGCGGTGGTACCGCGACCTGCGCGCGGCCTCCATCGGCGAGGGCATCGTCGTCCTGTAAGACACCTGATCCACCTCCCAGCTCTCACCTCGAAAAGAGAAGACAATGGCAATCAATCTGGAACTGCCCAAGAAGCTCCTGGTGACCGTCGATCAGGCGCACCAGGCGGCGGCGAACATCTTCCGGCCCGTCTCACGCAAGTACGACCAGCGTGAGCACGACTACCCCATCGAACTCGACACCCTCGCCAGCCTCTACGACGGTCTGACCGAGACCGGTCAGGCGGGCGCCGGCGCCGACGGCGGTCGCGCACAGCCCGAAAAGACACTTCCCAAGGGCGCTGTCGCCAACGGCGGCAACATGCAGGCCTGCCTCAACGTCCTCGAGACGTCTTGGGGCGACGTGGGTCTCGTGCTCAGCATGCCGTTCCAGGGACTGGGCAACGCGGCGATCTCCGCGGTCGCGACCGATGAGCAGCTCAAGAGCTTCGGCAAGGTGTGGGCCGCGATGGCCATCACCGAGCCCGGCTTCGGTTCCGACTCGGCGGCGGTCTCGACCACCGCTGTGCTCGACGGCGACGACTACATCATCAACGGCGAGAAGATCTACGTGACGGCCGGTTCGCGAGCCACCCACATCGTGGTGTGGGCGACCGTGGACAAGAGCGCGGGCCGCGCCGCGATCAAGAGCTTCGTGGTCCCCCGTGAGCACCCCGGCGTGACCATCGAGCGTCTCGAGCACAAGCTGGGCATCAAGGTCTCCGACACCGCGCAGATCCGCTTCGAGAACTGCCGCATCCCGAAGGAGAATCTCCTCGGTTCGCCCGAGGTGGACACCAAGAAGGGGTTCGGCGGCGTCATGCAGACGTTCGACAACACCCGCCCGATGGTGGCCGCCATGGCCGTGGGTGTCACCCGTGCGGCACTCGAGGAGATCCGTCGTCTGCTCGAGGAGGCCGGGGTCGAGATCGACTACGACAAGCCTGCGCACACGCAGCACGCCGCGGCCGCGGAGTTCATCCGCCTGGAGTCCGACTACGAGGGCGCGTACCTGCTGATGCTGCGTGCCGCCTGGATGGCCGACAACAAGCAGCCGAACTCCAAGGAGGCGTCGATGTCGAAGGCCAAGGCCGGACGCACCGTCGTCGACGTCTCCACCCGCGCGGTGGAGCTCGCAGGCACGTTGGGCTACTCCGAGCACCTGCTCCTCGAGAAGTGGGCGCGTGACTCGAAGATCCTCGACATCTTCGAGGGCACCCAGCAGATCCAGAACCTGGTGATCGCCCGTCGCGTTCTGAACAAGAGCAGCGCCGAGCTGAAGTAGGCTGCGGACACGAGTTGCCGAGAGGCCCGGGTACACCGAGGGGTGTGCCCGGGCCTCTTTTGGTTCTCGACCCCGCAGTGAGCCGCAGTGAGCCGCGGGGAACCGTCGATCCTCAGACCACCTCGGAGCCCACCGCGGCCATCTCCGGGTCATCCACGGGCGCGGCCTGCGGTTGCCTGCGCTCGCCCTGGGTGATCGCCATCAGCACCATCCCCACCGCCAGCAGGATCGTCGAGGCCCAGAAGGTCTCCTGCACGCCGACGGTGAACGCATGCAGCTCGGTGCCCCCGGCCGCCCTGCTGGCCGATCCGAAGATCGTCACCAGGATCGCCAGCCCCAGCGTCCCACCGAGCTGCTGCATCGTGTTGACCATCCCCGACGCCGCACCGGCGTCCTCGGGTGCGACACCCCGCAGCGCGGCGGTGGTCAACGACAGGAAGGACATCCCGCCGCCGAGTCCGATCAGCACCATCGGTCCCACGAGCTCGGCATAGCTCGACCCCTGGTGGATCTGGGTCAGCCACGCCATCCCCGCCATCGCGGCGCCGAACCCGACGAGCAGCAGCGTCCGCGCGGTGAAGTGGACCGAGGCGTAGCGCGCGGAGAACTGCGTCGCGAGGAACGTCGACGCGGTCATCGGCAGGTAGGCCAGACCGGTCTGCAACGGTCCGTACCCGAGGACGTCCTGCAGGAACTGCGTCAGGAAGAACATCATGCCCATGAACCCGGCCACCATCACCAGACGCCCGGCGTAGGCCGACGCACGGGGAACGCTGGCGAACAACCGCAACGGCGTGATCGGTTGTGCCGCACGACTCTCGGCGAGCACGAAGGCCACGAGCAGCACCACCCCGACACCCAGCGACGCCAACGTCGTCGGCGAGGACCAGCCGCGCTCGGCCGCACTGACCAGTCCGTAGACGAGCGCACCGATCCCGACCGTCGAGTACAGCGCACCCTGGAGGTCGAACTGTTTGCGGCTGCGGGCGGTCGTCGGCAGCGACACCGCGCCGGCGATCAGGACCAGGATGCCGATGGGGACGTTGACGAACAGGACCCAGCGCCAGTCCAGCCACTGGGTGAGCGCCCCGCCGAGCACCAGGCCGATCGAGAAGCCGCCGATGGACACCGCCGTGAACAGACCCAGGGCTCGATTGCGCTCGCGCCCTTCGGGAAAGCGGGTCATGAGCAACGCCAGTGCCGCCGGTGCGGCGACCGCGGCGCCCACGCCCTGCAGGGCTCGTGCGGCCAGGAGTTCGACGCCACTGGTGGCGAACCCGCCCGCCGCGGATGCCACCACGAACAGCGCCAGCCCGGCCAGGAACGTCCGACGACGTCCGAGGATGTCGCCCATGCGGGCACCCAGCAGCAGCAAACCGCCGAATGTGAGGGTGTAGGCGTTGAGCACCCACGACAGCGATGTCGACGAGAAGCCAAGCGCCCGTTGAATGTCCGGCAGGGCAACGTTGACGATGGTGGCGTCGACGACCACCATCAGCTGGCAACCGAGCACGCTGATGAGCACCAGGGTGCCGAGATGGTCTCGAAGTCGGTTCGACCAACGGCGTGGTGACGCCGCCGTCTCGCGGACGGAATGGATGAAAGACATGTGTGGTCTCCCTCAGGGGTTGGAGTACACTCGAGCGCGAAACGGAAGCTTCCTCCGGTTACGATACGGAGGAACCCTCCGCTTTGCAACCGTCTGACGATTCTGCCGTTCTCACCGAGGAGGACTGGTGACCAAGGCCACCGAGCGAGCACCGCGCGCCGATGCCCTCCGCAACCGCGACAAGCTGGTCACAGCCGCGCGGGCGGTTTTCGCCGAGTCGGGCGTCGATGCTCCGCTCGATCGGATCGCCGCAGACGCCGGCGTCGGAATCGGCACGCTCTATCGCAACTTCCCCAGCCGCGAGGCACTCATCGAGGCCGTCTACCGCAGCCAGTCCGAGGAGATCGTGGCCAACGGACGACGGTTCGGTGAGACCCTGCCGCCCGATGACGCGCTGGTCGCGGTGTTCGGCGAGTACCTGCGGACCGCCGCGTCCAAGCGGGGCATGAAAGAGGTCATCCTGGCCGAACTCGGCGCCGAGGCGCCGGTGTTCGTCGACTCACGCGCGGCGTCGCAGGAGATGATCGGCACGATCCTCACCGCCGGCCAGGAGCAGGGGACGTTCCGGTCGGACGTCACCGCGGCCGACGTCTTCCGTCTCATCGGCGGACTGTCGATGACGTGCCACCCGAACATGGCCCCGGCCGACAGCGCGCCGATCGTCCGCGTCGTCATCGACGGGCTACGCCGCGTCGGCTGAGTTCTCCGACCCCGGCCGGGTGTCCCGGACCACAAAAACCTGGTGTTCCGCGTCACCCCGACACCGTGCTGAGCACCTGTCCATCCCGACCGCGACACGCCGAGATGCGCTGCACTTCTGCTGAATTCGGGTGCCGTTATCGAAGCGTTATCACCCCGGGGACTTCACGATCGTGAATGTGACCTACCGGCAGCTCACCTCGTAGCGTCGCCGACGGTCCGAGAGCGGGTGCGTCCCGATCTCGGCGACCGTGCGCGTTCTCTGCGTGCGGGACAGCTAGGAAACCGTCGGACGATCCAGGTCGCCGGCGGGATTGGAGACACCATGAACACGAAGTTTCGGACCCTTGCCGCCCGGACCGCCATCACCGGCGTCCTCGCCGCCGCCCCGCTGACGCTCCTCGCCGGAACCGCGTCCGCCGAGGGTGGACACAACTGGGACGCCGTCGCTGCGTGCGAGAGCGGTGGCAACTGGGCCATCGACACCGGCAACGGCTTCTCCGGCGGCCTGCAGTTCACCCCGAGCACCTGGGCCGCCAACGGCGGATCGGGCAGCCCGGCGAACGCGAGCCGCGAAGAGCAGATCCGCGTCGCGGAGAACGTCCTCGCCTCGCAGGGACCCGGCGCATGGCCCGTCTGCGGCGCCAACCTCTGATCATCTAGATCAGGTCGCGTAGCCCTCGCGACCCACAGGTTCACGTGGAACCCGCAGCCGTCGGCTGCGGGTTTCGCGCTGTGTGGCGGATGCCAGATTGGACAGATTGCGTGCGTTTGAACACTATTAGAGAAGATTCGCTGGATCGCTTGATGTCATTCGCTATTGTCAACGTGGACTGCAGTCCATCTCGGGCCGCGTGAGGGTGAGGAACGTTTCAGATGAACACACGTCGCGCGACAGTCACGCGCGGAACCGGGCGCGACGTATTGCTCGACGCAACCCTGCAGCTGATCGGTGAGCGGGGGCTGCACGCGATCACCTTGCGCGAGGTCGCCGATGCGGCCGGGCTGTCGTTGGGATCGACCACGTACCACTTCGCCGACCGCGAGGCGCTGATGCTCGCCGCGCTGGGGCGCTATGCGGACTCGGTGGTCACCCGCTGCGAGGCGGCCCTGGTCAAGGCCGAGCTCGAGACCGCTTCGCCGCGCGCCCTGATGCGATCGGTCTTCGAGGACTTCAGCGCCTCGTACTGCGAGCCGAACCGCATGCTGGCCCAGCTGGAGATGTACACCGAGGCAGCCCGCAACCCGGCCGTCGCGGAGATCAGCGCCCGCTGCCTCGCCGCTTACCGCGGCTTGCTGCTGGGCGCGTTCGGGATCGCCGGTCTCGACGAGGACGAAGCACGCGCACGGGTCAACCGCGTGCTCGTCTACGCCGACGGACTCGCTCTGCAGAGTGCCGCCGACGGCACACCATGCGAACTGCAGCCGGACGCCTCGACCGTCCTGTGGGCCCTGGCCACCACGCCGCTGTAGTCCGTACGTAGTACTCCTGACGAGGTCGCGCACGCGTCTGCGCGACTGGGCTGCGCCACCCGCCGTCGTCCGCTAGAACTGTCCTGACAGGTTCTGCCGACGTCGCGACGGGGTGTCGATGCGATTCTCGCTTCTCGGTCCGCTGGGGGTCACGCGCGAGGGAGCGGCGGTCGATCTCGGATCCCCCAAACAACGCGCGGTGCTCGCACTGATGCTGCTGGACCGTGGGCACGTGGTGTCCACGGAGCGCATCTGCGCGGCGGTCTGGGGCGAGCGGCTGCCCGCCAACACGACCGCCAGCCTGCACGCCTACATCTCCAACCTGCGTCGGCTGCTGCGTGACGACGTCACCGGGACCTCGCCGATCGTCCGACAGCCGCCCGGCTACCTCCTCGACATCCCCGCCAAGCAGACCGACCTGGGTGAGTTCCGCGCGCTCGCCACCGCCGCCCGGACCGCCGCCGACGCCGAGGACTGGCCGGTCGTGCTGAGCACCTCGGAACGCGCGTTGGCGCTGTGGCGCGGGCCCCTCCTGGCGGACCTCGCCGACCGCGACTGGGTGTCGGTGGCCGCGACCGGACTCGACGAGATTGTGGTGGAGTGCCGGGAACACCACCTCTCGGCCCTGCTGGCGTCCGCGCAGATCGCCCCGGCCCTGGTCGAGGTGGCCGCCCTACGTCGGGCCCATCCGCTCCGTGATCGCTCCTGTTGGCTGCACATGCTGACGCTCTACCGCGCCGGTCGATCCCCGGAAGCACTCGAGGTGTACCGCCGACACGCGGCCCACCTCGACGAGGAGCTGGGTCTCGAGCCGGGCCCCGAGCTGCGCGACCTGCAGGGGTCGATCCTGCGCCACGATCCGGAACTGACCGCCTGGCCGCGGCGACCCGGATGGACCGGCGCCCGGCCGACCGAGGCGCCGGCCCCGGCGACCCCGCCGACGCCCCGTCCGACCGCTGATCCCCCACCCACGTCGACGCTGGTCGGTCGTCGTCGCGAGATCGAGGCAGTCGAGCACCTCGCCGCCGACGTGGTCGCCGGCGCCACCCGCTGGCTCACGCTCGTCGGGCCCGCCGGGATCGGCAAGACACGACTGGCCCAGTTCGCGAGCAACCGTGTGATCGAGCTGGGCGGGTCGGCCGTGTGGGCACGCAACCCGGAGGAGACGACGCCGATCTGGTGGTCGATGCGTCAGCTCGTCCGTGGTCTCGGCGACGACGCCGACACCGTGCTCGCGGTCCCCGCGGGCGTCGACCCCGACACCGCGCGCTTCGCGATCTATGAGCGGGTGCAGGAACTGATCGAGAACCACGCCCGGTCGGGGCCGCTGGCCCTGGTCGTCGACGACGTCCAGTGGACCGATCCCGCGTCGCTGGGCTGCCTCGCTTATCTGTCGACCGCCCTGACCGACCGGTCGGTGGCGGTGGTGCTGACCCTTCGCGACCAGGCCACCGACCCCGCCCTCACCCGATTGCTCGCCGGCGCCGCGCGCGGACAGGCCAACCGCCAGATGGCCATCCCGGCGATGACGCCCACCGAGGTCGCCATCCTGGCCGACCAGATCGCCGAGGAGTCGCTGACCGACGCCGAACGAGCCACGCTGGCCGAGCGGACCGGCGGCAACCCGCTGTTCGTGTCGGAGTACGCGCGGTTGTCGAGGGCCGAACGTGCCGAGGGCTAGATCCCGGTCGCGGTCCGTTCCGTGCTCGATCGACGTCTGGCCGCCCTCGACCCCGCGGTCCACGACGTGTTGCGTGCCGCCGCCGTCGTCGACGACGTCCTCGACATCCGACTCCTCTCGCGCGCGTGCGGACTCGACCTCGACACCGTCGCCGACCTCCTCGACATCGCCGCCGATCGCCGCATCATCACCACCGGGTCGGACTCCGGCGGTTACGTGTTCGCCCACGGACTGCTGCGCGAGGAGGTCGTGGCGACGATGCCCGCGTTCGCGCGTCGACGCCTGCACGCGACCGTCGCGGAGAACCTGGGGGCGATCAGCGGTGGCGGGGACACGCTGAGCCGCCGCGCGCACCACCTCATGGCCGCCGGTCCGCTCGTCGACCCGATCGAGGTCGTCGAGGCCTGCGCGGCCGCGGCCGACGATGCCGCCGCGCGGTGGAGTTCGGAGACGGCGGCCGTGTGGTGGCGGCACGCGCTGGACAGCTACGACCGGCTCCCGGTCGACGAGCAGGATCCGTCGACCCGCGATCGTCTGACCATGGCATTGCTGCAGGCCGAGGGGCGGGCGGGCCGGGGGCAGACCGTGCTCGACACGGTGCGTGTTCAGCTGCTCGGGGCCATCGACGCGGGGCGGGTGGTCACCACCGGGCGGTTGGCGGGTGCACTGCTCCGATCGAGCGGCTGCTGGCCGTGGCAGGCGCCGTCCACCGATCCGGGACCGCTGATCGAGGTGTTGGAGCGCGCCGAGCGGTTCACCACGGGCGACCCGGAGGCGCACATCACGGTCCTGGCCGCCCTCGCGGTGGGCCACTGCTACAACCCCGACGCCGCCGTACCAGCCGGATATCTGCGGCGGGCCGCCGATCTCGCCGCCCGCACCGACGACCCCGACCTGACCGCCGACGCCCTGCTCGCGTGGCTGATCACCTATTCCGGGGTGGCCACCCACAGCCACGAGACCCTCGTCGCGGTGGACCGGCTGCTCGCACTCGACCATGCGCAGTCGCGTGTGGACACCGTGATCGGCCACTCGGTGGCCACCATGGCGACGATGAGCCTCGGCGACGTCGCCGCGACCGAGAACCACCTGCGGCGCGGTATCGAGGGCAGCGAGGAACTGCGATTGCCGGTGTTGCGAGCGCAGTTGCGGTGGATGGAATCGACGCTCGCCCTGTGGCACGGCGACCTCCCCGAGGCGCATCGACAGCACGCCATCGCCCGTGACGTGCACGAGCAGACCGAGCTGTACGTCGCGGGCAGCGGGATGATCGCGGTCATGGGCCTGGGCTGGGAGCAGGGGACGCTCTCGGACCTCGCCCTCACCGACGACCCGATGCGGTGGATGCAGACGGTGATCGAGGAGCGCGGCGACAACGGGATGGTCGGTGTGGTGGTGGCGGGCACCGCGGCGATCGCCGGCGCCCGGGGCGATCGGTCGCTGGCCGAGACCATGATCGACCGGTGGTGGGAACAGCGTGGTGTCCATGTGTGGACCACCCTCGGCAATGCCGTGCTGCTGGCCCATCTCGTCGCCGATCTGGGGCTGGTCGACCATGTCGAGAGGTTCGTCGCCGACCTCGCACCGTTCGCCGACCGGATCGCCGTCATCGGTCAGGTCGGGTCGGCGGGCCCGGTGTCGTTGGCCCTGGCCCGACTGCACCGATGTGTCGGACGCGTCGACGTCGCGTGCGCATACGCGTCGGGAGCGCTGGCGCTCGGCGAGCGCACCGGCGGCATCCCGACGGTGCTGCGCGCCCGGTTGCTGCTGGCCGATGTCGCCGATGCGTCGCCCGCCCGCACCGCCGAGATCTCCGACATCGCCGAGCGGGCGCAGCGGATGGGGATGCGCGGTGTCGCCGACGCGGCTGCGGCCGTCCTCGCCGACTGATCCACCCGAGCTCCTCGTCCGTGAGCGGTCGACAGACTCGAAAGAGCGCACGCCGACTTCTCCAAGCGGATTGCAAGGCCGGTTCTGCACAGTGTTGCCACACCGGACACACGACGTGAAGGAACACCATGACGACCCTGCCCTCACTGCAGACGACCGACCCGATCTCCGCACTGCGCGCCATCGTGACCGGCGTCGTCGCCGCCCCTGGCGAACCCGGCTACGAGCGGGCCGTCCCGTGGAACGTGTCGGTGCCGGTCACCCCGTGCGCGGTGGTGCTCGCCGCCGATGCCGACGACATCAGCGCCACCGTGCGTGTGGCGGCCGCTCACGGGCTGACCGTCGCGGTCGCCGCCACCGGCCACGGCGCCCTGCCGGTCGACGAGTCGTCGATACTGGTGCACACCTCGGCGTTGTCGGAGTGCACCGTCGACGCCGCGACGGCCACAGCGCGGGTCGGAGCCGGGGTCCGCTGGCAGCAGGTGATCGACGAGGCCACACCGCACGGACTGGCACCGCTGGTGGGTTCGGCGCCCGGCATCGGGGTCGTCGGCTTTCTCACCGGGTGCGGTATCGGACCGCTGGTCCGGTCGGTGGGACTGTCCTCCGACCACGTGCGTTCCTTCGACGTCGTGACCGGCACCGGCGCGCAGCTGCACGTCACCCCCGATCAGCACGCCGAACTCTTCTGGGGGCTACGCGGCGGCAAGGCCACCCTCGGCATCGTCACCGCCGCGGGGATCGACCTGCTACCGATCGCCGAATTCTACGGCGGAGCACTGTATTTCGACGGCGCCGACGCGGGTGCGGTGCTGCGTGCCTGGCGCGAGTGGACCGTCGATCTCCCCGCCGACGCCAACACCTCCATCGCATTCCTGCAACTGCCGCCGCTGCCCGACGTGCCGCCGCCGCTGGCCGGGAAGTTCACCGTCGCCGTCCGGTACGCCTCGCTCGCCGACCCGCAGACCGCGGCCGCGACGCTCGCACCGATGCGCGCGGTCGCCACACCGATCATCGACATGGTCGCGATGATGCCGTACGCCGCGATCGGTGCGGTGCACGCTGATCCGGTCGACCCGATGCCCACCCACGAGCAGCACACCCTGCTCGCGGAACTCACGCCCGAGGGCGTCGAGGCGCTGCTGTCGGCGGCCGGCCCCGACGCCGGCTCGCCGCAGGTGATCGTCGAACTACGCCTGTTGGGCGGGGCGATGTCGCAGCCCGCGCCGGTGCACAGCGCGTTCTGTCATCGGGATGCGGCGTTCTCGCTCATGGTGATCGGCGTGCTCGCCCCACCGATCGCCGACGTGGTGCCCGCGCACGCCGCCGGTGTGGTGGGGGCGATGACGCCGTGGTCGACCGGCGGCGAACTGCCCAACTTCTCCCCCGCCTCGGATCCGGCGCGGATCGCGCGCTGCTACGACGAGGACACGACGGCGTGGCTGGCCGCGTTGGCCGACGACCACGATCCCGACGGGGTGCTGCGGGTCGGCCAGGTGGTCAGAACGCCACGCGCGTGATGGTCTCCGCGACCAGCGAGGGCTTGGCGGCGTCGCGGACGGTCAGCGACTGGGTCACGATCATCTCGACGGAGCCGTCGGGCTTGGTCGTCGCCTCCGACAACGTCGCGGTCAGCTGCACGTCGGACCCGACCGGGACCGGCGACGGGAAGCGAACCTTGTTCGACCCGTAGTTGATCCCCAGTTTCGCGTTCTCGATGGAGTAGATCTGCCATGCGAGCATCGGCACGAGGGACAGCGTCAGGTAGCCGTGGGCGATGGGACCGCCGAACGGGCTCTCCGCGTTCGCCCGCTCCACGTCGACGTGGATCCACTGGTGATCGCCGGTCGCCTCGGCGAACTGGTTCACCCGCTCCTGGGTGACGGTGAGCCACTCGCTCGTGCCGAGGGTCTCGCCCACGGCGGCCAGGATGTCGTCTGCAGATGTGAACGTTCGCATGACGTCGAAGCTACCGGCCTAGCTACGCGAGTAGGCGCGAAGTGGTCCCTGCGCGCCGCTGTAGCTGTTCTTGTCGACGGGTCCGGAGATCCCCGGGATGCGCGCTTTGTCGGTGTACTGCCAGAAGGTCCACCGACTCCATCCGCCCGGGAGCGGTCCGGGCTGCGCCCTGCCGTTGTAGTCGGCGATCCACAGCGGGTAGCCCCTGAACTGGGTGGTGTCGGCCATCCTGGTCCGCCAGAAGTTCGGATAGGTGTAGATGATCGGCGTACGCCCGGTCAGGGCGCGGACGGTGTCGAGGTACTGATGGGTCCACCCGATCAACGCCGCGGGCGACAGGCCGCCCGACTGCTCGAGGTCGAGCACGGGCGGCATGTCGCCATAGCCGTTGATCCCGAGGGTGATCGTCGCGAACAACGCCGCCTGCGGTGCGGCGGGCAGGCTGGGGTCGGCGTAGTGGTACGAGCCGCGGGCCACCCCCGCCAGGCGCATCCCGATCGAGTCGGGGACGAAGTACGGGTTCACGTACGACAACCCCTCGGTGGCCTTCACCATCGCGAAGTTCTGACCGGACGCCTTGACGGCGAACCAGTTGATCAGCTGACCTCCGTCGTGTTGATGCGACGACACGTCCGGACCGGATTCCGCGTTTGCGACGGCTCCTGAGCCCATCACCAGCGCCGATGCCGCCATGACGGCGGCCGTGACGCGCCGCCATCGTTGACAAGAAGTCGAAGTCATGGTGTGACGGTAGGTGCTCGAGTGGGTCCAGGTACAGCTGTGGCGCGATATTCGCAGGAGGTTGGTGTGAATGTCACCCGCGGGAAGGGCGTCAGCCCAGCGGGTTACCGCCCGGCGCCGAGTCGCCCATGTCGGTGATGCGGTCCCACTGCGCCCGCAGTTCGTCGACCGACGGGGGCGCGTCGAACTTCGCACCCGTGCTGCGGAACAGCTGCGCTCGCTGCACCTGGCCACCCCCGACCTCGAAGATCGAGCCGGTGTCGGTGCACTCCTCGCTCATCAGCGCGACGATGACCGGGGCGACGAACGCGGGCGAGATCTTCTCGAGCATCTCCGCGGGCGCGATGTCCTCGGTCATGCGGGTCGCCGCCAGCGGCGCGACGGCGTTGGCCGTGATCGAGTACTTCGCGCCCTCGACGGCGAGGGTGTTGATCAGACCGACCAGTCCCATCTTCGCGGCGCCGTAGTTGGCCTGCCCGAAGTTGCCGTAGAGACCGCTGGTCGATGTCGCCACCACGACGCGGCCGAAGTGCTGCTCGCGGAAGTGCGGCCACGCCGCACGGGTCACGTTGTAGCCGCCGTACAGATGCACCTTGAGCACGGCGTCGAACGCCTCGGCGGTCATCTTGTGGAACGAGCTGTCCCGCAGGATGCCGGCGTTGTTGACCACGCCGTGGATCGCGCCGTAGGTGTCGAGCGCGGTGCGGATGAGCGATTCCGCCCCCTCGGCGGTGGCGACGGAGTCGTAGTTGGGCACGGCCCGACCGCCGGCGGCGATGATCTCCTCGACCACCGCGTCGGCCATGGTCGACCCCGACCCGGAACCGTCCCGCGCGCCACCGAGATCGTTGACGACCACCAGCGCGCCCTCCGCGGCGAGCAGCTTCGCGTACTCCCGACCCAGCCCGCCGCCGGCACCGGTCACCACGACCACCCGATCCTCGACACCGCTCATCTGCACTCTCCCCGTCGTCGGTCGCGAGATCCGCCACTCGCGGCACTGCACTGTGTTCTACCCCACGGCATCGACCCGGCCCGGCCTAGGCTCGCGTGCATGCGGCTCTACCTCTCCTCCATGGGCGTGGGCGATCACCCCGACCGACTCGTCGAGGTGCTCGGCTCCGGCGCGTCGGTGGGCGTCGTGCTCAACGCGGTCGACGACCGGCCCGACGACGAGACGCAGATGGCCTGGGAGGTCGAACGCGACGAACTCGAGCACCTGGGCCTGCTCCCGGAGCGACTCGACCTGCGTTCCGACACCGACGTCGAGCGACTGCGCACGGTCGACGCCCTGTGGGTGCGGGGCGGCAACACCTTCGTCCTGCGCGCGGCGATGGCCAGGTCAGGGGCCGATGACGTCATCATCCGTCGCATCCTCGACTCGTCGCTCGCCTACGCCGGATACAGCGCGGGGGCCGCGATCCTGTGCGCGGATCTGACCCTGATCTCCGAGATCGACGACCCCCGGGCGGCCGGAACGGATCCGCTGATGACCGGGCTGGGGATCCTGGATCGGCCGCTGATCCCGCACGTGGGGACGACCGCGTTCGAGGAGGGCAGGCTGTGCACCGCGCTGCACGAGCGGCTCACCGCCGCCGGCATCGCCCATCACGCTCTGCGCGACGGCGACGCGCTCGCGACCGTGGCGGGTCGACTGCTTCCCACTCCGCGACGCCACTGAGGACGCCCCACGGCCGGTCTCGGGCGATACACGCGTGTACCGCAGGTCAGAGCGTCCACGGACGGCGACCCGGAACCCGATTGACGGTTTACAACCGTGCACCCGACCCGTACCGTGACAATGAACGTTGACTACAACGAGTGTTGTCAGATTACGGAGGTGTGCGATGACGGTGACCGCAGACAGTGTGCAGGCGACCCGACTCGATCAGGGGCCCGGCGAGGTGTCGGATCGACTGATCGCATCGGCAGCGCGGCTCTCGCGCAACGCGATGACCGAGATCGACTGGTCCGAACCGATGGACCCCTCCAAGTACGGCTGTAGCCCCGAGTGGTGCTCGCTGTACGGCACCGAGATGTGGGACGAACTGACCGAGGAACAGCAGATCGCGCTCACCCGGTACGAGTTCGCGTCGGTCATGACCAACGGGATCTGGTTCGAGATGATCCTGCAGGAGATGGTCATCCGTGACCAGTACCTCGGCGAGTACCACTCGCCCGAGTTCCAGTGGTCACTGATCGAGATCGCCGACGAGTGCCGTCACTCGCTGATGTTCGCCAAGGCGTCGGAGAAGATGGTCGGCGCGTCCTACCGCCCGTCGCGTTTCGTCGGCTGGTTGGGCAAGGCGTTCATGGCGCTGGCCCGCAACGAGGTCGCCTACGCCGCGATCCTCGTCGCCGAGGAGGTCCTCGACGTCTTCCAGCGTGGCTGCATGAACGACGACCGCGTGTTGCCGTTCGTGCGGACCGTCAACGAGATCCACGTGCTCGAGGAATCGCGCCACATGAAGTTCGCGCGCGAAGAGGTCCGCGAGTCGATGGTCGGCGTCGGCTGGTTCCGTCGCCAGTTCAGCGCACTGATCATCGCGATCGCCTCGTTCGCCATCGTGACCAGCCTGCACGACCCGAAGGCGTACTCCGACGCCGGACTCGACCGGGACCGCGCCGTCGCGACGCGGAAGCGCAACAGCCACTTCCACTCGATGATGCGCACCAGCTGCGTGCACCTGATGGAGTTCCTCGACAGTGTCGGCCTGCTGACCCGGCCCGCATCGTTCTGGTACCGCAGGGCACGCATCCTGTAGACGTCGAACGCCCCTCCGCGGGCGTCCGAGATCGAATCGTCCCGACAAAGAAGTGGGGTAACCGCAATGGCGTTCGCCATCACACAATCGTGTTGCAGCGACGCGGGGTGCGTCTCGGTCTGCCCGGTCAACTGCATCCACCCCGCACCCGGCGAACCCGGGTTCGGTTCAGCGGACATCCTGCACATCGATCCCGACACCTGCATCGACTGCGGCGCCTGTTCGGACGCCTGCCCGGTCGACGCGATCTTCCCCGTCGACCGGCTCGGACCGCGTGACGCGCACTTCGCGGAGGTCAACGCCGCCTACTACCGCGACCGCGAGACCTCGCAGGCGTTCTCCCCGACCGAGTACATCGCCCTGCAGCGCCTCCCCGACGACCTGCAGGTCGCGGTCATCGGCACCGGCCCGTCGGCCGGCTACGCGATCCGCACCCTGCTGATGCGCACCGACGCCCAGATCACCGTCATCGACAAGCTCCCCACGCCCGGCGGGCTCGTGCGGTCCGGTGTGGCCCCGGACCACCCGGCGACCAAGAACATCACCCACGGTTTCGACCTGCACCTGCGCGATCCACGGGTCACGCTGCTGGGGAATCTCGAAGTGGGCAAGGACTTCTCGCCCACCGAGCTCGCGCAGCACTTCCACGGCGTCATCTACGCCATCGGCGCGTCGGAGCCCAAGCGTCTGGGCATCCCCGGCGAGGATCTCCCGGGCAGCACCTCCGCCACCGAGGTCGTCGCCTGGTACAACGGCCTGCCCGACGTCTCGAACCCGTTGCAGTCCGCCCGTGTCGGGCGCACGGTGTTGGTGGGCACCGGCAACGTGGCCCTCGACATCGTCCGACTGCTGCACACCGACGTCGACGATCTCGGCCGCACCGACATCGCCGACCGGTCGCTGCCGTTCCTGCGCGACAACCGCGTCGGCGAGGTCGTCCTTCTGGGGCGGCGCGGGCCTGATTCGGCCGCGTACACGCCGGCGGAGTACGCCGCGCTCGCCAACACCCCGGGTATCGAGATCGTAGCCCTCGACGGTTCCGATCCGGCGTCGATCGACTTCTCCACCCCGGTGGACCCGAGTCGTAAGCGGATCGTGTTCCTGTACAACACCTCTCCGCTCGAGGTCGTCGGCAACGGCCAGGTCGCCGGGGTCCGGGTGCGCACGGGTGAGACCGAGCACCTCATCCCGGCCGACAACGTCGTCTCCTCCATCGGCTACCGGACCCGACCCGTCGCCGGGCTGCCGTTCGACGCCGACGCGGGTCGGATCCCCAACGCCGACGGACGGATCGTCGACGGGACCGCACCGGTCCCCGGCGCCTACGTCGTCGGATGGGCTCGACGGGGTCCCTCGGGTGGTATCGGCGCCAACCGCGCCTGCGCCGAGGAGACCGTCCAGGCGTTCATCGACGACGCCGCGTCCGGCGCGCTCGACGTCAGCACGCGTCCGGAAGGCGGGTTCGCCAAGCTCCTCCGGCGCAAGAACCTGAAGCCGGTGCGCCACCGCGGGATCCGCGCCATCGACCGGATCGAGCGTGAGCGTGGCGAGAGCTCGGGTCGACCGCGGGTGAAGCTCACCGAGCGCGCGGAGATGTTGGCCGGCGCCAAGGCGCGCCGATCGTTGCCGATCTTCCCCCGCAAGCGCGACCGCTGACGCAGGGCTAGTCCCGCAGGACGGCCTCGAAGGCCACCCGGTCGCCGCGGTAGAGCGACCTGACCTTCTCGATCGGACGTCCGTCGACGTCGAGGCTGCGTCGGTGCATCAGCAGCATCGGCATCGCGGTGGTGGTCTCGAGCAACGTCGCCTCGCGGGGTGACGCCAGAACGGTCTCGATGCGCTCGTTCGCGCTGCCGAAGTGCACACCGACCTCGCGGATGGCTGCGTACAGCGAGGTGGTGGGATCGAAGGTGTCGGTGAAAGAACCGAAGCGATTCCAGGGCAGGTAGGTGCTCTCCAACCCCAGGCGTGCGCCGTCGGCCAGCAGGACCCGCTCGAGATGCATCACGGTCGACCCGGACTCGATGTGCAGCTCCTCGCACAGCTCGTCGTCACCGGTGATGTCCTCCCACGTCACCAGCAGACGCCCTGGCACCCGACCGTGGCTGATGGCGCCCTCGGTGTACGACAGCAGCGACAGCGGTTGGACGAGCTTGGGCGCCGAGACCACGGTGCCGCGTCCCCGTCGCTCGATACGACCCTCGACCAGCAACTCGTGAAACGCCTGACGGACCGTCTCGCGCGACACCCCGAAGCGCTCCGCCAGGTCGCGCTCGGCGGGTACCGAGTCCCCCACGTGCAGCGTCTCGACGATCCGTTCCAGTTCGGTGCGCACGGCGTAGTACTTGGGGACCCTGGGTGCCGCGGTCACCGAGACGCCACCCGCCGCGCGAACTCCAGCACCTGGTCGATCGACAGCGCCTGCGCCCCGGGCACTTTGGCGGCGTCGTCGTAGCGGCGCAGCCGCAGTGCATCCGGCCACCAGGCGTGATCGACGCGGGATGACCCGGCGATCGCGCCGCCCTGATACGCCAACGACCGGATCGAGGTCGGCGACAACGTCGCGGCATAGTCGGGGTCGGTGGCGGCGAGGTACTGCTTGGCCTCGACGTGCGATCCGGCCAGCCACCCGACGCGGGCACCGAAGTGCGTGGTGAGCCACTGCTGCGCCGCCGCCTCGTGACCCACCGACGCATCGACGGCCACCAGCGGGCTGTGCCCGACGTCGTGCAGCACACTCGCGAGCACGAGTTCGTCGTCGGCGCCGTCGGCGACCGCCCGGGCACCCGCCTGCAGCGCGTGGTCGAGTTCGTCCACCTCGACCTCGTCCCACACCCCACGCAGCGAGGCCAGCACCTCCGCCGTCTCGTCGATGACGTCCATTCCCTGAGCCTAGCGTATTGGTCTATACCAATTGTTAACCCAGCGTTGTCCCGCTCGTCATTGATTGGTCTAGACCAATCGTGCACGCTGGCCTCATGAGAATCATCGTCATCGGCGGAGGCATCCTCGGCACCTCCCACGCACGCTCGGCCGTCCTCCGCGGCCACCACGTCGTCCACCTGGAGCGTGAGGCGGAAGCGCGCGGCGCCACCGTGCGCAACTTCGGCCTCGTCTGGGTGTCCGGCCGCAGCGCGGGGGAACTGGCGACCGCCAACCGATCCCGCGATCTGTGGGAAGAGATCGGCCGTTCGGTTCCCGGCGTGGGCTTCCGCCCCGCGGGCTCGATCACGTTGCTGCGCAGCGCAGAAGAGGTGGCCGTGGCCGAGGACGTGGCCGCGCGCACCGACGCAGCCGACCGCGGTTTCCGTCTCCTCGATCCGGACGAGGTGCTCGCCGTCAACCCCGCGTTGCGCGGTAAGTACCTCGCCGGCCTGCACTGCACCCGCGACGGCGCCGTCGAGTCACGGGTGGCGCTACCCGCCATCCGGCAGGCGCTCGGCAACACCGGTCGCTACGAGTTCCGTTCGGGATGCGAGGCGCGCGAGGTGACCTCGTCGTCGGCCGGGGTCACCGTGCGCGACGACTCGGGTCGAATCCACCACGGCGACAACGTCGTCCTGTGCGCCGGAGCTGCCCACGGCGGTCTCGTGCGCGAACTCGCCGGTGAGCTACCCGTGCGTCGGGTGCGCCTGCAGATGATGCAGACCGCGCCGCTCGACGAGCCAATGACCACCGCGATCGCCGACGGCGACAGCTTCCGCTACTACCCGGCGTTCGCCGGCGAGACCCTCGACGACCTCGCCACACGGCAGCCACAGGCCGAGGTCGCCGCCGAGCACAGGATGCAGCTGCTGTGCGTCCAGCGCAGCCACGGCGGCCTCACCATCGGCGACACCCACCACTACGACGAACCGTTCGACTTCGACGTGGCCGAGGCCCCGTACGACCACCTCCGCGGCGTCGTCGAGGAGCTGCTCGGCCGGGATCTGCCCCCGATCGTCCGACGCTGGGCCGGCGTGTACTCGCAGTGCACCGATCCGGACGAGATCGTCTGCCGCCGTGAGGTGTCACCCGGCGTCTGGGTCGTCACCGGCCCCGGCGGACGCGGCATGACGCTCGGTCCGGCCATCGGCGAGGACACCGCCGACGCGATGCACCTCTGACACCTCCGACCCCCGCACACCACCTCGCGAAAGGGACACACTTGTCCACCACCACGCCCGCTCCCATCGCGCTCGCAGTCCTCGACATGGCCGGTACCACCGTCTCCGACGGTGGGCTCGTCCTGCAGGCCTTCGACGTCGCCGCCACCGCCGCCGGGATCCCCGACGACGGACCCGAACGAGAGCACGCCCGGCAGTACGTGATCGACACCATGGGCCAGTCCAAGATCACCGTCTTCCGCGCGCTGACCGGCGACGACGAGGACCGTGCACAGGCCGGCAACCGGGCCTTCGAGGCCGCTTACGACGACCTGATCGGCACCGGTGACATCCGTCCCATCGCCGGCGCAGCGGAGACCATCGCACAGTTGCGCGGCTCCGGGATCAAGGTCGCCCTCACAACGGGTTTCAGCCGCGCCACCCAGCACCGACTCCTCGACGTCCTCGGATGGTCCGACGTCGCCGACCTCACGCTGTCACCCGAGGAGGCAGGCCGCGGACGCCCGTACCCCGACCTCGTCCTGCGCGCGGTCCTCGACCTCGGGATCGACGACGTCCGCACCGTCGCCGTGCTCGGTGACACCTCCAGCGACGTCCTCAGCGGCCTGCGCGCCGGGGCGCGCATCGTCGCGGGCACCCTCACCGGCGCCCACGACAGAACACAGCTCGAGGGTGCCGGCGCGACGCACGTCGTCGACTCCATCTCCGATTTCGGCCAGCTCGTCCTCTCCTGACACCACCCGCCACTCCACTCCACTCCACTCCCAAAGGATCCCCATGTCTGTCCGATCTCGTCGAAACCGACTTCGCCACATCGCCATCGCACTGACCTCGACCGCCGCCGTGCTGGTCACCGCCACCGCCTGCGGTGGAACCGGCACCTCCACGTCGGGCTCCGACACCGTCACGGTCTACAGCGCCGACGGCCTCGGTGACTGGTACAAGGCCGAATTCGCGAAATTCACCGAGCAGACCAAGATCTCGGTGAACTATGTGGAGGCCGGCTCCGGCGAGGTCGTATCCCGTGTCCAGAAGGAGCAGTCCAACCCGCAGGCCGACCTCATGGTGACGCTGCCGCCGTTCATCCAGAAGGCCGACGACGCCGGGCTGCTCGCGGAATCGGGGGTGGACACCTCGGCCGTCGCCGCCGACAACAAGGACTCCGCGGGCAAGTACGTCTCCATCGTCGACAACTACCTGTCGTTCATCCGCAGCCCCCGGGCGACACCGGCGCCCACCACCTTCGACGATCTACTCGACCCCCGCTTCGCCGACAAGATCCAGTACTCGACCCCCGGACAGGCCGGTGACGGGACCGCGGTTCTGCTCCTGCTGCAGCATCTGCGCGGCGAACAGGGTGGCCTGGACTACCTCAAGCGCCTGCAGGCCAACAACGTCGGCCCGTCGAGCTCCACGGGCAAGCTGCAGCCGAAGGTGAGCAACGGCGAGATCATGGTGGCCAACGGCGACGTGCAGATGAACCTCACGTCCATCCGCGACGACAAGTCCGCATTCGAACTGTTCTTCCCGGCCGAGTCGAACGGCACCAGAACCACGGTGTCATTGCCGTACGTCGCCGGTGTCACCTCGGGTGCGCCGCACTCGGAGAACGCGAAGAAGCTGCTCGAGTTCCTGCTGTCCTCCGACGTGCAGAAGACCGTCGGGCCCGACGCCCTCGGGGTGTCGGTGCGCACCGACATCCCCGCCGACACCGCGGCGAACTCACCGGCCCAGGCCATCTCCGGCGTCACGGTGTGGCGGCCGGACTGGAACTCGGTGCTCTCCGGCCTCGACGGAGGCGTCGCCGCGTACCAGAAGGCCACGGGGAGTTGATCATGTCGGACCTCAACACTTCGTCCACGCGGCGCCGTCTGCGTGGCGGGACACGGTCGACACCGACGCCGACGGCTCCGGCCGGCCCGGCCATCACCTTCGACCGGGTCACCGTCACCTACGGCCGTGGCCGCGGCGCGCAGGACGCGCTGTCGGACTTCAGCCTTCGGGTGGCGCCCGGTGAGACCGTGGCCCTGCTCGGACCGAGCGGCTCGGGCAAGTCGACCGCCCTGAAGGCACTCGCCGGCTTCGTCCGCCCGTCGTCGGGACGCGTGCGTCTCGGCGACCGGGACGTCACCGACCTCCCGCCCGCCAAGCGCGGGATCGGCGTGGTCGTCCAGTCCTACGCCCTGTTCCCGCATCTGCGCGTCCGGGACAACGTGGCGTTCGGCCTGCGGGCGAATCGGGTTGCCCGCAGCGAGATCTCCGACCGTGTGCGTGAAGCACTCGAGATGGTCAGCATGTCGGGGTTCGCCGACCGGCTGCCGCGGGAGCTCTCCGGCGGACAGCAGCAGCGCGTCGCCATCGCCCGCGCGCTCGCCATCCGACCCGGCGTGCTGCTGCTCGACGAGCCCCTGGCCGCACTCGACGCCGCCCTGCGACAGTCGATGCTGACCGAACTGCAGGAGCTGCGGGCCGCCCTCCCCGACACCGCGATGCTCTACGTCACCCACGATCAGACCGAGGCGCTCGCCCTGGCCGACCGGGTCGCGGTGATGCGCGATGCGCGCCTGGTCGACGTCGACACCGCCGACACGCTCTGGACCCGACCGCCGTCGGCGTTCACCGCCGCCTTCCTCGGCGGTGCGAATCTCCTCCCGTGCACGGTCGGGCGGGTGTCGGGGACGACCGCGCTGGTCGCGGTCGGTGATCGGATGCTCGATGTCACCGCGCCGGCCACGCGTGTCGGGGCGCCGGGCTGGTCCCCGGGCACTCCTGCGATGGTCTGCATCCGACCCCACGAGATATCCGTCGCCACGACCTCGGGTCGCGGCGCGATCTGCGCGCGGGTCACGGCGACGGTGTGGCAGGGATCGACGACGCGGGTCACCCTGGCCGTCGACGGTCTCCCGGACGTGTTGCTCGACGCCGATCTTCCGGGCCGGACCGACCACGGGGTCGACTCGATCGTCTGGGTGACGTTCCCGCCCGGCGCCGGAGTGCTCGTGTCGACGAACGACGTGTCATGACCGCCGGTCTCGTCGAACGCCTATCCGAGGCGCCGACCCCGGAGCCCAACCCACCCGTTCGGCGTACTGCGGCCGTGTGGTGGACGATCGGACCGCTGGTGATCGTGGCCGTGGTCGCGGTGTATCCACTGGTGCGGGTACTGCTGAACTCCACCTCGGGCCGTGGGACGAGTTCGTGGTCGGGGGTCTTGTCGTCCGAGCTGTTCCGGACGTCGCTGGTCACCACCGCGCGGATCGCGGCGTGTGCGACCCTCGGATGCCTGGTGCTCGGCACGTTCATCGCGGTGGTCCTGGCCTTCGTCCCGTTCCCGGGATCGACCGTCGTGGGGCGACTGATCGACACCGTCCTCGCCCTCCCGTCGTTCCTCATCACGCTGGCCTTCACGTTCATCTACGGCAGCGCAGGCATCGTCAACGCTGCGCTGTTCGAGATCATCGGTTCCCGTCCGGTGAACTTCCTGACCACCGAGCTCGGTGTCATCGTCGCCGAGATCACCTTCTTCACCCCGTTCGTCGTACGCCCCCTGCTCGCAGCGTTCGCGATGGTCCCGCGTGAACAGCTCGACGTCGCAGCGAGTCTCGGTGCCTCACCGTGGCGGGTGTTGCGCACGGTCGTGATGCCCGAGGCGTGGCCGGCACTGATCGCCGGCGGCGGACTCGTGTTGCTGCTGACGCTCAACGAGTTCGGGATCGTGCTGTTCACCGGCGCCAAGGACGTCACCACGCTCCCGGTCCTGATCTACACCCGCGGGATCGTCACCTTCGACCTCCCGGGGGCCGCGGTGATCGCGACCGTTCAGGTCGGACTGTCGATCGGCCTGTATCTGCTCTATCGAAAGGCGTTCGCGCAAATGACCTCCGGCCGCGGGGCGTCGACACGGAAGGACAACGGCAATGCTGTTCTGGACCAGGCGTAGTCGCGCCGCGGTATGGGCGCTGTTCGGGGTCGTGGTGACGGTCGTCTTCGTCGCGCCCATCGCCACCGTCGTCCTCGCGGCCTTCGCCGGGTCGTGGAACGGTCCGCTGCCGACCGATCTCGGGGTGGCCCGCTTCGGTGACGCGTTGTCCGGCGACGACCTCGCCAGCCTGTCGGTGAGTCTGCAGACCGCGGTCATCGCCGGCGCGCTGGCACTGGTCGTCGGGACCTGGGCTGCGCTGGCCGCCCGATCGGCGCCGCCGTGGCTGCGGCGCGTGACCGACGCCGCGTTTCACATCCCGATCGCCGTCCCGTCGGTGGCGATCGGCCTGGGACTGCTGATCTCGTTCAACTCGCGTCCGCTGCTGCTGGGTGGGACCAAGTGGATCGTCATCGTCGCGCACATGGTCCTGGTGCTGGCGTTCGCCTTCAGCTCGGTCTCGGCGGCGGCCGAGCGTCTCGATCCCGCGCTACGACAGGCGGCCCAATCCCTGGGCGCGAGCCCGGCCCGGGTCCTGTTCCGCGTCGAACTCCCGCTGTTGCTGCCCGCTCTCGGCGCCGCCGCCGGGCTCGCGATCGCACTCTCGATGGGCGAGCTGGGGGCCACCATCATGGTGTACCCGCCGACGTGGAAGACGCTGCCGGTCAGCATCTTCGGATTGTCCGATCGTGGTCAGGCGTTGTCCGCGGCCGCTCTGACGACAATCCTGCTGGCGGTGACCCTGCTGGTTCTCGCGGCCGTGAGCAGATTGCGAACCCGCGCGGCCATCCGCTGACCCCAGCGGCGGTCAGAAGGTCAGCGACCGAGTTCCCAGCCCGGCGACACCGTCGCGGACGAACGTCGCCCAGGTGCGACGCATACGCGCCGCGAGCCGGGGATCGGGGTCCTGCCCGCCGAGCATCAACGCGTCCGACCAGGAACCGCTGAACAGGAACGGCAGCTCGATGGAATGGCACGCGCCGAGCAGTCCGGTTCGCGGCGCCCAACCGAAGACGTACTGCGCCGCGGCACCGCCCGCGTCGGTCCACCGGGCGGCGAGACCGTGCGCCGACCGGCCGAACACCGCGTGGGTGACCCGTCGGACGACGAGGCGGTACACCGCCCGCCCGGGGAAGCCGGCCCGCGTCAGACGCATCGCGCGCGGGTCACCCAGGACGTAGGGCGACGCGTCTGAGGCGGTGTGGCCGACGAGCAACTCGCATCGCCGCGCGACCTCCGCGAGGCGGGCATCGGCCGATTCCTCCGACGGCAGCGGCGCGATCCCCATCCGCGTCCCGAACGGCAGCGCACCGACGGACTTGTACGACGTCGCGAGGACGGCGAGTTCGCGCTGCGCGGCGAGGATCTCGTCGGTGGACGCGGTCATCGGGTCATCGAGCAACTGGCCCAGGCGGGCGCGCAACGCCTCGACCATCTCGCTCCGACCGATCCGCATCCCCAGCGGCGCACTCTGCACGATGGCGCGCTGGTACAGACCGTCCGCGTCGGCCGACAACATCATCGACACGACGGCGTCGCCGCCCGCGGAGTGGCCGGCGATCGTGACCCGGTCGGGATCGCCGCCGAACGCCGCGACGGACACCCGCACCCACCGCAACGCGGCGATCTGGTCGTGCAACCCGAGGTTGTCGTGGTCGGTGCCGGGCGGCGTGAGGTACCCGAGGACCCCCAACCGGTAGGTGACGCTGACGACGACGATCCCCTCACGCGCCAGATCGTCGGCGTCGTACTGCGGCGCCTCACCGGCACCGGAGACGTACGCGCCGCCGTGAAACCACACCAGGACCGGTAGATCGCGCGCGTCGGCCGGGGCGGTCACCGACACCACCTGACAGTCCTCCGACGTGCTGAGGTCCGCCCCGACGGCCCCGGCCACGGTGTCCAGGCGCGACGGGTCCTGCGGCGCGGCCGGGCCACGGTCCACCGCGGGACGCGGCCCGGTCCACGGCGACACCGGTTGCGGGAGGCCGAAACGATCGGCGGAGGCGTACGGGATCCCCCGCGCACGGACGAGGTCGTCGGCGACCGCCACGGTGATCGGCCCGGCCGCGGTGAGTACGGTCCTCCGCCCGCTCGTCCCGTCGCTCATTTGGCTGCGGGAAGCTCGCTGCCGGACAACAGGATCGACGCGATCAACTCCGGGTTGTCCCCCATCGGGACGTGACCGACGCCGGGCACCGAGATCAGCCGCGCGTGGGGGAAGTGCTCGAGCACGTTGTGGCGGTTGCGGTACGGGAGGATGAGGTCGCGGGTACCCCAGGCCACGGTCACCGGCACCACCGGCGACGTCAGTGCCGGCAGCGGGAACGGTTCGTCGACACCACCGGCCAGAGTGGTGTTGGTCAGCAGCGAGTTCAGGTCGACGACCGCGGACTCGTACGACACCCGACTGGGGTGGGCGAAGAACGGCGCCAGCGACGGATAGCGGATGAACCGGCTCCGGAACGCGGCCGGCGCCCGCTTCCCGAGTCCGGAGGCGGCGGTCCGCAGGATGGCGAACTTGGTCAGGCTGCGCGCCTGCGCGGCGGGGCCGTTCCAGAACCCCGCCGGCGACAGTGCCGTCGCCGACGCCACCTCGCCCCGCGCGGCCAGACACATCGAGAGGTAGCCGCCGAGCGAGTTCCCCGCGACGTGCACCGGTCCGTCGGATGCCTCGAGTCCTCCGATGAACTCGGCGAGCCGGTCGGTGAACTGCAGCAGGCGCTGCGCACCGAAGACGTCGAGGTCGTCGGACTCACCATGACCGGGAAGGTCGACGGTGACCACCCGGCGGTACGGGGTGAGCAGGTCGAGAACCGGATCCCAGGCCTGGCGTCGATGCACGACCCCGTGGACCAACACCAGCGTCGGACCCGCACCCGCCACGTCGTATCGCAATCCCATGATCGGAACTGTAGCGACGGCCCGACGAGCTCCCGCGTCGGGCGATGGTCAGCCGAGAATCGTCTTGCGGTCGGTGTGGAAGAAGGTGATCGCGGTGGCCGCGGCGCACAGTGCGCCGGCGCCGAACAGGACGTAACCGTCGTCGATGATGGTGCCGACGATGCCGCCGAACGCGGCGCCGGCGATGAAACCCGCGTAGAGCAACGTGTAACCGAGCCAGTCGTACATCGTGCCGCCACCGCGCGCGTGACGTTCGATGCCCTGCCCCAGTTTGACGAGAGTGCCGGTGACGTAGCTCAACGGGATGGACACCTCGCCGTTCTTCACGAAGGCGGCGTTGAGTGCCCCGACCGAGAACGCGACGATCACGATGGGGACGTAGGTGACGTCGTTGCCGTCGAACCCGTTGAGGATGAAGTCGACCAGGCCCGCGGTGAACAAGCCGATGGTGGTGAGCACCGTCGCCCCGTGGGGATGGTTCTTCCAGAACCGACGTCGCATGTACATCGCGATGGCCACCCCCGAGATGAACGCCACGATCAGGATGGCGGCGTTGAGCGCGGACGGGCCGATCACGCCCCGGGATCGGGTTGTGTCGAATCCCTGCAACACCGCACGTTCGGTGTTACCGGTCATGAAGGTGACGAAGTAACCCTCCGAATCGAGGAACGCTGCAGCGCCGATCATTCCGGCAACGGCGGCGAGAATCCAGGACAGTCGGGCTTCAGCGCCGATCGCATCTTCTTTTGTGATCATTATTGTCGGATTTTATGCGACCAGACGCCGGTCGGCTCGGCAGAGACGAGTTGATCTGCGTCTCACCAGGGCGCGGGCGTGTTGGTGCGCGCCCAGTTCTTCTCCGCGTCCGAGCGGGCCGGTGGCGGGACAATCCCGTTGATCATCCAGAGCTCCTCGCTGGTCTCGTCGATGTGGAACTCCCAATGCAGGCCGTCATGACGTTCGAGGTAGGGGGCCAGGACGTCCCCGACCCAGCGGGCCGTCCGACGCCGACTCGCCGCGTCGGGCAGATGGCGCGCGATGTGGGCGATCTCGACACGTGCGCTCAGCGGCGCCGAGACGCCACCGACGTAGAAGTTGTCGGCGGTCACCTCGCGGAAGATCACGACCACGTAGAACCTCGGCAGACCGACCTTCTCGTACCGGTCGGTGATCTCCTCGGCGAGCGAGGCCTTGTCGTCGTCGGAGAAGACGCCCGGGGAGTGATGGATCGTCCAGAGTGGCATCGAGCGTCCTTACGGTGGTCGGATCGGCGATCAGTGTGACGAGGCGAAGGTGAGGTTCTCGACGGGCCCGGCGAGCATGGCCTTGACCGCCACCGTGGTGTCGTCGGCCAACACCTCGAGTGCGCCCGCCTCGAGCCCGTCGAGGATCCGAGCCGCGATGACGGCGGGTGACGTCTTGGGCATCCCGATGTCGGAGACCATCTCGGTGTCGATGAAGCCGGCGTGCACGCCGAGGACGTGGGTGTTCTGCCCGGCGAGTTCGGTCCGCAGGGAATTGGTGATCGACCACATAGCCGCCTTCGACGCGCCGTAGGCGCCGCTGCCGCCGAGCCACGAGAGCACCGAGTGCACGTTCACGACGGCCCCGCCTCCGTTGGCCGCCAGGATCGGGGCGAACGATCGGACGACCCGCAACGGCCCGAAGGCGTTGACGTCGAACGTGTTCACGACATCGGCCATCTCGCCGGTCAGCAGGGGCGCGGGAAGCAACACGCCCGCGTTGTTGATGACGATGTCCACGTCACCGGCGATCCCGGCCAGGGCATCGATCGAGTCCTGCGAACCCACCTCGACCACCGCGGTCGTGACGGCCGGCCGCGGGTCGTCGAACGCCGAGCGCGCGGTGGAGTAGACCGCGCGCGCACCGCGTGCGAGAACCTCGTCGACCAGCGCCGCACCCAGACCGCGCCGACCCCCGGTCACCAGAACCACTGCGCCCTCGATCGATGTCATGACCAGCTCCCTCTGACTAATGTTGTCGTTAGTCAGGAGTGTAGGCATCGCCACCTGACTAACGCAAGCGTTAGTTATAGTGGGGCCATGCCCATGGAGTTCGAGACGCGTCTGGCCGACCGCGATCGGTGGCGTGCCGATGCATGTTCGGCCGCCAAGGCGCTCGATCTGCTCAGCACCAAGACCGTGTTCCTCGTCGTACGGGAATGCTTTTACGGCACCTCGCGTTTCGAGGACTTCGTCGACCGCATCGGCGTCTCGGCGCCCGCGGTCTCCCGCGCCCTGCGACAGCTGGAGTCGGCGAATGTGGTCGCCCGCACGCCCTACCGGGAAGTGGGTGCGCGCACACGCGACGAGTACCGCCTCACCGCGGCCGGCGAGGACCTCCTGCCGGTGGTGCTCTCCCTCGTGCAGTGGGGAGACGCACATCTGCAGGACGACGGACCGCCGTTGCGGTTCGTCCATCGCACTAGCGGCGACGAGATCCGCGTGTGCGTGACAGCCGATCCTACGCGCGACCTCGACTCCGACGAGATCTCTGTCCGGGCCACACGCCGACCTGGCGAGACACCGGACCGCCGTCCATGAGCACCGCCCGCCCGGTCACGGGGACCATCGCGACTCATCCGTGGATGCTCATCGCGTCGCAGCCAGAGCCGGATCGATGAGGACCTTCATCTTCGTGCCCGCGTGCAGCGCCTCGAACCCCTCGTCGAGGACGTCGTCGAGAGCAATCGTGCTGACCCACCCGGTGGTGTCGTAACGCCCCTGTGCCATCAGATCGATGACCGCCTCGTAATCGGCGGAGGTGTAGCAGAGCGACCCCTGGATCCGGGACTCGTTCATCACCAGGTTCAGAAGCGGTGTGGTCAGCGGCTTCTCGTAGATCGCGACACTGACGAGGGGCTTACGCGCACCCACACACCCCAGTGCGGTCTGCACCGATGCCTCCACACCCGCGGCGTCGTACGCCGCGTCGGCACCCCGGCCCGCGGTCGCCTCGGCCACGAACCCGGGCACGTCGATCGCGGTCGGATCCAGGGTCTTCGCGCCCAACGCCTCGACGGCCGCGCGACGGGTCGCCGACGGCTCGACGACGTGGACGTCGTCGAGGCCCATGCCCGTGAGCGCGAACCACAACCCGATGCCGATGGGCCCGGCTCCGAAGACCAGAGCGGTGTCACCGGGGTGGACGTCCCCGAGGGCCGCGGCGTGATACGCCACCGACATCGGCTCCACCAGAGCCCCGAGTTCGAGTGAGACGTTGTCCGGGAGTCGGTGCAGCATGCGTTGCGGCACAACGGTGTACTTGGCCATGGCGCCGTCGGACATCAGGCCGTGGAAACCGATGTCGGCGCAGATGTTGTAGTTGCCCGCGCGACACGAAGGACACTTGTCGCAGCGGTAGAGCGGTTCGACGGCCACCCGGTCGCCGGGCGCCCAGCCACTCACGCCGGAACCCACCTCGGTGATGGTGCCCGAGAATTCGTGACCCATGACCAACGGGAGTTGCTGACCGGTCAGCGCGTGCGGTTCGGTGGGGATGAAGATCGGGCCCGCGTAGTACTCGTGGAGGTCGGTGCCGCAGATGCCGTTGAACCCGACCTCGATCTTCACCTCCCCGGGGCCGACCTGCGGCTCGTCGACATCGGTGATCTCGAGTTCGTTCGGACCGTAGTAGACGGCAGCACGCATCGTTCGCTCCTTGTCGTCGTGGGCGTCGTCGCCACGATGAACGGAACGTATGCGAGGGCGGACATCCGCCGACAGAGTTGCAGAGCGTTGCACCGGGCGTCAGCGCCCGGTCGGGGTCACTCCGACGCGGACGGGTGGTCGGTCTCGACGAGCTGGGTGGCCAACTCGACCAGCTTGACGTTGCTGTCCTGCGACAACCGGCGCAGCAGCTCGAAGGCCTGCACGGCGTCGATGCTGAAGCGCTCCATGATCATGCCCTTGGCCTGTCCGATGATGTCGCGGCTGGCCAACGCGCTGTTGAACTGGATGTTGCGCTCGCTGGCAATCCACGCGTTCGCGGCGTGGGCGGCGAAGATCGCGCCGATCT
Source organism: Williamsia phyllosphaerae (assembly GCF_014635305.1). NCBI lineage: Bacteria > Bacillati > Actinomycetota > Actinomycetes > Mycobacteriales > Nocardiaceae > Williamsia > Williamsia phyllosphaerae. The sequence continues at coordinate 2,370,321 of NZ_BMCS01000001.1, read as the reverse complement.
CCTCGATGTCCTCGGTGAAGTTGTCAGGACTTCGCGAGTACAGCGTCAACGATCCCAGCGTCTCGGCCGCGGTGTAGAGCCGGAAGGACAGGATCGACCGGAACGGGATCGACGCAAGCGCATCGGGGGTGTACGCGGGCCACCGGGTCTCGGCGCCGAGGTCGTCGACACGCACGATCGGCTCATCCCATGCGGCGGCAAGACACGGGCCCTCGCCGTGGGTGACCTGGATCTGGTTGTGACGAACCGCCATGTCGTCGGTGGCGACCTCGGTCTTCAACTCGGCGCGACCGGTGGTGACCGAGATGCTCGCCGACTCGGCACCGGGGACGTTGGCCACCGCACCGTCGACCACGTCTCGTAGGACGTCGTCGAGCGTACGGTCCTTCGCCGAGTGCAGACGCCGGGCGAGCTCGGCTATCCCGCGATGAATGTTCCTGTCCAGAGACCCGTCGCTCATCGGAGCACCTTCCGTCGACACCTCTACACCTCCACGATCACACAGTCGTCGGTTCCACCAACGAGTGGACAAACGCCATCTTCTCCAACACCCGGGCGGGCAGCACAAACGGGTACAGATCCTGGTGGCCCATCGACCGGTTGATCTGGTTGAGCGACCACGACAGCGGCAACCACAGTTCGATGATGCGCTCGAATCCCACCTCACCGGGCAGCGCGCTGTCCAGCGTCGCGCCGGCCGGGGCCATCGCGAACGCGGCCGCGGTGTCGAGGGTGTCGCGGATGTGGAGGTAGTGGGCGAACGTCTCGGCCCAGTCCTCCGCGGGGTGCATCGTCGCGTACGACGACACGTAGTCCGATCGCCAGTTGTCGGGCGGCCCGTCGTTGTAGTGGCGGTCCAGCGCGGCCTGGTAGTCGTCGTCCGGGTTGCCGAACAGCTCCTCGAACCGGGGGCGACGATCGCCCGACCCGACCAGCGCCATCTGGAAGTAGTGGCCGATCTCGTGACGGAAGTGCCCGATCAGGGTGCGGTACGGCTCGTCCATCGACACCCGCAGCTGCTCGCGGTGCACGTCGTCGCCCTCGGCGAGGTCGAGCGTGATCAACCCGTTCGCGTGCCCGGTGATGACCTTGCGGTTCTCCGACGAGAGCAGGTCGAAACCCAGACCGTTCTGTTCGTCGTCGCCGCGTCCCACGATCGGGAGCTCGAGCTCGGTCAGCTCGAGGATCACCCGTCGTTTGGCCAGTTCCGCCTCGGCGAACTTCTCCAACGCATCGGTGTCACCGTCGGAGGGCCGCGTGCGGGTGAGTCGGCACGATTCGCACAGGGCCTCCTTGCCGACGCCCTTCTCGACCATCCAGTTACAGGAGGCCACCGTGCTGTTCGCGCACCGCGTCAGCGTGGTGCCCTCGATATCGGGCTCCTCGGACGCATCGAAGGAGTAGATCGTGCGCGTCGGCAGGTGGAAACCGAGATGGCTCGAACACTTCAGACACAGGGTGTTCTCGAAGGAAAGCTGTTGGCCGCAGGTGCGACAGACGAAATCACGCATGGTGAGGAACTCCTTGACGGTGACGGTGGTGCACCGCCGGTCGATCCGAGCTGCGCCGACCCCGTGTGAACGCGGGTCTGGCACAGAGGCAACCCGGCACCTACTCGACCCGACTCCCGACACGATCCTTGCCGGGTCGGGTCCGGAGAGCAAATCCCCGGTCACCAGCGGTGTCAGCGCGTAGGTTTGACCTTGTCTTTACTGAACCGAACCCGAGGAGATCATCATCAATACCGCTACCGCAGTGGAGATCCTGGCCGCGCGTTCCACCACGACAACGTCGGTGGGAATCATCGGCTACATCATCATCGGCGGCATCGCCGGCTGGTTGGCCAGCAAGTTCATGGGCACCGACAAGCAGATGGGAATCGTGCTCAACGTCGTCGTCGGCGTGATCGGCGCGTTCCTGGGCGGTTTCCTGCTCAGCTTCGCGTTCGACACGGCCAGCGGCGGATGGTTCTTCACCTTCCTCACCGCCCTCCTGGGATCGGTGATCCTGCTGTTCATCGTCAAGAAGGTCCGGAGCTGACGCTCGACGAACACGTGACGATGCGGGTCCCGCGACGCCGCATCCACTGCCCGTGACGGGGTCACCCGAGCGCACCGACGACGGCCGCCACATCATCGTGGGCGGCCGTCGTTGGCGTGCGACCGACCCGCTCATCCCCGACGACCGCGACGCCGAACTCCGGTCGATCCTGATGGCCTGGCGACGCGAGGTGAAGCGCACCTCGGGCGCACCCGAGTCTCGCGCCGGGGTGCAGGCCGCGAAGGTCGCGCTCGGTGAGCGCGGGACGCCGTGGTGGGAGCAGTCCGACGACGAGCGTCGAGCACGCTGGGAGACCGAGGTCCCCCGCCCGCCTCAGACCTGAACGGGTCCCTTCGCGAGCCAGGCCGTGGCCGCCTTGGCGGCACGCTTGAGCGCCGAACGCTCACCCACGTAATCGGCGGCGGCCCCCACGACCGGAACCGCACTGAGCAACTTCGACAGCCGTCCCGGCGCCGGGCGCCGTTTCGCCTCACCGACCACGGCACGCAGCAGTTTCGCGGTGGTCCACACCCGCGCCACCACATCCCGCGCCGACCACGAGCGTGCTGACGGGGCCGGCGGGTCCGCCGACTCCGAGACTGCCTTCTCCGAAGCCTTCGTGCGAATCGCGGCGGCGTCCACGGTTCGCCCACACAGGACCGACGCGAGCAGGTCGGTCTGCCGCGCGCGGTCCGTCACTCCGTGCACCCGCGCGATCGCGCACAGCACGAACGCCTGTTGCGTGAAGCCCAGGACGTCCTGGATCGGCAGACGATCCGACGCGGCACCGAACACTCCCGGGTAGGCGACGAGCACCGACGTCAGGGCGCCGACACGCGAGACCCACCAGTCCGACCGTTCGTCGACCGAGAGTCCCTGCCACTTTGCCGATCCGGGCGCCGACGCCTTGTTGGTCACCCACGACAACGAGTCGGCGGCCGCCGAGATCGCTTTGTCGGAGAACGAGGGATCGGCATCGGTCCCGACGGAGTCATCACCGTCCGAATGCAGACGCTCGTTGCCGGTGAACGGATCGTCGTGTTCCAGGGCGTCCAGCACCGGTCCGATGAGACCTGTTGCCCGGTAGAGGATGTCGACGAGCTCCGCGTCACCGAGTGGCTTCGCCATGAGTCAGCTCTCCGAGGTGGGAGCGGTCGGCGAGGTCGGGGTGATCATTTCACGGCTCGTCGGACGCGGATGGCTGCGCTGACGATCAGGGCGATGACGGCGCCGACCACAGCGGCCCCGAGCAGGGCGACGCCGACGCCGAGGTCGAAGTTGAAGCTGATGAACTCGATCCGGGTGTGGTCGGTGTTCTGCAGGACGAAGACGACCAGCGCGACGATGAGCAGCAGGCCGATCACCAGGGTGATCTTCGAGAGGACGGAGCCGGAACGGCGGGTGGGGGTGGAGGAGTTCATGATTGTTCCTGTCGGTGATAGGTGATGTCGCTCAACGTGATTCGTTGAACACAACTCGATGGAGACCCGCCGCGATGACCGCGCCGAGGAGTGGGAAGACGATGAAGACCCAGAGTTGGGACAGTGCGAGATTGCCGGCGAACAGGGCCGGGCCGATCGACCGCGCCGGGTTGACCGACGTGGAGTCGATGCCGATGGCGATCAGGTGGAGCACGGTCAGGGTGAGGCCGATGGGCACCCCGACCGCGGTGGACTGGGGCGCCGAACGTGCGGTCACCGAGAGGACGACGAAGACCAGGATGGCGGTCGCCACGATCTCGACGATGGCAACCGGCACGAGTCCGTAGCCGCCCTTCGACGCCGACCCGAACCCGTTGGTGCCCAACCCGTCGGTGTCGATGGCGTAGCCCGGTCGGCCCGAGGCGATGACCAGGACCAGCGCGGCACCGACGATCGCGCCGAGGATCTGCGCGACCACGTAGGTCGCGGCTCTGCGCGCGTCGATCCGGCGCGACACCAGCACACCGAGCGTGACCGCCGGGTTGACGTGGCAGCCCGAGATCGGCCCGATGGTGAAGACGAGAGCGAGAAGCGTGAGTCCGAAGGCCAGTGCGATTCCGACGGTGCCGACGGTGTCACCGGCGAGCACAGCGGTGCCCACGCCACCGATGACGAGGACAGCTGTGCCGACGCCCTCGGCGATGCCGGCCCGGGCCAGTGAGGTCTCGGTCATCGGGACCGCTCCTTACCGTGCCGGCGCTCGTCGAGCTTGCGCTTGAGGACGCCCCAGGTGACGCGACCCAGACCTGCGTAGAGCCTGCTGGCGAGACTGCGCTGTCCACTCATGTTGTTCACTCCATGTTCGGGGCACGACTGATCCGCCGGGCGCGAATGCGTCGGCTGTGGTCGTGCGATGTGACGGTGTCGCGAACGAACGGCGACTGTGAATGCGAACGGGACGACTCACCGTCGCGGGAAACGGAGCGGTTGGGCGCGATGTGCGCCCAACCGGCTCACGCAGGTCTTACTTGAAGGTGTCCTTGATGTTCTCGCCGACCTTCTTGACGCCGGCCTTGCCCTGGTCGCCCTTGCCCTCGGCCTCGAGGTCCTTGTTGTCGGTCACGTCACCGACGACCTCTTTGGCCTTGCCGATGGCGTCTTCTGCAGCGTTCTTGGCCTTGTCGACGAAGCTCATGTGTATCTCCTTGTGTGCGGTGGTGTGTTCGTAGGGGTAGTCGGGCGGACCGCCCGGATGTGCACGCCGGGACATACGTGAGCTGTGTCACATGCGTAGATCGCCGTTCAGTTCGTCGGCGCGCCGGTCTCGACGATCAGATCGGCAGCGATGTCGCGCACCCGCCGGTTGGTGTTCTGCGACTGCGCGCGCAGGATCTTGAACGCCTGCTCGGCGTCGACCCCGTGGCGGCCCATGATGATCCCCTTGGCCTGCTCGATCGGCGCGCGGTTGTTCAGAGCAGCCCGCAGGGCGTCGGCTACCTCGAGAGCGGATTTGAACCGGGCGAAGTCACTGATGGCCCGCGACACCGTCGTCGTCAGGAGCTCCATGATGTCGGCGTCGAGGGAGTCGAACGCGGCCGGCTCCCGGCCGTACAGGTTGAGCGCGCCCAGCCGCTGATCCGGGGCCGCCAGAGCGGCGGCGAGGAACGAGTGGATGTTCTCCTCGGCGGCGGCACGCGCGAAATCGGGCCACAGCTGTTCACCGGCGTCGACGTCGACCAGCACGGTCTCGCCCGTCCGCGCCGCGTGCAGGCACGGACCGTCGTCGGCGTCGTACTGCCCCTGGTCGACGCGCAGGGTCCGGGTGTCGGTGTGTACGGCGGTGTAGGTGCGACCACCGAGGGCGATCGTGATGCTCGCGCACTCGGCTCCGTCGATCGCCTCGTGCGCGACGTCGACCACCCGTTGGAGCAGTACGACGAGATCGTCCTCGTCGGTGATGCTCCCCCCGAGGGCGATCAGCATGGACGCCAGCGCAGCCGGGCTGGCGTCGGACTCGGCGACCGCTCCGGCCACCTCGACCGCACGATCGGTGGCCCCGTCCGGGGTTGCGGCGAGCAACGACTCGCTCGTCCGCGGATCAGACGCGGGATCGTTCTCGTGCACCGGAGTACTGGTCATCTCGCTCCTCGCTGGGGTTGCGTCGTCACGATACGGCTCAGGTCGACGTCGACTGTGTGGGTCAGCAGGTCCACCTGCGCCTCCCCCAGCACGTCCCGGACGACTCCGAGGACCACATGGCGGACACGGTGAGCGACCACGCGCAGTTCGGCGTCGATGGTCCCGCGCAGGTCGATCTGGACGCCGGTCAGCTCGCGGCGGTCGATGTCGAGACCGACCCGGGACGTCTCGTACTCGGCGTCAGCGCGCAGAGCACGCGTCAGCAGCGCCCGCATCGCCTGTTCGCGAACGGTGAGATCGCCCGGCACGTGCGACGACGACCCGGTGATGCGCAGCAACCGGCCCGGCCGGGATGCGGCGCGCACCTGCTCGCGGACGGTCTCACTCACCGCGTCCCAGCTCGATTCCGACCGCGACTGCAGCGCGGCGATGATCTCGCTCTTCGGGGGCACCGCGGGCCGTTCGGTCACAGCCAACTCCTCTCGATCACAGCCAACTCCTCATGGATTCGCGTAGCGCTCCACGAGCGCGCGTGTAGTGACCGCGGGCCGCGCCGGGGCCGAGCGTGAGCACGTCACCGATCTCCTGATAGGCCATACCCTCCACCTCTCGCAGCAGCCACGCCGCCCGCTGCCGCGGCGGCAGTGTGGCCAGGCTGGCCTCGAGGGCGTCGACGAAGGCCTCGCCGGCAGCCGACGGATACGGCAGGCCCAGGGTCGACACCGCCGTGTGGTCGTCGATGTCGTCGCCTATCGGCACCGGCGAGCGTTTCCGATAGGCGTCGGTGATCTTGCGGGAACAGATCGCGAACAACCACGTCTGCACCGAGCTGTCCCGACGGAAGGTGCGCAGGCCGCGCCACGCCGCGACGAACGAATCCTGGACCACTTCCTGCACCGCGCACTCGTCGGACAACATCCGGCGCGCGTAGCCGTGCAGGCGCGGACCGAACCGGGCGACGAGAACATCGAACGCCTCGAGGTCGCCCTCCGACGCGAGATCTATCAGGTGCAGGTCGTCGAGATCGACGAGAGCCTGACTCTCTGTACGCATCTGTTGACCTCACCCATTCGACGGCTCCGCTGAAGAAGCCATCATGTGGAAGAGGCACTCTCACAATAAGACCTTCGCAACGTCCGTTGTCACGGATGGGGTGGGGGCCTCTGTGGTTTTCATCACAAGGTGTTGACGTGCGTTGCGCAGGTCTCGCACCGACAACAGACATGTCGGGCGATGCGGACGCATCCGCGAGAACCCTCCCGACGCGAGCGAAGGACTCACGATGACCGACCCCATCGACCGGATCGCGGACGCGGTGCTCGCCGTGCCCGGTGTGACCGCGCTGGGCGATGACCCGGAGTCCCCGTCGGATCCCATCGATCCGCGTGTCTCGGGCGTGGCCACGGACGGGATCACCACCTCGGTGCACGTTCGCGTCGCCGCGACTGCCTCGACGCGTGAGGTCGCCGAACAGGTGCAGCAGGTCGCTCACGACATCGCCGGTGGCCGCGTCGATGTCACCGTCGAAGAGGTGCGATAGCTTCGCGCACAAAAAATCCCGATCCGCACCGGAGTGCGAATCGGGATCTTTTACTTGTAGCGGGGACAGGATTTGAACCTGCGACCTCTGGGTTATGAGCCCAGCGAGCTACCGAGCTGCTCCACCCCGCGTCGGGTGAACACAACGTTACACAGAGGGCCTCGATGTAGGCAAATCGATCCCTGACCAGCACCGGAGACGAGAACGCCCGGCCGGGATGTGTTCCCGGCCGGGCGATCTCGCGTTCACTGTGGTCCTACTTCGGCAACGCCTCGTACTTGTCAGTCGCCGCCTTCAGTCGGTCCAGAGCCTGTCCGTAGGCACTGAAGTTGCCCGAACTCTGCGCCTGCTGCAGCGCGTCGATCGCCGAGTTCAGTTCCGTGACAGCGGCATCTCGATCGGCACTGCTCGCCGGGCTACCCGGGGCCGGGGTCGTCGACGGGGTGCTCGGTGCCGTGGTCGTGGGCACCTGTCCCGTCTGCGTCTGACCGTCCGTCGGCTGCTGCTCCTGGCCACCGTTGCCCGTCGTGGGCGCCTGGCCACTCGGAACACTGTCGGGTTCCGCCGCGGCAGCCGGGCTGATGCCCGCCTGCTGCAGGGCCTCGGCGATGGTCGGCGCGTATCCGATGCTCGGCGGGTCCGCGTCCGAACTGCGGTACCGCACCACGACTCGGAACAGACGCGGGAAAGTCGCGTCGGAGTTCTTCGCCTGGGCGTAGAGCGGGACCACGTTCAGCAGACCGTTCTGCCCCACCGGGAGGGTGAGCAGGTTGCCGAACCGGGTGGACGCCGTGTTCTCGAGGTTCTTCAGGTCCGCGTTGACCTGACCGAAGGTCGACATCGCCGAGAACGCCAGTCGCGGGCCCTCACGTGTCGGGTTGCTCGGGACCTCGCGAATCGTCATCTGTCCGTACGTGGACGGATCCGACGACACCGTGAGGTACGACGCCAGGAAGTCCCGGTTCAGGGTGTTCATGACGCTGGTGAGCTGGAAGCTCGCCTGGTTCTGCCGGCGCGGGTCGGACGCGACGAAGTAGTACGGGGGCTGATCGAGACCCCGGTCCAATGCGTTCGAGTCCGTCGGGTCGGCCGGGATCGACCAGAACGAGTTGCCCTGGAAGAACGTGCTCGGGTTCTCGACGTGGTACTTCGCCAGCAGCGAGCGCTGGATCTTGAACAGGTCCTCGGGGTAGCGGACGTGCTCCTTGAGGCTCTGGTTGCGGTCGAACTCCGCCCGCGACTTCACCGTTCCGGGGAACACCTTCATCCAGGTCTTGAGGACCGGGTCCTTGTCGTCGAACTGGTAGAGGGTGACCTTGCCGGTGTACGCGTCGACGGTCGCCTTGACCGAGTTGCGCACGTACGCGATCTGCTTGTTGATCTGCGTCCGGCCCGTCTGACCCTGGTTGAGCTCCTGCGCGTCGGTGGTCGCGTCCTGCAGCGACGTCTTCTGCGCGTATGGGTAGTCGTCGAGCGTGGTGTAGCCGTCGACGATCCACTGAATCGACCCGTCGGCCATGACGGCCGGGTAGGTCTTGGAGTCGACGGTCAGCCACGGCGCGGCCTTCTTCACACGATCTCGGGGATCACGGTTGTAGATGATCTTCGAGTTCTTGTTGATCGCACCCGAGAGCAGGATGTTGCGCTCGGTGTACTTGATCGAATAGGCGAGCCGGTTGAACACGTTGCCCAGCGAGACGCCGGCACCACCGGTGTAGGTGTACTGACTGGTGGCCGTGTCGTACTCGTTGCGCTGGCCGTTGTCCGAGCCGACGATCGCGTAGTCGGGGTTGACCTTCGAGATCAGCTCACCGAAGTAGATCCGCGGCTGCTTGACCTTGATCGGCGCGTTCGCCTGGTAGTTCGGGTCGGCGATGCTGTTGATGTCGCTGACGTCGAAGTCGGGCTGTCCGCCGCTGTTCACATCGGTGCCCGACGAGGCCGGCTCGTTGACACGGTTGGCGGGCGCGGCGACGAATCCGTTGCCGTGCGTGTAGACCGTGTGCTTGTTGATCCAGTTCTGCTGGTTGGCCGCGAATCGGCTCGGGTCGAGCTCACGGACCGAGACGATGTAGTCGCGCAGCTGGTTGTCCACGCGGTACCGGTCGATCGCCAGCTGCGTCGGGAACCCGTAGAAGTTCTGCTGCTGCTGCAGCTGGGTGAACGCGGGCGAGACGATGTTGGGGTCGAGCAGACGGATGTTGGAGATGGTCGCCGAGTCGTTGTCGACGTTCTGCTGGTTGACCTGGCCGCCGGTCCAGTTGTCCTGGTAGGTGACCTTGTCGTCGCCGATCTGATAGGCCGCCCGCGTCGCATCGATGTTCCGCTGGATGAACGGGGCCTCCTTGCTCGCCGCGTTCGGCTTGACCGAGAACTGCTCCATGACCAGCGGCCAACCGACGCCGATGACCAACGCCGACAGCAACATCAGCGCGGTGGCCAGGGCCGGGACGCGCAGGTCGCGCAGCACGATGCCCGCGAAGAACGCCGCGGCACAGATCACCGCGATGGCCAGCAGGATCAGCTTGGACGGCAACACCGCGTTGATGTCGGTGTAGCCGGCACCGGTGAAGATCTCCTGCTTGCGGGTGCTCGAGAGAAGCGTGTACCGGTCGAACCAGTAGGCGACGCCCTTGAGCAACAGGAACAGTCCGGCGATGACGGCCAGCTGGATCCGCGCGGCCTTGGTCAGCGTGCCGTTGCGACCGGCCAGCTGGATCCCGCCGAAGATGTAGTGCGTCAACAGGCTGACGATGAACGTGATCACCAGCAGGACGAACAGGAAATTCAGGACGAAGCGGAAGAACGGCAGATCGAATGCGAAGAAGCTGATGTCGTATCCGAACTGCGGGTCACGCTGGCCGAAGCTCTCGCTGTGCAGGAAGGTCTGGACGGTGGCCCACGACCCCTGTGCGACGAGGCCCGAGAGCAGACCGATGATCAGCGCAGGCACGATGGCGAACCAGCGGATCCGGCTCATCACGACGGTCCGGTAGCGCGCGATGGGGTCGCCCGGCCCGGTCGTCGGGACGAACACCGGCCGCGAGCGGTACGCCAGGGCCAGCCCTGCGAAGACGATGCCTGCCGCGATCAGCCCCACGACGAAGAACAGGATCACCCGCGTCCAGATGATCGTCGAGAACACCGTGCTGTAGTCGATGTCGTCGAAGAAGAGCAGGTCGGTGTAGAGCCCCACGAATCGGGGACCCACCAACAGGATGATCAGGACCGCGACCGCGACACCGATCAGGACCTTGCTTCGTCGCGACAGTGTCGGCATTCCTGCCGGACCCCGTACTCCCACTTCTCACGCTCCCATTAGTCGACCGACGCGAGACCACGCGGTCTTTTAACAACACTTTACTGACGAGAATCCCGGCGGCGTCCGCCCGCACCCGAATGCAAGGATGGAGGCCGTGACCGACCCGGACTTCCCACCCCTGTCATCCGATGCCCTCGGCATCGCCGTCCGCGAGGTCGTCGAGTTCGTCGACGCGAACGGTTGGGGTCAGCCTGCCACCCTTTTCGCGCTCGTACCGACCGCCGTGGTGGCCCAGACCCAACCCGATCTCGCCGACGCCCTCGAGGGCACCGAGCTGACCCTGATCGAACAGGATCCGCTCCCGGTGTCCGTCGACAGCGGGCTCACCGAGCTCGAGTACGTCCTGGGCACCACCAGCTGGCCGTCCTCGGTGGCCGGGTGCGCCCTGGTGCAGGAGATCATCGTGCTGCCGCCCGAGGCCGAGACCGACCTCGACGAGGCGCTCGTCCCGCTGCTGGCCGATCCCGATGCCGCCGACTCCGCCGCCCGGCAGGCCGCCGAGGAGCATCCCGAGTCGACCACCGGCCGACTGGTGGCCGCGGTGCTGCGCGACGGTCAGTCGCTGAGCCTCCTGCAGTTGCAGCCGCCGGCCGGATCCGACGACGACGGACCGATCGAACTGCTCGCCCATCCCGAACTGGCACCCAACCTGCTGGCCGCGCTGGCCACGACCCTGGTCAACGACCCCGACGACTTCTGAGCCGTCGAACGGCGCGGTAGGGCTCAGCATCTCGGTGCGTCCCGGCCGGATCGGACCGCCGACAACGCCGACACGGCGTCGTTCAGGGTGCCGACCTTGAGCAGCGTCAGGCCGTCGGGGACATCCGAACGCGCCTCGGCGCAGTTGCCCTCGGGGACCAGGAACTCGGTGGCGCCGGCCTCGCGGGCCGCACGCGTCTTGTGGGTGATCCCGCCGATCTCGCCGACCTCGCCGTCGTCGGTGATGGTGCCGGTGCCCGCGATGAACCGACCGCCGGTCAGGTTCTGATCGCCGAGCTTGTCGATGATCCCGAGCGTCAGCATCAGACCGGCCGACGGTCCGCCGATGTCGCCGACGTTGAAGCCGATCTTCAGCGACGGGTCGGCGTTGACCTCGGCGGGCGTGACACCCAGATAGCCCTTGTCCTTCGCGTCGGGCCGGGCCCCGAGGGTGACCGTGCGTGTCGCGACCGCCGCGCCCTGCGGAACGCCGAGGACGACCCGGGTCCCCGGGCGTAGGCCGGAGACCGCGGAACGCAGCTGATCGGCCGTGGACACCGCGGCGCCGTTGACGGTGACGACGCGGTCGCCGTCGCGCAGCACGCCCGCGGCCGGGCCCTTCGGGTCCACCGTGACCTCGAGGGCGACCGGGCGTTTGAGATACTTCAACGCCGCGACGGTGGCGGAGTCCTCGGAGCCGGAGAACTGCGCGACGTCGTCCTTGCGGACCTCGTCGGTGCTCTTGTCCGGCGGGTAGACCTGTTCACGCGGCTGCAGGGCATCGCGACCCGACAGCCACATCCCCATCGCCTGGAACAGGGTCAGTCCGTCCGTCACCGACACCGTCGTCAGGTTCAGGTGGCCGTCGGTCGGGCGCACCGGCGCACCGCTGATCATGACGACCTGTTTGTCCTCGATCGTCCCGAGGGTGTTCACCGTCGGCCCCGGCCCGAGGCTCACGTACGGCACACGCACGAAGGCGCCGACCATCACCAACACGATGAGCAACGCCAGGGTGACCCCCAGGGTCACCATCCGCCGATTCGCGGGAACAACTCTCACGCGCACCACAGTAGAGGTCCGCGTCGCCCCGGTTCCCTCCGCTGACAGCGAAACCTCCTTCCCGCTCGCGTCGCAGGCCGCACCGGACGCATCCGCGCCGGTACCGTGGACGCCATGAATGACCTGCCCTTCGGTTTCAGTTCGGCCAGCGGTGACGACGACTCCTCACGGAAGCCCGATCGCGGTTCCGGCGACGGCTCCTCGGGCTCCGGTGCCGGCGGGTCCGACCCGTTCGGTCTGGGTGGTCAGAACCCGTTCGGCGGTGGCGGTGGGTTCGACCCCAACGCCCTCGGTCAGATGCTGTCGCAGCTGGGCTCGATGATCAGCGGGATGGGATCCGGCGCCGGCTCGGGTGGCGGTGGCGGTCCGGTCAACTACGACGTGGCCACCAACCTCGCCCGGCAGCAGATCGGCAACTTCGCGGTCCTCGACCCCAAGCAGATCGCGGCGGTCACCGACGCGGTGCATCTCGCCGAGCTGTGGCTCGACGGTGTGACGACGCTGCCCGCCGGGGTGTCGCGCTCGACCGCGTGGACTCCGGTGCAGTGGCTCGAGGAGACGCTGCCAACGTGGAAGCGGCTGTGCGACCCGGTCGCGGCGCAGATCGCGGGAACCTGGGCGACAGGGCTACCCGAGGAGGCGCAACAGTTCGCCGGTCCGATGATGGGCATGCTCTCGCAGATGGGCGGGATGGCGTTCGGCACGCAGCTCGGTCAGGGTCTCGGCCAGCTCGGCAAGGAGGTCCTCAGCTCGACCGACATCGGGCTGCCGTTGGCACCCGAGGGCACCGCGGTCCTGCTGCCCGAGGCGATCGCGGCGTTCGCCGACGGTCTGGAGCAGCCGGCCCAGGAGATCATCGTCTTCCTCGCCGCGCGCGAGGCGGCCCACGTCCGCCTCTTCACCCACGTGCCGTGGCTGCGTCAGCGGCTGCTCGCGACGGTCGAGGAGTACGCGCGCGGCATCACCATGGACTTCTCCGGGATCCAGGAGGCGGCCGCCAACCTCGACCCCACCGAGCTGCTGTCGAACCCGTCGAAGATCGAGGAGCTCATGGCCTCGGGCACGTCGTTCGAGCCGACCACCACCCCCGAGCAGAAGGCCGCCCTCGCGCGTCTGGAGACGATGCTCGCCCTCATCGAGGGGTGGGTCGAACACGTTGTCGCCAAGGCACTCTCGGACCGGATCCCCAGTGCGGGTGCGTTGGCCGAGACAATGCGGCGCAGGCGCGCCACCGGCGGCCCGGCCGAGCAGACCTTCGCGACCCTGGTGGGGCTCGAACTGCGGCCGCGCAAGCTCCGGGAGGCCGCGGACCTGTGGGAGAAGCTCCTCGCGAGCAGCGACGTCAGCACCCGCGACGGCGTCTGGGCCCACCCGGACCTGATGCCCGATTCCGACGACGTCGACAACCCGTCCGCCTTCATCGACCGGGTGATCGGCGGCGACGTCAGCTCGTTCGACGACCCCATCGCGGAGCTGGAGAAGACGATGGCCGCCGAGGCCGCCGAGAAGAAGGCGTCGCTGGAGAAGGACCCGCCCGCCGACGACACCGACGGCGACGGTCCGGCCGATCCCGACGAGGACGCCGACAAGGCCTGAGTCGGACTTTCTTCCTTGCGTCGGCAACGGCGCAGGTCAGGACGGTCCCCAGGCTGTGCACAACGGCCTCCGCGTCCCCTGACGCCGGGCGCCGTGGTGCGATCGTGTCCGGCATGGCCAGAACCGATCTCGCACCCATGCTCCGATCCGGGCTCGCGATCGCCCACCGCGGCAACGGCCGCATCCAGATCGGGTGCGACCCCGACCGCGGCATGGTCGTCGATCTACCGCCGACGATCCGATCCGAGGATTTCGTCGCCTTCCTGCGCTTTCTCGCCTCGCCCCGTCGCGACTCCGAGATCGCCGCCGAGGCCGCGCGGATCGGGTTGTCCGACAACGACGTGTCGGTGCTGGTGCACCGACTCCGGCAGGCCGACGCCCTGTGTCTCCGGGAACCCGATCGCGGCCTGCGGGTCCGTGTACACGGCCGTGGCCCCCTCGCGGCCCGGATGACGACGCTGCTGCGCGACGCCGGGATGGCCGTGGCCGAGTCCACCCAGCGCCCCCGTGTCGCGCAGGTCGAGGGCGGCGCTCCGCTGCCCGGGTGGACGTCGGATCTGGTGGTGCTCACCGACTTCCTCGCCCACGATCCGGCGATCCTGGCCGGGCTGATGATGCGCCGGATCCCGCACCTGCCGGTGCGCCTGCGGGACGGGACCGGACTGGTCGGGCCGCTGGTCCTACCGGGTCTGAGCAGTTGTCTGCGCTGCGTCGACCACCACCGCGCCGACCGCGATCCGGGGTGGCCGCTGGTGGCCGGACAGATCATCGGGCAGACCGGGCACGCGAGCACCGCGACCATGACCGCCACGTCGGCACTGGCGATGGAACAGGTCGAGCAGATCGCGTCGGGTCTACGCGCGCTCACCGACGGCACCGCCCGCACGTCTCCCCAGACCGTCGATCACACGCTCGAATACCTCCCCCAGCCTGCCCGGCTGCGAGTTCGGCGGTGGACGCCACACCCGCTCTGCAGTTGTCTCTTTCGTCGGTGAACTATCGTGGAGTCGACCGGAAGGGATTGGCCTATGGCGGATATCACGGAGGGACGCGGGCGACGCAACGCGAAGCTCGCGGCGCTCCCCTTGGGCATGGCGGGTCGGGCGGCAGCCGGGTTCGGAAAGCGTCTCGCGGGTGGGGACAAGGACGAGATCAACCAGGAATTCATGGAGAAGGCCGCCGAACAGTTGTTCGCGGTTCTCGGTGAGCTCAAGGGCGGCGCCATGAAGGTGGGCCAGGCCCTGTCGGTGATGGAGGCCGCGGTCCCCGACGAGTTCGGCGAGCCGTTCCGCGAGGCCCTGACCAAGTTGCAGGCCGAGGCGCCACCGATGCCCGCCAAACGGGTCCACCAGGTCCTCGACTCCCAGCTCGGCACCAAGTGGCGCGAACGGTTCCGGGAGTTCTCCGAGACCCCCGCCGCGTCGGCGAGCATCGGGCAGGTGCACCGCGGAGTCTGGTCGGACGGCCGCGAGGTCGCCATCAAGGTCCAGTATCCGGGCGCCGACCACGCATTGCGCGCCGACCTGAAGACGCTCTCGCGCATGTCGAGTCTGATGCAGCGCATGTCGCCGGGTACCGACGTCCGTGCCCTGATGGACGAGCTCATCGCCCGTACCGAGGACGAGCTGAACTACCTCGGCGAGGCCGACAACCAGCGCGCCTTCGCCGCCGAGTTCGACGGCGACCCCGAGTTCCTGGTCCCGAAGATCGTGGCGAGCGCACCCAAGGTGGTCGTCAGCGAGTGGATCACCGGGACGCCGCTGTCGCAGATCATCGCCTCGGGGACCCAGGCCCAGCGCAACGACGCCGCCACCAAGCTGGCGACGTTCGAGGTGTCCTCGCCGTCGCGCGTGGGTCTCCTGCACGGCGATCCCCACCCCGGCAACTTCCAGATACTCGACGACGGCCGGCTCGCGATCTTCGACTTCGGCGCGGTCGGGCACTATCCGGACGGGCTCCCGCCCGCCACCGGCCCGATCCTGCGCCTGGCGCGCAACCACGACTACCCCGCGCTGATCGAGAAGATGATCGAGGCCAAGTTCATCCTGGAGCGCAATCGCGAACGGGTCAGCGCCGAAGACATCGAGTCGTACCTGCGCACCTACGTCGATCCGCTGACCGCGGACTCGTTCCACTTCACCCGCAAATGGCTTCAGCGCGCGGTCGGCAAGGCGACCGACCTCAAGGGCGACGTCTACCGGACCTCACGCCACCTCAACGTCCCGCCGGAGTACGTCATGGTGTTCCGGGTGCTCGGCGGATGCGTCGGCATCGCCGCGCAGCTCGACGCCGAGGCCCCGTACAGCAAGATCATGGAGCGCTGGGTTCCCGGCCTGGCCGACTGACCGCACAGACAGCCCGAAACGACGAAACCGCCGCCTGAGCGACTGGCTCAGACGGCGGTTTCTCGCCTGTCGGGCACTCCGGTCGGAGTGCCGTCTCATCGGGTTCATGCTGCGACCGGGTGCTTACGCGGCCGCCCCCTCGGGCGCTTGCGGGCGATGACGGTCCCCTGATCGAGGATCTCGCCACCCCACACGCCCCATGGCTCGGCGCGCTCGAGCGCGGCGGCCAGGCACTCGCGCCGCAGCGGGCACTGTGTGCACAACGCCTTGGCCTGCTCGAGTTCGGTCGGGTTCTCGGCGAACCAGAGGTCGGGGTCGGCCACCCGGCAGGGCAGCGTGCTCACCTGGTCCGCCGAGGTACAGGAGTCCTCGGCGGAGAGGGCGGACAGGTCGTCGGTGGTGATCGATACGGTCAACGGTGTGGCCGGCGCGGTCATGTCGGTTCCTCCACATTGGGTGCGAAATGGTCGGGTGGTCTGTACAAACCCGGACATCGCTTGTGTGGATCGCATGAATACACAAGAGAGGCCACGGGTTTCGCGTGTGCGATTCACCGTGGCCTCGAAAGCTCGTGCGCTGGAACTCAGCTCAGCTGTCGATGTCGTACGGGAACCGCATTGCGGTTGGCTCGTGCCGGGGCGGACGCGGGAGTGGCGGCTGCGAAGTACAGCTGGGCTGTCGCTTCGAACGTGGGTGCCACGGGCTCAGCAAAGCCGAATCCCCAGGAATGGACCCCGCGTGTACGCGCAGCAGCTGCCGAGGGCATGCCTGCCGAGATGACGATTGCGTTGTTCACTGGTCCACTCCTCTCTGTTCCGATATGACACGAGTCGTCCTCGCGCAAGCGAGGTGTTCCCGTACTGACATCAAGGAGCTTACGAGATCGTTCGCAGATCGCACAACCTATTTATGACCTGCGGTTTCGATCTTTCCCCGACAACTCTCAACCCCCGGTGGAGGCGACCAACCCGAGCAACATCTCGCCGTACTGGTCGAGCTTCTTCGCGCCGATGCCCGGGATCGCCACGAGTGCGGCGACGTCGTCGGGCCGCTGTTCGGCGATCGCGATGAGGGTGTTGTCGGAGAACACCACGAACGCAGGCACTTTCTGCTCCTTGGCCTGCTCGCTGCGCCACTCCTTGAGGGCGACGAAAAGATCCTCGTCGAGGTTGCTGGGGCAGCTCTCACACCGTCCGAGCAGCGACGCCGTCTTTCCCAGCAACTGCTTTCCGCACACGCGGCACTGTGGTCGCTTGCGGATCTTCTTCGGCTCGGCGATCCGGGATGCCGGCGAGTCGTCGGGTACCAGATCGATCAGGAACCGGGACCGGCGCCGACCGCGTCGGCCACCCTCGGCCCGCGCCAACGCCCAGGACAGGTGCAGGTGTTCGCGCGCGCGGGTGATGCCGACGTAGAAGAGCCGTCGCTCTTCCTCGACGTCCTCGTCGGACCCGTTGATGGCCTGGTTGATCGGCAGCGATCCGTCGACGACACCGACGAGGAACACCGCATCCCACTCGAGGCCCTTGGCCGCGTGCAGCGAGGAGAGCGTCACGCCCTGCACCGTGGGTGGGTGTCGGGCCTGCGAGCGGGCCGCGAGCTCAGCCGACAGCTCCCCCAGGCCGATATCCGGGCTGTCGAGAAGCAGGTCCTCCGAGAGCGCGACCAGCGCACGCAGCGACTCCCAGCGTTGGCGGGCCTGCGTACCGGCCGGCTCCTCGTCGGTCAGACCGATCGGTCCCAGGATCGCCGTGAGCAGCGTCGGCAGGTCGGCATCCTCCGGGAGGTCGGTGCGGGCTGCGGCCTGCGCGATCGAGCGCATGGCCTGTCGGATCTCGGCGCGCTGGAAGAACGCCTCACCGCCACGCACCTGATACGGGATGCCCGCCGCGGTCAGGGCGTCCTCGTGGGCCTGGGCCTGCGCGTTCACCCGGTAGAGGATCGCGATCTCCGCCGGCGGGACGCCCTGTGCGATCAGCCGTTTGATGCGAGCGGTGACCGCGGTGGCCTCGGCGGGCTCGTCGTCGTACTCGGCGAAGACCGGTTCGGGACCGGGTGGCCGCTGGCCGATGAGCTTGAGCCGGGTACCGGCCACCCGACCGCGGGCGGCGCCGATCGCACGGTTTGCGAGGCCGACGACCTCCGGGGTGGAGCGGTAATCGCGCTCGAGGCGCACCATCGCCGCATCGGGGAAGCGCCGGGAGAAATCGAGCAGGTAGCGCGGGCTCGCGCCGGTGAAGGTGTAGATCGTCTGGTTCGCGTCGCCGACCACGGTCAGGTCGTCGCGGTTGCCCAGCCAGGCGTCGAGCAGGCTCTGCTGAGCCGGTGTGACGTCCTGGTACTCGTCGACGACGAAGCAGCGATAGCGGTCGCGGAACTCCTCGGCGAGCTGCGGGTGACCGGCGAGGATCCCGGTCGTCATCAACAGGAGGTCGTCGAAGTCGAGGAGCTGGTCGCCGTCGGCGGAGATCTTGGCCGCCTCGTAGGCGCCGTAGACCGCCGCGACCTTCTCGGCCGGGAACGGGGTCTCGCGGCGCCGTCTGGTGACCTCCTCGACGTAGTCGTCGACGCCGATCAGCGAGGCCTTGGCCCACTCGATCTCCGACGACAGGTCGCGAAGGGTCTCGGTGGAGGTGTCGAGGCCGGAACGACGCGCCGCGCGGGAGACCACCGGGAACTTGTTGTCGAGCAGTTCCCACCGACTGGAGCCGATCGCCTGCGGCCAGAAGTAGCGGAGTTGGCGCATGGCCGAGGCGTGGAAGGTCATCGCCTGCACGGTGTTGCCCGACCCGGCCAGCCCCAGCGACCGGAGGCGGCCACGCATCTCACCTGCGGCGCGTGCGGTGAACGTGACCGCGAGGACCTGGCTGCCGCGGACGTGTTCCTCGTTGACCAGGTGCGCGATGCGGCGCGTGATGGTGCGGGTCTTGCCGGTACCCGCCCCCGCCAGGACACAGACCGGTCCGCGGGGTGCGAGGACCGCGGCCTGTTGATCGGGGTCCAGGCCCTCCAGGAGGTGCATCCCTCCAGTATCCCGAAGAGGTGCGACAGTCATGGTTCGGGGAACAATTCGGGATCGCGGGGACGTTGGCCCCACCATGAGCACCGACACCGCCCTCACCATGTACACCACCTCCTGGTGCGGCTTCTGCGCACGTCTGAAGACCGGCCTGCGCAGCGAGGGGATCGAATGGACCGAGATCGACATCGAGCGTGAGCCGTCGGCGGCCGAGTTCGTCGGCAGCGTCAACAACGGCAACCATGTGGTCCCCACCGTCGTCTACGCCGACGGCAGCACCGCCACCAACCCGTCGGTGCGCGACGTCAAGGCCAAGCTCGGCGTCTGACCCGCCAGTTGGGCAGATAAGCCCGTCAGTTGGGCACGTGAGTACGCCAGTTGGGCACGTAAGCCCGTTAGTTGGGCACGTACACCCGCCAGTTGGGCAGATGGTGCCCAATGAACGATCGTAGGTGCCCAACTGGCGTAGTTGCGTGCCCAACTGACGGAGCTAGTCCTTGTCGTGCGCCCAGGCCGTGACGAGCTGTCGTGCGATCGAGATCGAGCCCGGCAGGCGTAGGCGCGGGGCATCGGGACCGTCGTCGGTCTGCGGCGACCCGTCGCCCCGCAACCATTCGTCGCCGCTGCTCAGTGCGGCCAGCACCTCGTCGCGCGGGAACCAGATCGCCTCGGTGATCTCACCGTCGATGAAGTCCAGCGGCTGGTCACGGTCGGCGCGGGCCTCGAAGCCCAACATCAGCGAACGCGGGAACGGCCACGGCTGGCTGCCGAGGTAGCGGGGTTCGAACACGTCGAGCCCGGTCTCCTCGTGCAGTTCGCGGATCACGCACTGCTCCAACGACTCCCCCGGCTCCACGAATCCGGCGAAGGTGGAGAACCAGCGGTCCGGCCATCCGGACTGCCGGCCGAGCAGGACGTGGTCCGCCCCGTCGTGCACCACGGTGATGATGGCCGCGTCCGTGCGCGGGAACTCCTCGACGCCGGTCTGGGTGTTGCGACGAACCCAGCCCGCTCGGGCCGGCTCGGTCGGATGTCCGTCGACCGGTGAGTAGCCCGCCGCCGCATGCCAGTTGAGGACGCCGAGCGCCGTGCTCACCAATCCCGCCTCGTCGCCGGTGAGCCGGCCCGCGCTGCTCCGGGCATCCGCACTGCGCCCGGCGATCGCTCCCACGCGGACCGCCCACAGGTGGACGCCGTCGGAGATCCCCAGGAACACCGCGTGCGACGGGATCGTCTCGGCGACATCGGTTGCCGCGATCCAGTTGAGGCCGTTCTCGCCGATGCCGTAACGGCCCCCGCCGTCGATCTCGAGCACACGCGCCTGCGGCCAGTGGGACGCGAGCAGGGCGCCGTCGTGGCGGATCTCGTCGGCCCGATCGATGGTCGACCGGGACAGCAGAGGAGGTTCGATGAACTCAAAAGTGGCCACCTGGCGAGCTTAGTGATCGTTGGCGGGTGCTCGGGCGGCGGACCAACTGGGATCGTCCGCTGACGGCGTCTGTGTGGTCATATCGCCCACGGAGAGGCTCTACTCGGACGATCTCAGTGCCCTCGGCTCAGGCCAGGCCCTTGCGCACGTAGAGCAGGCGGTCGCCGTCCTCGATCGCGTCGACCGCGCTGGCGTCCACACGGTGCAGCGTGCCCCCGCGGACCACGCCCAACACGATGTCGGTGAGGTGCTGTGGCGACGCACCGAGCTCGTCGCGTTCGACATCGCGCTCGGCGATGGCAAATCCCTCGTCCGGTGTGAGCAGGTCCTCGATGATCTCGACGACCGCCGGGGTGGAGGTGGCCAGACCCAGGAGGCGTCCGGCGGTCTCCGACGACACGATGACGGAGTCCGCGCCGGACTGCCGGATGAGGTGGGTGTTCTCCGCCTCGCGGATGGACGCGACGATCTTCGCGTTCGGCGCGAGTTCGCGTGCGGTCAGCGTCGCGAGGACCGCGGTGTCGTCGCGGTTGGTCGCGACGACGATCGCCGACGCGTGCTGAGTCCCCGCGAGCCGGAGGACGTCGGAGCGGGTGGCGTCGCCGCGCACCGTCACCAAGCCCTTGGCGGCGGCGTTCTCCAGGACGGTCGGATTCGAGTCGACCACCACGATCTCCGACGGCTTGGTCCCGTCCTCGACCATCGCAGCCACCGCGGTCTTGCCCTTGGTGCCGTATCCGACGACGACGGTGTGGTTGCGCACCTTGCTCCTCCAACGCTGGATCTTGAGTGCCTGCCGGGACCGTTCGGTGAGCACCTCGAGGGTGGTACCGACCAACACGATCAGGAACATGACGCGCAGCGGCGTGATGACCAGGACGTTGATCAGCCTCGCCTCCGGCGCAAACGGGGTGATGTCGCCGTAGCCGGTCGTCGACAGCGACACCGTCGCGTAGTACAGACAGTCCAGGAACGACAGCTCGTTGTCCTGGACATCGCGGTAACCGTCACGATCGAGATAGACGATGAACACCGCGGCGAACAGCGCACCGAGTGCGATGAGCACCCGCTTGCTGATCGCACGCCCCGGGCTCGACTGCATCTCGGGGATGCGGACGACACCGACCAGCGCGTGGTCGGGCATGGAGGTGAGTTCGTCAGGACGGAGTCGTCGACGCAATGGTCCGGGCATCGAGGGGACTGTATCCCGCTGCGAGCGTGGGCGACGAACATCGGCCAGGAGACGAGTTCACCCGCACGCCGGTACAGCCGCGCTCGGTGGTTCATAGTGATCACCATGGCGACAATCCTGGAGAAGAATCCCCTCACCCGGCGGGTGCGGGCCGCCCGTGACGACGCGTCCCGCGAGGCGACCGTGATGGGCGCCGGCCTGATCACCATGGGCGTGCTGCACTTCGTGGTCCCCGGTCCGTTCGACGCGCAGATCCCCCGCGAGATCCCGGGCGAGCCCCGCACCCTCACCTACGCCTCCGGCGTCGCCGAGGCGGCCATCGGCGCCGGCCTGCTGATCCCACGCACACGCAAGCCCGCCGCGGCCGCGGCCATCGCGCTGTTCGTCGCGGTGTACCCCGCCAACCTCAACATGGTCCGGATCTACTGGGACAAGCCGTTGATCCGCGCCGGGGCGATCGCACGTCTGCCCTTTCAGGTCCCGATGATCACCACCGCGGTGAAGATCTGGCGCGCAACCCCCTGAGAGGCCCACCTCACTCCTGGGCCGACGCCGCGGCGCCGAGCAGTCGGGCGAGTTCGTCGCGGCTGGGCAGGTCGTCGGGTTCGACGGTGACGCCGGATCGGACGTAGTGGAACGCCGCCCGCACCGACTCCACCGGCACACCGCTCAGCTCGGCCCAGGCGATGCGGTAGGCGGCCAACTGGATCTGCACCGAATGACGTTGCGCCGCATCGGGCTGCGCACCGGTCTTCCAGTCCACGACCACCGCGCCGCCGCCCGGCTCGGCGAACACCGCATCGATGCGACCCCGGACGACGGTGTCGCCGATGACGGTCTCGAACGGCACCTCGACCTCGACCGGGCTCCGCGCCGCCCAGGACGACCGCAGGAATGCGTCGCGGAGTTCGGCGAGGTCGGTGTCGGAGCCGGCGGTCGCGTCGGCGGCGCCGGGCAACTCGTCCATGTCGAGCAGGCGGGTCGCGCCGTACCGACGCTCCACCCAGGCGTGGAACGCGGTCCCACGACGGGCGAGACGGTTGGGTTTGAAGGGCATCGGTCGCCGCAGCCGACGGGCGAACGCCGCCTCGTCACGGTCCAGCTCGACGAGGTCTGAGACCGAGAGATGCTGCGGCAGCGCGACCTCGAGATCGATCGAGTTCATACCCGCCCGCTCGCTCAGCAACGCGTCGACCTCGCGGCGCCACTCGTCGACCTCCGGATCCATCGGCTCGGTCGCGACCTCGGCGCCGGTTCCCAGGACGTCGGTGTCGAACAGGGCCGGTTGGCCACGACGTCGCAGCGCCGCGAGCACCCGGTCGGCACCGGCACGGACCTGTGATCGACGCTCGCCCAGTGGATCACGCGGCCAGGATGCGGCCACCGCGTGCGCGGCCAACGGGTTCTCCGCCGACTCCTCCGGCGTCGGGTCCCACCGGTCGATCCGCAGACCGGCCATGGGTTCGCCCGCGTCGAGGAGGTCGGCGACGATGTCGTGGATCTCCTGCAGGAAGATCGACGGCCCCTTGGGGTTGGGGCTGCTCGGCGTCCAGTGATGACCCGAGATCAGAAGTCGTCGTTTCGTTCTGGTGAGTGCGACGTAGAGCAGTCGGCGGTCCTCTTCGAGTCGCCGGTCGCGCAGCGCCTGCTTGTGCTCGTCGATGACGGTCTCGAGTTCCTTGCGGTCGGTCACGCCCTCGGTGTCGAACCGGGGGAAACCCACGCCGGTGGCGTCGGCGAGGTCGCCGCGCAGATGCGCGGGCAACTCGCGCGCGCTGCCCAGCCAGGTGCCGTCCGAGCGGCCACCCGGGAAGATGTTGGTGCACAGGTGCGGCAGCACGATGACGTCCCACTCGAGTCCCTTCGCGGCGTGCACGGTGAGGATCTGCACGCGCTCCTCGGCGATCTCGACCGCACCGGGCGCGAGGCCCTTCTCGATCAGCGTCGCCGACTCCAGGAACGCCAGCAGACCGGGCAGCGTCGCCGCCGACCGCTCGGCGTAACCGGACACGTGCTCGGCGAACGCGTCGAGATGCTCACGGCCGGTGATGTTCCCGCGCATCCGTCGAGCACGGATCTGGGTCTCGATGCCGACCCCGAGGGTGGCCTCGACATCGGCGACGAGCTCCGGCAACGGCTGCCCCATCCGACGGCGCAGGCCGTCGAGCATCGCGCCGAACGCGCTCACCCTTCGGAAGCCCTCCGGGCTGTAGTGGGACTTGTCGCCGGGGTCGGCGATGGCGTCGCCCAGACCGGCCTGGTCCACGGCGTCGGTGGGCAGCGCCGCGTCGAGAGCGTCGTCGAGGGCCTGCGCCGAGGTCACCGAGCCGGTCACCGCGGCGAACTCGACGGCCGCGAGTTCACGCGCACGGCGCCACAGTGCCGCGAGGTCGGCGGCGCCGAGCCGCCATCGGGCCCCGGTGAGCAGTCGCATGGCCGCACTACCCGCCATCGGGTCGGCCATCAGTCGCAGCATCGCCACGACGTCCTGGATCTCCGGGACGTGCAGCAGGCCACCGATGCCGACCACCTCGACCGGGATGCCGCGGCTCTCGAGCTCGGCGGCCAGCGGCGCCGAGTCCTCGTTGCGGCGGACGAGGACCGCGGTCGTCGGGGCCGGTTCCCCGGCGCGCTCGGCGGCGGCGTACTCGGCCGACACCCGGTCGGCCACCCAGCTGCGTTCGTCGAGGACGGTGTCGAACAGCGCGACCTCCACGTCGCCGTCCGGAGCGCCGTCGCGGGCTCGCAGGATGGACACCGGGATGCCCGACGCGCGCAGCTGTTCGGAGATCTGGTTGGCCAACACCAGTGCCGTGCCGGGGTTGCGCCAACTCGTCAGCAGCTCCATCCGCCGCGCGGGGGTGCCGTCGGTGGACGGGAAGTCGTGGGCGAAGCGGGGCAGGTTGGCCGCCGAGGCGCCACGCCACCCGTAGATCGACTGGATGGGGTCACCGACCGCGGTCACCGCGATCGAGGTGTTCTTCGCGGTCGGGTCGAGACCGGCACCGAACAGCGTCGACAGCAGGATGCGTTGGGAGAACCCGGTGTCCTGGTACTCGTCGAGCAGCACCGCCCGGATGCTCTGCCGTTCGGCGGCGGCCACCTCGGGGTGATCGCGCACCAGCCTCGCGGCCAACGACATCTGGCTGCCGAAGTCGAGGACGTTCTGCTCACGCATGATCTGCGCGAGCCGAGCGACCAACGGCACCAACCGGTGTCGTTCGGTGATCACGTCCTGCACCGACCGCATCGTCTGCGACGGCTCGGCGCGCTGACGCTTGCCCGGCGGCAGGGTGTCGACGAGCCGGTGCAGGTCGAGTCCGGCCTCGGCGATGTCGGTGAGGTCGACGAGGTGCTCGGCCGCGTCGGAGTAGAGCGTGAGGACCGCCTCGGTCACGCCCGCAGGGGTCTTGGTGGTCTGCAGGTCGTCGGTCCACCCGGTGACGACACCGAAGGCCAACTGCCACAGCTCTGTCTCCGACAGCAGCGTCGACGCGGGTTCGACCGGCAGCAGCAGGCCGTAGTCGGCTATGAGACGTCCGGCGTAGGCGTGATAGGTGCTCACCTCGGGGTCGGCGCTGCGTAGCAGGGTCCGCATCGAGCCGTCCGGATCCCACAGCATCATCGCCGCCGACCCGGCCAGCATCGCCAGTCGGCGTCGGATGCGCGCGGCCAGCTCGGAGGCGGCCTTGCGCGTGAACGTGAGTCCGATGATCTCGTCCGGCGACACCATCCCGTTGGCCACCAGCCAGACGACGCGCGCAGCCATCGTCTCGGTCTTGCCCGCGCCCGCCCCGGCGACGACCAGCACCGGCTCCATCGGGGCCTCGATCACCGCGACCTGTTCGTCGGTGGGTGGTGGCAGCCCGAGCGCGGCCGACAGCGACCGCGCCGAGATGGACCGGGCACCCGCCGGGCGATCGGTCGTGACCTGGTCAGTCATCGGTCACCGCCTTGCCGCGCAGGGTCGCCGGGCACGACGCCGCGAGTCCGCAGTGTCCGCAGCCGGGGTTGATGGTGGCCACGAACCGCGGTCCGATGCTCGCCCGCGCGGCCGAACGAACCACCTCGATCCACTCCTGCACCTGATCGGGCGTCAGCGGCGACTGCGTACGCACGGCGGCCCCGGTCTTCTTCGACGCGGTGTTGACGTAGACCAGTTGCCCACCACCGGGTTCGGCCGACCCGACCTCCGGCACTCCACCGAGGTGCAGTGCGAGCTGGTAGGTGGCCAGCTGCGGGTGCACCTCGGCGTCGGCCGCGGTGGCCGCGGTCTTGGTGGTCTTGACGTCGACGACGACCGGCCGACCGGCGTGGTCGCGTTCGAGCCGGTCGATGCGTCCGCGCAGCCGGATCGGTACACCGGCGACGGGGTCGTCGGCCGGATCGGTGTCGGGGTCCACCGCCGCAGGTGGGAGCACCGCGTCGACGTCGACCTCGACCCCGATCTCGTCGAGATCGGCACGCGAGTGGGTCAGCCAGTCCGCGAAGTGGGTGAGCATGGCCTCGGTGCGGTCGAGTTCGTGCGCGGAGAACCAGTCGGCACCGACATCGACCTGGTCCCACACGCGACGCAGGGCGCCGGTCACGTCGGCCGGGTCGATCTCGCCGGCCACGGCCTGCACGAGGGTGTGCACCAGCGTCCCGGCGACCGCAGGCACCTTGTCACCGTCGCGGCCGCCGTTGCGTTCTAGCATCCATCGCAGCGAACACCGCTGCAGCGCCTCGATGTTCGACGGCGACAACGTCACCGGCCCGCGCTCCGGGGTCCACAGGGACACCTCGCTGCTGGTCTCGGGCAGCCCGTACCAGTCGTGCGGGTGCGCACCCGGGACACCCGCGTCGGCGAGACGGGCCAGCAGTTCGGCGGCGGCGGGATGCGGGTCGGGACCACACACCTGCGCGCGCAGGGTCGCCACCAGCGACGGCAGCGACAGGATCCGTTGCACCGCAGGGGCCACCGGCAACAACTCGTCGGCCGACACCGGCGGCGCATCGGTGGCGTCGGGATCGGCGCCGAGGGCCGCGGCCAGTTCGACGACGAACCGCGACGGCGCGGAATCCCCGCTGCCGTCGTCGACCGCGGACACCAGGAGTTGTCGGCGCGCGCGGGAGCAGGCGACCAGGAACAGCCGTCGTTCCTCGGCGAGGGCGACCGCCGAGCGGGAGACTGTGTCGATGCCCTCGGCGGCCACCCCGTCGAGCAGGTCGACCAGTTGTTGTGTGGCGAGGATGCTCCCGCGGCTGCGCAGGCTCGGCCACAGCCCGTCGAGCACACCGGCGACGGCCACGACCTCCCATTCACGTCCGGCCGAGGCGTGCGCCGAGACAATGGTGACCGCGTCGGAGATCGCGCTGCGCCGCGGCGCCTCCCCCGGGATCTGCAGTTTGCCGACGTGCTCGACGAACGCGCCGAGGGTCGCGGCGGGCAGGTTGTCGGTGAAGCTGGCCGCGACGTCGAACAGCGCGACCACCGCGTCGAGGTCGCGGTCGGACTGATCGGCTCCGGGGCCACCCCGCAACGCAGTCGCCGACCACCGACGCGACAGCCCTGTGGCCTGCCACGCCGACCACAACACGTCCTCCACCCCGCCACCCCGCAGGGCGGCGGTGCGCGCGGCGTCGAGCACGTCGAGCACGCGCTCCAGCGATCCGCGTTCGGTCGCGGTCAGTGCATCCAGATGCGGCTGCGCCGATGCGCGGTCGGACGCCGCCAGGTCGACGACGATGTCGAGCGAATCCCGCTGTGGGGCATCGGCGTCACGCATCTCGGTGTCGACACGACGGACACCGCGGCGCAGCCGGCGCAGCGCGGTGGGATCGGCGCCGCCCACCGGGCCGGTGAGCAGTTCGACGATCTCCTCGGCGTCGAGTGGGTGGTCGACGGCACGCAGGACGGTCATCAGGGCGGCGACGGCGCGTTGTCGGTGCAGCGGCATCTCGGTCGCCGGGGTGACCACCGGGACACCGGCCGAGCGCAGGGCACGTCGTAGCGGTGCGATGGCTCGCGGGACCGACCGCACGACGACGGCCATGTCCGACCACGCGACACCGTCGAACAGGTGCGCGCGCCGCAACGCGTCGGCGACCGCTGTCGCCTCCTTGGCCGCCGACGAATACGACGTGACGGTCACCGCGGACCGACCGCCGGTCTCGGTGTCGGAACGCACGCCCCGTGTCGGCGGGTGGACGCGTGCGCCGGGAAGTCGCGCGGCGATACCGGCACCCACCGCGGCCACCCCATGAGCGCTGCGGTGGTTGAGTTCGAGGACGACGTCATGGTCGCCGCCCGCCGGCACGAGGGTGTCGAGGAAACGTGAACTCGCGCCTCGGAATCCGTAGATCGACTGATCCCCGTCGCCGGCGATCACGGTGACTTCCGTGCCGGTACCGACGAGGCGGACCAGTGCCGCGGCGTGCGGGTCGAGGTGGTGGGCGTCGTCGACGAGGAGGTGCCGGATCCGGGCGCGCTCCCGGTCGAGCAGCACCGCGTCGCCGGAGAGTGCCGTGAGTGCGGAGCCGATGAGTTCGGCGGCGTCGACGGCAGGCGCCGACGCCTGCGGCGCCTCGACCCCGACGGCACCGCGCAGCAGCATGCTCTGTTCGTACTGGCGGTAGGCGATCCCCGCGGCCACCCATTCCTCGCGGCGGTGTTCGCGCCCGAGGGCGATGAGCCCTTCAGGCCCGATGCCGCGCTCGGCGGCGCGCATCATCAGATCGCGCAGCGCCTGGGCGAAGCCGTCGGTGCTCAGCGCCGGTCGCAGCCGCTCGGGCCAGTGCCGTGCCCCGTCGTCGATGTCGCCGGCGAGCAGCTCGCGCAGCACGGCGTCCTGCTCGGACCCGGTGATCAGGCGGGGCGGCGGGTTCCCGTGCGCGGCCGCCTGGAGTCGGAGCACCGCGAACGCATAGGAGTGAACGGTGCGGACCAACGGCTCCCGCGTCGACCGCCTCAGGTCACTGCGATCCGAGGAGGCGTCGAGGACGCGGGCGCTGATCTGCTCCCGTAGCCGGGACGCGGCGCGACGGTTCGCGGCCAGCACGAGCACCGACTCCGGGTCGGTGTCGGGATCGGTGAGGCGCGCGACTGCGATGTCGGTGAGCAGGGCGGTCTTGCCTGTCCCGGGACCGCCGGTGACCCGGAACGGGTGCCAGCCCGACCGTTCGTCTGCCTCGATCGGTGCGGTCCCCGCGATCAGCGCGGCCGCGTCCGGGTTCCACTCGTGGGCGGTCGAGGTGGGTCGTGGGGGTGCCACCAGAGTGGCCCGGACCTCGACACGCCGCGGCGACGATCCCCGTGACGGCTGCGTCATGTGGTCCCTCCCGCGTGCTCGATGTGTGCCTCCCCGGTCGATCCTGCTCGCCCGTGCACACCGATCAGATCACGACGGTGCGACAGCCCCGGGGCGTCGTGGATCCGGCATGATCTCCACCATGACAGCTCTGACGGTGCCGGTGTTCGGACCGGCCGACGGGACCACGGTACTGGCCCTGCACGGCATCACCGGGCACGGCAGGCGGTGGACGACCCTGGCGAACGATCACCTGCCGGAACTGCGGATCGTCGCCCCCGATCTGCTCGGCCACGGCCATTCGTCGTGGGATGCGCCGTGGACGATCGAGGCGCAGGTGGCGGCGATCATCGAGGTCCTCGACACCCACGTCGACGGCCCCGTGGTGGTCGTCGGCCATTCCTTCGGCGGCGCGCTGGCGATCCATCTGTCCCGCGTCGAGCCGTCCCGGGTGGCCGGCCTGGTCCTGCTGGATCCGGCCATCGGACTCGACGGCGCGGTCATGTCGGAGGTGGCCGCGGCCACCCTCGACAGCTGGTATCTGCGCGACGAGCAGGACGCGCGGGAACGCAAACGTGCCGAGGCGTGGTGGGAGGTGCCCGAGGAGCTCCTCGACGCCGAGGTCGCCGAGCATCTGCTCGTGGCCGCCGACGGTCGGATGTCGTGGCGGGTGCATCTCGCCGCGGTCACGACGACCTGGAGTGAACTCGCGCGTCCGTACGTGTTGCCGGCGCCCGACATCGACGTCCGCCTGGTGGTGGCCGACAAGGTCCAACCGCCCTATGCGCCAGCGTCGTTCATCGCCGATCTGACCGCGCAGCAGGGCGAGCGGTTCATCCTGCACCACGAGGACTGCGACCACATGGTGCCGTTGTCGCGGCCCGAACTGACCGCACGGTTCATCCGGGACGCCGTCGCGTCGGTCGCCGCGGGGTGATCGGTGGCGCCGATCACCGATGAACAGGTCGAACGGGTGCGCGCCCTCGTGGCACAGATCCCGTACGGACGGGTGTCGACCTACGGCGACCTCGCCGAGGCCGCGGACCTGTCCAGTCCGCGCATCGTCGGCTGGATCATGCGCACCGATTCGATCGACCTGCCATGGCACCGGGTGATCGGCGTATCGGGCCGTCCTGCACCGCATCTGCGCGCCACCCAGCTGGAGGCCCTGCGCGCCGAAGGGGTCGTCATCACCGATGGACGGGTACAGATGTCGACGGCGCGTCATCGCCCGCCGAGCCCGCCCTGACGCGGTCGGGCCATCGTTCCCGCGGGTTGGGCCGTCGTTCCCGCGGGTTGGGCCGTCGTTGCCAGGTGGCGGCCGACAGTGGCCCAACAGCGAACAACGAGGGCCCAACAGCGAACAACGAGGGCCCAACAGCGAACAACGAGGGCCCAACAGCGGGGCGCGGGGTCAGCGCGAATTCGACACCGACGCCGCGGCGGCGACGAAGCGGCTCACCAGCAGATCGGCGATGGCCGGGTCGGCGCCGAGCGGATCGGTGACCCCGTCCGCGCCGCAGTCGGACAACCGCGTGTGGAACAGACCGGGCGCCAACAGGTATGCGGCGATGACCACCCGCCCGCTGCCGTGGGCACGGGCGGTGGCGACCGCCTCGGGCACCGTCGGCGACGCGGTGGTGACGAACCCGACCTCGACCGGAACCCCGACGAGATCGGCGAGCTGTCCCGCGGCGCGGCCGACGTCGGCACACGCGGAGGCGTCCGACGACCCTGCCGCGGCGAGGACGACCGCGTCACCGGGTTGCCACCCGGCCTGGATCAGACGCCGGTGCAACACATGCGCGAGCGCCGGATCCGGACCGAGGCTCGGGGTGACGGTGACGTCGGGATGTCCACTGCGAGCGACGTGTTCGGGTAGGTCTTTGCGGACGTGGTACCCGGCGGCGAGGAAGGCGGGGACCACCACCGCCGGTCCGTCGAGTTCGGCCAGGACGTCGGACGGATTGGGGCCCAGTACGTCGACGAACGCGACCCGCGTACGGCCGATGCGCTCGGAGACCAGGTCGGCGATCGCCGCGACCACCGACACCCCAGCGGCCGAACGTGTTCCGTGCGCGACCAGCACGGGCGTCATGTGCGGTGGGAAAGCGGCCGGATCAGTCATCGTCACCCTCGTCGTCGTACTCGAGATCGACCGACAGTCGATATCCCCGTTTCACGACGGTCTGCACCATCTTCGGATCACCGAGCGCCGTGCGCAGCCGTGCCATCGCCGTCTCCACGGCGTGGGTGTCGTCACCGCCACCGGGCAGCTCGGCGAGGAGCGCCTGACGCGACACGACACGACCCGGGATCCGCGAGAGCCCTTTGAGCAGCGCGAGTCCGGCGCTGGTCAGCGATCGCACCTCGCCGTCGACGACGACGTTGCGCGACAGGATCGAGACGTCGTGTCCGGCCACCCGCAGCACCTGTGCGCGGCGCGGGAGTTCGTCGGCGATCAGCCGGGCCAATGCCCCGAGACGAAAGCGTGTGGGCTGCAGTGTGGGGACCTCGAGTTCGTGCAGCGGTCCCGCGGTGACCGCGCCCACGCACATGGCGTGCACCGATGTCCGCAGGGCGTGTAGCAGCGAGTCGAGGACACCGGTGTCGCGTGCTCGTCCCAGCATCGACGCCACTGCGGGCGCGCTGGTGAAGGTGATCGCGTCGATGTCGGAATCGATGGCCGCGGTGATCATCTGGTCCATCGGACCGTGATCGTCGGGCGGTGTCCACCGATAGACCGGGATCGGCACGACGATCGCGCCTGCCTCGCGGAGGACCTGACACAGATCCGGCAGCGGTTCCCACTCGGTGGTCGCACCGTGCAGCTGCACGCCGATGCGGACGCCGTCGACACCCTGATCGAGTAGATGGTCGAGCACCTCGCTGGACGACTCGTTCGGCGGCGACCACTCCTCGCGCAGCCCGGCGGCGCGGATGGACCCCTTCGCCTTCGGACCCCGCGCGAGCACGGTCGACTTCCCGAGCGCGTCGACGAGCTTCTCGGCCATGCCCCACCCGTCGGCGGCCTCCATCCAGCCGCGGAAGCCGATACCGGTCGTCGCGACGACCACGTCGGGTGGCGAGGCGATGATGTCGGCGGTCACGCGCTCGAGTTCGGCGTCGTCGGCCAGCGGGATGATCCGGATCGCCGGAGCGTGCATCACCTCGGCGCCGCGGCGGCACAGCAGTGCCTCGAACTCGTCGGCTCGTCGAGCGGCGGTGATCCCGATGGTGAACCCGGCCAGCGGCCGGTCGGTCGGGCAGGGGACGGGCGTGGGGGTCACCGGGGACAGACTTCGACGGTTCCGTCGACGACACGGGTCTCGTAGATGCCCAGCTCGACCGTGTCGTCGTCGAGACACCGACCCGTACGCAACGAGAACACCTGCTTGAGCAGTGGTGACGCCACGGTCGGCTCGCCGGCGCGGTCTCCGACGAGACCCCTGGACATCACGGCGGCCCGCCCGAACGGATCGACGTTCCCGACCGCGTACAGCCGGTCGTCGGACATCCGGAACAACGCCACCTGGATGGCGTCGGGCAGCAGTACCGCGACACCGCGGCCGGGGACGAGATCGTCGAACGCACATGCTGACGTCCACACCCGCGTCGCGGTGTCGGTGTCGTGCTGGTCGATGACGGTCATGGTGAGAACTCCTCCGGCGGTGGTGTGATCGCCGCCCTCCAGTGTGGTCAGCAGATGTGAATGGGGTGTTTCGCCCGTGTCGGTCGGCGGTAAACCGCCAGGTGGGATCACCCCGGCAGGCTCAGGACCTCGCCGGGACGGTCGGCGAACCGAGCAGCACCGGCACCTTGCGCCCCGACGAGTCGTCGAAGCCGATGGTCGGATCGGACTCGTCGGGCGCGTTGACGAACGAGACGAACCGCTTGAGTTTCTCGTCGTCGGCGAGCACCGCCGACCACTCGTCGCGGTAGCCCGCCACGTGCGCGTCCATCGCCTCCTCGAGCTGTGCACAGATACCCAGGCTGTCGTCGCAGACGACGTCGCGGAGGTGCTCGAGCCCGCCGTCGAGGGAGTCCAACCATGGCGCGGTGCGCTGCAGTCGGTCCGCGGTGCGGATGTAGAACATCAGGTAGCGGTCGATGTAGGCGATGAGGGTCTCGTCGTCGAGTCCGGAGGCCAGCTGCTGGGCGTGCACCGGACTCTGACCGCCGTTGCCGGCCACGTAGAGGTTCCAGCCGGACTCGGTCGCGATCACGCCGACGTCCTTGCCCCGGGCCTCGGCGCACTCGCGGGCGCAGCCCGACACCCCGAACTTGATCTTGTGCGGCGACCGCAGTCCCCGGTAGCGCTGCTCGAGTCGCACGGCCATCGCCACCGAATCCTGCACGCCGTAGCGGCACCAACTCGTGCCGACGCAGCTCTTCACCGTCCGCAGGCTCTTGCCGTAGGCCTGTCCGGACTCCATCCCGGCGTCGACGAGACGGCGCCAGATCTGGGGCAGCTGCTCGACGCGGGCACCGAACATGTCGATGCGCTGTCCACCGGTGATCTTGGTGTAGAGCCCGAAGTCCTTGGCCACCTGCCCGATCACGATCAGTTGGTCGGCGGTGACCTCGCCACCGGGCATCCGCGGCACCACCGAGTAGGAGCCGTTCTTCTGCAGGTTCGCCAGAAAATGGTCGTTGGTGTCCTGCAGCGCGGCCTGCTCGCCGTCGAGGATGTGATCGCTGGAGGTCGACGCGAGGATGGACGCGACGGTGGGTTTGCAGATGTCGCAACCGGTCCCGGTGCCGTACCGCTCGATGAGTCCGGAGAACGTGCGGACACCGGTGGCGGAGACGATCTCGAAGAGCTCCGAGCGGGACTGCGTGAAGTGCTCGCACAGCGATTTGCTCAGCGCCACACCCGATTCGGCGAGCAGCTTCTTGATGCTGGGGAGGCAGCCACCGCAGGTGGTGCCTGCGCAGGTCGCCGACTTGACCGCTCCGACGTCGCACGCGCCGTCGGCGATGGACGAGCAGATCGCGCCCTTCGACACCGCGTTGCACGAACAGATCTCGGCCGCGTCGGGCAGTGCGGACAGACCCGACGCCGTTCCCGAGGACGACGGTGCGATCAGATCGCCGGGGTCGCCGGGGATCTCGCTGCCGACCATGGGCTTGAGCAGTGCGTACGCGTCCGCGTCGCCGACCAGGATGCCGCCGAGGAGGGTCCGCGCATCGTCGGAGACGACGACCTTGGCGTAGGTGCCCGCGACCGGGTCGCTGTAGACGATCTCGAGTGCGCCCTCGGTGACGCCCATCGCGTCGCCGAAGCTCGCCACGTCGACCCCGAGGAGCTTGAGTTTGGTCGACATGTCCGCGCCGGCGAACGTGGTCGATCCCCCGAGCA
Organism: Williamsia phyllosphaerae; assembly: GCF_014635305.1. Lineage (NCBI taxonomy): Bacteria > Bacillati > Actinomycetota > Actinomycetes > Mycobacteriales > Nocardiaceae > Williamsia > Williamsia phyllosphaerae. The sequence goes on along the minus strand of NZ_BMCS01000001.1, from coordinate 2,335,866 downwards.
ACTGATCGACGACGACATCGGCGGTGCTGTACCCGGGCGCGACCAGGCCGTAGCACCGACCCTCGACCGCGGCGACCTCACCGATCGCGAAGATGTCGGGATCGTCGGTGCGACAAACACTGTCGGTGAGCACGCCGCCACGCTCCCCCACGCCGACACCAGCGGCCCTGGCCAGTTCGTCACGCGGTCGCACGCCCGCGGAGAACACGAGCAGTCCGGCGTCGATGGTCGAGTCGTCGCTCAGGGTGACTGTCAGCCCGCCCGACGGTGACGCCTGCACCGAGGTCGTGGACACACCCGTGTGCACCGTCAGCCCCAGCTCGGTGACGAGGTTCTCGAGCAGCGCGCCGCCACCCGCGTCGACCTGCAGCGGCATCAGTCGCGGCGCGAACTCGACCACGTGCGGCGAGAGGCCCATCAGCTTCAGGGCGTTGGCCGCCTCGAGCCCGAGCAGACCACCACCGACGACCACGCCGGTCGCACCGGGTCCCGCCGCGTCGGCTGCCGCGCGGATGGCGTCGAGGTCGTCGAGGGTGCGGTAGACGAAACACCCGTCGAGGTCCTTGCCGGGGATGGGTGGCACGAACGGGTACGACCCGGTGGCCAACACCAGAGCGTCGTAACGGATCTCGACACCGGCCGAGGTCGTCACCGACTTGCTCGCCCGATCGACCGCGGTCACCGACTCCCCGAGTCGGACTTCCACGAGATCATCGCCGGGGTAGTCGTTGCCCACCAACGCCAGCGCCGTGCGATCCCACGCACTGACGTATGAGGACAGTCCCACGCGGTCGTACGCCGCGTCGGGTTCCTCGCAGACCACGACCACCCGCCACTGGTCGGTCGCATCCCGCTCACGCAGGTTCTGCACGAATCGGTGTCCGACCATCCCGTGACCGACGACCACGACGGTGTTGTTGCTCATCTGTCCCTTTGGTTGACGGGTCGCTCAGGCCAGCGCGGAGTCAGTCGACCCGACCGGGTCGGTTTCCCTCTGTGCTGCGACCGCGTTGTCCGTCTTCTCGCCGCGGGCGTAGAACCACCAGGTGACAACACCGGCGACAACGTAGAAGAGCAGGAACACCCAGAACGCGGCCGTCGCGGACTTGTTCGACAGGTAGCTCTGTCGCAACACCAGGTTGATGCCGACGCCGCCGAGTCCACCGAAGGCACCCGCGATACCGATCAACGCACCCGACATCGACCGCGACCAGATGGCCTTGCCCTTGGCGTTGAGTCCGGCGTTTGCCTTCGCCTTGGCCTCGAACACAGCGGGGATGATCTTGTACACCGAGCCGTTGGCGACGCCGGAGATGAGGAACAGCAGGATGAAGCCGGCGATGAACGCGACCAGTTCGCCGGTGCCGATCTTCTTGCCGTTGGCGTCGGACATCGTGCCGGCGACGACGAGGATCGCCGAGGACGCCACCATCGCGGCGAAGCAGTACATGGTGACTCGGCCGCCGCCGATCTTGTCGGCGAGCTTGCCGCCGTAGGGACGACTGACCGAACCGAGCAGCGGACCGAGCCAGGCGATCTGGGCCGCGGCGAGGGCAGGCTTCGAGGCGCCCGACGCGGTGAAGCTGATGTTGAGCACCTGGGCGAATGCGAAACCGAAACCGATGAACGACCCGAATGTGCCGATGTAGAGCAGCGAGATCAGCCAGGTGTCGCGATGCTTGAGGCAATCGACCATCGCCTTGGCGCTGGACGTCTGGTGGTCGAGGTTGTCCATGTAGAACGCGGCGCCCACTCCGGCCAGCGCCAGCGCGACCAGATAGATGGCGCAGACGATCTCGGGGCGCCCGGTCGACACCGAGATCACCGCGAGACCCACCAGCTGCACCACCGGCACGCCGATGTTGCCGCCACCCGCATTGAGGCCCAGGGCCCAGCCCTTGAGGCGTTGAGGATAGAAGGCATTGATGTTGGTCATCGACGACGCGAAATTGCCGCCACCGAAGCCGGTCAGAGCTGCGACGAACAGGAACCACCCGAACCCGAAGTCACCCGGGTTGAGCATCAGCATCATCGTCAGGCCGGTGGGGATCAACAACACGATGGCGCTGAAGATCGCCCAGTTACGACCACCGAACTTCGCCGTCGCCTGCGTGTACGGAATACGCAGGAGGGCACCGACGAAGGTCGCGGTGGCCGCGATGGTGAACTTCTGCGCGGGCGTGATGCCATATTCGGGGCCCATGAACAGCGCCAGGACGGAGAACAGCGACCACACCGAGAACCCGACGTGTTCGCAGATCACCGACCAGATGAGGTTGCGCTTGGCGATCTTGTCGTTTCCGTTGTCCCAGGCCTCACGGTCCTCGGGATCCCAGTCGGTGATGTAGTGCTTGCGGGTGCTGGCTGGTGTGGTCACGCCGTGGCCTTTCGTCCGAGCTGCTGCGTGACGCGGTGGAGCACCGCGCCGGACCGACGTGGCGTCGGTTGATGGCGCAACCGTAGGAAGCCGGTGTTGCGTCGACTTGTCAGCGCGTGTCCGCGTGGTCACGAGTTGCTCACCCCGGTGCACCGACCCGCGTGAGCCGTCCGACCTCGAGCGCGCTCGCGTCGCGCGTAGCGCGTTTCGGCGAGTGACCTGCGGACCGGAATCACCGATCCGTTATCGTTCCTTGACGTACGGTGAGCTAGCTCACCACCGAAACACACCAGGGTTGGGGTTCATGATCAGAAATCGTGTCGTCGCTGTCGCAGGTGCCGGCGTCATCGCCCTCGCCGGAACGATCCTCGGGGTCGGCCCCGCGGCCGCCGCGCTGCCCGCAGGGTGCACGCAGGCGCCGTTCCAGGCCACCATCCGGTGCACCTTCACCTACACCGGTACCTCGCAGACCTTCGTGGTCCCGCGCGGCCTGAACCGGGTACTGGTCACCGCGACCGGCGCCCGTGGCGGCGGCGCGATCCAGGGCCGCCCCACGGTCGCGTCGAAGATCACCACCTACATCCCCGCTCGCGGCGGCCAGCGTCTGTTCGTCTACGTCGGCGGCGGTGGCCAGACGGCCAAGCAGTTCGGTCAGCTGGCCCTCGGTGGCTACAACGGCGGCGGCGCGGGTCGTCCCGCCGGTGGCGGTGGCGCGAGCGACGTCCGCACGGTCGGCGGCCCGGCGTCGTCGTTCGCGTCCCTCAAGTCGCGGCTGATCGTGGCCGGTGGTGCCGGCGGTACGACCGCTGCGAGCCGCGGCGGCGACGGCGGACGCCCGGGTGAGAGCAACAGCAACAACGGCGCGGCCGGCGGTGGCCCCGGCGGGCTGTCCAATCCCGCGACCCCCGCGGGCCGGTCCGGTGTGGGTGGGTTCGGCTTCGGCGGCAAGGCTGTCGGCGCGGGTGGCGGCGGAGGCGGCGGATTCTTCGGCGGTTCCGCAGGATTCGGCAACGGTGGTGGCGGCGGTGGATCGAGCTTCCCCGGCGTCCCGTCACCGGTGTTCACGCCGTCGGGCTCCCAGGTCACCATCAGCTACCCCGGACCGTGCTTCCCGTTCTGCTTCGGTAGCTGACGCGAGCCGTCAGACGACGACGCCGGCGCGGAACGCCTCGATCGCGATCTGCACCCGGTTGCGTGTGCCGAGCTTCGTGGAGATGGACGAGACGTGTGACTTGACGGTTGTCTGGCCGAGGTAGAGCCGCCCGGCGATCTCCCCGTTGGTGGCACCCGAGGCCAACTCGACCAGCACCTCGCGCTCCCGCGCGGTGAGTGATCGCAGCGCCGGCGCGGGTACGGTTCGACGCTCGCGCCCCACGATCTCCCGGAGCGACTCCAGGCTGAACAGGGTGTTGCCCGCCGCCACGACCCGGACCGCCTGGTGGAACGTCTCCGGCGCCTCGTCCTTGCGCAGGAAGCTGTGGGCGCCCGCCGCGATCGACGCGGTGACCACGTCGTCGAGGTCCATCGACGTCATGGCGATCACCTTGGGTGGCTGCGGAAGCGCCATCAACGCCTCGGTGGCCTCGAGACCGCCGAGCCGCTTCATCTTCAGGTCCATCAGGACGACATCGGGTCGGTACGTGGCCACCGCGTCGAGGACCTGGTCGCCGTCGTCGACCCCGGCGACGACACGGATGTCGGCGGTGGCCCCGAAGATGTCGGTGACACCGCGACGGACCATGGGGTCGTCGTCGACGACGAGGACGGCGATCTCCGCTGCAAAGGTCATGGTGTGCGAATGGTAAACGCCCTGTCCGACATCGGCGGTCAGCTGTGCCAGGGCAACCAGCCGGTCACCACGAACTCCCCCGCCCATTCGCGGGCGTCGAACGTCCCACCGATCTGGCGGATCTCCTCGGCGACACCTCGCAGTCCGGTTCCGGTGCCACCGACGCGCACCATGGTGGGCACCATCGGGTTGCGCACCTCCACCCGGACCCCGGTCGCCGGGTCCCCGCGGACCACCACCGACACCGGCGCGCCGTGGGCGTGGCGCTGGGCGTTGGTCAACGACTCCCGCACGACGCGGTAGGTGACGTGGCTGCACAGGTGGCCCACCTGGCCAGGCGCCACGTCGACGACCAGGGCGGCGCGCACGCCCGCGTTCCGCGCCGATCCGACGAGATCGGCCACCCCGTCGAGGTTCTGGCTGCCGGTGGGACGGCCGGGATCACCCTCGCCCCGCAGGACTCCGATGATCCGTTTGAGCTCGTCGAGCCCGTCGTGGGCCGTCCTCTGGATCAGTGACGCCGTGTTGGCCACCCGCTCCGGCCCGTCGGCGCTGCTCACCTGTAAACCGCCTGCGATCAACGAGATACGGCTGAGCGTCGCGGCAAGGGTGTCATGCATGTCCCGGGCGATCCGCGCACGTTCGGCGGCGAGGATCATCTCCTCGCGGATGACGACGGACTCCTTCGTGGTGCGGTCGAGTGTCGACGACACCGATTCGAGGTCCGACCGCGCCCGACGCAGCAGTGCCAGCGCGAGGACCGCCCCCACCAACACGGCGGCGACCACGAACGGAACCCAGACCGGGACATTCCATTCCGGGACGGACTCTCCGTCGGAGATCTGCACACCCATCGTGAGGACCGAGTAATCGCGGCGCCGGAACGAGTCGTAGACGAGGGACACCGCGCACGCGGCGTACACCGCCACGGATGCGGCGACGAGTCTGCGGTCTCGAACGTGGGACGCGACCGCGAACAACGCGATCAATGCCGCAGTCGCGTCGGTGGCGAAGAACAGCGGACCGGCGAGGGCCATCGCCAGCACAACCCACGGCGCGCGGTGGCGCCAGACGAGTCCGACGCCGGCCACGAGATTCAGCACGCAACCGAATGCGACATTCCAGACCGGGGTGTGCGCGGTGCCCGCAAGAGTCGCCGCCATCATCGTGCAGAACAGGCTCAGCGCCACCACGCCGGTGGTCGCGGCGCGGCGGCGCAGGGTCGCGTGGGGGCCGGTGACCGGCCTCGCACCCATTGCATTCACCGCCGTCATGGTGGGGACAGTACGGGCACCGACGGACATCGCGGGATCGGTCGATCGGGCGCTGTGTCCCGACCGAAAGGAGGAGACACCACGACCTCTCGGCCGAGGCGCGCGTCGTGGTCGGCGGGGTCTGCTGGTCGGGTCGTTCACGCACCGCGAGAGGAATCCGATGAACCAGAACCCCCAGCCCCCGAATCCTTACGGCCAGAGCCCCTACGGTGCACCGCCGCCGCCCGCCCCGAAGAAGAGCTGGTTCTCCCGGCACAAGTTCCTGACCGGTCTCGGCGGTCTCGTCGCCGTCATCGTGGTGATCTCGGTCGCCACCAGTGGCGGGAACTCCGGCGCCGGCGACCCCGCCCCCGATGCCGCCGGCGCCTCGGCGGCGGCCGGGAACGGTTCGGCCGCGGACCCGTCGGCGAAGGCACCGGCCAGTGCGCTCCCGGGCATCGGCCGGCCGGTGCGTGACGGCAAGTTCGAGTTCACCGTCCGCGCGGTGCGTGACGGCGGCACCACCGTCGGACCGGAGTTTCTGCAGGAGCGCGCCCAGGGCACCTACACACTCGTGGACCTGACCGTCCGGAACACCGGCGACGAGGCGCAGAGCCTCGATGTCTCTGCGCAGAAGTTGGTGACGCCGTCGGGCTCACAGCTCTCCGCCGACACCGGGGCGACCATCTCGTTCAACGACGGCGCCATCTTCTACGAGCAGATCAACCCGGGCAACAGCCTCGACGTGACGATCGTCTACGACGTCCCCGCGGGCACCACGCCGGCGTCGATCGACCTGCACGACTCGGTGTTCTCCGGCGGGACGACGGTGTCGCTGCGATGAGACAGCGTCGCACCCACCCCGTGCTGGGTCGACTTTCCTCCGTGTTGGGCCGACGTTCCCACGCGTTGGGCCGACGTTCCTCAGCGTTGGGCCGACGTGCACATCTGATGGGCTGCAACGGTTCTCACGATCGCGCTGCGGCCCACAGGGGCGCAACAATGGCCCAACACGGGGAAACGAGGGCCCAACGCGGGAGTTCGGGTGCGGGGTGAGGCGGCGAGCAGGAACGGGCGTACGAGGGGTCGTGCGCTAGAGCATCAGCCGGACGACGTCGACCACGTGGGACAGACCGGTCAGCGCACCGGAGGACGACCGCGGGTGCAGCGCGTGCACGGCGAGCCGGAACATGACCGCGCGCAACATCATCTGCGGCCACTCGGGCTGATCGGCCCACCGCTCCACGAGTTCTTCGTCGGCCCCGCCCCACGCCAACGCGTCGACGACGACGACCGCCGCGGCCCACGACGCGGGCCGCCAGTACGGCACCAGGTCGGTGATGCCGGGTGCGGCCGCACCGGCGAACAGCACCGTGCCGAAGAGGTCGCCGTGCACGAGCTGCGACGGCGAGGACACCGGCTTGCGCAGGGTGGCAAGGGTTTTGAGCATCTCGATGCTCTTGACCCCGTCCGGGGAGGTCGGATCACCGAAGCCGGCGGCTCGGGCCGACCGCATCGGGGTGTCCTCCCAGGCCGCACGGTCGGCGGCGTTGAACACGTCGACGTCGGTGTACGGCGGCGCCGGGGGTTGCAGGAGGAACCGGGGACGTTCGAGGTCGGCGGTGACCTGGTGCAGCCGGTTGGCCAGGGAGACGACCTCGTCGTGGCGCGGCTCGGGCGAACCGGCGACGTAGGTGTCGGCACGCCATCCCGACACGACGTAGCGTCCGTCGGTCCCGCGTAGCGGCCGGGCCACCCGGACACCGTCGACGTAGAGGTCTTCGCGGATCTTGGCCGACCAGGCCGCACGTGCGTGATCGGGGACGAGGGACAGCACCACCTCGCCGATGCGCCATCCGCCTTCCCACTCGCGGGTCAACGCGATCGGCGTCGACCCGGTGAGACCGAACGTCGCGATGACGTGGTCGGGCGGATCCGGGGCATTCACGTTCCTGAGATTACCGACCCGACACCCTCGGGGCGGGGAGGGTGGGCGGTGCGGTCGTGTTCATTTCGATGGAGACGGGTGTTCCGGTCGATGAATTCGTGCCCGGCGCGGCGGAGTCGGCCGCAGACCCACCCACGACAGGGCGGCGGCGGCGATCAGCAGCGCCGCGAAGACGGGGATCGCCCGGGTGAAGGTGTCGTCGAACGCCGCACCGAGGCCGGCGTTCGCCGACGTGCCCGTGATCAGCGGGATGGCCGCGACCGAGAGCAGGCCCGCAGCTCTCGCCACCGCGTTGTTGACGCCGCTGGCCACCCCGGAGTGCTCGTCGCTGGCGGCGGCGAGCACGGTCGCGGTCAACGGCGCCACCAGCAGCACCATGCCGGTACCGAGCACCAGTGCGCCCGGCAGCACGTCGGTCGGGTAGTACGCGTGCGGGCCGATCCGCAGCATGAGCAGCAGACCGGCTGCGCAGAACAGGGCGCCGACGGTCAGCGGGGCACGGGGCCCGATCCGGGCGGCGAACGCGCCCGACCGCGCGGAGAACAACAGCATCAGGATCGTCGCCGGGGTGAGGGCCGCACCGGCCCAGAACGCCGAGTACCCCGACACCACCTGCAGCTGTAGGGCCGCGATGAAGAAGTACCCACCGAACGCGGCGTACACCGCGAACGTCATCACGTTGATGACGGTGAACGGACGCGAGGCGAAGATGTCGGTGGGGATCATCGGGTTGTCGATGCGCCGCTCGACGGTCACGAACGCCACCCCGAACACCACCGCCGCCAGTGCCACCACACCGATCTCGAGCGCAGAACCTCCGGCCGCGGCCCGGATGAGCGCGAACGTGGCGCACGCCAGCGCGATCGCTCCGACGGCCGAGCCCCCGAAGTCGAAGGGTCCGTGCGCGTCCGGATCGCGGGTCTCGGGCACGTGGCGGATCGCGACGAACACGCAGACCACCGCGACGGGGACGTTGACGAGAAAGGCCCAGCGCCACCCGGGGCCGTCGGCGAGCCAGCCACCGAGGAACGGACCGACCGCGGCCGCGACACCGCCGAGTCCCGACCACACGCCGATGGCGCGGGCACGATCGGAATGGCGCAGCGACGACTGGATCATCGACAGCGACCCGGGAGTCAGCAGCGCTCCACCGATCCCCTGCAACGCACGAGCACCCACCAGGACAACGACATTCGGAGCCAACCCGCACAGCAGCGACGCTGCGGCGAACCACACCACCCCGATCACGAACACGCGACGTCGGCCGAGTCGGTCGCCCAGCGATCCACCGAGCAGGATCAGCGCGGACAGCGTCAGCATGTACGAGGTGACCGTCCACTGCAGCGGCGCGAGACCGACGTCGAACTCCTCCCCGATCTTCGGCAACGCGACGTTGACGACGGTTCCGTCGAGCATCACCATGCCCGAACCGAGTACCGCGCAGGCGACCACCCAGCGACCGCGCGCCGACGCCAGCACGACCGCGTCGGTGACGGGCGGTGTCTCGGATCCGGGCGTGCTCACGTGGTCACCGTAGTGCCCGGGTGCGCACGAGCGGGGTCAGTAGACCGGGAGCGACGGGTCGATCTGCGCGGCCCACGCCAGGACGCCGCCCTGCAGGTGCTGCGCGTCGGCGAATCCGGCCCGTCGCACCACGGCGAGCGCCTCGGCCGAGCGGATACCGGTCTTGCAGTAGAGGACGACCGGACGGTCCTGGGGAAGCTCGGACAGCGCGGCGCCGGACTCGAACTCCCCCTTGGGGATCAGCGTCGCGCCGTCTATGTGGACGATGTCCCACTCCACCGGTTCGCGGACGTCGATGAGCGCGATGCTCTCCCCCGCGTCGATCCTCGCCTTGAGCTCGGCGGCGGTGACCGTGGAGCTCGACGCGGCGTCGGACCCCTCCGCCGAGACCACGCCGCAGAACGCCTCGTAATCGATGAGCCCGGTGATCGGTGCGGCCTCGGGGTCCTTCCGGACGCGGATGGTCCGGTACTCCATCTCGAGGGCGTCGTAGATCATCAACCGACCGAGCAGGGTCTCGCCGATCCCGGTGATGAGCTTGATCGCCTCGGTGCCCATGATCGACCCGATCGAGGCGCACAGGATGCCGAGCACACCCCCCTCGGCGCACGACGGCACCATCCCCGGCGGCGGCGCCTGCGGGTACAGGTCGCGGTAGTTCAGCCCACGCCCGTCCGGCGCGTCCTCCCAGAACACCGACGCCTGTCCTTCGAAGCGGTAGATCGAGCCCCACACGTAGGGCTTGTGGGCCAGCACCGCGGCGTCGTTGACGAGGTAGCGGGTGGCGAAGTTGTCGGTGCCGTCGAGGATGAGGTCGTAGCGGCCGAACAACTCGATCGCGTTGTCGGGTTCGAGACGGAACTCGTGCAGCTCGACGTCGACGAACGGGTTGATCCCGCGGATCGAGTCGCGGGCGCTCGCCGCCTTCGACCGGCCGATGTCGGACTGCCCGTGGATGACCTGGCGTTGCAGGTTCGACTCCTCGACCTCGTCGAACTCGACGATGCCGATCGTCCCGACGCCCGCGGCGGCCAGGTAGAGCAGGGTCGGCGATCCCAGTCCCCCCGCACCGATGACCAGCACGCGGGCGTTCTTCAACCGCTTCTGACCGTCCATGCCGACGTCCGGGATGATCAGGTGCCTGCTGTAGCGGGCGACCTCCTCGCGGCTGAGGTCAGCGGCGGGCTCGACCAGCGGTGGAAGTGTCGACATCGGGTCAGCGGGTGGGGAACGGCCAGGGGTTGGCGCGGCAGACGAGGTCGCGGTTGGCGCGCATGTCCGGGTCCAACGCCATGATCTCGCTGTTGGCGACGCCGAAGCTCTGCTGCATCATCACCGGCGCCAGCCCGCCGTCGGACTCACAGGGCTCGTGCTGCTCGTAACCGATGGCGTGTCCGACCTCGTGGTTGATCTGATACTGCCGATAGAGCAGGTCGTCACCCTGGTAGGCGACCGCGCCGCGCACCCAGCGGGCCTCGTTCAACGTCACGCGGGCCTCGGGCGGGTAGTAGCAGGACGACTCGAGCTTGATCTGGTAACCGCACAGTTCGCGCGTGGTGCCGGTCGAGGTCAGCGAGACCCGGAAGTCGGGGTTGCCGCCGGCGATCCGACGGAACGCGACCTTGCCGCCGCCGATCCAGCTCTTCGGGTTCGCGAGGGTGGCGTCGACGAGTTTGGCGAAGATGGTGTCGCTGCCGTAATCCTGTGGCACCAGACCGTTCTCGGCCTCGACGGTGTAGGTGTACACCCGCGACGCGTTGCCGACGACACCGGTGGTGCCCGGGATGACCCGCCACGACTTGCGGCCCACCTCGGTGAACGAACCGCCGGCGGGCAGCTGACCGGCGGGCAGGACCGTCGCCGACGCACCACCTGTGGGCGCGCCGATCGCGGTGGTCGCCGCGTTGACGTTGGTGTTACGGACCCCCGTGCCCGGCGCCGTCTGCGCGGTGCTCGAGGCGCCCGAGTCGCGCACGGTCGCGACGATCAGCAGGACGGTCAGCACGACCAGGACCGGGATCGCGTAGGCACGCCACCCGTAGGTGTGCAGGAAACGGCCGAGCGCCGACTGCGTCCTGCGTTCCGGTCGGGGCATGGGCGCGCGGCCGACGTCCGCGGCGGTCGGGTCCCAGTGCGCGCGCAGCGGTTGATCGTCGCCGGGTCGTGATCGTGGTGCGGCGCCCGGGGACGCGTCCCGATCGGTCGCACGGATCGGGCCCGACTGTGAGGCGCGGGGGGTGCGCGCGGCCTGCCCGGGGGCGCGACGCGACGAGGACCGGGCCGACCGCGTGCCCTCGCGGATCCGCTCACGTGCCGGGGGCACGGCGGCGCCCCGGTCCGTGGACCGTTCTCCGGCCGGGCCGGGAACGCGGGGTCCGCCGCCTGCGGTACTCACCGAACAACCCTCTCACAGGGCAACGGCGTTCCGAGGGAACCGAACCGCCTCGAGGCCGCAGTGGTGTCGCGGGGCACCGGCTCAGTCGGCGGGAGCCGCCGCGGGGCGGTGCACCTCGAGGTGTCTGGCGATCTCGCGGGCGGTCTCCACCGGGATCTCCATCTGGCAGACGTGGCCGACCGCGCCGAACATGACCAGCCGCGATCCGGCGATCGTCCGGATCAACCGCGGTGCGATGGCCGAGCTCACCAGCTTGTCCCGGCCGCCCCAGATGACCAGGGTCGGCGCGGTGATCTGCCGCGCCCGACGCCAGTGGTCGCGTCCGGACATCCACACCCAGCTCGTCACGAGCGCGTTGAGGCTGCGCGACAACGCCTCCGGCGCCCAACGCAGTTCGGCGCGTGCGACGGCGTGCTCGACGGCCTGGGCGGTCCGGGTGGTGCCCAACACCTCGGGGCGGACCATGATCTCGCGCAGCGTCTGCGCCACCTGCCGTTCGGGGTGGGCGCGTCCGAGGTATCCGAACACCGCAGGCCCCACCCGCGGCACGGTGGCCAGCGTCAACGGGATGAACGACAGCCTGCGGACACGCGGACGCAGGTCGGGGAACGCCGGCGAGATGAGCGTCAGGGTGTGCACCAGGTCGGGACGGGCGGCGGCCACCCGCGCGACGACGGCGCCGCCGAGGGAGTTGCCGACCACGTGCGCGCCACCGAGGTGCTCGAGGACCGCGATCACCGAGTCGGTCATCATCGTCAACGAATAACCACCGTCGGCGGGCGGATCGGAGAACCCGAAGCCGGGCAGGTCCATGGCGTACCCGTCGAGCACCGGGGCCAGCACCTCGCCGAGGTCGGTCCAGTTCAGCGACGACCCACCGAGACCGTGGACGTAGAGCACCCGGCCGGCGACCGCCTCGGCGGTGTCGGGGACGCGCGCCACCCGACGCAGGTATATCCGGAAGGGAGCGAGGTCGACGTGGCGGCCCGGCCACGGGTCGGTGTCGCGGTCGAGGGGGGCGAGCAGGTCGCGAAGCGGCGACGGTCTCGCGGGATCGGAGGGATCGGACATCGGCTGGTGGCTGCCCGGCTGCGTCACAGCGGGGTCGGTGCTCGACACCTCTCCAGCATGCCTCACCGCCCGGTGACGTCGATCCCCACCGAGTACTGTCGACGCATGCCTGGCTCCCCTGACCGTGTCGCAACCGATTCGGCGAGCCGACGCAACACCCGTATGCCACGCAGCGCCCGTCGTATCCAACTGCTCGACGCCGCCAGTGAGATCTTCGTCGAACGCGGCTACCACTCCGCGGGCATGGACGAGATCGCGGTGCACGCCGGCGTCAGCAAACCTGTTCTCTACCAGCATTTCCCGGGAAAACTGGACCTCTATCTCGCGGTCCTGGAAGCACATGCGGACTCATTGGTCGTCGAGGTGCGCAAGGCGCTGGAGATGACCACCAACAACAAGATGAGGGTGTGGGCCGCGGTCAACGCGTTCTTCGACTTCATCGATCAGGACCATCAGGGTTACCGGTTGATCTTCGAGTCCGACGCCCTCGACCCCGCGGCGATCCGACGGGTCGAGGGAGCGACCGAGGCCTGCGTCGACGCCGTCTACGGACTCGTCATGCACGACTCCGGCCTCGACCCCTACCGGTCGCGGATGCTGGCCGCCGGACTCGTCGGCGCGAGTCAGGTCAACGCCCGCTACTGGCTCGACGCAAAGCGCCCCATCAGCAAGCGCGAGGCCGTGGACACGACCGTCGAACTGCTGTGGGGCGGCTTGTCACACGTTCCGCTCATGAAGGACTCCGGGGAGTCCTGACCTTCTCAGGACGCGCCGAAACCGACCTTCGGCCGTTCGGAGGAGCCGACCTCGACGTAGGCGATCTTGGTGACCGGCACGAGGTACCGGGCGCCCTTGTCATCGGTGAGACGCAGGAGCTGTTCCTTGCCCGACAGCGCGGACTCCACGGCGGCGTGTACCTCGTCGCTCGTCTGGTCGGACTGCACCACCAGTTCGCGAGAGCTGTCGGTGATACCGATCTTCACGTCAACCGTCACGGTTCGTTCTCCTCAACATCGTGTGCATGGTGCTCGCGATCCGAGTTCGGACCGCATGGTTTCCAGGCTAGTTCAGCTGTCGCCGGGCCCAGCACCCGATCCGCTGCTGGCGAACACCGGGCGCTCGGTGCGAGCGGTCAGTCCAGACCCAGACGGGCCATGCGCGCGGCGTGGCGGTCCTGGATGGAATCGAAGAAGGTGGAGATGCGGGTGAAGTCGGCGACCTCGCTGAACAGCAGACCGGTCAACTCCTCCTCGGAGGCCAGCACGTGCTGCGCCTGTGTGATGGCCTCGCCGAGCAGGCGCCTGCCCCACAGCCGCAGCGGCGACGCCAGCGACGGATCGGCGGCGATCGCCGCGCGCACCTCGTCACACGCGAAATCGGAGTGGCTGGTCTCGGCCATCACCCGCTGCACGATCTCCTCGGCGTCGGCGGGCAGGGTGTGCGCGACCTCGAGGTAGAAGTCGGCCGCGAGACCGTCACCGATGTAGGCCTTGACCATCGCCTCCAGCCACGTGTTCGGGGTGGTGGAGCCGTGGTACTGGTCCAGGACCGGCCGGTAGTGCGTGACGGTGTCGACCACGTCCTGCCCGCGCCGGGTCAGCTCGTCGGCGAGGACCTCGAAGTGCGCCATCTCCTCGCCGGCCATCTGCGCCATCGCCACGCGACCACGGATGTGCGGCGCCATCCGCGCCTCCTCGGTCAGTCGATAGAAGGCCGCGAGCTCGCCGGCCAACAGCACACCGAACAACGACGTGATGCCCGGATGGTCCCGGGGGATCTGGGGCGCGTCGGGCTGGGGCGAGGTCGAGGACATGGCCCGATCGTAGGAGATGATCGTGATCAGCGGGGGCGGCACAGGCTCCCCGACGAGCGTGCGATGCGGGGCACGGGTCCCTCACCACGTACAATCGCTTCCAGACGCGCTGGCGCGGGGGCATCGACTGCCCTCCGGAGCCCGCCGTCACACACAATGTGCGCGCACTTCTCGACCGATCTCGAGCCGTGAAACTTCGGCTCCCGCCCACGGACCCCGGTTCGCCCGGCGGTGTGAAGCCTTTTTCGTGCGTGCTCCGATACATCGGAAGGCACCGAAATCACTACCGACAACTCCGCCGCCACCGGCGTGACCACCGACCAGCCCATCGACGACGACACCGTGGTCGTCGTCGCCGAGACACCGGACAGCGACTCCCCGCAGACCACCGTCGTCGACACCGAGACCCACGTCGCCCCGACGTTCGCCGAGCTCGGCGTCCGCCAGGAGATCGTCGACGCGCTCGCCGACGACGGCAAGACCAACACCTTCGCCATCCAGGAGCTCACCCTCCCGCTGGCCATGGCCGGTGACGACCTCATCGGTCAGGCCCGCACCGGTATGGGCAAGACCCTGGGCTTCGGAGTGCCGCTGCTGCACCGCATCTCGATGGTGGCCCCCGGCAGCGAGGGCAAGCTCCGCCCGCTCGACGGGACCCCCCGTGCGCTGGTCATCGTCCCCACCCGCGAGCTGTGCATCCAGGTCACCGGCGACCTGCAGGTCGCCGCGGCCAAGCTCGACGTCGACCCGCAGCCCAAGCCGAAGCGCAAGCTGTCGATCACCTCGATCTACGGCGGCCGCCCCTACGAGTCGCAGATCGCCGAACTGCAGTCCGGTGTCGACGTCGTCGTGGGTACGCCCGGACGACTGATGGACCTCGCGCAGCAGGGCCACCTGATCCTCGGCAAGGTGCAGATCCTCGTCCTCGACGAGGCCGACGAGATGCTCGACCTCGGCTTCCTGCCCGACATCGAGCGCATCATGCGGTCGCTGCCCGACCAGCGTCAGACGATGCTGTTCTCGGCGACCATGCCCGGCCCGATCGTCACGCTGGCCCGCACGTTCCTCAACCGGCCGACGCACATCCGCGCCGAGCACGCCGGCGACTCCGCCGTGCACGACCGGACGAAGCAGTACGCCTACCGCGCCCACGCGCTGGACAAGGCCGAGCTGGTGGCCCGTGTCCTGCAGGCCGAGGGTCGCGGCGCGACCATGATCTTCACCCGCACGAAGCGGACCGCGCAGAAGGTCGCCGACGACCTCACCGAGCGCGGCTTCAAGGTCGGTGCCGTCCACGGCGACCTCGGTCAGGTCGCCCGTGAGAAGGCCCTCGGACGCTTCCGGGACGGCAGCATCGACGTCATCGTCGCCACCGACGTCGCCGCCCGCGGCATCGACATCGACGACGTCACCCACGTCATCAACTACCAGTGCCCCGAGGACGACAAGGCCTACGTGCACCGCATCGGTCGTACCGGCCGCGCGGGTCGTACCGGCATCGCGGTCACGCTCGTGGACTGGGATGAGCTGCACAAGTGGAAGCTCATCAACGATGCGCTGAACCTGGGCATCCCGGAGCCGGTCGAGACGTATTCCAGCTCCGAGCACCTGCGCGCGGACCTCGACATCGCCGACGGGACCAGCGGACGACTCGAGGGAGCGATCTCGCAGGCCGAGAGCGATCGTCGCCGCAAGGAGAGCTACACCGACCGCCCCGGCGACAGTCGCAACAGCGACGGTCGCGGCGGAAGTCGCGGCGGCGGCAACCGGGGCGGTGACAACCGGGGCGGGGGCGACAAGCGTGAGGCACGCGAAGAGCGCGCACCCCGCGCGGACCGTCAGCGTCGCCGGACCCGTTCGGGTGGTGCCGCTGCGGCGAGCGCCGCCGCGGACACCGATGCCACGACGACCGAGAGCGCCGGCGCAGGCAGCACCAAGACGGCCGAGGACGGCGGTGCGTCCAAGCCGCGTCGTCGGCGTCGTCGCCGCGGTGCCGGTGGTGGTGGCGACTCCACGGGAGGCAACACGTCGGCATCTGCGAGCCCCGCGAACGAGTGAAGCTCCGCACGCCCGGATCGGCCGACCCGCCCGTGCGCATCCGACCCGAGCGTCGCACCCGCGGTGATCTCGCGATCGTCGTCGTGATCGTGCTGGTCGTGGCGCTCGTCGCCGCGGCCGTCTGGTGGGCGAGCACGTCGCGTCGCTCCTCCGACGACTTCGCTGCCGCTCCCCTGCCGTCGATCGACACGGCGACCTCGGCCCCGGAAGGGTTCACCTCCGGATGGCAGGCGGACTCGTCGGACACCGCGTCGACCGTCGTCACCGACAGCGCGGTGGTCACCGCCGACGACGGGACCGTCGCCGGGCACGATCCCGGCTCCGGCGACGTCCGTTGGAGTTATCACCGCGCCGACCCGCTCTGCGGCGTCATCGGCGCGTACTCCTCGTCGCCCCGGGTGGTCGCGGTCTACCGCAACAGCCGCGGGTGCAGCGAGGTCACCGCGCTCGACGCGTCCGACGGCCGCCGCGCCGCCACCCGCGCCAGCGCCGCCGACAGTTCCGTCTCCCTGTCCGCCGGGGCCGATTACGTCGTCTCGCAAGGGGATTCGCGACTCGAGTCGTGGGGTTCGACGTTGGTCCGCGGCGTCGAGTACGGCCGCGTGTCGGCGCCGGTCAAACCCGGCACCCAACCCCGATCGGGGTGCGTCCTGCTCTCCAGTGCCACCGGCGCCGATCAGATCGCGGTCATCGAACGCTGCGGTGACGAGCCCGGCTACCGCCTGACCATCATCGCCGCGGCGCAGGACAAGGACGAGAAGGTCGACGAGAGCGGCTCGCGCGTCATCACCAGCGGCACCTCCGAGCCGCCGCCGCGCGTCGTCGCGGTGTCGTCGTCGGCGGTCGCGGTCTACGTCGGCGCCTCGGGCGCCCTGCAGACCGACCGCGGCCCGCAGTTGCAGGTGTACGGGATGAACGCGACCCTGACGAGCTCACACGAGGTGCTCGGCGATTCGACACCGCCTGCCGACTCCCACCCCCAGACGCGCGACGGTCTGTTGAGCTACTACACCGGGAAGAGCACGATCATCCTCGACGCGTCGGCGCTGACCCCGACCTATCAGGTGCCCGGGACGCTGGGACCGGCCGCGCTCATGGGCCGCGACCTGCTCGTTCCGGGTCCGACCGGGATCACCATCCTCGATCCGGGCACCGGACGACAGGTCCGGACCATCCCGGTGGACCGGCCCGGTTACCGCACCGGGACGATCACGCTCGCACCCATCGGCAACGACGTGGCCCAGTTGTACGGCGGCCGGATCCACATGCTGCTCGGGACGTGAGACCCACGCCCGGAGGGGAATCGGGTCAGACGGTCGCCTCGAGGGTCACGAGCGGCTTGCCCGCGTCCCAGTGCTGCCAGAGGTTGTCCGACAGCTCGCGGTAGGCCTGCGACCCCTTGTTCTTGCGACCGGCCATCACACTCGCACCCGACGCCGACGCCTCGGCGAAGCGCACCGTCCGCGGGATCGGCGGACTCAGCACGGGCAGGTCGTAGCGATCGGAGACGTCGGCGAGCACGTCACGGCTGTGCGTGGTCCGCGCGTCGTACAGCGTCGGGATCACGCCCAGCAGACGGAGATCGGGGTTGGTGATCTGCTGGACCTCGGTCACCGTTCGCAGCAACTGTCCCACGCCGCGGTGCGCCAGCGTCTCGCACTGCAGCGGGACCGCCACCTCGTCGGCCGCGGTCAGCCCGTTGAGCGTGAGCACACCGAGCGACGGCGGGCAGTCGAGGAGGATCACGTCGTAGTCCTGGGCGACCGTGGCCAGCGCCCGCTTGAGCGCGTACTCGCGACCCGGACGCATCAGCAGCAACGCCTCGGCGCCGGCGAGGTCGATGGTCGCGGGCAGCAGCGTCACCCCGTCCTCGGTGGAGACCAGGGCGTCGACTATGTCGGCCTCACCGAGCAGCACCTCGTGTACCGAGGTGGTGATGAGGTCGGGGTCGTGGCCGAGCGAGAACGTCAGGGATCCCTGCGGATCGAGGTCGACCACGAGGACCGACAGGTCCATCGCGGCAAGAGCCGCACCGATCGATGCGACCGTGGTGGTCTTGGCGACCCCACCCTTCTGATTCGCGACCGCGAGGACCTTGGTCATCGCAAGCCGTGACGTGAGAAGTGAGTGTTCATTTCCGGCGACCCCTCGTGGCGAACTGTGTGTACTGGTCCACCAGGGTATGCGGGCGTGATGCACAATGACGGACGTGGGCACCGCGACACATCGACTGATCGTCATCCGGCACGGCGAGACCGAATGGTCCCGTACCGGGCGCCACACGGGCACCTCTGACATCGATCTCACCGAGCAGGGCGTCGAACAGGCGCGCAGTCTGGCCGAACCGATCGCAGAGCTTCTCCTGAGCAATCCACGCGTCATCGCCTCGCCGCGTCTGCGTGCGCAGCGCACGGCCGAACTGGCCGGGCTGAAGGTCGACGAGACCGAGCCGCTTCTCACCGAGTGGAACTACGGCGACTACGAGGGTCTGACGAGCCCGACGATCCACGAGACCGACCCGAACTGGACGGTCTTCTCCGAGGGCGGGCCGAACGGTGAGACCCCGGATCAGATGAGCGACCGCGTCGATCAGGTCATCGACAAGGTGACGCCGCTGGTGGAACACGGTGATGTCGTGTTCGTGACGCACGGTCACTTCTCGCGGTCGCTACTGGCCCGCTGGATCGGATCGCCGATCGGCAGCGGACAGCACTTCACGATGCTGCCCGCGTCGATCGCGGTCCTGAGCTTTGACGGTGAAACCCGCCGCCTCACAACTCTGGGACTCACCGGTTACCGCAGCGCCGACTATGTCGACGCAGGACGTCCCACCCGCCCGGTGACGTAGTCCGCCACGTGCTGACTGTGTGGACGACAAACGCTCCACTTGTAGCGAAACGCTCCGGTTGCAACCGGAGCGTTTCTCGAAAAGTGGAGCGTTTGTAGTCGATTCGACCCGAGCGGCTTGTCAGCTCTTGCGTTTGGGTTTCTTGACGACGTCGGGCGGGATCTCGTCGGGCTCGGCATCGGGTGCGTAGTCGGCCGCGAGCCAGCGCACCGACGACGGCGAGAACAGCAGCACGAGCACGATGATCACCACGATCAGCAGGGGCGCGCCGTACTGGGGTTGCCCGCTGTCGGTGAGCAGCGCGAACGCCACCGGGATCAGCAGGATCTGTGCGACCACCGCGATGGCCCGACCCCACCGACGACCGGTGATCAGCGCCAGACCGCCCGCGAGCACGCCTGCGCCGAGGATGGCGAACCATGCGCCCGTGCCGTAGCTGCTGATGAAGCTCTCGTCGGCGCCGCCCGCGGCATGGATCCACAGGACCACCGCGATGACGATCGCGGCGAGACCCTCGAGGGCGACGATCGCCCCACCCCGTCGGACCGCGGTCGGTGGGCGCGCCGAACGGCTCGACGGATCGGGGCTGGTCTGCATCACTCCCCCAGCGTAGAACGCCCGGCCGGCCACACCGGAAACGGTGACGAACCGACGACGCGGAGACCGACGGAGATTGTGACCGCTGTGGCGACACCCTCTAGGCTCAGAAATCGTGCGTGCCCTGCTGATCGTCAACCCGTTCGCGACCTCGACCACCGATGCGGGTCGCGACGCGTTGGCGCACACCCTCTCGGCGCGACTCGACCTGACCGTCGAACTGACCACCCATCGCGGCCACGCCGGTGAGATCGCCGCCCGTGCCCGCGCCGAGGGATGCCCGGTGGTGATCGTCCACGGCGGCGACGGCACCGTCAACGAGGTCGTCAACGGTCTCCTCGACGCACCCGGCGAGCCCATCGGGGCATCTCCGACACCCGCGCTGGCGGTCGTTCCCGGAGGCAGCGCCAATGTGTTCGCCCGGTCGCTCGGGGTGCTGGCCGACCCGCTGCAGGCCACCGGTCAGCTGCTCACCCTGCTCGCCGACGGCGCGCGGCGGCGCATCAGCCTGGGCCACGCCGACGGCCGGTGGTTCCTGTTCAACGCGGGCCTCGGCGTCGATGCCGAGGTCGTGCACTCGATCGAGCGCCAACGCAAGTCCGGGAAACCCGCCAGCGACGCGCGCTACATCTGGACCACGACCAAGGCGTTCCTGACCGCGGCCCGTCGCCGCCCGGAACTGACCGTCGAGCTGCCCGGTGAGCATCCCGGCGACCCGGTCCGCGTCGTCGACGGCGTCCACTTCGCCTTCGTCTGCAACGCGAACCCGTGGACCTACATCGGCAAACGACCGGTGCTGACCAACCCGGACACCACCTACGACTCCGGACTCGGGATCTTCGCCTCGCAGTCCATGAGCGTGCCGCGCAACACCCCGGTGTTCACCCAGCTGCTGACGCAGCGATCCCCGCACGCCGGCCATGTGCTGACCGACGACGACGTCGAGTACGTGCGGATCCGCGCGGACAACGCCATCGACATGCAGATGGACGGCGACTACGTCGGCACGCGGGTCGATGTGCGGTTCGGCTGTGTGCCCGACCGGCTCGAGGTCGTGGCGCCCACCGCCTGAGACCGGCGGTGTCGAGTTGCCTTCGCCACTGAATGGGCGAAAAGCAGGCGAACCGAACAGGACAGTAGTACAACGGTCGAGGTACCCCTTGGGCACCCCCCTGGAATCGCAGTGACATTGCCCACGTGTTAACGCAACCCCATTGACTTCATCTGGATTCGTGAAAGCATTCACAAGCAACAGTGCGGAAACAACAAGTACGCACGTATGAACGAGAAGTTACAGAACTCACCGCGCGATACACCCCGCGCGCATGCGAAGGAGCAGGGAATGGACTGGCGTCACAACGCAATCTGTCGCGACGAGGATCCGGAGCTGTTTTTCCCCGTGGGGACCAGCGGACCGGCCATCGCGCAGATCGCCGATGCGAAGCTCGTCTGCAACCGCTGCCCCGTCACAGCTGACTGCCTCTCGTGGGCGCTGGACTCGGGCCAGGATGCAGGCGTCTGGGGCGGCATGAGCGAGGACGAGCGTCGCGCACTCAAGCGTCGCAACGCGCGCAACCGCACGCGCAGCACGACCGTCTGACACACAGCCACATCGGAGAGCCCGGCGGATCCCGCCGGGTTCTTTGCTGTCAGCGGTACCGAGCCCGGCCGGCTCAGCGCAGCGGGACGGTGAGGATCGCGTCGGTCCCGCCGTCGCTGCCCGCGGTCAGCTCGAGGCTGCCGCCGAGCTCGATGCTCACCAGGGTGTGCACGATCTGCAGTCCGAGTCGTTCGGACGCGCGGATGTCGAAACCCGCGGGCAGACCCACCCCGTTGTCGGCGACGGTGACCACGAGCCGCCGCGTGTTGCGGTCGGCCTTGATCACGACCTCACCCTGCGCGTCCGAGGTGAACCCGTGCTCGACCGCGTTCTGGATCAGTTCGGTCAGCACCATCACCATCGGCATGGCCAGGTCGGACGGCAGCACCCCCAGGGTGCCGCCCCGACGGACCACGGCGTTGCTGTCGCCGGAGGCCACGTCGGCCATCACCGGCACCAACTGATCGACGACGACGTCGAGATCGACCTCCTCGTCGACGCTGCCGGAGAGCAGTTCGTGCACCAGCGCGATCGCGGCGACGCGACGCACCGCCTCGGTCAGCGCACCGCGGGCCTCGGGGTTCTCGGTCCGCCGCGCCTGCAGACGCAGCAGCGCCGACACACTCTGCAGGTTGTTCTTCACCCGGTGGTGTATCTCCCGGATGGTGGCGTCTTTGCTGATCAGCGCACGGTCACGTCGTTTGACCTCGGTGACGTCACGCAGCAGGACCGCGGCGCCGGATCGCTGGCCACGCGGTCGGAGCGGGACCGCGCGGATGAGCACCGAGGCCCGTCTGGCGTCGGCCTCGACCCGCATCCCGGACCGCCCCGCCACCGCCTCGGAAATCATGAACACCGCGTCGTCGGCCTCGAACCGATCGGTCAGCAACTCCGAGAGGACCGCGGTCAGTTCGTTGCCGGTGAGCTCGGCGGTCCAGCCCATGCGGTGCACGGCCGAGAGCGCGTTGGGACTCGCGAACGCCACGATCCCGGCGTCGTCGAGGCGGATGAACCCGTCTCCGGCACGCGGCGTGGACAGTCCGCGCGGGTTGCCCTCGTACTGCGGGAACGTCCCGTCCGACATCATCTGGCAGAGATCGTGCGCGCAGTCCTGATAGGCCAGTTCCATCGGCGACGGCATGCGCAGCTGGGCCAGGTTGGCGGTGCGACTGACCACCGCGACGACGACACCGTCGAAACGCACCGGGACCGCCTCGCGTCGGATCGCGATGGGCCCCAGCCACGTCGGGTCCTCTTCGCGCAGGATGCGGCCGCTGGTGAAAGCCCTGCGCACCTGCGGATTGGAGTCCGGCGAGGCGTCGTCGTCCTCGATCACGAGTCGACCGACCTGGTCGGCCGGGAACACGGTGGGCGAGGTGTTGGGCCGACACTGGGCCACGCAGATCAACCGATCGGAATCGGTGGCGACGTACATGAGCAGGTCGGCGAAGGAGAGATCCGCCATCAGCTGCCACTCGGCGACGACCCGCTGCAGATGGCCCGCGACCGCTCCGGAGAGATCGGTGTGTTCGGCGAGCAGGTCGGTCAGTGTCGACACGGTCAGCTGCCGTGGAACAGGTGGACGCCGGACAAGACGTCAGTCGATGGTGGCGATGAGGTCGCCCGCCTGGATCACGTCACCGACGGCGACCTTGACCTCGCCGACGGTCCCGGATTCCTCGGCGAGGACCGGGATCTCCATCTTCATCGACTCGAGCAACACGATGGTGTCCCCCGCCTCGATGGTCTGGCCGGGGGTGACGATGACCTCGAGGACGCTTGCCACGATCTCCGCGATGACTTCTTCTGCCATGTCGACCTCCACCAGACGCACGTCGATGCCACCGGGGCATCTTGTCGAGGACAACCTATCGCAGATGATCGCCGCGTTCCGATGCGTGTCGACACCGACATCGGGTGACCCGGTGCCCGCCCCCGACGCATCCGCGGTCCACACTCGGATGAGGACGTCGACAGTGAGGATCAGGACATGGATTTCGGTTACAGCGAGCGCTGCGAGGAACTACGGACACGACTGCTCGCGTTCATGGATTCCCACATCTACCCGGCCGAGGCCGTCTACGCGCAGCAGATGCGCGAGTCGGGCGATCCGCACTTCGATGCACCCGTGGTCGCCGAGCTCAAGGCCGAGGCGAAGTCGCAGGGACTCTGGAACCTCTTCCATCCCGACGACCGGTACGGCGCGGGTCTGACGAACGCGGAGTACGCGCCGCTGGCCGAGATCATGGGACGCAGTCCGGTCCTCGCGCCCGAGGCCTGCAACTGTTCGGCCCCCGACACCGGGAACATGGAGGTCTTCACACAGTTCGGCTCCGAGGAACACAAGAAGCGTTGGCTCGCACCGCTTCTCGAGGGAACAATCCGCTCCGCGTTCGCGATGACCGAACCGGCTGTGGCGAGTTCGGACGCCACGAACATCGAGATGACGATGCTCGCCGACGGTGACCACTTCGTGCTCAACGGCCGCAAGTGGTGGACGTCGAACGCGTTGCACCCCAACTGCCGCGTGCTGATCGTGATGGGCAAGACCGATCCCGAGGCCTCGACCCACTCGCAGCAGTCGATGATGGTCGTCCCGATCGACGCGCCCGGCGTGACGGTGGTGCGCGGTCTGCCCGTCTTCGGATACCAGGACCGCGAAGGCCATGCGGAAATCCTCTTCGAGGACGTGCGGGTGCCGCGTGAGGACGTGCTCGCCGGCGTAGGGAAGGGGTTCATGATCGCCCAGGCCCGCCTCGGCCCGGGCCGTATCCACCACTGCATGCGTGCGATCGGCATGGCCGAGCGCGCCCTCGACCTGATGTGCGTGCGCGCGTCGACCCGCTCCGCCTTCGGCAAGCCGATCGCCGCGCAGTCGAACATCGCCGACTGGATCGCCGAGTCACGCATCGACATCGAGATGGCCCGACTGCTGACGATGAAGGCGGCGTGGCTGATGGACACCGTCGGCAACAAGGGCGCCCGCATCGAGATCGCGGCGATCAAGGTGGCCGCGCCCGCGATGGCGCTGCGGATCATCGACCGCGCCATCCAGGTCCACGGCGGGGCAGGCGTCTCCGACGACTTCCCGCTGGCTCAGATGTACGCGCACCTGCGGACGCTGCGCCTGGCCGACGGTCCCGACGAGGTGCACAAGCGCACCATCGCCCGCTACGAACTCGGTGCGCACGCAGGAGGCTGAGGTGCCGCGGGACCGGGTCGGTGATCACGGATTGTGGACCTGGTGGCGACTCGTGGAACAATGGACGACCTGTGCGAAGTAGATGTCGCAGCGCACCGGAAGGAGAACACCATGGGAAAGCGTGGACGCAAGAAGCGCGCTCGTAAGAAGAATGCCGCCAACCACGGCAAGCGCCCCAACGCTTGAGTGGTGCATCCCCCACACGGGACACCACACGATCAGGGCCGGACCACACCAATCGGTGAGATCCGGCCCTGATGCTGTCTGCGGGGTCCGTGCCGGCAGGCTAGCTGTCGCTGTGCGTGTGCCCGATGACCGTCTGACGGATCTCGACGGTCAGTCGCTGCCGCAACCCGTCGGGCGCCTGGTCGCCACCGCACTTGCGGTTGATCAAGCTCTTGAGCTGCGCCTCGATGCCGTAGTGCTCGAGGCAGCTGTGGCAGGAGTTCATGTGCGACTGGAGTCGTTCACGCACGTTCGGGTCGCACTCGTTGTCCAGCAGGAGCCAGACGTCGGCGATGACCGCCGAGCAGTCGAGCTGCTCGAACTCCGCCGACTCCAGGTCGGACTGTGTGGTGTCGCGTTGTTCGGTCATCGGGTCACCTGCGCCGTCGTCTCAGATGCGTCGTCGGCCCGGCCGGCGCGGTTGAACCCGCGCTCGGTGGCGACGCCGGCCAGCAGGCCGCGGAGTTGCTTGCGGCCGCGGTGCAGTCGAGACATCACCGTTCCGATCGGGGTGTCCATGATCTCGGCGATCTCCTTGTAGGGCAGGCCCTCCACGTCGGCGTAGTACACAGCCATCCGGAAGTCCTCGGGCAGTTCCTGCAGCGCGTTCTTGATGTCGTCGTCGGGCAGCGCGTCGAGCGCCTCGATCTCCGCCGAACGCAGACCGGTCGACGTGTGCTCGGCGGTGGCGGCGAGCTGCCAGTCACTGATCTCGTCGGTCGGGTACTGCGCGGGTTGACGCTGCCGCTTGCGGTACCCGTTGATGTAGGTGTTCGTCAGGATCCGGTACAGCCAGGCCTTCAGGTTCGTACCCGCCTTGAACGAGTGGAACGCGGAGAAGGCCTTGACGTAGGTCTCCTGGACGAGGTCCTCGGCGTCGGGTGGGTTGCGCGTCATGCGCAGCGCGGCACCGTACATCTGGTCCAGCAGCGGCAGGGCGTCGCGCTCGAAGCGCTCACCCCGTTCCGCGGCGGTCTCCGTGGAGGCGGACTCGGAGGCGTCGGCCGTCGGCTCGGATTGGGTCACCACGGTCCCTTCAGGTCGAATCGACGCTGTGTCGGACCCGCGTCGCTCGTCCAAGACTACCGATGTCGGCGGTTCCACATACATCAGCGTCGGTCTCGACGACGCCGACCTGACCTGCGGCCGGTCCGGCGTGAGGACTGCCATCGACTTCACACTCCCTACTGCCTTCTTCGGTGGCGACATGCCATCTGATCTGTCCGGGTCCAACAGCGGGGTTCGTGGGATTGTTCCGTCCGTCGGATTTCGGCCCGGCCGGAGCGCAATGTCGAGAGGCGGAGACGGCAGCCCCGCGCACCTGGGAAAACGTCTCGCGACCACCCCGGGAACCGACGTAACCTCGACCGATGAGACCGGACATCCGCGCCGCACGTGGCCTCGCCTGATGGCTGCGGCGACCCCGGCCATCACGGCCCTGGACCGGGCCGGGGTGAGCCACACCGTGCACCGGTATCGCAGTGACCCCCGTGCCGGATCGTTCGGCGACGAGGCCGTCGACCAGCTGGCCGAGAGCCTCGGCGTCGAGGCCGGACAGGTGTTCAAGACGCTGGTGATCAGCGTGCCCGGCGCGGGCACGACCGGCCTCGCCGTGGCGGTGATCCCGGTCCCGCAGCGTTTGTCCCTCAAGGCCGCGGCCGCGGCGCTGGGGGTGTCGAAGGCGGAGATGGCGAAACCCGACGACGTACAGCGCAGCACCGGGTACGTGCTCGGCGGCGTCTCACCGATCGGTCAACGCACACTGCTGCCGACGGTCGTCGACTCCTCGGCGCGGACGTGGCCGAGGGTGCTCTGCAGCGGTGGTCGGCGCGGGCTCGAGATCGAACTGTCCCCCACCGACCTGATTGCGCTCACCGCGGCGGTCGTCGCACCGATCACCGGTTGATCGGACGCCGCCGCCCCGTCAAACCGCCCCCCGTCAGAGCGCCGCCCCTCAGAGCAGAGTGCCCTGCTGCGGCTGCGGGTTCGCCGGCTCGAGCAGCTCCGGGCCGTTGTTCGCGACGCGATTGACCAGCGGGGACACCTCGCGCAGCTCGATCGCCGAGACCAGTTCGGCGCTCGGCGGGTCGAGCAGTTCCGCGGGCGCGGGCGAATCCGGGTCCAGCCAGGCGTCCCAGTTCTGCGACGGCATGATGAGCGGCATCCGGTCGTGGATGTCCCGCATCGCGCCGACCGCGTCGGTCGTGATGATGGTGCAGCTCATCAACGGCGGCTCCTGCGCGTCGGTGTCCTTCGATCGCCACACCGTCCACAGCCCGGCCATGAACAGCCGCGTCCCGTCCTCCGGGGACATGAAAAACGGCGTCTTCGAGGGCTTGCCGTCGGCGCCGGGGTCACCCTTGCGCCACTCGTACCACCCGTCCATCGGGACCAGGCAGCGCCGGCTCTTGAGCGACTGCTTGAACGACGCCTTCTCCGCGACGCTCTCGGCCCGCGCGTTGAACAGCAGCGGGCTCTTCTTGATGTCCTTGGTCCACGGCGGGACCAGGCCCCACCGCATCGCACGGATCCGCAGGGCGGGGTCGTCGTCGGTGATTCCGTGGGCGTGCCTGCGCACCACGCTCATGACCGTCGACGTCGGTGCCACGTTGTAGTTCTCCCCCGGGCCCGGGGGACGCTTCGGGGCGTCCGGTGAATCGACCGACGACTCGGTGACCGGCGGTGGCGAGGACATGACCTCGTCTATCGCGTCGAGTTCGGCGGCCAGCAGGGCCGGATCGGTGGTGACCGCATAACGTCCGCACATGGGTTCATGCTGTCACCGCGCACCGACACCGACCAGAGGAGTCCACGACCCCGTCGGGATCTGGGAGCATGGCCTGCCATGACAACCCGGGGCATCACCCGCACTCCGCTCACCGGCCTGCATCGGCGCCTGGTGGCCCGCCGCGACGGGCCCCTGACCGCCGAGCGGGCGTCGGCGCGGTTGTCGGCCTACGTCTACGGCAACATCCTGACCCTGGCCGCGGTCGTGGCCACGTCGCAGCACGCCATCGAGACCGGTACCGCGGCGCTGCTGGTCGTCGGGACCACCGTGACCACGTTCCTCGCCCACGTGTTCGCCGAGTTCGTCGCGACGTCGAGCATCCCCGAGGCATCGGGGCACCACAGCGAGTCGCAGCGCCGGTCCGCGGCCCGCACCGAGTTCCGTGACGCCGTCCCCATCGCCTCGTCCGGATCCCTGCCCGCGGTCATCCTCGCGCTGGGCTGGCTCGAGGTGCTGCCCGCCTGGTGGGCCCAACTGGCCGCAGGCGTCGTCACCGTCGTCCGGATCGCGATGATCCGCACGGTGATCGAACGCGTCCGCGGGAACCCGCCATCGTTCCGGGTGCTGCTCGGTGGACTCGCCACCGCCGGGGTGGCGGCCGCGATCGTGCTGCTGAAGGTCGTCGTCGGACACTGACCGGGGGCGACGAGGACTACGGTCATCGCATGTCATCGCAATCGCGCACCCGACCCACACCGGTCGGCTTCCTCCGCTACCTGGGCGGTCGTCCGCTGCCCGAGTCGATGCGCGAGTGGGTGCTCCACGATGTCGTCGGTCCGGGGCACACCCGGCGGTACATCACCCGCGGCGTCCTCCCCCTGCTGCCGATCCTGATCGCCTTCTCCTTCATCCCCACGCCGCTGATCTACCGCGTCTGCATGATCGCGATCCTGCTCATCCCACTCGTCTACTTCCAGATCGCGCTGACGCCGTTCTACCGCCGACACCTGTTGCTGACCAACGGTCTCGACCCGGATCTCATCAGCGAGCGCAAGCAGCGGCGCAAAGAGGCGACCAAAGCCGACTACGACGCGATCTACGGGGATCGCGAACACCCCTGACCGCACCCGAGGACAGCGGTGGGCCGTGCGCGGCGCGTGGGACAATCGGATCGTGAACTCATGGAACGCACCGGTGGCGACCGCACCGATCTCGGCGACGGTCACCGTGCCGGGATCGAAGTCGATCACCAATCGTGCGTTCGTCCTCGCCGCGCTGGCCGACGGTCCGTCCACGCTGCGCGGGGTCCTGCGCAGCCGCGACACCGACCTGATGGCCGACGCGTTGCGCGCGATGGGCGCCGAGGTCACTGCCGACGCGACCGATCCGACCACCGTCCGCGTCGTCCCCCATCAGCTGACCGGTGGACACGTGGACTGCGGGCTCGCCGGGACGGTCATGCGGTTCATCCCGCCACTGGCGGCGCTGGCACACGGCGCGGTGACCGTCGACGGTGACGAGCAGATGCGCTCACGACCGGTCGACGTGATCCTCACCGCGCTCACCGATCTCGGCGTCGAGATCGACGGCGGCGCACTGCCGTTCACCATCGCCGGGCGCGGATCCGCACGCGGTGGCGCCGTCACCATCGACGCCTCCGCGTCGTCGCAGTTCGTCTCCGGTCTGCTGCTCTCGGCCGCCCGGTACGACGAGGGCGTCACCGTCCACCACGTCGGTGAACCGGTGCCGTCGCAGCCGCACATCGAGATGACGCTGGACATGCTGCGCACCGCCGGGGTCGTCGTGGACGACACCGAGCCGGACACCTGGCGGGTCGCACCGGGCCCGATCGGCGCGGTCGACCGGCAGATCGAACCCGACCTGTCCAACGCGGCGGCGTTCCTCGCCGCGGCCGCGGCCACCGGCGGATCGGTGTCGGTGCCGTCGTGGCCGACCGACACCACCCAGCCCGGGGCACAGATCGTCGACATCCTCGTCGCGATGGGCGCGACGGCGACCCGCGACGACTCGGTGCTCACCATCACCGGCCCGCAGACGCTGCGCGGGCTGAGCGCCGACCTGCACGACGTCGGCGAGCTCACCCCGACCATCGCCGCCCTCTGTGCGCTCGCCGAGACCGAGTCTGTGCTCTCGGGCATCGCGCACCTCCGCGGCCACGAGACCGACCGACTCGTCGCCCTGCGCACCGAGATCAACCGGCTCGGCGGCCGGTGCACCGAGACCGCCGACGGGCTGCACATCGTGCCCGCACCGTTGTCGTCGGGGACGTGGCACGCCTACGCCGACCACCGCATGGCGACCGCGGGCGCGATCATCGGCCTGCGCGTCCCCGGCGTCTCAGTCGACGACATCGACACCACCGCCAAGACCCTGCCCGACTTCCCCGCGATGTGGCGGGCTCTTTTGGACCCGGCGGACATCTCCTGAGCGGGCGTCAGTTCGACGAGAGCGATGTCCGGATACGTCCGGGCAAGGGCACCCGTCCGCGCACGAAGACCCGCCCGTCCCACGACGACGCGCTCGAGGGCATGGTCGTCTCGGTCGACCGGGGGCGCTGGGGATGCGTTCTCGACGGGCCCGACGGCACGTCGGCCGGGGGGACCCGGGTCGTGTGCATGCGCGCCCGTGAACTCGGGCGGACCCCCATCGTCGTCGGTGACCGGGTGTCGGTCGTCGGCGATCTGACCGGCACCGTCGACACCCTGGCGCGCATCGTCAAGGTGGAGAAGCGTTCGACGGTGTTGCGGCGCACCGCCGATGACACCGACCCCTACGAGCGGGTCGTCGTCGCGAACGCGTCGCAGTTGCTGATCGTGACCGCGCTGGCCGACCCGCCACCGCGGACCGGGTTCGTCGAGCGCGCGCTCGTCGCCGCGTACGTCGGTGGTCTGCAACCCATCCTGTGCCTGACCAAATCCGACCTCGCCGATGCCGACGAGTTCCGCGCGGCGTTCGTCGATCTCGAGCTGCCCGTCCTCGTGGCCGGCCGCGACGATCCCCTCGACCCGGTCTTCGACACGCTGAACGGCCACGTCAGCGCCCTGATCGGACACTCCGGGGTGGGCAAGTCGACCCTGGTCAATCGCGTTGTCCCCGATGCCTATCGAGCCGTCGGCGTGGTGTCGGGGGTCGGAAAGGGGCGGCACACCTCGACCCAGTCGGTGGCCCTGGAGCTACCCGGCGGGACCGGATGGGTGATCGACACCCCTGGTATCCGGTCGTTCGGACTGGCCAACGTCGCGCCCGACGACCTGGTGAACACGTTCGTCGACCTGAGGGACGCGATCGAGGGGTGCCCCCGCGGTTGCACCCATCTCGGCCCGCCGACCGACCCCGAGTGTGCGCTCGACGCGTTGACCGGCGAGGCCGCACGTCGCGTCGAGGCCGTCCGTGTCCTGCTGCGCGCCGTCGTCCACACCGAGAACGGCTGAGCGCCGGGGATCTCAGCGTCGCGGGTAGAGAGCCGCGGCCAGGGCTCGTTTGCCCGCGGCGAGTTCGGCGACCACCGGCGCGGGGAATCCCCCGTCCTCCTGTGGAGAGTCACCCGCGGAATCGATGATGCGCCAGCGTGA
The DNA here is from genome assembly GCF_014635305.1 of Williamsia phyllosphaerae. NCBI lineage: Bacteria > Bacillati > Actinomycetota > Actinomycetes > Mycobacteriales > Nocardiaceae > Williamsia > Williamsia phyllosphaerae. The sequence goes on along the minus strand of NZ_BMCS01000001.1, from coordinate 2,304,845 downwards.
TCCCTGTTCGAGCAGCGACCGGTGCTTGATCGGGTAGTAGTCGGAACGACCCGTGATGATGATCCCCGACGCCCCGCGGGCGGCGGCCAGCAGATGGGCGTGGAAGCGGGTGGTGATCCAGACCTGATCGGCCGTCGCCGGGAAACCGTTGTGCCACACACCGGTGAACGGGATGAGCTCGAGTCCGGGCATCCGGTCGGCGAACCGACGGAACAGCAGACCGTCGTCACCGGGCATGGCCTCGACGAACGCGGTGTTCTCCCCCGTCATGCCCCACCGCTGCACCAGGTCCTCGATCTGGGATTCGAGATCGTCGATCACCGCGTCGCGGCCGTCGTCGATCACGACGCTCGAATCGGCCTGCATGAGATGTGTCTGTGCGCAGATCATGAACCGCCGGGACACGACGGCCGAGGTGGTGTCGTAGACGCCGTCACCGAGCACCCCCAACCAGGCGTCGTCACCGGTGACGTCGAGGCGCGGACGTAGTCGCGACCCGGCGAGCAGGTCGGCCGAATCACGATCGCGCACATCGACGACCGACACCTCGTCGAGCAACGACCGCAGGAGGGCGGAGTGGTCGCCGCCGCCGGCGGGGAGCAGACCCTGCCCGGTCAGGAACACCGACGCCCCGCTGCGCCGCCGGACCGCAACCGCGGCCGCGATCAGCGAGAGATGGTGCGGCCACAGCGAGTTGACGTATCCACCACCGACGAGATGAATCGAATCCGCGCGTGCGAACAACTCGATGCCGTCGAGCAGCAACGGCATCCGTCCGGGCTCGGCCACGGCGGCCGCCACCACGTCGGCGGCGTCGGCGACGGGCATCGTCTCCAGCCCGGCGATCATCCGCCACACCGTGTCCACGTACTGCACGTTCGGGTGCACCTGCCCCAGCAGGATCGAGGCCTGCCCGGGGGTGTGGCAGTCGAGGATCACGCGGGCGTGGGGGCGGTGGACAGCGAGATACCGCAACCAGGTCCGCGCGATGAACTCGTCGCCCAGATTCGGGTGACCCGCGGGCGCGATCAGGTAGATCAGCTCAGCGGGTGGAGGGGCGCGTCGTGATCTGACCCACGACGGCCTACGCAAATCGGGCATCTGACCACCCTAGCGGCCCCGGCTGTACGCCTACTGTGTGGCGGCGGCCATCCGACGCGGGCGACGGGCCTCGTCGATGGCGGTCTTCAGACCCCGCCGCACCGTCGTGCCCACGTCGCCGGACCCCAGCTCGGCGACCCGTCGCGCCACACCCGCCCGGGCGCCGAATCGCCGCTCCGAGGCCGTTTCCGGCGCGTTGTCGGACGTCGCGGTCAGGAACCGGTCCGGCACCGACAACTTCCAGATCGTCCGCAGCGACTGCCAGTACTGGCCCGCCAACGATCCGGTGGTGTACGGCAGGTCGTAGGTGTCGCAGAGTTCACGGATCTCGACGCCCATCTCCGCGTACCGGTTGCTCGGCAGGTCCGGGAACAGGTGGTGCTCGATCTGGTAGCAGAGGTTGCCGCTCATGAACGCCATCGCGCGACCGGCCCGGAAGTTGGCCGTTCCCAACATCTGTCGCAGGTACCACTGGCCCTGCGTCTCGCCGTCGAGCGACTCGACGGTGAACTTCTCGGCGCCGTCGGGGAAGTGACCGCAGAAGATGACCACGTAGGCCCAGAGATTGCGGACCAGGTTGGCCGTGAGGTTCGCCGATGCGGTGCGACGCGCACGTCGACCCGACAGGGCCGGGAACAGCACGTAGTCCTTGGCGAGCTGACGGCCCACCTTGGCCGCGAACTGCGTCAACTGCGGCTTGGCCTCGACCCAGGGCCGCTTGCCCGACACGACGTCGGACAGGTGCAGATCGTGCAGCGCGATACCCCACTCGAAGGTCGCCGCGAGGAAGACGTTGATGAACGGACCACCGAGGTGCTTCGGCTGCCAGGGCTCGTCCCGGGTGACCCGCATGACCTCGTACCCGAGGTCCTCGTCCATCCCGTAGACGTTCGTGTACTTGTGATGGATGTAGTTGTGCGAGTGCTTCCAGTGCGGCGAGGCGCACACCATGTCCCACTCCCACGACGTGGAGTGGACCTCGGGATCGTTCATCCAGTCCCACTGGCCGTGCATCACGTTGTGGCCGAGCTCCATGTTCTCGATGATCTTCGCGGCCGACAACAGGGCCGTGCCGACGATCCACTCGGTGCGGGACTTGTTGTTCCACAACACGAGACGGCCTGCGGCCTCGACGATGCGCTGTGCGGCGATGGTGCGTCGCAGATAGCGCGCGTCGCGTTCCCCGCGGTCGGACTCGATGCGACGACGCATGTCGTCGAGCTTCGCGCCGAGCTCGGCGACGTCGGCGTCGCTCAGGTGCGCGTAGGTGTTGATGTCAGTGATGGCCATGGGCCGTCGGCTCCTCTGCGCGCGCACCCGCGCGCGGCGGGTGGCAGTCAGGCGGTTGCGGCGTCCGAGGTTTTCGCAGACGCCGCGTCGTGGTGTCTGTAGCCATTGTCCACACTGCCGGCAGGCGCCGCCACGCCACGGGGGCGGCCCCCGCGAAGTGGACCGATCAGGCGGCGCGACCGGTGCGGGCGGGACGGCGCAGCAGCGTCGGCGCCACCGGGGTACCGGCGGAACGACGGCGTTGGCGTGCCTGCGCGATGGCCGTGCGCAGACCCCGTCGTTTCCCGGTCTCCGGATCGATCGTGGCGACCAGACGGACGGCCGAGTCATCGCGGAACCGGTTCTCCGACGCCGTCTCCGGCGCGTCGTCACCGGTGTCGCGCAGGTACTTGTTCGGCAGCGACAGCTTCGCGATGGTCCGCCACGACTTGGCGTACTGGGCCGGAAACGGCCCGGTCGTGTACGGCAGGTCGTATTCGTCGCACAGCGCCTTGACCCGCACCGAGATCTCGCGGAGCCGGTTGCTGGGCAGGTCCGGGAACAGGTGGTGCTCGATCTGGTACGACAGGTTGCCGCTCATGAACTCCATCACCGGACCGGAGTGGAAGTTGGCGCTGCCCAGCATCTGCCGCAGGTACCACTCACCCTGGGTCTCGTTGTCGACGTCCTGACGGACGAACTTCTCGGCGCCGTCGGGGAAGTGGCCGCAGAAGATGATCGCGTTGGACCACACGTTGCGGATGGCGTTGCCCATCAGGTTCGCGGTGAGCGCGGCACGCCAGCCCTGCCGCGACCGCGTGACGGCGCCGACGAGGGCCGGGTACAGGACGTAGTCCTTGGCGATCTGACGGCCGACCTTGTCGCCGACCTCGGCGAGCTTGCGGTTGAAGTCGGCGCGGTCGAAGTCCTTTCGACCCATCTTGCCGAGCTCGAGGTGCTGGATCGCGACGCCGTACTCGAAGCCCAACGCGAGGAGCGTGTTGAAGGCGATGTTGCCCAGATAGATCGGGTGCCACCGCTGGTCACGCGTGACCCGGATCACGCCGTATCCCACGTCGTCGTCCATACCCAGAACATTCGTGTACTTGTGATGGATGTAGTTGTGGGTCTGCTTCCAGTGTGCGGACGCGCCCGCGTTGTCCCACTCCCAGCCGGTCGAGTGGATCTCGGGGTCGTTCATCCAGTCCCACTGGCCGTGCATGACGTTGTGGCCGAGTTCCATGTTCTCGACGATCTTCGCGACACCGAGCGCCGAGGCGCCGAGCCACCACATCGAGCGCTTGCGGGCGCCGACCGTGAGGGCACGGCCGGCCAGCTCCATACCGCGCTGGAAGCGGATCGTGTTGCGGATGTAGCGGGCGTCGCGAGCACCGCGCGAGGCCTCGATGTCGGAGCGGATCGCGTCGAGCTTGCACCCCAGTTCGACCACGTCGGTCTCGGTGAGGTGTGCGTACTCGGGAATGTTCTTGATGGCCACAGCCGTCAACTCCAATCTGTCCGGACGATCGGTCACGGACCTACGCAAGCGTAGGTTACGCAACCGTAGGCGTCTAGGCCAACGGAGTCATTTGGGCTGGATCACACCCGACGAGGGATGCTTCACACCCCTCTCACCAGCACGGGAGGGTCAGAGCAGTTCGAGCAGGAACGGCAGTTCCTGGGTCGCGTACCAGGCGAGATCGAAGTCGTCGACGTCGCCGACGGCCAGTTCCGCGTCCTCGTCACCGAGGTCTGCCTCGTCGATCACGTCGACCGCGGCGGTCACCGCGGACTCCGCGTCGGCCACGTCGACGTGCACCGAGGCGATCGACTCGAGCGGAACCGCCCCGGTGAGCCGGACCACCGCGACGTCGAGGTCGGGGCGCAGCGCCACCTCGTCGATGTCGGCGGCGACGACCACCCGGCGCGGAGGCAACGGGGCCGCGACCGGGTCACCTTCGACGGGGTCGGACGTCCCGACGGGGACGCCGTCGGCCTCGGCCGCGATCAGACGCAGCGAGGCGCGGGCGGCCTCGCGGAGCGCGACCTCCCCGAGTTCCTCGTCGTCACCGGAGCTGTAGGACTCCCGCAGCGCGGGTGTCAGCGCGAACGCGGTGCCCCCGACCGAGTCGAACCGACCCGTCTCGTTGAGCCGCATCAGCATCGCCAGCGTCGCCGGCAGGTAGACCCTCACTCGTTCTCCTCGCACTAATCCGATCGGTCATCAGTCGCTCGCGTCGGCCGCCGACCGCGTGGTCAGCGGGCCCGGGCGGACAACTCGTCGAAGGACTCGGCGAGGAACTCCGTCATCGCACCGAGGTCCCACATGATGTCGCGGTCGGCGTTGAAGGCGAAGAAGACCTCGCCGTTGTAGGAATTCAACCCGATCGCCAGGGCGCGCTGGGGCACGAGGGCCGGAACGGGGTAGATCGCGGTGATCTTGTTGCCCGCCAGGAACTGCGCCGAACCGGGCCCGCGGGCGATGCTCACCGGCACGTTGAACGAGCGACCCGACATGGTCGCCGCGGCCCGCGAACTCATGGCGTGGAACGTCGCCGGTCCCACTTCCGGCAGCCACGAGCGCGTGCCCATCGACACCCGCCGGGTCGAGTGCGAGTGGCGTCCGGTCAGATGACTGATCTGAGACAGCCGCACCGTGGGGTTCGGCTCGCCGACGGGCAGGTCGGTCACGAAACCACGCAGTCCCTCGGCCATCCACTCCGCGTCGCTGGTGAGCTTCTCGTTGCCGCCGTCGGTCTGATACGCGCTGAGCGGGACCATCGCCCGCACGGTGGTGTGTTGATCGACGGCGATGTCGCGGGAGAGCAGCCACCGGCGCAGCGCCCCGGCGATGGCCGCGAGGACCACGTCGTTGACCGCGCAGCCGTGTCGTTGCGCGATCTCCAGACACCGCTGAGCGGGCACCGCGGCCACGGTGAAACGTCGTGTGCCGGTGGTGGTCCCGTTGAGCGGACTGTCCGGCGCGGCGTCGGTCGCCATCTGCATCACCGACCCGATCCGGCGCAGCGATCCGGCGACGATCGAGCCGACGGTCGCCACCGGGGCCGACGCGGCGCGCACCGTCTCCACCAGCTCCCACGGCCGGGTCACCACGTCGGCGATCGCACCGACGACCAGCTGACCGCCACTCGGCTCCGGATCGGGCAGCCAGATGTCCTCACCCATGTCGGGCGCGCCGGGCTCGTCGTCGACGATCACCTGATTGATCTCCAGCGCCTCACGGCCGTCGACGAGGGCCCGGTGGGTCTTGGTCAGCACCGCCATCCGGTTGTCGGTCAGCCCCTCGACGAGGTACATCTCCCACAGCGGTCGGTGCCGGTCGAGCGGGCGCGACATGAGTCGGGCGACCAGATCGAACAGCTGATCGTCGGCGCCAGGACTGGGCAGCGCGGACCGTCGCACGTGGTAGGTGATGTCGAAGTCGTGGTCGTCGACCCAGACCGGTCGGGCCAGGCCGAGGGTGACCTCGCGGATGCGCCGTCGATACCGCGGGACGAGCGACAACCGCTTCTCCACGGTGGCCAGGAGGTGTTCGTACTCCAGCCGATGGGCGCTGCGTTCGAGGATCAGCAGCGAACCGAGATGAGTGGTCGCGCCCTGCTCATCGCGGTAGTAGAAGGTGGCGTCCTGCATGGACAGTCGGTTCACCACGTGAACTCCGAGATCGAGATCTGCCCAGCTGACACGCCTGCGATCCTAACCGCCGAGCGTGAACACCCGGTTGCCGACTTTGCCGCCCCGACGGTCTCGATCACCGGGGCCCGCCGGCTGCCCGAGCTCAGGCGGTGGTCACGTTGACCAACATCCATCGGAGTTCGGTGGTCCGCGGCCCGCCGGGGACACCCGGACGTACCCGCACCGGCACCCGCTGCACACGCGCGGCCATGGCCTTCACCCGCACACCCCGCGAATAGGTCGCCGACACCTCCGCCGCGTCCGGACCCGACCACTGCAGATGCACCCGCATCAGCGTCGCGGCGGGTGGACGGGCGCGGGGTGGGGCCGCGCTCGCGGGCTGCGGACGGGCCGACCACACCGACACCTGGTCGACGATGTGGGGCGCCGCGACCGAGGCCAGCTGCGCCACCGGTCGGCGGCGGTCGATGATCTCGAGCAGCATCGTCAGCGCCGACACCGCGAACGCGCGGGCGGACGGATCGACCCGGTCGGCGATGGCGCGTCCCGGCCGGGGGCCGTCGGGGGCGTGGGGGCGGGACGGTGCGACCGTGGCCGGCCGCGGCGTCATCCCGGTCACCGACACCGGGTCGGGTTCGTACCGAGGGATAGGAGCGATCACGAGCGCGGTGCCCCGCGTCGCCTCCACATCAGTCGCCTCCACATCAGCAGAGCCCACCTGCGTTCGGACACCCACCATGAACCCCACCCGTCGTCGTGACGATCCGGCGGACGGGGTCTCCCGTCACGATCCCGGGATCGTGCACCACTTCAGACGCGGCGCCACGCGATCCGGTTCCGCATGAGGCAGATCACCCGCGTTTCGCACACGGCCACCTTTTGCATAGCTAATCTATGTTCATGAGATCACGCATCGCTGTGCTCGCCGTACTCGCCGCCGCCGTGACGACCACGCTGGCCGGTTGTTCCGGGGACACGAACGACAGTTCCGTCGCGCCCTCGACCGTCGTGTCCACCGTGACGTCGACACCGGACGAGACGTCGACAACCGCCCCGTCGCCGGACACGTCGTCCACCGAACTGCCCGGCACCCGTACGCCCGTGGACTCCGCAGGAGCCCAACCGTGCCGTGCCGCTGACCTGTCGGGCACAGTCACGAACCGGGGTCGTGACGGTGGCACCGCCGGGTCGGAATACGGGACGCTCGCACTGACGAACACCGGATCATCCGTGTGCACATTGACCGGCTATCCGGGAGTCTCGTTCGTGGGCGACGGGAACGGAACGCAACTCGGCGCAGCCGCTGTCCGCGACGGCTCGAAAGTCGTCACGACCGCCATCGAACCGCGCGGCGTCGCGAGCGCGCAGCTCAGGGTCGCCGAGGCCGGCAACTTCCCGGGCTGCGACCAGGTCCGGGCCGACGGCCTGCGGATCTACCCACCGAACGATCGCAACGCCATCTTCGTCAAGACCACGGTGTTCACGGCCTGCCGCTCCACGTCGGCGCAGCTGCTGAGCATCGGCACCCTGCGCTGACTCGAACCCTCCCGTTAAACGAATCCGCCCCCGCGACCGGGATATCGGTCGCGGGAGCGGATTCGAGTCGCGGGAGACCTCGGGCTAGCGCTTCTTACGCGCCTTCGGCGGCTTGGGCCCGGAGTTGCGGCCGTTGGAGCGTGCCGCGGCCCGGCGTTCCCGCCGGCTCGCCGACAGTCCCGCGGTGTCCTCGGCCTCGCTGATCTGCTGGGTGCCACCGTCCTCGGACGGTCCGGTGTAGACCAGATCCTGCTGCTCGTCCTCGAACCCGCGCGCCCGCAACGCAGTCGGGGCGGATGTCTTCGTCAGACCGACGGCCCCCTGAGCCTCCTCGGTGGGCAGCGGACGCGGGGCGACCGGTGCGACCGCCGGGGCCGCCGCCGGTGCGGCGGTCTGTGTATCGGCCGGGTTGGTCTCGACGGCGACGTTGAACAGGAAGCCGACCGACTCCTCCTTCAGGCCCTCGAGCATCCCGGAGAACATGTCGAAGCCCTCGCGTTGGTACTCCACCACCGGGTCGCGCTGCGCCATCGACCGCAGGTGGATGCCCTCACGCAGGTAGTCCATCTCATAGAGGTGATCGCGCCACTTGCGGTCGAGCACGCTGAGCAGGATGGTCCGCTCGAGCTGCCGCATCGCACCTTCGCCCGCGAGACGCTCGATCTCCGCCTCGCGCGCCTTGTAGGCCTTGTGGGCATCGGCGGCCAGTTTCTCGGCCAACTCCTCGGCGGTGATGTCCTCGCGCTCGCCGAACTCGTTCTCCCCGACGATCTCCTTGTAGTCGAGGTCGATCGGGTACAGCGTCTTCATCGCGTTCCACAGCTCGTCGAGATCCCAGTCCTCGACGTAACCCTCGGCTGTCGCGCCGGTGACGTAAGCGGTGACGACGTCGTCGATCATCCGCTGGACCTCGGCGCTGTGGTCCTCGCCCTCGAGGATGGTGCGGCGCTCGCCGTAGATGACCTTGCGCTGCTGGTTCATCACCTCGTCGTACTTGAGAACGTTCTTGCGGACCTCGAAGTTCTGCTGCTCGACCTGGGTCTGCGCGCTGCGGATGGCCTTGGTGACCATCTTCGCCTCGATCGGGACGTCGTCGGGCAGGTTGACGCGGTTCATGATCGACTCGAGCGCCGCGCCGTTGAAGCGACGCATGAGCTCGTCACCCAGCGACAGGTAGAACCGGGACTCGCCGGGATCACCCTGGCGGCCCGACCGGCCACGCAGCTGATCGTCGATGCGGCGGGACTCGTGACGCTCGGTGCCCAGGACGTAGAGACCACCGGCCTCCTTGACCTTCTGCGCATCGGCGGCCGCCTCGGCCTTCACCGCGGCGATCGCGTCGTCCCACGCGGCCTCGTACTCCTCCGGGGTCTCCACCGGGTCGAGGCGCTGCTTGCGCAGACGGACGTCGGCGATGACGTCGGGGTTGCCGCCGAGCACGACATCGGTGCCACGACCGGCCATGTTGGTGGCGACGGTGACCGCGCCGGACCGACCGGCCTCGGCGATGATCTGCGCCTCCTGCTCGTGGAACTTGGCGTTGAGGACGGTGTGCTTGATCCCGCGCTTGGTCAGCAGACGCGACAGGTACTCCGAGCGCTCGACGCTGGTCGTACCGATCAGGACCGGCTGCCCCTTCTCGTTGCGCTCGGTGATGTCGTCGACGACGGCGGCGAACTTGGCCTCTTCGGTCTTGTAGATGAGGTCGGTCTTGTCGGCGCGGACCATCGGCTTGTTCGTCGGGATCGGCAGCACGCCCAACTTGTAGATCTGGTCGAGTTCGGCGGCCTCGGTCTGGGCCGTACCGGTCATGCCGGCCAACTTCTCGTACATGCGGAAGTAGTTCTGCAGGGTGATCGTGGCCAGCGTCTGGTTCTCGGGCTTGATCTCGACGCCCTCTTTGGCCTCGATGGCCTGGTGCAGACCCTCGTTGAAGCGGCGACCGTCCAGGACGCGGCCGGTGAACTCGTCGACGATGAGGACGTCACCGTTTCGCACGATGTAGTCCTTGTCGCGCTCGAAGAGTTCCTTGACCTTGATCGCGTTGTTCAGGTAGCTGACCAGCGGCGAGTTCGCGGCCTCGTAGAGGTTGTCGATGCCGAGCTGGTCCTCGACGAACTCGACGCCCTCCTCGTGCACACCGATGGTCTTCTTGCGGATGTCGACCTCGTAGTGGGTGTCCTTCTTCAGCTGCGGGGCGATCCGCGCGAACTCGGTGTACCACTTGCTCGAACCGTCGGCCGGGCCCGAGATGATCAACGGGGTGCGGGCCTCGTCGATGAGGATCGAGTCGACCTCGTCGACGATCGCGTAGGCGTGGCCGCGCTGGACCAGATCGGCCAGCGAGTGCGCCATGTTGTCGCGCAGGTAGTCGAACCCGAACTCGTTGTTGGTGCCGTAGGTGATGTCGGCGTTGTAGGCGACGCGCCGCTCGTCGGGGTTCATCCCGGTCAGGATGACCGCGGTCTCCAGACCGAGGAAGCGGTGCACGCGTCCCATCCACTCGGCGTGGAACTTCGCGAGGTAGTCGTTGACGGTGACGACGTGGACGCCCTCACCGGTGAGCGCGTTCAGGTACGCGGGCAGCACACAGGTCAGGGTCTTGCCCTCACCGGTCTTCATCTCGGCAATGTTGCCGAAGTGCAGGGCCGCGCCACCCATGATCTGCACGTGGAACGGCTTCTGCTGCAGCACGCGCCAGGCCGCCTCGCGGGCGACCGCGAAGGCCTCGGGCAGCATCTCGTCCAGGGTGTCGCCGTCGATGTAGCGCTGCTTGAACTCGGCGGTCTTCCCGCGGAGTTCATCGTCGGTCAGCAACTCGATCTCGTCGGAGAGTGACTCGACGTGAGTCGCGATCGCGTCCAGACGTTTGACCATCCGGCCCTCGCCGATTCGCAGCATCTTGTTGAGCACTGTTTGCTTCCTCGATCCGTCGTCTGCGCCCTTGTGCGGCCTGGGCACGCCCGCATGGTTCTCCACCGACGCGGGGCATGGGTGTACGCCGGGCGTCGCTGTCTCGGAGTACATGGTAGGTCACCGGACGACGCCGACCGCCGAGCGCAGCGTGGGAGCTGTTTCTCGGCGGCCGGCGGGTGCGGTCGGTTCGGCGGGTCAGGCCAGGCGGAGCAACCCGTAATCGAAGGCGTGGCGGCGGTAGACCACCGACGGCCGGTCGCTCTCCTTGTCGTGGAACAGGAAGAAGTCGTGTCCGACGAGCTCCATCTCGTAGAGGGCGTCGTCGACGGTCATCGGCACGGCCTCGTGCTCTTTGACGCGGACCACCTGCCCGGGACCGTCGGACTCGGGCACCTCGGCGGCCCAGTCCGGTTCGGTCGGGGCCTGCGCCTGACCGTCGAGGGTCGGGTCGATGTCCGCGGTCGCCTCGGCGACCGAGATCGGGGTCCGCAGTCCGTGGTGGACCTTGCGGCGATCCTTGGTGCGGCGCAGTCGGGACTGCAGCCGGTCCACCGCGATCTCGAGTGCCGCGTAGAAGTTCTCCGCGCACGCCTCGGCGCGCACCACCGGACCGCGACCCCGCGCGGTGATCTCGACCCGTTGGCACACCTTGGCCTGTCGTCGGTTGCGTTCGTGATAGAGCTCGACATCGAAGGCGAAGATGGAGGGGTCGTAGCGCTCGACGCGGGCGAGCTTGTCCCCGACGTGCACCCGGAAGTGATCGGGCACCTCGACGTTGCGGCCGGTGACGACCACCGTCGCGTCGGGGGTCGCGGGGCTGTCCGCCTCTGACGAGTCGCTCGGGCGGACGAACGCCGACCGTCTGTCGAACGGGTCGGGCTGCTGTCGCGAGTCGGTGGCGGATGTGGCGTGGGTGGTTGTCGACACTCGAAGGACCTCCTGGTTTGGGGTGATCGGCCGTCCGCGCGATCGGGGCCTCGACGCGGAGCGGCGCCGGGGCCTCGTGGGGAGAACGGGTCGTGGTCAATGCCAACGGCGCACGTATTCGGAAGTGAAATCGGTTGCACCGCAATGGCACCTCTGATGGGAGTGGCCTCACCTCCAAGGGTTGCCGGTTGACTCCTGTGGCCTGGCGACATCACTGCCGCCGGCCGCGGTACCGCGGTCGATCGCGGTGCCCGATGACCTCCGACCGTAGTCGCAACATCGGGGTGTCGCCATGATTTGGGCATCAACATTTCATCGAGTTTTCATGTCGATCAGGTGACCTGTGTTGCGTCTCCGCTACCCCGGTGTCGGGGTCACGCGCCCGCTATGACCAGAACGGCGTCGACCCGCACCCCGATGCCGGCCAGCACCCGGATCGATTCGCTCGCCGTGGCGCCGGTGGTGAGCACGTCGTCGACCAGGACGACCGCGGCGCGGGCGTGCGTCGAGGCGATGGACCGGCGGGCGCGGGGTCGTACCGCGATGGCGTGGTCGAGGTTGTCGACCCGCCCACGCGCCGACAGCCCGGCCGAGTCGCGGGCCCACATCGAGGTGCGCAGCATCGGAGCGACGCGGACCCGCGAGCCCAGTCGGGACGCGGCCTCGGCCGCGATCGCCGTGACGGGGTCGCCACCACGTCGACGGGCCGACCACGCGCGGGTGGGAGCCGGGACGAGCACGAGTTCGGTCGCATCGGGCAGCTCCGACCAGGCCGCCAGGGTCACCAGTCCCCGCGCGAGCCCCGACCCCAACGGGGTGACGAGATCGCGTCGGCCGTGTTCCTTCAGTTCCAGGATCGCGCTGCGCAGCGGACCGCGGTACCGCCCCAGCGCCCACGCCCCGACCGGCGGTGCCACCCGGGGCGTGAGCACGATCGGGTCGTCGTGCGCGACGTCGTCGCAGGACCGACACCACCGCGCGCCGGCACGGCCGCATCCGCCGCAGAGCAGCGGCACGACGAGGTCGGCGCCGGCGCGGACCACCTGCCACGCACCGTCGAGCCACATCCGGACGGTCGGCGACGGCACGGTTCGATGATCACGCGTCCGCCGACGCGGTGACGCCGGGAGACGGGCGTGGAGGGGTGGTTGTCCACCGATGCGGATCGATCCACACCGCCGACCGTGCCGTAATTACGCGCCGAGCGTGCCGCAATCACGTGTCGAACGTGCCGATGTCCTCCACCGGACGCTCGCTCGCTGTCCACTGACCGGCGACGGCCCGCTCGGCGGGTGGTTTTGGCCCACTCGGCGGGTGGATTCGGCCCGCTCGGCGGGTGGTTTCGGCACGTTCGGCGGGTCGTTTAGGCCCACTCGACGGCGCCGCCGCGACGGGTCAGGTCACTGCGGCAGTACCGGGATGGACTGCGAGCCCATGGTCGGCGCGACCTCGTTCCAGTACTGGTCGGGCTCGCCGTTGGTGCTGCCGAGCTGCAGGATGCCCCGGCTGTCGGCGGCGTAGAGCGTCGAGGTGTCCCCGACCACCGCGGTGACCGGCGGGGTGAGGTTGCCGCTGAGGAGCCCGACCGCGGGCGTCCCGTCGATGCTGACCTGGACGACCGGGGTGTCGCTGGTGTTGCGGGCGACCACGACGGTGTCGCCGGAGATCCAGTCGAGCGAGACCGCCTGCCCGGCGATGTTGAACGCCGCGTCGCGCGCGCCGGTCAGCGACACCGCGCCGTCGGCCGCGGTCGAGATCACGGCCAGCACGGTCTTGCCCCCGACGATCGCCGCCACGCGGGCCCCGTCACGGGAGACCCGCAGCTCGGTGATGACCCCGCGGGCCACCGAGGACACGGCGTCGGAGTCGACCACCACCGGCGCCTGCGCGGTCCCAGTCGCGTCCCGCGCCCACCGCAGCACCCGACCGTCGACGACCGCCCAGATCGTGTCGCGGTCGGGACCGAACGACGGACGCGAGATGACGGTGCCGGTGGCCATGGTCGTCGTGGCGGCACCGTAGTCGCCGACCTGTAGGGCCTGCGCCGGCGCGGGCTGGGGCGCGTTGTTGCGAGCGACTGCGGCGACCCGTCCGCCGTCGGTCGAGATGGTCGCCGACAACAGCGCGTTCGACGTTCCGAGAGGACCTGCGACCGGGACGAGCCGACCGCCCTCGACGCGATCGAGCGCGCCTGCGCGGATCACGTGCAGTCCGAGCGACGACTGCGTCGCGTCGGTGGGGTCGAGCGAGGCGACGTCGGTGGTCCGCCATCCGCTCGAGTACCGGTCGTTGAGCGGTGCGCCGTCGGCGTCGATGACGAAGGGCCCGGGCACGTCCGACTTGTTCAGGGTCCAGATCAGCTGCGCCGCGAGCAGGGTCCGGTTGCGTTCGGCCAACGAGCTCAGCCCGGTCAGTTCGATCCGCACACCTCCGGTCGGCGTCGTCTCGATCGAGCCCCGCAGAGCGGCGCCCGCGGGGAACTCGGTGACCACCGCGCGAGCGAGCTCGTCGGACGGTCCCGCCACCAGCAGGTCGACGAGCTGATCGGAGAAGTCTTCCCCCGTGGAGTAGAGCCATCGCGGGTCGGCGACCAGGTACTCGCCGGAGGCATTGGGATAGAACAGATCCCGCGGTCGGTAGCTGGACGTGAACTGTGTCCGGTCGATCATGACGCCACTGGGCAGGGCACCGTCGATGCGCCACTGACCGTCCACGAGCACCATCGACAGCCTGCTCTCGACCCGACCGGTCGCGGGGACGAGATGGCCGTTGGACTGCAGCGTGCCCGCGTTGTCGCCGATGATGCGCGCGGTGAACGTGCTGTCGGTCCTGGCGTCGGTGAGCACGTTGATCTGGCCCAGGATCAACGCACCGCCACGGTCGTCCCAGGCGTCCGACGCCGAGCGGGTCAGGTACTGGCGCGCGGCGAGATGTCCCGAACTCGGGTTCGCCGTCGCCTTGAGGAAGTCACGCACCAACGACTCGGGGTCCATGCCGGGGCGCGGCGTCGGGACGTTGACCGCGGGCGCTCGCCGCTCCAGCGACCCGATCGGCTGCGGGCTGGAACTGGTCGGGATGGAGACGCAGCCGGTGATGCCGGTGATGACCGCGCACAGCAGGATCAGCAGCGTCCACCGAGGACGCCGTGCGGTCACCGAGGGGCGGGGGTCACCGCGGTGCTCACTCACGGCCGTTCACCTTACGCGCGCCAACGGGCTTGAGCGGCAACGGACTTCCCAGCACTTTGTGTCCGCGGACGAGAGGGAGGGTGAGCCGGAAGGATGCGCCCTTGCCCGGCTCGCCCCAGGCTTCGAGACGCCCCTGGTGCAGTCGGGCGTCCTCGATGCTGATGGCAAGACCGAGGCCGGTGCCACCCGAGCGGCGGAACCGCGACGGATCCGACCTCCAGAACCGGTTGAACACCAACTTCTCCTCGCCCGGACGCAGACCGATCCCCCGGTCGCGCACGGTGATCGCGACGGCATCGCCGTCCGAACGCATGGTCAGGGTCACCGGACGTTGCTCGCCGTGGTCGATGGCGTTGGCCATCAGGTTGCGCAGGATCCGCTCGACACGGCGCGGGTCGATCTCGGCGAGCACCGGCTCCTCGGGCAGGTCGAGGACCAGCGGGGTGTCGGTCTCCTCGGCGAGGTGGCGCACCGTCGCCAACGCGCCGTCGATGGCGATGCTCATGCTGACGCGTTCGGCGGCGAGTTCGGCGACACCGGCGTCGTGCCGGGAGATCTCGAGCAGCTCACCGAGCAGGGTCTCGAAGCGGTCGAGTTCCTTGTTGAGCAACTCGACCGACCGTTTGCGCACCGGGTCGAGGTCCTCGCGGCCGTCGTAGAGCACGTCGCTGGCCATGCGCACGGTGGTCAGCGGGGTGCGCAGTTCGTGGCTGACGTCGGAGGTGAACTGCCGTTGCAGTCCGCCGAACTCCTCGAGGTGGGTGATCTGTTTCGACAGACTCTCGGCCATGTCGTTGAACGACATCGCCAGCCGGGCCATGTCGTCCTCGCCGCGTACGGGCATTCGTTCCTTGAGCCGGCCGTCGGCGAAACGCACCGCGATCCGCGACGCCGACCGGACCGGGATGACCACCTGCCGCGACACCAGCATCGCGATGGCCGCGAGCAGACCCAGCAGGACGAGTCCGCCGGTGAAGATCGTGCCGCGCACCAGCGACACCGTGCTCTCCTCGTTGGTCAGCGGGAACACGAGGTACAACTCGAGACCGCTGATGCCCGACGAGGTCGGGGTGCCGACGATCAGCGCGGGCGTCTTCCGACCCGTCGACCCCTCGACCGACGAGTACTGATAGGCGATCTGCCCGGCGCGCACCATCCGCCGCAGGGTGTCGGGGATCTCCTCGATCGGGCCGACCGATGCGGTGTCCTGCGGTCCCCCGCCCTGTACCAGCAGGACGGTGTCGAAGGTGCCGACCACGCCCGAGGCCGGGGTGGTGTCGACGTCGCGGTCGGTGAGGATGGACCGCGTCTGACGCAGCCGGTTCTGGATCGACGCGTTGGCGTCGCCGCCGGAGAGGTCTCGCTCGACCGAGGTGCGGGCGCGATCGATCTCCTCGGTGGCAGCACGCAGTTTGAGGTCGAGCAGTCGGTCGGTGATCTGACTGGTCAGCACGAACCCGAGGATCAGCAGGACGACGAACGAGAGCACCATTGTCGAGACGACGACACGCAACTGCAGCGAGCGGCGCCAGATACGTCCGACGAATCGGCCCGCCGTCGACCACCTCCGCAGGGCACGCGGGAAGGTGGGGTTGATCCTGCGACGAGACCGCCCGATCACGGCGGGCCGGCCTTGTAGCCGACCCCTCTCACCGTCAACACGACCTCCGGGTTCTCCGGGTCGAGCTCGACCTTGGCACGCAGCCGCTGTACGTGGACGTTGACCAGCCGCGTGTCGGCCGGATGCCGATATCCCCACACCTGCTCGAGCAACACGTCACGCGTGAACACCTGCCGCGGCTTGCGCGCGAGGGCCACGAGGAGGTCGAACTCGAGCGGGGTCAGCGAGATCTGGTTGCCGTCGCGGGTCACCTTGTGGGCGGGCACGTCGATCTCGACGGGGCCGATGGACAGCAACTCGGCGGGCTCGTCGTCGGTGCGACGCAGTCGGGCGCGGACGCGGGCGACGAGCTCCTTGGGCTTGAACGGCTTGACCATGTAGTCGTCGGCGCCGGACTCGAGGCCCAGGACGATGTCGACGGTGTCGCTCTTGGCGGTCAGCATCACGATCGGCACGCCGGAGTCGGCGCGCAGCACGCGGCACACGTCGATGCCGTTCATGCCGGGCAACATCAGGTCTAGCAGCACCAGATCGGGTCGGATCTCGCGGACCGCGGCGAGCGCCTGGGTGCCGTCACCGACGACGAACGGCTCGAAACCCTCGCCACGCAGCACGATGGTGAGCATCTCCGCTAGTGCCGCGTCATCGTCCACGACGAGAATCCTGGGCTTCATGACCCCCATGGTGACACCGACGACGGTGAACGTGCGGGTGGCGCGCCGAGGCCCACACAGGCCCTGACCGGCGCGTCCGGCGCCACCGACGTCGAATGTGGCGCCACGCTGACTAGTCTCTGCGGTGTGGGAGTTCTGATCGCGGTGGAAGGAATCGACGGCGCGGGCAAGCGCACGCTCGTCGACGGCCTGACCAGCAGGTGGCGTGACGCCGGACGTCGGGTGACGACGATGGCCTTCCCGCGTTACGGCGAATCGGTCCACGCCGACATCGCCGCCGAGGCCCTGCACGGCGCCCACGGCGATCTTCGCTCGAGCTCGTACGCGATGGCGATGCTGTTCGCGCTCGATCGTGCCGGCGCGGCCCGCGACATCCGGACGGCGCTCGGCGAATCCGATGTGGTGCTGCTCGACCGTTACGTCGCGTCCAACGCCGCCTACACCGCCGCTCGCTGCGGTCAGGACGCCGCCGGCGATGCCGTGGAGTGGGTGGCCGAACTGGAGTTCCACCGCTTCGCCCTACCGGTGCCCGACCATCACCTGCTCATCGACGTGCCCGCCGAGGTCGCGATGGGGCGCGCGGCCGCGCGCGGGGACGCCGACGCGACCCGGGGCCGCGACCTCTACGAACGTGACAACAACCTGCAGCGCGACGTCGATGCGGTGTACCGCCAACTCGCACAGATCAATTGGCTCTCGCCGTGGTGGGTTCTCGACGCGAATCTCGCGCCGTCGCTCGCCGACGACCTGCTCACCGCCTGAGGGCCGCAGCCCTTCCCGCGACACGAAAACGCTCCCGCGACTGGGATTCCAGTCGCGGGAGCGTTTCGCTGTCGCGGGAGCGGTCGGTCAGACCGCGGTGCTCTGAGGAGATCAGTAGCGGTAGTGATCGGGCTTGAACGGGCCCTCGACATCGACGTTGATGTACTCGGCCTGCTCCTTGGTGAGCTTGGTGAGCGTGCCACCGAGTGCCTCGACGTGGATCTTGGCGACCTTCTCGTCGAGGTGCTTCGGGAGGCGGTAGACCTCGTTGTCGTACTCGTCGTTCTTGGTCCAGACCTCGATCTGCGCGATGACCTGGTTCGAGAAGCTGTTGCTCATCACGAACGACGGGTGGCCGGTGGCGTTGCCCAGGTTCAGTAGACGACCCTCGCTCAGCACGATGATCGACTTGCCGCTGTCGAAGATCCACTGGTCGACCTGCGGCTTGACGACGACACGCTTGGCGCCGGAGTTCTCCAGCCCGGCCATGTCGATCTCGTTGTCGAAGTGACCGATGTTGCCCAGGATCGCCTTGTCCTTCATCTGGCGCATGTGATCGAGGGTGATGATGCCCAGGTTGCCGGTCGAGGTGATGACGATGTCGGCCTTGCCGATCGCGTCCTCGACGGTGACGACGTCGTAGCCGTCCATAAGCGCCTGCAGCGCGTTGATCGGGTCGATCTCGGTGACCTGGACGCGGGCGCCCTGGCCGGCGAGCGACTCGGCGCAGCCCTTGCCCACGTCGCCGTAGCCGGCGAGGAGGACCTTCTTGCCGCCGATGAGGACGTCGGTGGCGCGGTTGATGCCGTCGATCAGCGAGTGGCGGGTGCCGTACTTGTTGTCGAACTTGCTCTTGGTGACCGAGTCGTTGACGTTGATGGCCGGGAAGGTCAGCTCACCGGCGGCGGCGAACTGGTACAGGCGCAGCACGCCGGTGGTGGTCTCCTCGGTGACACCCTTGACCGACTCGGCGATCGTCGACCACTTGGTCTTGTCGGTCTCGAAGCGCTCACGCAGCTGGTTGAGGAAGATCGTGTACTCGGCCGAGTCGTTGTCCTCGACCGGCGGGACGACGCCCGCCTTCTCGAACTGCGCGCCGCGCAGCACCATCATGGTGGCGTCGCCACCGTCGTCGAGGATCATGTTGGCCGGCTCGTCGGGCCAGGTCAGCATCTGCTCGGCGCACCACCAGTACTCCTCCAGGCTCTCGCCCTTCCATGCGAAGACCGGGATGCCCTTGGGCTCCTCGGGGGTTCCGTACGGGCCGACGACGATGGCCGCGGCGGCGTGGTCCTGGGTGGAGAAGATGTTGCACGAGGCCCAGCGGACCTCGGCGCCCAGCGAGACGAGGGTCTCGATCAGGACGGCGGTCTGGGTGGTCATGTGCAGCGAACCGGAGATGCGGGCACCCTTCAGCGGGGCCACATCTGCGTACTCACGACGCAGCTCCATCAGTCCGGGCATCTCCGCCTCGGCCAGGTCGATCTCCAGCCGGCCGTAGGCGGCGAGAGAGAGGTCCGCGACCTTGAAGTCGATCCCGCCGAGGTTGTCCGCACTGAGGGCTGTCTGAACCGATGTCATGTAGTACTCCTGGTTGGCGACCGGCTCCGGTGATCGGGACCGATGTGTCGCCCTACAGGTTAACGAACAGACCGCTCAACCGCGAAAACAGCGTCTGACGGGATCGTGACGACTGGGCCATGTCGCACCGGGGAACGGTCCGTTTTGTGACCGTCCCCAGCCGAACCGGACGATCCCGTCGGTTCACCGGTGCGCGGCGGTGGGGTCGCGCAGGGCGTTGCGGACCTCGCCGACGTTGCGGTGGACAGCGCACACGACGACACCCCGCCGATCAGGTGATCGACGGGGTGTCGGGTGGAACGGGTGCGGTTGTCGCGTCAGGTCTCCGAACCCACCGGGTGCGTGGCCTTCCCCTCCACCGAGTCGATCTCGCCTCGCTCGCGCCTGCCGACCATGGAGTGCCGTCGGCTGTAGGCGAAGTAGAACAGCACGCCGATCGCCATCCAGACGACGAAGCGGATCCAGGTGAGCGCCGAGAGGTTGAGCATCAGCCAGACGCAGGACACGATCGCGAGAATCGGGATCACCGGCATCCACGGGACGGTGAACCCGCGCTTGAGGTCGGGGCGCTTGCGTCGCAGGACGATGACACCGGCGGCCACGACGACGAACGCGAAGAGCGTGCCGACGTTGACCATCTCCTCGAGCTTGTCGATGGGGAAGAACCCGGCGACCACCGCGACGACGACGCCGACGAGGATCTGGATGCGGGCCGGCGTGCCCCGGGCGCTGGTCTTGCCCAGTCCGCGGGGCAGCAGTCCGTCGCGGCTCATGGCGAACAGCACGCGGGCCTGGCCGAGCATCAACACCATGACGACGGTGGTGAGTCCGGCCAACGCGCCGATGGAGATCGCCTTCTCGGCCCAGGTGATGCCGTTCAGACCGAACGCGTAGGCGAGGTTCTTCGGCTCGCCGTCACCCGCCGAGGTCGCGAGCTCCTTGTAGTTGACCATCCCGGTGACGACGATCGTGACGAGCACGTACAGGACGGTGACGATCGCCAGTGAGGTCAGGATGCCGCGCGGCACATCGCGCTTGGGGTTCTTCGTCTCCTCCGCGGTGGTCGCGACCACGTCGAATCCGATGAACGCGAAGAACACGATCGATGCGGCCGCGAGGAGTCCGTACCAGCCGTAGTTGGAGTCGCCACCGCCGGTGATGAGCGAGAACAGCGTCGACTCGACCGACTTGCCGCCACTCTCCGACGGCTCCGACTCGGGGATGAAGTTCGAGTAGTTCGAGGTCTTGACGTAGAAGAACCCGACGATGATGACGAGCAGGACCACCGCCACCTTCACCGCAGTGATGACCGCGCTGACCCGCGACGACAGCTTGGTCCCCAACACCAGCAGGCTGGTGATCGCCGCGACGATGACCAGTGCTCCCCAGTCGACGTCGAGTCCCCCGACCTCGGCGGTGCCGCCGGAGAACCCGAAGACCGTGCCGAGATAGCTCGACCACCCCTTGGACACCACCGCGGCGCCGACCGCGAACTCGAGGACGAGGTCCCAGCCCAGGATCCAGGCGAGGAACTCACCGAAGGTCGCATAACCGAACGTGTACGCCGATCCGGCGACGGGAACGGTCGAGGCGAACTCCGCGTAACACAGGGCCGCGAGCCCACAGGCGATGGCGGCCATGATGAACGAGATCGAGATGGCCGGGCCCGCGAGGTTGCCCGCCGTGGACGCGGTGATGGTGAAGATGCCCGCGCCGATGACGACGGAGACACCGAAGACGGTGAGGTCGATCCAGGTGAGACTCTTCTTGAGCTGTGAGCCGGGCTCGTCGGTGTCGGCCATCGACTGCTCCACCGACTTGGTGCGGGTGAGCGAGTGCCGTATCGAGCGCTGCGCCTGCGGCGATTTCCTTAGGGGGTCGGATCGCGTCATTGGCGAACTCCTGACGGTCGGGACGTGACGCATCCGGTCGGGATCTCGGCCGGACGGATGTCGGATTCTTCGGTGACGCTCACCTTGCCATGCCGAGGGTGGCGGGTGTCACATTCCCCGGTCTATGTCGGGCTCGAGATAGATGACCCGCGCGATCGGCAGGGTCTCGCGGATCTTTGCCTCGGCCGAGTTGATGGTGTCGGCGATCTGCAGTGCGCTCGCTCCCGCGGGGGTGGCGAACTTCGCGGCGACGAGCAGTTCGTCGGGGCCGAGGTACTGGGTCTTCATGTGGATGACGCGATCGATGCCGGCTTCAGATCCCAGGGCGGTCATCAACGTCTTCTCGTCGGAGGCGGTGGCGCCCTCACCGATGAGCAGGCTGTGCATCTCGACGATCAGGATGATGGCGATGACGCCGAGCAGGATCCCGATGGCCATCGTCCCGATGCCGTCCCAGACCGCGTCGCCGGTGATCGTGGCGAGTCCGACGCCGCCGAGTGCGAACGCGAGCCCGATCAAGGCGCCGGTGTCCTCGAGCAGCACCACCGGCAGCTCCGGATTGCGCGAGTTGCGGATGAACCGCCACCAGGACGCGCTGCCCTTGAGCGGGCGCGACTCGCGGTAGGCGGTGGAGAAGCTGTAACCCTCGAGGCAGATCGCGAGGACGAGGATGACGACCGCGACGATCGGCGACTCGAGCTCGTGCGGGTGCACGATCTTCTCGTACCCCTCGTAGAGCGCGAACAGCGATCCGAGCGTGAACAGCACCAGCGCGACGACGAACGAGTAGAAGTAACGACTGCGTCCGTACCCGAAGGGATGCAACCGGTTCGCCGACTTCGCGGCCTCCCGTTGCCCCAGGAGCAGCAGCCCCTGGTTGGACGTGTCGGCCACCGAGTGGACGGCCTCGGCGAGCATCGACGACGATCCCGTGATCGCGAAACCCACGAACTTCGCCACGGCGATCCCCGCGTTGGCCGCGAGTGCCGCGATGATCGCCTTCTTCGAGCCCTCGGCCGACATGGGATCCTTCCGTCACCGGTGAGACGTACCGGTGAACCCTAACGCCCGCCGTGGTGGATGTCGGTGCAATGCGCACGATCTCCCGGGTCCGGCGTGATCAGGGCATCCAGCCCTGCCCGCGCATTGTCTCGAGCAGTTGGTTCACCGCGTGACCCATCCGGTCCCCCGAACCGGGTGCGATCGTCGTCCACATGCGGCCGTCGCGGGCGATGCTGGGTTCGGCGATGATCCGGCCGTGGTCGGTGTCGTAGACCGACACCGTTCCCGACGATTCCGTGCGCACGCCGTCGAGCGTCGAGGTGGCGACCAACTCGCCACGCGCGCGGCAGGTCTCGAACGCCAGCGACATGGTGTGGGCGTCGGAGCGGGTCGCGCCGACCGCGCAGAAACAGGCGGCGTAGTCGTCGACGCACTCGCACCGGTCGAGTCGGTCGCGCAACTCGTTGGTGGGCACACTGAGCCCGGCGAACTGCGCGACCTCGGCGGCACCGAACACCGACCCGACCACCCGCCCGATGTCGTCGACATCGACGATCCGTGGGGCCGACAGTTCGATGGTGTCGCCCGAGCGCACCGCGAAGACGTGGTCGAAACCCCGGCGCACGAGGCACGCCCGGTGGATGGCGGTGTCGTCGGTGATGCAGATGTCGATCTGCGCGTCCGGGGTCCCGAGCACCGCCAGCGTCGCCTCGGTCCACGGGGTCGGCCTGGCCTGCTCGTCGACGAGCCCGATCGCACGCATCTCGTCGACCGGAAGGGTGTCCGCGGTCGGTCCGTCGTCGGTGCGGCCACCGGGCGGGACCAGATCGAGTACCGAGGGCCATGCCGCCACACCACCGGCCAGACCCAATCGGATGAGTGCATCCGAGCTGAGCGACACCTCGGCCGTTTGTGTCGTCCTCACGTTCACCGTTCCGACCTCCCCCCGCGGAGCTGCGCGGCCATACCGCGTGGAGGAGATGGTGCCACAGGCCGTCGGCACGGGCACCGGATGCGATCGGCTCATGGACAGGTTCACCGTCGGTCGCCGACCAGGTTGTGGACACCAACCAAGCTGTGCACGAATCAGGCGTCCATCGACGATCCGATGACCGGTAGTAAACTCGCCATGCCGGAAAGCTCGGGTACTCCTCGGGATCCGGCGGGGGTCGGCTCACGGGACGCAGGCTTCACCGCGGACGACACATTTGTGCCGGTCACGTCATCGTCAGGGGAATCTTTCAGTGAGTTTCGACAACAACGGCACACCTCCGTGGCTGCGAACGGGCGCGGGAGACGAGCAGAACGGATCGGCACCCGCGGCCGCCGACCGGTCGCCGGGCGATCTCGGTGAGACCCCCGATCAGCGATCGGCCGGTCGTCACATGGACCGCGAGGCCGCCTCCGAGACGGCCGGGACGCCGGAGTTCGACTCCATCGAACGCGAGACCGCCACACCGCCACCCAGCGCCGCACCGTCCTGGCTGCCGGGCGGAGGGCCACAGCCCTCCGATGACGGCCTCGACGACGCGACGCGATGGATCCCCACCGTCGGATCCGACGCGCCGCGGCCGCCGGCACCGCCGGACGACGCACCCCCCCACACGCCGAACCCGCAGTACGGCCAACCGCCGTTTCCGCCCCCGTTCGAGCAGCACCGACCACCGTCCGACCCGGGGCCCGGTCACCACGACCCCCGGTTCTCCCCCGGCCCGCCGCCCGCCCAGGGCGTGCCGTGGCAGAACGGACCTCAAGGGCAGAACGGGCCGCAGGGGCAGCCCTGGCCGCAGGGTCCCGGACCCGGAGCTGCGCAGCATCAGCCGCCGATCAACCCGGCGTCGGACCCGTTCGGTCGTCCCCCGGGGCCGTCCGCTCCCGCCGAGAGCCGACCCGGCCGCTCGTCGATCGACGAGGTCGCGTTGCTGCGCAAGGCCCGTCGCGCGCCGGGGAGCGGATGGCGGCGCGCCGTGCACCGGATCTCGGCGGGCACGATCAACCCGGGCGACTCCCCCGACGACCTCCACTACCAACAGCTCGTCGAGCGTGTGAACCGGCCGGTCCGCGGCGACTACCGGATCGCGGTCCTGTCACTCAAGGGTGGTGTCGGCAAGACGACCACCACGGTCGGCCTCGGCTCGATCTACTCGTCGCTGCGCGGGGATCGGGTGATCGCGGTCGACGCGAACCCCGACCTCGGCACGCTGGCCCAGCGGATCCCGCAGCAGACGCGGTCCACCGTCCGCGACCTGCTCGCCGACACGTCCATCTACCGGTACTCCGATGTCCGCGCGCACACCTCGCAGAGTCCGAGCCGCCTGGAGGTCCTTGCCTCCGAACGGGATCCGGCCGTCGCCGAGGCGTTCAGCGAGCAGGACTACCGCGGCGTGATGCGGGTCCTGCAGCGGTTCTACAACATCATCCTGACCGACTGCGGTACCGGACTGAGCCATTCGGCGATGAACGGCGTGCTCGACCTGGCCAATGCGTTGATCCTGGTCAGCTCGCCGGCGATCGACGGCGCGCGCAGTGCGGGAGCGACGCTGGACTGGTTGCAGGCGCACGGCTACGGCCACCTCGTCAGCCGCGCGGTCGTGGTCCTGAGCTCGTCGCGATCGGGTGCGTCGACCATCGACACCAAGCAGCTCAGCCAGCACTTCCTCACCCGGTGCCGCGCCGTGCAGATGATCCCGTTCGACGACCACCTCGCCGAGGGGGCCGAGATGGACCTCGATCTGCTGGGCAAGGGCACCCACCGGGCGCTCGTCGAGCTGGCCGCGACGGTCGCCGACGACTTCTCCTCGACCAACCTGCGTCGGACGGATCCGTTCTATCAGTGACCGCGGGCGGTGACCGGCCGCTCGTCGGCCCCGGTCGCAGGGTCATCGGTCGCCGCCTCGTCGGACACGGCCCGGCCGGGGGACTCGGCGCGGTTCGCACGACGCCGCGCCAGTCCGCGTCGGACGAGGTGGACGGTGATGGGCACGATGACCGTGGCCGCCGACGCCATGATCATCAGATCGATGTTCTCGGCGATCACCTTCACGTCGCCCAGCAGGTAGCCGAGCACGATGATCCCGGCACCCCAGAAGGTGCTGCCCAGGATCGAGAAGATCGTGAAGTCCCGGTGGCGCATCCGGGTGAACCCGGCGAGCAGGGGGACCAGGGTGCGCACGATGCCGATGAAACGGCCGAAGAACACCGTCAGGGGCCCGTACCGCTCGAAGAACCGGTGCGTCCGGTCGACGGGTTCGGGGCCGATGAACCGCATCACCCGACCCTGCAGCACCCCGGCTCCCAACCGGCGTCCGATGAAGTAGCCGCACTGGTCGCCGAGCGCGGCCGACAGCGGGACGAGCACACACGGCAGCCACAGCGGGGCGTACGGATCGGGTTGCGCGGCGAGGATTCCCGCGGTGAACAGCAGGGAGTCGCCGGGAAAGACGAACCCGATGAGGACGCCGGTCTCGAAGAACACCAGGACACAGAGACCGATCAGTCCGCCCGTGGCCATGAAAGAGCTCACGTCGAACGGGTTCACTGCGCCGACGATACCGAGATCGCCGAGGTGCCCGCCGGTGCGCGCGGCAGGTTTCATCGTCCCGAGTCCGGGAGTTCATCCCCCGGTCATCCGTACCGATCTGCGTCCGTGGTCAGCGGGTGCGGCCGACCTGGGGTCTACTGAGAGGCGACGCGGTGTCACAGACGAGACCGCTCCGGAGAGCGAGGAGTGGCCCCGTGGCGAAATCGACGGTGTTGCGCCCTGTCCCGACCTCAGCCCAGTCGGTCGAGTTCCGGACGATCCACGGATATCGGCGGGCGTACCGCG
The DNA here is from genome assembly GCF_014635305.1 of Williamsia phyllosphaerae. Taxonomy (NCBI): domain Bacteria; kingdom Bacillati; phylum Actinomycetota; class Actinomycetes; order Mycobacteriales; family Nocardiaceae; genus Williamsia; species Williamsia phyllosphaerae. The sequence goes on along the minus strand of NZ_BMCS01000001.1, from coordinate 2,278,893 downwards.
TGGCCGGCAGCGGACCCGCGCTGCTGCTCATCCACGGCATCGGCGACAACTCGTCGACGTGGACCGAGGTCATCGACATGCTCGCCCAGCACTACACGGTCATCGCGCCGGACCTGCTCGGCCACGGGCTGTCGGACAAGCCGCGCGCGGACTATTCGGTGGCGGCCTACGCCAACGGCATGCGCGACCTCCTGTCGGTGCTGAACATCCGCCGCGTCACGGTCGTCGGTCACTCGCTCGGCGGCGGCGTCGCGATGCAGTTCTGCTACCAGTTCCCCGAGTTCGTCGAACGCCTGGTGCTCGTGGCGGCCGGTGGTGTGACCCGCGACGTGAGCCCGATGCTGCGACTGCTCGCACTACCCGGCTTCGACCAGGCCATCGCCGGGCTCCGTCTCCCCGGGGTCGTCCCGGCGGCGCATCTGCTCGGTCGGTGTACCGCGGCCCTCGCGCGCGCCGCACGGATCCGGTCGCTGCCTGCCCCCGCGCCGGTGCGCAGCCAACTGCACGACGCCGTCGAGGTGATGCGCATCGTCAACGGTCTCATCGACCCGACGGCGCACTCGGCGTTCATCCGCACCCTGCGGGCGGTGGTCGACTGGCGGGGTCAGGTGGTGACGATGCTCGACCGCAGCTACCTCACCGAACGCCTCCCCGTGATGCTGGTGTGGGGTACCGACGACACCGTCATCCCGTATTCCCATGCACTGCTGGCCCATTCGGCGATGCCGCATTCCACCCTGGCGACCTTCACCGGCGCCGGACACTTCCCGTACCACGATGATCCGACCCGTTTCGTGAACCTGGTCGAGGAGTTCGTGACGACCACGACGCCGATGGTGCACGATCCGCTCGAGTGGTCCCGTCTGCTCAGCCAGGGCGCGGAGTCGGCGGACCTGACCGGCGACGCGTCGGTGCAGCTCGCGGTCCTCGACGCGATGGCCGAGGAACGCAGCGCCACCTGAGCGAGCTCATCGACGCACACGGCCCCCGCGGTCGTGGGAACATCGACCCATGACCGAGACCCCAGATCCCGCCCCGGACGGCTGGTCGGCGACGCCCCCCTACGGCGCTCCGTCATACGACCCGTCGCAGTACGGCACCCCGCAGTACGGCCAACAGGCCTACCCGGGTCAGTCACTGCCACCCCAGGGCTACCCGACGACGCCCTACGCACAGCAGCCCCCGGCACCGGGCTACGGGCAGGCCGGATACTCGGTGCCCGGCTTCGCGGGCATCGCCGATCCGTGGGCGCCCTACGGGCGTGACCCGGCCACCGGCACCCCGCTGTCGGACAAGTCCAAGACGAGTGCGGGACTGCTGCAGCTGTTCCTCGGCGGTTTCGGAGCTGGCCGGTTCTATCTGGGCCACAACGGCATCGCCATCGCACAGCTCATCACGCTGATCCTGGGATGGGTGACGGTGTTCTTCGTCGTCGGGGTACTCATCCTGCTGGCGCTCGGCATCTGGACCCTCGTCGACGCGATCATGATGTTCTCCGGCGGCGTGCGCGACAGCCGCGGGCAGGTCCTGCGTCCCTGACTCGTCAGGACCCGGACGGGTCCTCGCCGCAGCAGCCGATCGCCCCGCGGACCTCCCGGGTGGTCTCCCCGCGCCGCGCCCACTCGTCGGCCGGTGGGTAGTCGACCCCGATGAGGGTGAGCCCGCAGGCCGGGGCCACGGGTACCGAGCTCGACCGGCTGCGCTCGGCCAACAGACCCGCGCACCACTCGATGCTGCGCCGACCCTCCCCGACCGCGCCGACCGCACCGACGAGCGAGCGGACCATCGACCAGCAGAACGCGTCCGCGCTCACGTGTGCGGCGAGCACGCCGTCGGGCTCGACGGTCCAGTCGAAGCGCTGCAGATCGCGCACGGTGGTCGCGCCCTCGCGGCGCTTGCAGAACGCGGCGAAGTCGTGCAGACCGATCAGGGTGTCGGCGGCCGCGCGCATGCGCTCGATGTCGAGCGGCCGGGTCCAGTGCGCGGTGTCGCGGGCACGGACGGGTTCGGCACCGAACGCCGAATCGGTGAGCCGGTAGCGGTAATGCCTGCGCAGGGCGGCGAACCGCGCGTCGAAATCCGAGGACACCTCCGCGACGGCCTTGACCCGCGCGTCCGGGGGCAGCATCTTCGCCATCCGTCGGACCAGCATGGCCGGGTCGCCGGCGATCGAGCGGGTGTCGAGCGACGCACGTGTGACGTCGCAATGCGCGACCTGCCCGACGGCGTGGACGCCGGCGTCGGTGCGTCCGGCGACGGTCAGGGTGATGGGCTCCCGCAGGATCGTGGTGAGAACACGCTCGATCTCGCCGCACACCGTGCGCAGGCCCGGCTGGCGGGCCCAGCCGGCGAAGTCGGTTCCGTCGTAGCCGATGTCGAGACGCAGCCGCACCGTCTCCGGCTCCGACGTGCGGGCCTTGGCCTCGGCGGCCTCGGAACGACGGAACCCGCCGTCGACAGCGTCAACGGCGGGTTCGTCGGTGTTCATCGTGCTGGAGCGATCAGCTCACTTGTCGTCGGACTTCTCATCCGACTTCGGGGCATCCTCGTCGGTCGCATCGCCATCTTGGATCTCCGCGGCGCTCTCGGCCCACGACTCCTCGGTGGTGCCCTCGGCGACGGCGTCGGCGTTCTCGACGGCGGCGTCAGGGGCGTCGGCCTCGACCTGCGCGACGACGTTGTTCTCGTCCTCGGCGGCGTCGGCAGCGGCCTCGGCCGGAGCCGAGTCGGCAGCAGCGGCCGGGGCCGCCTTCTGCGATGCGGCGACACGGGTGGCGCGGCTGGCCTCCGACGATGCGGTCGACCCGGTCACGAGCTCGATCACGGCCATCGGGGCGTTGTCGCCCTTGCGCGGCAGCGTCTTGACGATGCGGGTGTAGCCACCGTCGCGATCGGCGAACGACGGCCCGATCTCGGCGAACAGCTTGTGGACGATGTCCTTGTCACGGATGTCCTTGAGCACCTCGCGACGATGAGCGAGATTGCCCGCCTTCGCATGGGTGATCAGCTTCTCCGCGTACGGGCGCAGGCGCTTGGCCTTGGCCTCGGTCGTGGAGATCCGGTCGTGCTCGAAGAGCGCGGTGGCGAGGTTCGCCAGCATCGCCTTCTGGTGCGAGGCCGAACCGCCGAGGCGGCGCCCCTTGGTGGGCTTGGGCATTGATGACTCCTTGAAGAGCTCGCGGCCTCTCGGCCGGGAGAAGATGTGTGGTTAGAGCTGTTCGGTCTCTGCGTAGTCTTCGCCCGCATCCGCGTCGCCGAAGGCTGCGGGGTCGGACCAGGTGCCGGTGGCGGGGTCGTAACCCGCGACCTGCGACGGATCGAAGCTTGCCGGGCTGTCCTTGAGCGCCAACCCCAGTGCGTGCAGCTTCACCTTCACCTCGTCGATCGACTTCTGACCGAAGTTGCGGATGTCGAGCAGGTCCGACTCGGTGCGCGCAACCAGCTCGCCGACGGTGTGGACACCCTCGCGCTTGAGGCAGTTGTACGACCGGACGGTCAGCTCGAGATCCTCGATCGGGAGGCTGAACGAGGCGATGTGATCGGCCTCGGCGGGCGAGGGACCGATCTCGATGCCCTCGGCCTCGACGTTCAACTCACGGGCGAGCCCGAACAGCTCCACCAGGGTCTTGCCGGCCGAGGCCAGCGCGTCCCGTGCGGTGATGGAGTTCTTGGTCTCCACGTCGAGCACCAGACGATCGAAGTCGGTGCGCTGCTCGACACGGGTGGCCTCGACCTTGTAGGTCACCTTGAGGACGGGCGAGTAGATGGAGTCGACCGGGATGCGGCCGATCTCGGCGCCCGACGCCTTGTTCTGCACGGCGGGGACGTATCCGCGACCACGCTCGACGACGAGCTCGACCTCGAGCTTGCCCTTGTCGTTCAGGGTCGCGATGTGCAGATCCGGGTTGTGCACCGTGACGCCGGCGGGCGGCACGATGTCGGCGCCGGTGACGGCACCCGGTCCCTGCTTGCGCACGTACATGGTGACCGGCTCGTCCTCTTCCGAGGAGACGACCAGACCCTTGAGGTTCAGGATGATGTCGGTGACGTCTTCCTTGACTCCCGGCACGGTGGTGAACTCGTGCAGGACTCCGTCGATGCGGATGCTGGTGACCGCCGCGCCCGGGATGGACGACAGCAGCGTGCGCCGCAGCGAGTTACCGAGGGTGTAACCGAATCCCGGCTCGAGGGGTTCGATGACGAACTTCGACCGATCGTCGGCGACGATCTCCTCGGAGAGTGTGGGTCGCTGTGAGATGAGCATGTAAAGGTGTTCCTCCTGTGTGGACGTCCGCTATTTGACGCCCTAGAGACCAAACAGCATGTGCCGCTTGGGGGTGGAGCGATCCGCGCCGGGAGATTCCCGACGCGGATCGGACCGGATTACTTCGAGTAGTACTCGACGATGAGCTGCTCGGTGAGCGGCACGTCGATCTGTGCACGCGAGGGAACCGAGTGCACCAGGATGCGCAGGGTGGACGGGACCACCTGCAGCCAACCCGGCACCACGCGATCGCCCTGGATCTCGCGGGCGATCTGGAACGGGACGGTCTGCAGCGACTTCGGACGGACGTCGATGATGTCGTACTGCGAGACGCGGTAGCTGGGCACGTCGACGCGCACACCGTTGACGGTGAGGTGGCCGTGCGTGACCATCTGACGCGACTGACGACGGGTACGCGCCAGGCCGGCGCGGTACACGACGTTGTCGAGTCGGGTCTCGAGGATGGCGAGCAGTTCGTCACCGGTCTTGCCGTTGCGACGGTTCGCCTCTTCGTAGTAGCGGCGGAACTGCTTCTCCATGACGCCGTAGGTGAAGCGGGCCTTCTGCTTCTCCTGCAGCTGCATCAGGTATTCGCTCTCCTTGATCCGCGCGCGGCCGTGCTGGCCGGGCGGGTAGGGGCGACGTTCGAATGCCTGGTCTCCACCGACGAGGTCGACGCGCAGACGGCGCGACTTCTTGGTTGCGGGTCCGGTATAACGAGCCATTGTTTTTCCTTAACCTTTCCCGCTAGACCCGGCGCCGCTTGGGCGGTCGGCAGCCGTTGTGGGGTGCTGGGGTGACGTCGGAGATCGTTCCGACCTCCAGGCCGGCGGCCTGCAGTGAACGGATCGCGGTCTCGCGGCCCGAACCCGGGCCCTTCACGAAGACGTCGACCTTCTTGACGCCGTGCTCCTGCGCCTTGCGGGCGGCGTTCTCGGCCGCGAGCTGAGCGGCGAACGGGGTGCTCTTACGCGAACCCTTGAAGCCGACGTGACCCGACGAGGCCCACGCGATGACGTTGCCCGCGGGGTCGGTGATCGAGACGATCGTGTTGTTGAACGTGGACTTGATGTGCGCGCTGCCGTGCGGGACGTTCTTCTTCTCGCGACGCCGCGTGCCCTTCTTGGGGCCCGCACTACGTGACTTGGGGGGCATTACTTCTTCTTCCCGGCGATGGTCTTCTTGGGTCCCTTACGGGTGCGGGCGTTGGTCTTGGTGCGCTGTCCACGGACGGGCAGACCACGGCGATGCCGGATCCCCTGGTAGCAGCCGATCTCGATCTTGCGACGGATATCGCCCTGCACCTCGCGACGCAGGTCACCCTCGACCTTCACCGAGGCTTCGATGTACTCACGAAGCTTCGCGACATCGGCGTCGGTCAGGTCCTTGGCGCGGAGGTCGGGGCTGAGCCCGGTTCCCGCCAGGATTTCCTTCGAGGTGGTGCGACCCACCCCGTAGATGTAAGTCAGTGCGATCTCCAAGCGCTTCTCACGCGGGAGATCTACACCAGAAACACGTGCCATCTGGCATTTCCTTTTCGTTTCGAAGGTCTGCTCCCCGTCCGTCCCCGCGAATCGAGATTCGGGGCTCCGGCCTTCGTCCGGAGGTGGGCGATCACGCGAATGTGGTCGCTGGTGCTGGGAGTTTCATGTCGTGCTCGATATTCGGTTGTGTCGCGCTTTTCAGGTGTTACTGACAAGCGATCTGTGATGCGACCGTGGGTCGTATCGAGTGCAGATCAGCCCTGACGCTGCTTGTGGCGCAGGTTGTCGCAGATCACCATGACCCGACCGTTACGACGGATCACCTTGCACTTCTCACAGATCGGCTTGACGCTCGGCTTGACCTTCACGTCGTTGTGCCTCTCGTGGTGGTGGTGAGTTCCCCCCGGCACGCGCGAGCGCTTCGGGAGGTGGGTGGTGCTACCCGGACGAGATGCCCGGGGAGTTCGTTACTTGTACCGGTAGACGATCCGACCGCGGGCGAGGTCATAGGGCGACAGCTCCACGACCACGCGGTCCTCCGGCAGGATGCGGATGTAGTGCTGCCGCATCTTGCCACTGATGTGCGCGAGCACCTTGTGACCGTTCTCCAGCTCAATGCGGAACATCGCATTGGGCAGGGGCTCGACCACGCGACCCTCGACCTCGATGGCGCCGTCTTTCTTGGCCATGTCCTCCACAATCTCTGTCGCACACGCGTGGCGGCGACATCTCGTTTACCGTGTCGGTACGCACGTCGGGCGGGGCGCCGAGAGACTCGGCGGAACCTGCGTCGATTCGCCGGATCTGTGCAGACCGGATGGCGAACCATCTGACCTGTGGGCACAGGAGTACCGGCGCGAAGCGCACCAGCGATCCACTTTACGCTTTCCGCAGGCGACAAGCCAAATTGCTGCTCAGCCCGCCGTCAGCTGCTCCAGGACGTCGGTGATGTCCTGCGTGGACTCGGGAGCGCCGAGCACCTGGATGGCGACGTGGTCGGCGCCCGCTGCGAGATGCGCGTCCACCTTGTCGCGGATCGCGTCGGAGTCACCGTGCGCCACGAGGTCGTCGATCAGCGCGTCGCTGCCGCCGTCGGCGATGTCGGAGTCGGCGTACCCCAGACGCTTGAGGTTGGCCACGTAGTTCGCCAGGTGCAGGTACGGGGTGTCGACGGGCGGACGGCCGATCGCGCGGGCGGTCACCGGGTCGGTGTCGAGGACGATCTTGTGCTCCGGCGCGAGCAGGGCGTCGGGCCCGAGGATCTCGCGGGCGTAGGCCGTGTGGGCCGGGGTCGTGAGATACGGGTGCGCGCCGAGCGCGCGATCGGCCGAGAGCCGCAGCATCTTCGGTCCGAGAGCGGCCAGGATGCGGCGATCGGCGGGCACGCCCGCGTCGTCGAGCACGTCGAGGTAGGCGACCATCGACTGGTACGGAGAGGCGTACTCCTGCGTGGCCTCCCGGTGCCCCACCCCGATGCCGAGGTAGAAGCGCCCCGGGAAGTCGGTCTCGAGCGAGGCGAACTCACCGGCGATGGCCGCGGGCTCGGTGTTCCAGATGTTGGTGATGCCGGTCGCGACGCGGATCCCGTCGGTCGCCTCGAGGATCGCGCGGACCGGGGCCAGCGTCGGCGCGGAGCCGCCGAGCCAGATCGTGCCGTACCCGAGTTGTTCGATGCGGGCCGCCTGCTCACCCGTCAACGTCGAGAAACCTGTCCACACCCCGTGCGTTCCGAATCCATGCATGTCCCGATTCAACTCCCCGACGCCGTCATCCCTTCCGCGAGGTCGGTGTCGGGGGTTCGAGCACGGTGTCGCAGTGCACACGCGCGACGAGCGCACCGGTCCGACGGGTCAGGGCCCGTTCCAGGTCGCGGCCACGGCCGACCGGTATCGCCCCCAGCAGCCGCCGGCCGTCGTCGTCGGCGATGACGACGAGCACGTCGTCGATCCGGCTCTCCACGTCGATCCAGTCGACGAGCGTCTCGATGACCCCGGCGTCGACGGGACGTTCGAGTTCGATCAACTCGATCAGGGGGTGCCGCGTCCGCCACTGTCGACGGAAGTCGGCGTGGTCCTCCCCCGGCGCGAACACGTGCACCGCCCGCAGCGCTCGACCGAACGGGCGGGATCGCACGATCGCCTCGTGCAGGACGGCCGCGTCGTCGACCGGGACGATCACGACCCCGCGGGCGGTGAGCGGGGTTCGCGCCTGCCCGGGTCGACGGAGAGCGGCCGGCTTCGTCTGGGTGGTGGTCACCAGGACGACCCTGCTCGCCTGCGCGTCCGCGCGGGAGATGCGTTGACGGGATCTGTACGGCCGCAGCCACGTTCTTGACGCGCTCCGACCGGGTCGGCCGGCGAAGATTACGGTGTCGACATGCGTGCAATCGTCACCCGGGTGTCGTCCGCGTCGGTGTCGGTCGACGGTGCGGTCGTCGGTGCGATCGACCCTCCGCCGGGGTCCGCGGGGCTGTTGGTTCTGGTCGGCGTCACCCATTCCGACACCCCCGACATCGCACGCGCACTGGCCGAGAAGATATGGCGTCTGCGCATCCTCGACGGTGAGGTCAGTGCCGCCGACATCGACGCCCCGGTCCTCGTCGTCAGCCAGTTCACCCTCTACGCCAACGTGTCCAAGGGGCGCCGGCCGTCGTGGAACGCCGCGGCCCCCGGCCTGGTGGCGCAGCCACTCGTCGACGAGGTCGTCGCCGCGCTACGTGGTCTCGGGGCGACGGTGAGCACCGGCGTTTTCGGCGCACACATGATGGTCGACAGCGTCAACGACGGGCCGGTGACGATCCCGATCGAGCTGTGAATCAGGGCCGCAACGTGAGGATGCGCGGACCGTCCTCGGTGACCGCGACGGTGTGCTCCCAGTGCGACGCACGCGAGCCGTCGTCGGTCACGATGGTCCATTCGTCCTCGCGCACAGACGTTTCCACCGTTCCGAGGGTCAGCATCGGCTCGATGGCCAGGGTGCTACCGACCACCAGCTGCGGTCCGCGGTTGGGCTTGCCCTCGTTGGCGAGGAACGGCTCCATGTGCATCTGTCTGCCGATGCCGTGGCCTCCGTATCCGGCCACGATCCCGAAGGGCCGGCCCAGGCGCTCCTCGGCGGCCCGGGTACCCAGCTCGATCGCGTGGGACACGTCGGTCAAACGATTGCCCGGGACCATCGCCGCGATGCCGGCCTCCATGGCCGTGCGGGTGGCCTCGTTGAGCTTCTCGTCGTCCTCACCGAGATCTCCGATCCCGAAGGTCCACGCCGAGTCGCCGTGCCAGCCCTCGAGGATCGCGCCGCAGTCGATGGACACGAGGTCTCCCTCGGCCAGCACCGTCTCGTCCGACGGGATGCCGTGCACCACGACGTCGTTGACCGAGCTGCAGATCGAACCGGGGAACCCGTGATAGCCGAGGAACGAGGGCACCGCACCCGCGTCACGGATGACGGCCTCGGCGACCTTGTCCAGATCGAGGGTGCTGACCCCCGGGCCTGCCGCGGCGCGGACGGCCACCAGGGCGGCGCCGACCACCGCGCCCGCGGCGGCCATGGCGTCGAGCTCACCGGCGGTGCGGAACGGGACGACCTTCGCCTTGCGCAGACCCATGACGCGTGTCAGTCGTTCAGGGCGCGGAGCACACGCTGGTGCACCTCGCCGACATCACCGATGGCGTCGATGACGGTGACCTGCTCCGCGTAGTAGTCGAGCAGCGGCGAGGTCTCCTTGATGTAGACCTGCATCCGGTTGCGGATCACGTCCTCGGTGTCGTCGGCCCGACCGCGGGCGAGCATGCGCTCGACCACGACGTCCTCGTCCACCTCGAACGACAGCACCGCGTCGAGCGAATGGTCGTTGTCGGCCAGGATCTGCGTCAGGGCGTCGGCCTGCTCGGTCGAGCGCGGGAACCCGTCGAGGATGAAGCCGTTGACCGCGTCGGGCTCACCGACGCGGGCACGGACCATGTCGACCGTGATCTCCGAGGGGACGAGGTTGCCCGCGTCGAGGTACTTCTTGGCCTCGATGCCGACGGGCGTGCCCTCGGTGATGTTCGCGCGGAACAGGTCCCCGGTGGAGATGTGCGGGATGCCGAGGCTCTCCGAGAGCATCTCGGCCTGCGTTCCCTTGCCTGCCCCAGGAGGGCCGAGGATCACGAGTCTCACTTCAGGAACCCTTCGTACTTGCGCTGCATCAGCTGGCTGTTGATCTGCTTCACGGTGTCGAGTCCGACGCCCACCATGATCAGCACCGCGGTGCCACCGAAGGGCAGGTTCTGCACACCGCCGCTGTTGCCGATCTCGAGGAACAGGTTGGGCAGGACCGCGATCACACCGAGGTAGATCGAGCCGGGCAACGTGATGCGGGACAGGACGTAGCCGAGGTAGTCGGCGGTGGGCTGACCCGGGCGGATGCCGGGGATGAACCCGCCGTACTTCTTCATCTCGTCGGCGCGCTCCTGCGGGTTGAACGTCACCGCCACGTAGAAGTACGTGAAGAAGATGATCATCAGGAAGTACACGGCGATGTAGACACCGTTGCTGGGGTCGACGAGGTACGTCTGGATCTGACGCTGCCACCACGGCTGCTCGCCGCTGCTGCTCTGTGTCAGCTGGACGATCAGGTTGGGCAGGTACAGCAGCGACGACGCGAAGATCACCGGGATGACGCCGGCCTGGTTGACCTTCAGTGGCAGGTAGGTCGACGAACCGCCGTACATCTTCCGCCCCACCATGCGTTTGGCGTACTGCACGGGTATTCGTCTCTGACCCTGCTCGATGAAGACCACGCCGGCGACGATGATCACCGCCGCGACCAGGACCAGGAAGAACACCAGGCCACCACGGGTGTCGAGGATCTGCTTGCCCTCGGACGGGATGCGCGCGGCGATGCCGGCGAAAATCATCAGCGACATGCCGTTGCCGATGCCGCGCTCGGTGATGAGCTCACCGAACCACATGACGACGCAGGCACCGGCGGTCATGACCAGCACGATGATGATCAGGCCGAAGATCGACTTGTCGCGCAGGATGTTCGCGCCGTTCGAGCAGTCCCGCAGCAGATCGCCACGGTCGGCGAGGGCGACGATGCCGGTCGACTGCAGCAGTGCCAGCGCCACCGTGAGGTAGCGGGTGTACTGCGTCATCTTGGCCTGGCCGGACTGGCCCTCCTTGCGGAGCTGCTCGAACCGCGGGATGACCACGGTGAGCAGCTGCACGATGATGCTCGCGGTGATGTACGGCATGATGCCGATCGCGAAAACCGACAGCTGCAGCAATGCACCGCCGGAGAACATGTTGATGAGGGAGTAGATACCCGCGGAGTCACCACGCGAGACCTCGTCGAGACACGAGCGGACCTGGCGGTAGTCCACGCCGGGCGAAGGGATGGTCGCTCCCAGGCGGTACAGGATGATGATGCCGATGACGAAAAGGATCTTTCGTCGCAGGTCCTGTGTCCGCAAAGCCGAGACAAAGGCGGAACGCACTAACTCCTCCTACCGAACGAGCACGCGCCTGCCTTGCTCAACGGAGAACTCCCGCGGTCGCGCCGCGTCGGTCTCGCCTTGCACAGGGGGTGATCCGTCGTTCTGGTCGGTCGGCCCCCTCCGCGAAATCGCGAGGAGGATCGACGATGATCAACTCTTGAACTCTAACAGTGGTCCTCGCGGCGCCCGGTCGAACACCGAGCGCCGCGAGAACCGACGGGTCACAGCACCGTGGTGCTGCCACCTGCCGCGCTGATCTTCTCGCTCGCCGACGTCGAGAACTTGTTGGCGCTGACCTGCACGGCCACCGACAGTTCTCCGTCGCCGAGCACCTTCACGAGCTCGTTCTTGCGAACCGCACCGGCTGCGATGAGCTCATCGACGCCGATGGTGCCGCCCTCGGGGAAGAGGCGGGCGATGTCGCCCACGTTCACCACCTGGTACTCGACACGGTTGCGGTTGGTGAAGCCCTTGAGCTTCGGGAGCCGCATGTGGATGGGCATCTGCCCACCCTCGAAGCCGGCCGGGACGTTCTTGCGCGCCGAGGTGCCCTTGGTGCCGCGACCCGCGGTCTTACCCTTGGATCCCTCACCACGACCGACCCTGGTCTTCTCTGTCTTCGCGCCCGGAGCGGGGCGAAGGTGATGCAATTTGATGGTCATTGACTACACCTCTTCGACTGTCACGAGGTGACGCACCACGTTGATCAGGCCACGGTTGGCCGGTGTGTCCTCGCGGGTGACCGTCTGACGGATTTTCCTCAGTCCGAGGGTCCGCAGAGAGTCACGCTGGTTGCTCTTGGTTCCGATCGTGCCCTTGATCTGGGTGATCTTCAGCTCTGCCATGTCATGCACCCTGTCCTGCACGCGCCCGCAACATACCCGCGGGAGCGACGTCTTCGATGGGGAGGCCACGACGTGCGGCGACCTCTTCGGGACGCTGCAGCATCTTCAGTGCGGCCACGGTCGCGTGGACGACGTTGATCGCGTTGTCGCTGCCCAGGCTCTTGGCGAGGACGTCGTGGACGCCTGCGCACTCGAGCACGGCACGCACCGCGCCACCGGCGATCACACCGGTACCGGGCGACGCCGGACGCAGCATGACGACTCCGGCCGCGGCCTCACCCTGGACGGGGTGGGTCACGGTGCTGCCGATCAGCGGGACGCGGAAGAAGTTCTTCTGAGCCTCTTCGACACCCTTCTGGATGGCGGCCGGGACCTCTTTGGCCTTGCCGTAGCCGACGCCGACCATGCCCTGGCCGTCACCGACGACCACGAGGGCGGTGAAGGAGAACCGACGTCCACCCTTGACCACCTTGGACACGCGGTTGATGGCGACGACGCGCTCGAGGCGGTTCTTGTCCTGCTCGCGTCCGCCTCCACGCCCGCCGTCGCGGCCGCCGCCACGACGATCGCCGCCGCCTGCGCGGTTGCCACCGCCACGGTTGTCGGCACCCGCTGCTGCGGGAGCGTTGGGATCGGTGCTGGTGGCGGGTCCGGTGCCGCCGTCACGCCGTTGACGTCCCGGCATCAGATGGTCCTTCCGTATGCGCAGTGGGCGCTGGTGTTGGTGATGGTCATCAGAACGTGAGCCCTCCCTCGCGGGCGGCGTCGGCCAGAGCGGCGATCCGTCCGTGGTAGTCGTGCCCACCGCGGTCGAAGACCACCGTGTCGACACCCGCGGCCTTGGCGCGGGATGCGATCAGTTCGCCGACCTTGGCGCTCTGCGCCGACTTGTCGCCGCCGGAGCTGCGCACATCGGCCTCGATCGTCGAAGCCGCCGCGAGCGTGGTGCCCGAGTGGTCGTCGATGATCTGGACGTGGATGTGTCGCGAGGACCGCTTGACCGCGAGACGCGGTCGCTGCGGGGTTCCGCTGATCTTCTTGCGCAGCCGGAAGTGCCGGCGTGCGGTGGAGCGGCGGCGACGGGTCGACACGTCTTTGCCGACCGTCTCGCGCTTCGTGGTTGTGGTTTCACTCATGTCACTTACCCGTCTTTCCGACCTTGCGGCGGATCTGCTCACCCTCGTAGCGGATGCCCTTGCCCTTGTACGGGTCCGGACGCCGCAGGCGGCGAATGTTGGCCGCGATCTGGCCGACCAGTTGCTTGTCGATTCCCGAGATCGAGAACTTGGTGGGCGACTCCACCGCGAAGGTGATGCCCTCGGGCGCCTCGATCGGCACCGGGTGGCTGTAGCCCAGCGCGAACTCGAGGTCCTTGCCCTTGAGCTGCACGCGGTAGCCGACTCCGAAGATCTCCATCTTGGTGGTGTAGCCGGTGGTCACACCGGTGACGAGGTTCGCCACCAGGGTGCGGCTGAGTCCGTGCAACGAGCGGTTACGACGCTCGTCGTTCGGACGGGTCACCACGATCGAGCCGTCCTCGGCGACAACCGAGATGGGCTCGGACACCATCAGGGCGAGCTCGCCCTTGGGTCCCTTGACCGACACGGCCTGGCCGTCGATCTTCACGTCCACTCCGGCCGGGATGGCGACCGGGTTCTTTCCAATACGCGACATTGAATCTGCCCCTTACCAGACGTAGGCGAGGACTTCGCCGCCGACGCCCTTGTTGGCTGCCTGACGGTCGGTCAGCAGGCCCGAGGACGTGGAGATGATGGCCACGCCGAGGCCGCCGAGAACCTTCGGCATGTTGGTGGACTTCGCGTAGACCCGCAGACCCGGCTTGGAGACTCGCCGCAGTCCGGCGATGCTCCGCTCACGGGTGGGGCCGTACTTGAGAGTGACGACGAGGCTCTTGCCCACGGGGGCGTCCTCGGTGCGGAAATCGGTGATGTAGCCCTCGCGCTTGAGGATCTCGGCGATGTTGCCCTTGATCTTCGAGTGCGGGAGTGTCACCTCGTCGTGAAACGCCGAGTTGGCGTTGCGCAGACGGGTCAAGAAGTCTGCGATCGGATCAGTCATGGTCATGAGTGACCGTCAACCTTTCTCGTGGCGGTTCCCATGCAACGCGTGCACGCCGGTTCCGTTGCCGCTCTCACTCGAGCGGCGCGGGCCTCGCATGTCACACCGTGGGCCTACTACGAAGTGTGTTTTGTCCTCACCGACTGCTGCCGATGAGGGGCCATGCACCAGTGGTGCAGTCCGAATTCGTCTCGGGTGCACCACCGGATTTCTCTAGCTGTGAAGCCAAGAAAGTGGGTGCCACCTGGCGGTTCTCGCGCACGCGTGAGCGCGCCTGAGTGCAGGCAACCGTTCTAGTGTAGGGATCGCCGTGGTCAGGGCCAAATCGCTGCCGATGTGGGCCCTCAGAACGAGTGCAGGTGACGGACCGTGGGCACCACGTCGATGTTCTCGTGCGCCCCGATGCGCACGACGCTGTCGAGCAGAGCGGTCATGCGGCGTCGCAGTTCGGTGTCGTCTCCGCCGCTGCCGTAGAACGCGTGGATGTCGCCTGCCGCGGCGAGCGGGAAGAGTTCCTCCACGATCGCGTCGACGTGTTCCACGTCGGGCGTCACCGGCCGTTCGACGATGTTCTGCAGGTAGCCGGAGGTCGCCTGCGTCGCGATCGCGATCGGCGTGTGCTCCTCGAGCCAGCGGCGCAGCCACTCGGCGCGGTCGAGGGTGTCGGGTTTGCGCAGGAACGCGACGTTGGCCATGGCGTCGGCGCGCGAGCCGTCCCAGGTCTCCGACGGTGACAGGGGCCGGCGCTCGGTGACCTCCCACCCCACGACGCGGTCGGTGAGGCCGGCGAGCACCTCGGTGACCGGCTCGGGTTCGGCGCCGGTCCAGACGCTGATGACCGCGTCGATCGGCGGGGTGAACGTGGAGAGCGTCATCGCCCCGGCGATCTCCGGCACCCCGGCGATGTTGAGTTGCACCCGGTCGGCGCCGGCCCGCCGCAGTGCGTCGTGGGTGTCCGCGGACGCCAGGACGGCGCCGAGGTCGGTACCCCACAGTGCGTACATCAGCTTGACCACGGTCAGAAATCTAGACCGGCGACGCCGGTCGTCTCGACGATTGGGGAGATCCGCCGAACTGTTGACAGCCTCTGGTGACCGCCATGCGGTCGCCGTCCGCCGGTCGGAACCCGGTGGTCTGCTCGTGCTCCTCGAACGAAGGAGCACCCATGACCGATCGCCACGCAGACCGCCGCGGACTACCGAGGTGGCACCCGAGTCCCCTCGTCCAGTCGGCCATCACGACGATCCGGGCGCTGGGGTGGTCGGTGATGGCCGTCAGTGACGAGTGCAGCTGCGCTTCCCTGGAATGTGAGCCGCCGGACTGTTCGTTCGCGTACACGAGCGGACTCCATCTGGGTCCGATCCCTGAACTGGCCGTCTACGGCCTCGACGCACGAACTGCTCAGGCCGTCCTCAACGAGATGGTGGATGTGCTGCGATGGCGCAATTGGAGGACTCTGGTCGAGCACGAGATCGAGTTCACCATTGATTCCATCGACTCGACGCTGCGACTGATCGAACTCGTGGACAAGTCGGATCTCCTGATCACCAACGAGTTGTTCCCCGATGCCGCTGTCCTGCAGGTCGTATGGGCCGATGACCACGGCGCCTATCCGTGGGAGGAGGGCTACTCACTCGAGGTGCGCGACCAGTTCATCAAGGGCGTCGAGGGCGTCGGCCGGGACGTGGGTCCCCGGGTCATCTCCCGCTCGACCGGTCCCAACCGTGCGCAACGTCGAAAGCGCAAACGGTGAACCGACTGAGATCATCCGACTACAGGGCCACCGTGGTCTCCATGACCACGGTCGCCGTCAGACCGGACGATCTCAGTCGCGCATCCGGTGGCGACGCGGCCGGGTGATTGCTCGGATGGAGTCGAGCGACTCGTCCCAGCCGTAGACGACGTCGTCGTATGTGAACCGCATCTTCATCCATCCGCGCACGAGTGCGCTCCGATCGCGCCGACGATCGTTGCGGTAGTTCTCGAGACTGGTGTGGTGCGCCTTGCTGTCGCACTCGATCAGCAGCTTGCCGACTCGGAGGTCGACCCACCCGACGCCCTCGATCTGCGGTTGCACGACGACCTCGAAACCGAGCGCACGCAGACGAACCCGGACCAGTGACTCCGTCCCGGATTGCGATCTGCCGTCGCACCTGGCCAGCAGGTCCCGACCGTGCGGCCCGAGTTCCGCGGCGATGTCGGAACGGTGTGCCAAGCGCGACTGGAGCGTCGAGTCGCACGCAGCAATCCAATGCTCTTCTGTCATGCAGCGCACCGCACAACCCAGTGCATACGCCGGCGAGTCCACGGCCGTGGTCGTGGGTGGCGGTGCTCCGACACCGCGACAGCTCGAGGCAATCGAGCCACGGAGGCCTTTGCTGCCGCGAACATGGATCTGGTCATGACCGGGCGCAACCCAGACCCCGCGGTGCTGCAGCGCCGAGACGCAGCCGAGTACCCCGCCGGCTCGAACTGCCGCAGCGACATGAGGGTCCGCATCGCGCCGCGCGTACCAGCCGGGGCGCAGGCGTGTCAGATCACCCGCTGTGACCGCCCGCCGGATCTGAGCGTCGGTCGTACCGCCGTTCTTGAGCTGCGCCGTCGAGAACACTCCGTCACCCATACGGTTTGGACGTCGGAACGACCCGATGAGATCCACTGAGATCGTCCGGGCTGCGAGTCTCCGTGGTCGTGGTGACCACGGTCGCTCACCAGTCGGACGATGTCAGCGACATCCGCTCATGACAAAGGCCCGAGTCCGTCTGGACTCGGGCCTTTGTCAGCAGATCAGTGGTGCAGTGTCACCAGCTCGACTTCTGCACGCCGGGGAGTTCACCCGCGTGCGCCATCTCGCGCAGGCAGATACGGCACAGGCCGAACTTGCGGAACACCGCGTGCGGGCGACCGCAGCGGTTGCAACGCGTGTAGCCGCGGACCTTGAACTTCGGCTTCTTGTTGGCCTTGTTGACCAGAGCCTTCTTTGCCATGTCAGTTGTCCTTCACGCTGTTGTCTTTGAACGGGAAGCCGAGGTGACGCAGCAGCGCACGGCCTTCGTCGTTGGTGGTGGCCGACGTGACGACGGTGATGTCCATACCGCGCGGGCGGTCGATCTCGTCGATGTCGATCTCGTGGAACATCGACTGCTCGTTCAGACCGAACGTGTAGTTGCCGTTGCCGTCGAACTGCTGGTCGGACAGACCGCGGAAGTCGCGGATACGGGGAAGCGCGATCGACACGAGCCGGTCGAGGAACTCCCACATCCGGTCGCCGCGCAGCGTCACGCGAGCACCGATGGGCATGCCCTCGCGCAGCTTGAACTGTGCGATGGACTTGCGGGCACGGCGGATCTCGGGCTTCTGGCCGGTGATCAGCGCGAGGTCCTTGACCGCGCCGTTGATCAGCTTCGCGTCGCGGGCGGCGTCACCGACACCCATGTTGACGACGACCTTGACGACGCCGGGAATCAGCATCACGTTCTCGAACTTGAACTCTTCGTTCAGCGCGTCCTTGATCTCGGAGCGGTAGCGCTCCTTGAGCCGGGGCTGAACCTTGTTCTCGGTGGTGGTCATGTCAGATGTCCTTCCCGTTCTTGCGGGAAATGCGCACGTTCTTGCCGGTGTCGGCGTCCCGGCGGTAGCCGACGCGAGTCGGGTTGCCCTCGGAGTCGACGACCATCACGTTGGAGACGTGGATGGCGGCCTCGGTGACGACGATGCCGCCCGAGGAGGCGCCGCGCTCGGACTGTGCTGCGGAGGTGTGCTTCTTGATGCGGTTGACGCCCTCGACGAGGACCCGGTTACGCGTGGGGTAGGACTCGATGACCTTGCCCTTCGCGCCCTTGTCCTTGCCCGAGATGACGATCACGGTGTCGCCCTTGTGAACCTTCATGTCAGAGCACCTCCGGAGCCAACGAAACGATCTTCATGAAGCGCTTTTCGCGCAGCTCGCGACCGACGGGTCCGAAGATGCGGGTTCCGCGGGGGTCGGTGTCACTCTTGAGGATGACAGCGGCGTTCTCATCGAAGCGGATGTACGAACCATCCGGACGACGGCGCTCCTTGGTGGTGCGGACGATGACGGCCTTGACGACCTCGCCGCGCTTGATGTTGCCGCCGGGAATGGCGTCCTTGACGGTGGCGACGATGACGTCACCGATGCCGGCGTACCGGCGTGACGAGCCTCCGAGCACGCGGATGCACAAGATTTCCTTGGCACCCGTGTTGTCGGCGACCCGCAGGCGTGACTCCTGCTGGATCACTGTTGATCTCCTCGACCTGGATTGTTTTGCCCGCCGGATTTCCGACCCGACGCGCACGGTCCGTTGCCGCCGTTCACACGCCTGACCACGGCCTGAATCGGCCGCGAAGGGTTCGTGCTCTGGTTTGCGACACAACCGTGCCGCAGGCAACCGGTCAAGTGTAGGGGAAACCCCAGGTCGCAAACAAATCCGTGCCCCGCGGCACCGTTTGTGATTCGCTGAGCGAACGAATTCGCCCCGCCGACCGAAGGACCACCCTCGTGTATCCCGAGTATCCCGCACCGGCCGACCCGAGACCGGGTGGCGAGGAGGCGTGCGTACCCGCGCTCGAGACCCGTGAGCTCACCAAGGCCTACGACGGGGCGAGCGCGGTCAGCGGAGTGAGCCTGTCGGTCCCCGCGGGATCGCTGTACGGACTCGTCGGCGCGAACGGGGCCGGCAAGACCACCCTGCTGTCGATGGCGACCGGGCTGTTGCGCCCGACGCACGGCTCGGTGTTCATCGGCGGCCGCAACGTGTGGTCCGACCCGGTGGGCGCCCGAGGACGGGTGGGCCTGCTGCCCGACGGCCCCACCATGTCGGAGGCGCTGCCCGGGCGCACCGCCCTGCGCTACGTGGGCGTGCTGCAGGGCCTCTCGCCGGCGGTGGCCGATGCGCGCGCCGACGACCTGATGGGCGTCTTCGACATCGCCGGGAGCGCGGACAAACCGGTCAGCTCCTACTCGGCGGGCATGAAGAAGAAGATCGGCCTGGCGGCCGCGCTGATCCACTCCCCCGCCCTGCTCGTCCTCGACGAACCGTTGGAGGCGGTGGACCCGGTCTCGGCAGTGACGATCCGCGAGATCCTGACGCGGTTCACCATGACCGGCGGCACGGTCATCCTGTCGAGTCACTCGATGTCGTTGATCGAGCAGATCTGCACACACGTTGCGATCCTCAACCGCGGCACACTCGTCGTCGCCGGCGACACCGCGCAGGTGCGGGCGGGCACCAGCCTGGAGTCGATCCTTGTCGACACCGTGGGCAAGACCCCGGATCCCGGTGGCCTCGGACTCGACTGGCTCGGCAGCGCACCTCCGGCCGACCGGGACGACCGATGACGCTCGCGCCGCCGCGTGAGACGCCGAGCGGATCGTCGCGACAGACCGTGGCGGCCCTCGTCGACCTCGACAGGGCGATCCGCCGCGCCAGTCCCGCCCCGCGAGGACTCCGCATCGTGGGCGGCGTACTCGCGGTGTTCGTACTGATCGGGATCGCGGCGTTGGTGATGACGGCCGATGCCGGATCGGCTCGACGCACCACTGCGGCCGTCGTGTGTTTCGTCGTGGTCGGCGCGCTGTGCCTGGCCCCGTTGATAGCAAGCCGCCCGACCGGGGTGAGCCCGGTCGACGTCCGACATCTTCCGGTGTCGGCGACCGCGCTGCGTGCCGCGTCGATCCGTTCCGTACTGCGCGGGCCCGGGCTGGTCTTCGAGGTCGTGGCCCTTCTGGTGGTCCCGCTGGCCTGGTTCACCGATCCGTCGGCGAGCACCGCCGCGTCCGTCGTCGCGACCGCGGCGGTCATCCCCCTGGCCGGCGTCGGCGTGATCGGCCCCCGGGTCCTCGGTCTGACCTACGCGCAGGCGATGCGCAGCCAGACCGGCCGCATCGTCTCGACGGTCCTGGGTGTCGCCGCGATCGCCGGCATCTACGTCGTCTACCTGCTGCTCACCCAGGGGGTCATCGACCCGGCCGATCGCGGCCTGCAGATCGCGGCCCGCGTCCTGCCCACCGGGTGGCCGGTCGTCGCGGGTGAGGCCGTCGATTCCGGACGCTGGTGGCTCGCGGCGATCGTGGTTCTCGGTCTCGTCGCGGTCGCGCTCGGGATCCACCGACTCTGGTCCGGGCGTATCGACACCGCCATGTACTCCGACGCGGTCAGCTCCGCATCGCGGTCGAGAACGCGGGGACCACGTCGGCCGGTCACCGCGTCCCCCACGGTCCTCGTGCTGCGGACCGAGGCACGGATGCTCGTCACCGATCCGCAGCGTCTGGGGCTGGCAATCATGCCGCTCGCCTTCATCGTCATCGGAGTGGTGCTGATGCTGACCAGCGCCGACGTCTACGGGATGCAGTACGGCGCACCCCTCGTCGTCTTCATGTGCGGCTCGATGCTGGCCAACACCTATGGTCTCGACCGGTGGGGCTTCGCCCTCCTGGTCACCTCGCCGGCGGCGGCTCCGCTGGTCATCCGCTCCCGCATGATCCTGGCGGCATCGATCGCGGTGCCGGTCGGTGTCGTCGGGACGGTCGTGGCGCGCCTCGTCCGAGACACCGATCCCTCGACGTGGCCGGTCGCCGCCGCCGTCATCGTCGCCGGGACGATCACCGCGTCGGGCATGGCCGCGCTGCTACCGGCGCTGAGCCCGTATCGGGTGCCGCCCGGGTCGTCGATCTCGTCGATGAGTTCGCGCGGCTCGATGACGACCGCGAGCGTCGGGTACTCCCTCGCCGCGGTGGCCGCGATGGCGGTGATGTGCGTGCCCGGGATCGTCATCGGGCTCCTCGTCGAGGGGCCGGCCGCCTATCTCGCGGTCGTCGTGCAACTCGCCGTCGGCCTCCCCGCGCTCGTCGTCGCCCATCGCGTCGCGGTTCGCCTGGTCGCGCAGCGCGGCCCGGAGATCCTCACGGCGGTGACGGCGACGAGCTGACAACAGCGCCGTTGTCGGCTGTTCAGATGACGTTCGACGCGAAAGTCAGGGCACGACCGCGGTGAACCGCTATCTTTCGATCGCCTGAGATCGTTCGTCATCGAGAAGTGAGCATGTCGTGAACCTGAATCCCCTGAGCCGTGCCGTCATCGCCGTCGGCTCCGCATGCCTGCTGACGCTGGGAGCGATGGCCACCGCGGCACCGGCCTCGGCCGCGACGTACTCGAACTGCTCGCAGCTGAACCAGGATTACCCGCACGGCGTCGGCCAGACGGGCGCCGTCGACTCGACGTCCGGGACGCCGGTCACGAACTTCGAGCGCGACGACGCGGTCTACCAGGACAACACCAAGCGCGACCGCGACAAGGACGGCATCGCCTGCGAGAAGAAGTGAGCCTGACGATCTGACACGTGGGGCACCGTCCCACATCTCACGATTTCTGGAACACTGGTGGCCGTGTACGGGAATCGATCATGACCAGCCTGTCCCGAGGTGAGAACCGGCCGCTGCCGGCACCGGGGGTGGCGGTCACGGTGTCGTCGACCACCTCTCTCGACGTCTCGGCGTTGCTGCTCGGTGAGAACGGTGCGGTCCGCTCCGACGCCGACCTCATCTTCTTCAACAACCCGGTCGGTCCGGGCGTCGAGTACCGCCACGGCCGGGGTGCGGGTGACGTGGTCGTCATCGACACCGCCGCTCTGCCCGCCGACGTGGCCACCGTCGTGGTCACCGCCAGCCTCGACGGCTCAGGGCCGGCGACATTCGCCGGCGCCGGGCAACTCCTCGCCACCGTCAACTCCTCGGGCGAAGCGCTGACCTTCGAGGTGTCCGGACTGACCACCGAGGCCGCACTCGTCTGCGTCGAGATCTACCGCCGCAACGGCGCGTGGAAAGTCCGCGCCGTCGGGCAGGGATACGACGACGGCCTGGCCGGTATCGCCACCGCCTTCGGTATCGACATCGAGGACGAGCCGGCACCCACTCCCCCGCCCGTCACGCAGCCCGCACCCACGGCGTCGCCGACGCCGTCGAGTCCCGCTGCCGCACACGCGTATTCGACGCCGACACCGACGTACGCGGCCGCAGCACCGTCGTCACCCCCGCCCAGTCCGACCCACAATCAGGGAGTCCCGCCCATGCAGAGCGAACTGTTCGCACCCCAATTCGCCGAGTCGAACGAACCCGGGATCCAGAAGCAGGGCTCCAAGATGGCCAAGGTCGCGCTCAACGGCGACGTGATGGCGCGGACCGGTTCGATGGTCGCCTATCAGGGGGATCTGAAGTTCGAGGCCCTCGGGTCCGGCGGCATCGGGAACATGATCCGCCAGCGACTCTCCGGCGAGGGAGTACCGCTGATGAAGGTGGTCGGACGCGGAGACCTGTTCCTGGCCAACGCATCATCGGATGTCCACCTGATCGACCTCGACGGGTCCGACGGCCTGACCATCAACGGCGCCAACGTGCTGGCCTTCGAATCCACGCTGACCTACAACATCGCTCGCGTCCAGGGCGCGGCCATGGCAAGCAACGCCGGCCTGTTCAACTGCGTCTTCACCGGGCGTGGACGCATCGCGATCACCACCGACGGGACCCCGGTCGTGCTCAACGTCGACCAGCCGACCTTCGCTGATCCGCAGGCCGCGGTGGCCTGGTCCTCGAGCCTGAGAACCGGTGTCAAACAAAATGATTCGTTCAACCTCGGCACCCTGATCGGACGCAGCACCGGCGAGCGGTTCACCCTGTCGTTCTCGGGGCAGGGCTTCGTCATCGTGCAGCCCTCCGAACTCCCGCCCGGCGGGATGATCGGTGGCACCGGAGCCGGCGAGCAGTCCGGGGTCGGCGGGGGGCTCGGCGGTCTGCTCGGCCGCTGACGCGCCTGTCGGGCTCGAGGCCCGATGTCGATCTACATCTGCGCGAATGCGCCGCGGTAGGCGGCGGCAGGGTGCGTGTCGGGGAGGCGGTCGCGTCCGGTCGCCCGGCGTCGGGCGGTGCCGTCGGCGTAGTCGCGCCGCGCTAGGCCCCGGTCGCGCAGTACCGGGAGCACATGGTCGATGAACTCCTCGTAGCTGCCGGGGATGGTGGAGTTCACCACGTTGATCCCACCGACCCCCGCCGCGCGCCAGTCCTCGAGAACGTCGGCGATGCTCTCCGGCGTCCCGACGACACGACCTGAGCGGCTCCGGATCTCGGCCAGATCGCGCACGGTGGGTTCGCGATCGGTGATGGCCTCCTTCACCCAGGCGAGCGTGCTGCGGTTGCCCTCCGCCTCGATCTCACCGATCGGGGTGTCCAGGTCGTAGGACCCGAGATCGAAGCCCATGCCACCGGCCGCGTGGGCGATGATCGTGGTCGGATCGATGAACTCGTCCAGCTCGGCGGCCTTACGGGTCGCCTCCTCCTCGGTGCTGCCGATGACGAACGACAGTCCCTGGAAGAACTGGAGATCCGCCGGCGCGCGGCCGGCGTCGGTGACGAGAGCACGGGTGTCGGCGATCAGCTTCTTCGCGGCCCGCGGATTGGGCGACATGATGAACTGCGCCTCGGCATTACGGGCCGCGAAGGCCCGGCCTGCGGGCGACGAGCCGGCCTGGAACAGCACCGGGGTGCGTTGCGGCGACGGCGCCACCAGATGCGGCCCCTCCACCCGGTAGCGCTCGCCGACGTGGTTGATCTTGTGGACCCTGTCGAAGTCCGCGTGCAGACCGGACTCCTTGTCCGCGATGAGCGCACCGTCGTCCCACGAGCCCTCCCACAGCTTGTAGACCACGTCGACGTACTCATCAGCCCACCGGTACCGGTCGTCGTGCGCGGTGATGTCGTCGTAGCCGAAGTTCCGCCACGCGTTGGCCGACTGGCTGGTCACGATGTTCCACGCGATCCGACCGTTCGACGCATGATCGAGGGTCGACATCGTGCGGGCGAACTGGAACGGATGCGTCTGCAGGATGGAGCTGGTGACGGCGATGCCGAGGTGCTCGGTCGCGTGCGCGATGGCCGACGCGACGACCATCGGATCGTTGCTCGGGATCTGCAGGCCGGACTCGACGAACTTGCGCCACGACCCCTGATAGTCGCCGTACAGACCGACGACGTCGGCGAAGAAGATGTAGTCGAAGGTCCCTGCCTCCAGCGTCTTCGCCAGCGACACCCAGTGCTCGAGCGAGTTGAAATCGGACTGGCGCGCCTCCGGTCGACGCCACGCGCCGTGCGCGATGTGCGACGTCGTGTTCATGACGAAAGCGGAGAACTGCAGCGGAGTGGTCATCCCAGACCACGCTACGGCGGGCCCGTCGCGGGCACACATATCCGGTCGCGGTGACTCGAAGTACGCAACAGCAGCAGGGCCGGACACCTGTGGTGTCCGGCCCCACGCGGGCAATACTGCGGTCTGATCAGCCCAGCGGCACCCAGAAGCCGAAGAACCAGAAGCCCCACCCGTGGTGATGCTGGTCGAAGACCGGCGTCACCCGATGGCCCTGGTAGGTGAACGGCCGGTGATCCGGGCGCCTCACCGGACCGGGCTGGGCGACGGGAGCGCCGTTGCCGCGGAACTCCTGCTGGGTGTTCTGGTGCGGAGCCTGCGGTGCGGCGGACGCCACACCGGCTCCGGCGCCCACGGATGCGAGCGCGATCCCGCCCGCGAGTGCCGATCCGATGACGATCTTCTTGAGCTTCATTCCCATGTCCCCTCGTGACCACCGGAGATCCGGTGAACCGTCTGTGGTTGCCGCCTGATCGGCGACTTCGGCAAACGTAGGAGCGCAACCTGGGAGGGAACTGCCGGTCGAGCTGTCAACGGACTGTCAACGCGGTGATGCGTTGCCAGAAAGGGTTTTTCGGGCAGTCAGTCGGCACTGCGCCCGTTGTCGGCGGCGATCACCGCGCCGTGCACGGCCTTCGCGGCGTCACCGGCGAGGAACGCGATCATCCCGGCGACATCGGACGGTTGCGACATCCCGCGCGGGGACGCCGTGCGCATGACGAGGTCCACGTCGGCACCGTCGGGGAAGACGAAGTTCGTCACCTGCGGCGTCACCATCCCGCCCGGGCAC
Source organism: Williamsia phyllosphaerae (assembly GCF_014635305.1). Taxonomy (NCBI): domain Bacteria; kingdom Bacillati; phylum Actinomycetota; class Actinomycetes; order Mycobacteriales; family Nocardiaceae; genus Williamsia; species Williamsia phyllosphaerae. The sequence continues at coordinate 2,253,737 of NZ_BMCS01000001.1, read as the reverse complement.
ACCGCGTTGACCCGGATCTGCGACGCACTGAACTCCACCGCGAGCGCCCGCGTGAGTCCGACCAGACCGTGTTTGGCCGCGCAATACCCGGCCGAGTACGCCTGACCCTGGGTGCCCGCGGTCGAGGCGACGTTGACGATGCTGCCGTTCACGGCCAGCAGGTGCGGTAACGCGGCCCGGGTCAGGAAGAACGGTCCGTTGAGGTTGACCGCGAGGTCGGCCGCCCACTCGTCGTCGGTCACCGACGACGTGTGTCGCATGGTGTGGGCCCCCGCGACGTTCACCAGGGTGTCGAGTCGGCCGAAACGCTCCACACACTCGCCGACGGCGTCGGCACACGCCTGCGCCGAGGAGATGTCCACGGCCGCATACCCGGCGGAGCCCGCCGACTCGTGGACATCGCGGAGACGCTCGACGTCGCGGGCGATGCCGAAGACGGTGGCACCCTGCGCGGCGAACAGGGCGACCGTCGCCGCGCCGAGCCCCGAGGATGCGCCGGTGATCAGGGCGACCTTGCCCTCGAGTGTGGCCATCGCCACACCTTATCGACGCAGGCGCTCCCCGCCCGAGGATCGCGCGTCCGCCGGCGAGTTAGTATCGCCTTACTTTCAAAGTGAAGGAGTGATCATGCAGGTTCGTTCGACCATCGCCGGCGTCGCGATCGCGCTCGCCGCCGTCGCGGGTGTCGCGGCGTGCGGGAGCGACGACTCGTCGAGCAGCTCGGCATCGACCTCCGCGGCCTCGGGTTCGGCCGCGTCGTCCACCGAGCAGGCCGCTCCGTCGGATCTGGACACCGCGAAGGCACAGCAGATCGTCCGCACGGTCGTCGATCCCGCCACCACCCCGGAGGCGGCGGCCGCACTGGTCGACTCCACCGACCCGGCCATCGGTCAGAAGCTCAACGGCTTCGCCAAGGGCGCGAGCGCCGGCGGCTACACCCCCGACATCTTCACGGTCAGCTCGGTGAGCGCCGACGGTGCCGACAAGGCGAAGGCGGCCATCGCCGTGGCGAGCCCGCACACCCCGGCGCCGGTGACCGTCTCGTACGGCTTCGCCAAGGTCGACGGTTCGTGGAAGCTGTCCTCGGACGCGGTGACCTCCCTGCTCGGCATGGCGAGCGGGCCACGCTGATCCATCGGTTCCGGGCCCGTCCGCGGTCCGGGACCACGCGCGCGGCAGCCATGTGCGCGGTGCTCGCCACCGCGCTGGTCGCGGGCGCTTGCTCGACCGCGCCGATCGACGTGGGGACCACGCCCACGGTGTCGGTGGCCGACGGCCCGCGCACCGCGCGCACGGCGTCGGCGGATCCGGTGCCGGTCACCGGCACGCCCGCCCCCGTCCTCCCGGCGACCGTCCGTACCCACGACGGACGATCGGTCACGGTCAGAGACGTCAGCCGGATCGTCGCACTGGACCGATACGGCAGTTACGGCACCGCCGTGTTCGCCCTCGGACTCGGTCGCAACCTCGTCGGACGCGACATCGCGACGAAGTTCCCCGCCGCCGAGTCGATCCCGGTGGTCACCCGGGGCGGCACCGACGCCAACGTCGAGTCGATCATCGCGCTGCGCCCGACGGTCGTGCTCACCGACGACTCGCTGCCGAACGCCACGACCCTGCAGACACAGCTGTCCGCCGCGGGCATCCCGGTGGTCGTCGGCGACGAGAACCGCACCGTCGACAACACCGACGCACTGCTGCGTCTCACCGCCGCGGCGCTCGGGGTACCGGCCGCGGGCGACGCCCTCGTCGCACGAACCGACACCCAGATCGCACAGGCACGCAGCCTGGTACCGAAGGATGTCGAACGCCCGCGTATCGCGTTCGTCTACGCGCGGGGCACCGGACTACTGATCCTGGGCGGTCCGGGCTCGGGCGCCGACTCGATGATCGACCTGATCGGCGGACAGGACGCGGGCACCGCGTCGGGTCTGACCGACGCGTTCACGTCGTTGACGTCGGAGGGGTTGATCAAGGCGAAACCCGATGTGTTGCTGATGATGACCGACGGACTGGCCTCCGTCGGCGGTGTCGACGGACTGCTGAAGGTCCCCGGCGTCGCCGAGACGCCCGCCGGTCGCGACCGGCGGGTCATCGACATGGACGACGGGGAACTGCTCTCGTTCGGTGCGCGCACCGGTGATGTCGCGGTGGCACTCGCACGCGCGTTGTACGGCTCCCCGTGACCGGACCCCGACTCCGGCGCGTCGGCGCCGCGGTCGTCGTGCCGGTCGGTCTCGTCGTGCTGGCGATCGTGGTCGTCCTCGCCGCGGGTATCGGGCAGAACCACGTGCCTGCGTTCGAGGTGTTCGGGTCGCTCATGCACCACCTGCACATCCCGCTGGGACCGCTGCCCGATCAGGTCGGCGAGGACACGCTGTGGAACGTCCGGATGCCGCGCGTCGTGCTGGCGCTGCTCGTGGGGGCCGCGCTCGGGTGCGCGGGTGCGGTGCTGCAGGGCGTGTTCGCCAACCCGCTCGCCGAGCCCGGCATCATCGGCGTCTCCTCCGGCGCCGCCGCAGGTGCCTCCGGAGTGATCCTCGTCGGGGGGCTCGGCGTCGCCGGGTACGCCGTCGCCGGCGGGGCCTTCGCGGGCGGCCTGGTCACCACCGCGATCGTCTACCTGCTGTCTCGATCGGCCGGTCGCACCGAGGTGATCACCCTGGTCCTGACCGGTATCGCGATCAACGCCTTCGCGGGCGGACTCATCGCGTTCTTCACGTTCCGTGCCGGCCCGACCGCTCGCGATCAGATCGTGTTCTGGCAGCTGGGCAGCCTGAACCGCGCGAGCTGGGACCAGGTGTTCCTCGTCGTCGGCTTCGTCGTGGTGGGCATCATCGCGTCGATGGTGATCGCGCGTCGCATGGACCTGCTCTCGCTCGGCGAGTACTCCGCCCGACACCTCGGTGTGGACGTCGAGGCGTTGCGCCGGGTCGCGGTGGTCATCGTCGCGATCCTCACCGCCGCGGCCGTGGCGTTCTGCGGGATCATCCTGTTCGTCGGACTGGTCGTCCCGCACCTCATGCGTCTGATCGTCGGCCCGGCGCACCGGGTGCTCATCCCGGCGAGCGTGCTCGCCGGAGCGATCGGTCTCGTCCTCGCCGACCTCGCCGCGCGCACCATCGTGGACTACGCCGACCTGCCGATCGGCATGCTCACGAGCCTCGTCGGTGGACCGGTGTTCCTGATCCTGCTCCGTCGCACCCGCGCGCGTCAGGGCGGTTGGACGTGATGGGCGAGGTGCGCATCAGCGCCGACGGCGTCACCATCAGCCGTGGCGGCGGTGTCGTCGTACGCGACATCGGTGTCGAGGTGCACGCCGGCGAGTTGCTGTGCCTGGTGGGGCCCAACGGAGCGGGTAAGTCGACGCTGCTGTCGGCCCTGGCCGGTTCGATCGCGGTCGACTCGGGATCGGTTGTCCTCCAGGGTGATCCGGTCGGCACCCTGTCGACGGTCGAGCAGGCGCGGCGCCGCGCGGTCCTCCCCCAGGAGCACGTGGTCAGCGGGTCGTTCAGTTGCCGCGAGGTGGTGCAGATGGCCCGCTATCCGTGGAACCGCACGCCCGCGAACGCCGACGACGAGGACGCGGTCGCCGAGGCCATGGATCGTTGCGACGTCACCGGCTTCGCCGACCGGCCCTTCGCGACGCTGTCCGGCGGTGAACGTGCCCGCGTCGCGCTCGCCCGGGTCCTCGCGCAGCGCACCCCGGTGTTGTTGCTCGACGAGCCGACCGCCGCGATGGACCCGCACTTCGGGGAGACGGTGATGTCGCTGGTGTCGCAGCGGGTGACCGAGGGCGCCGCGGTGATCGCGGTCGTGCACGACCTCACGATGGCCGCGGCATACAGCGACACCGTCGCGGTGCTGCACGACGGCACCATCGCCGCCGTCGGACCGCCCGCCGACACCCTGACCGACACGATCCTCAGCGACACCTACGGTCTGCCGATGATCGCGACGACGGTGGACGGCCAACAGGTGATCATGCCCAGGCGCACGAAGCGCTGACAGGAGCAAGGGCCCGCACGTGCTGACTGTGTCGAAAGCATGCATCGAGTGTGCTCACCACAACCCGCAAGACGCGCAACAAACACGGCACACTCGATGCGCGGTTTCGGCACGGTCGGCGGCCACGCAGCCCAACCAGCACCAAACGCTCCACTTTCATCGAAACGCTCCACATACAACCGGAGCGTTTCGCAACAACCGGAGCGGATCCGATCGTCGGCGGCTTCCTCGGCGGCTCGTCCCGAGTGCGTAGGCTCGGCACGTGAGTGTGCGCGCAGGAATCGTGGTGACCGGAACCGAGGTCTTGACCGGACGAGTGGCCGACGAGAACGGTCCGTGGCTGGCCGACCGGCTGCTCGAACTGGGTGTGGAGCTGGCGCACATCACGATCTGCGCCGACCGCGAGGCCGACATCGACGCCCAGCTGCGGTTCCTCGCCTCCAACGGTGTCGACCTCATCGTGACCAGCGGCGGCCTCGGCCCGACCGCGGACGACATGACGGTCGCGACCGTGGCGGCGTTCTGCGGAGTCGAGCTGGAGCTCGACACCGAGCTCGAGTCCACCATCACCGACATCGTCGCGCGGTGGGCCCGCAAGCGCGGCAGCGATCCTGACCTCGAGTCCGTCCGGGTCGCGACCCGCAAGCAGGCGATGGTGCCCGTCGGCGCCACCTGGATCTCCCCGACCGGCACCGCACCCGGCGTCGTGGTGACCGCGGAGTCCGGTGCCCCCACCGTGCTCGTGCTCCCAGGCCCACCGCGCGAACTACAGGCCATGTGGCCCGCCGCGGTCGAGACCGCCGGCGTGCAGAAAGCCATCGCCGGGCGGACGGAGTACCGCCAGGAGACGATCCGCATGTTCGGCCTCCCCGAGTCCGAACTGGCCGACTCGCTGCGCATCGGCGAGGACACGATCGCCGGGTTCGACGCCCTGGAGATCACCACCTGCCTGCGCAAGGGCGAGGTCGAGATGGTCACCCGCTTCGAGCCCGACGGCGCCGCGACGTACGACGCGATCCTCGCGCTGCTCGACGAGCGTCACGGCACACAGATCTTCTCCACCGACGGGGCCACCGTCGACGAGCAGGTCGCCGCCCTTCTCTCCGGGCGCCGCATCGCGACGGCCGAATCCTGCACCGCGGGAATGATCGCCGCGCGCCTCACCGACCTCGCCGGATCCTCGGCCTACGTGGCGGGTGGCGTGGTGGCGTACGAGAACCAGGCCAAGATCGGACTGCTCGACGTGGACGCCGCCCTCATCGAGACGCACGGTGCGGTGTCCGAACCGGTCGCCGAGGCCATGGCCCGCGGGGCGCTGGCCCGGCTCGGCACCGACATCGCCATCTCGACCAGCGGGATCGCCGGTCCCGGTGGCGGGAGTCCGGACAAGCCGGTCGGCACCGTCTGCTTCGGCATCGCGCTGGCCGACGGGTCCACGCGCGCAACGACTCTCCGACTACCCGGCGACCGCTCCGACGTGCGCGAACGGTCGACCACGGTCGCCATGCACCTGCTGCGGCGGGCGCTGCGCGAGCTCACCGACTGACCAGGCCCGAACTCACCGGGAGATCCCGCACCGCCGCATCGGGCCGGTGCAGGAACTCGTGCAGCAGGCCGCCGAACGCCGCGAGGTGGTCCTCGATCTCGGCGCCGGAGTAGATCGTCGAATTGCCGTGCAGGTCGACGACGATCGGCAGTCCGGCACCGGCCTGGTAGAGGTTGATCCGCAGATCGTCGAGGATGCCCGACGAGAGGATGTGGTAGCTGACCCGGGCCCCGTCGAGCGCGAGCGGCTTGTCGAAGAACACCAGGTTCACGATCGGGCCGAACGACGTGACGGTGTCGGAGAGACCGGCCCGCTCGGCGATGTCCTCGAATCGATAACGCTGTCTGCGAAGGCATCCCGTCAGCTCGAGGGTCGCCGCGGCGACCAGGTCGCGGCCGGAGTGCGTGAGGACGCCGTCGAGACGGACGGGCAGCATGTTGGCCACCATCCCGCCCGCCCGCTTGATCTTCGCCGTGGCCCGACCGGTCACCGGCAGGCTCAGCACGATGTCGTCGCGGTCGGCGCTCACCGCCAGGTACGCGGCGAAGGCCGCGCCCAGCACCGCAGCACTCGACGCCCCGAACTCGATGGCCCGCGCGTCGAGCAGGCGTTGGTCATCGGCGGGCATGACCATGCTGCGCACCTCGTGATGCGGTGCGAGCCGACCCGCCGACGGGGCCTGCGCCAGGCTGACGCGCTCGGGCAACCCCGACACCCGCTCGGTCCAGTACTCGGCATCGGCCACCCGCCGACTGCTGTCGCGGTACTTCTCGTCGTCGGCGACAACCTCGGCGACCGTCGCCCGCGGCGCCACCTCGTAGGTCTCACCCCGCGTCGAGGAGTTGTAGCGGTCGACCGCCTCGTGCAGGCACGTCAACGCGGCGAAACCGTCGAAGGCGATGTGGTGGCCCCGCAGGTACCAGAACGTGCGATCGTCGGCGACACGCAGGAACGCCGACACCGCCATCTGATCGGCCGTGACATCCATGAGCGCCTCGTGGTCGGCGCGCATCCAATCGTGTGCGGCGACAACCGGATCGGCCTCACCTCGCAGATCGACGGTGTGCACACCGAACGGCACACTCGGGTCGATGTACTGCGCGGGCTGCCCGTCGACGATCGTGAAGCGCGAGTACGCGGTCTCCAGGACCCGCGCCCCCGCGATGACGCCCGCGCGGAACCGTTCGTGGTCGAACCGGCGGTCGACGTCGGTGATGTCGAGATAGTGCGCGACCACCACCGAGTAGTCGTCCTGCAGGTGTTCGGCATCGAACATGTTCCGCTGCGACGCCGTCAGACCGAACGTCTCCCCCATACCGTCTCCCCCACCTCGACATCGGTTGTGAACGCAGCGGAAGTCTAACGGCCGGGCCGGGTTCGCACGTCAGGACCGGTCGAGCCGGCTCTCGAGCTCCGGACCGATGACCCGCAGCGCCTCGGCGTCGGCCATACCCAGGTGATGGGTGTCGACGTCGATAGCGGTGATCGCGCCGGTGACGTAGGGACGCCAACTCGACTGCACCGCAGCGGGATCGTCCTTGTCGGCCGTGGCGACGAACAGCAACATGTCGCCGTCGAACACGTCCGGACGATGCGTCGACCCGATCTGCGCGGCGGTGTCGAAACTGATCATGATGCGGTCCACCTGCTCCGGTGACAGCAGCCCGAGCGCGGTGATCTGCTCGCGGACCACGGCGGCGACCGCCTCGGGGTCCGACGCCTCGATCTCGTCGTCGATGTCGAACAGCGATCGCCAGCCGCCGAGCAGGTCGGCCACGCCGGTGGCCGGGTCGTCGACCGGCGCGGCGACCGCGGGCGCGGCCCCCGGGTCGGCGACCGCGGCGTCCATGACACCGAGGAACGCGACGTCATCGCCGCCGGCCTGGAGCTCTGTCGCCATCGCCTGGGCGATGTACCCGCCGATCGACCACCCGAGCAGGTGATACGGCCCCTGCGGCTGCACCCGTCGGATCTCGGCGACGTAGCGCCGCGCGAGTTCGGAGACCGACTGCGCCGACGCCTCACCGTCCACGACCGAGGGATCCTGCAGCCCGTACAGCGGCCGGTCGGCGATGTGGGGAGCCAGTCCGCCGTAGAACCACGCGAGTCCACCCGCGGGGTGCACACAGAACAGCGGCGGCCGCGACCCACCGGCCCGCAGGGCGATGAGGACGTCGTCGGTCAGGCCACGCTCGGCGTCGGTCCCGGTCGCCGTCTCCGACAGCCGGGCGGCCAGGCCACGTGGCGTCGGATCGACGAACAGCCACGGCAGCTGGACCTTTCGACCCGACCGCTCACCGATGAGCGCCGCGAGTCGTACCGCCGACAGCGACGTGCCACCGAGGTCGAAGAAACTCTGGGTCGCGCCGACCCGGTCCGCGCCGGTCACCTCAGCCATCGCCCGGGCGACGAGGGTCTCCAGCTCGCCCTCCGGTGCGACGAGTTCCGGGGTGGCCGACCCGGATGTCGGGACGGGGAGCCGTCGCCGGTCGACCTTGCCCGTCGACGTCATCGGCATCGTCTCCATCACGACGATCACCGACGGCACCATGTGCCGGGGCAGTCGGTTGCGCAGTTCGGCGCGCACGCGAGTCGGGTCGGGCGGATCGCCGGCCGGGTTCGCGGCGACGAAACCGATCAGCCGCGCGTCCCCCTGCGGCCCGGTGACGCCGACGACCGCGGACACCGACACGTCCGACCGGGCGCTGAGCGCCGCCTCGATGTCACCGAGTTCGATGCGTTGGCCGTTGATCTTGACCTGGAAGTCGTCTCGGCCGCCGAACTCGAGAGCGGGGCCGTCCGCGTCTCCGACGTCGACCCAGCGGACCAGGTCGCCGGTGCGGTAGAGCACCGATCCGGGCGGGCCGTACGGGTCGGCGACGAACCGCCCGGCGGTGAGGTCGGGGCGTCGGTGGTAGCCGCGGGCGGTGGCGTCGCCGGCGAGGTAGAGCTCGCCCAGCACGCCCCTCGGCACCGGGCGCAGACGGTCGTCGAGGACCAGTGCACGGAACCCCCGGATGGGCCTGCCGACGACGACCCGCCTGCCCGCCTCGAGCACCACCGACGTCGAGGTGATCGTCGTCTCGGCGGGTCCGTACCAGTTCGACATCGTCCGGCCGGAAGCCCACAGTGCGACCAGTTCCGGCGGGCACGCGTCGCCGGCGACACCGAGGTGTCGGATGGAACGGGCCCGCTCGGGGTCGAGGGTGGCCAGCACGGCAGGCGTGATCATGGCGTGCGTGACGGCGTGCTCGGAGATCACCTCGGTCAGGTCGTTGCCCGCGAACGCATCCGGCGGAGCCACCACCATCGTCGCGCCGAGTGCGATGGTGCCGATCACCTCGAACATCGACACGTCGAAGCTCAACTGCGCCAGGTGCAGCACGCGCGCCCGCTGCGGGTCGCCGATCCAGTACTGCCGCTGGTGCTCGATGAAGTCGGCCATCCCCCGATGGGTGACCGCGACGGCCTTGGGCTTGCCGGTCGAGCCCGAGGTGTACATGAGGTAGGCCAGGCCGTCGGGGGTCAGATCGGCGGCGGGGACGGGTGTGTCGACCTGGTCGGCGCCCAGCGTGCTCGACACGACCCAGTCGGGACCGATACCCGCGACGTCGCCGAACGACTCGACGCTGGCCAGGCCGAGTACCGCACCGGATTCGGCGAGCATGTGTGCGACGCGCTCGACGGGCAGCGCCGGATCGACCGGCATCGGCGCCGCACCCGCCTTCCACACCGCCCACAGGGCGATCACCGCGTCCGCCGAGCGCGGCATCCCCACGGCCACGACGTCCTCGCGTCCGATGCCCCGCGCACGCAGCGCCCGCGCGAGACGGTTGCTGGCGGAGTCGAATTCGCGGCGCGAGAAGGTCCGGTCGCCGTCGATGAGGGCCGGGTGGTCGGGATCGAGCGCGCCCCGGTCGGCCAGCAGCGCGGGCAGGGTCCGGGCAGTGACGGGTGCCGGTCCCACCGCGGGCACCAGTGCGCGTCGGTCCGCGTCGTCGAGGATGTCGATGTCGCCGACCGGCGCGGCGGGGTCGGCGGTCATCCCGTCGAGCACCGTCAACACGGTGTCGCGGAATCGTTCGATCGTGCCCTGATCGAACAGGGCTGCCGCGTAGACGATCTCGCCGCTGATGGTCGACGACGTCTCGTCGTCCGCGGTCCACTCGGTCAGGGCCAGGGTGAGGTCCACCTTGGCGGGCTGGTCTCCGATGGCCACCGGGATGACGTCGAGGCCGTCGACGCCGACCGCCGGAGCACTCGAGGAGGTCAGGTAGTTCAGGGCGATCTGATAGATCGGTGCGTGCGAGGTCGAGCGCACCGGCGCCAACCGCTCGACGAGCAGCTCGAACGGTAGGTCGGCGTTGGCGAACGCACCGGTATCGGAGACTCGCACCTGCTCCATCAGCTCCATCGTGGAATCGCCGGGGCGGTGGACGGTCCGCAGGGCCAGGGTGTTGACGAACATGCCGACGAGTGGCTCGATCTCGCGACGACCGCGACCTGCGATGGCCGCCCCGATCACCACGTCGTCGACCCTGGCCGACCTCGCCACGACGGTGGCGAGCGCGGCGTGCACGACCATGAACGGGGTGCTGTTGCACGCTCGGGCCAGCGTGACGACCGCTGCGCTCCGACGGCGTCCGAGGTACACCGGGACCTGACGGCCGGTGGTGTCCATCACCGCCGGTCGTGGGCGGTCGGCGGGCAGGTCGGTCGATCCGGGCGCGTCGGCCAACGTCGTGGACCAGTACTCGAGCTGCTGTCCCAGAGGCGATAGGGGGTCGTCGACGGCGCCGAGGACCTCGTGCTGCCAGAGGGTGTGGTCGACGAAGGTGATCTCCGGGGTGGGGAGTACGCCGGGTGCATCGTCGGCACGACCGAGCCGCGCGGTGTACGCCGTCATCATCTCCCCGGCGAGGATGCCCAACGAGTGTGCGTCGGCTGCGATGTGGTGGACGACCAGCACCAGCAGATGCTCAGCGGCTCCCGCCGCGGGTGACGTCGCGATCCGTGCGCGGATGGGTGGTTCCCGGGTGACGTCGAAGCCGGCGCCGACGATCGCCATCGCGGCGTCACGATCATCGATGACGCGCCAGTCGAGTAGTCGGCGGGCCGTCTCGGGATCGAGGACCTGTTGGCACGGTTCACCGTCGACGAGCGGGAACACGGTCCGCAGCGGCTCGTGGCGGGTCACCACGTCGTCCAGGGCGGCACGCAGCGCCGCCACGTCGAGGTCGCCGACGATACGCAGCGCGATGGGGATGTTGTAGGCGGGCGAGGTGACGTCGAACTGGTTGATGAACCAGATCCGACCCTGTGCGTACGACAGCGGTATGCGCGTCGGACGGTCGCGGCGGACGATCGGGATCTCGGCGACCCGCGACTGCGAGACACGCTGCGCCAGTTCGCGGACGGTCGGGTGGTCGAAGAGTTCGCGCACCCCGACCTCGACGTCGAGCGCCGCGCCGATCCGGGCGACGACCCGCATCGCCGACAGCGAGTTGCCACCCAGTTCGAAGAACCCTGCGGTGACCGACACCCCGTCGATCCCCAGTTCATCGGCGACGATCCCGGCGATCAGGTCCTCCACCGGAGAGGTCGGCGACTCGACGGCCGCACCGACGAGCTGAGCTGCGCCGGTGTCGGGGGCAGGGAGCGCGCGGCGGTCGATCTTGCCCGCGGAGTTGTAGGCGAATCCGTCGAGGACCATCCACATCGTCGGCCGCATGTACGCCGGGAGTCGTTGTGCAGCATGCTCTTTTATCTCGTCGAGGGCGCCTGTGTCGTGGATGCTCGGGCCGGACAGATAGCCGACGAGCGAGTCGCCCCCGGCGGTCGTGAGGACGGCGGCCGCGGCGGCACTGACCGAAGGCGCCGACATCAGCACCGTCTCGATCTCTCCGAGTTCGATCCGCTGCCCGCGCAACTTCACCTGGAAGTCGCCGCGGCCCAGGTACTCCAGCTCGGAATGGCGGTTCCATCGGACAAGGTCACCGGTGCGGTAGAGGCGGGCACCACTCCCGGCGGGGTCGGCGACGAAGCGGTCGGCGGTGAGGTCGGGGCGGGCGGCGTACCCGCGGGCCACCTGTACGCCGCCGAGGTAGAGCTCGCCGACCACTCCCACGGGGACCGGCGCCAGACGTGCGTCGAGCACGCGGGTGATGGTGCCCGCCATCGGCGCACCGATCCCGATGACCGTCTCGTCGTGGGTGACGGTGTGCGCGGTGACCTCGACGGCGGCCTCGGTGGGGCCGTACAGGTTGCGGATGACGGCGGCGGGCACGACCGCGGCCATGGCGTGTGCCGTCGCGGCGGGCAGCGCCTCACCGGAGGCGAGCACGCGCCGCAGCGAGGCGAGTCCGGCGATCTGCTCCTCGGTGAGGAACTCGACGAACAGCGCCATCATCGACGGCACGAAGTGGATGGTGGTCACGCGGTGTTCGCGAACGAGGGACGCGATGTGCGCGGGGTCGGCGTGCCGTCCGGGTTCCGCCAGCACGAGCGACGCGCCGGCGATGAACGGGCCGAACAGCTCGCCCACCGACACGTCGAAGGTGATCGGCGTCTTCTGCAGGACCACGTCGTCGACGGTGAGCTCGTCCAGGTCCTGCATCCACTTCAGCCGGTTCGCGATGGCGCGGTGGGAGACCGTGACACCCTTCGGCCGACCGGTCGATCCCGACGTGAAGATCGTGTAGGCGGCGTCGTCGACCAGCACCGGACGGATCAGCTCGTCGGGTCGCAGCGACGCGACCTCTCCTGCGACCGGTGCCGAACAGTCGACGGTCAGGGTGTCAGTGGCGCCCATGTCCGTGGTGCCCGAGTCGGGAACGGGCCATCCTGCCGGGCCGACGAGAACCAGTGCGACGCCGGCGGTGTCGATCATGTACCGGACACGGTCGGCCGGAGCGTCGATGTCGATCGGGACGTACTGGCCACCCGCTCGCACGACGGCGTGGACCGCGACCATCATCTCGACCGAACGCGGCAGACACACTCCGACGGCGACGTCGGCGCCGACACCGCGGGCGATCAGGGTGCGGGCCAGGTCGTCGGTGTACGCACCGAATTCGCGATAGCTCAGCGTCCGTCCGGCGACGACCACCGCGGCCGCGTCCGGGGTCAGTGCCCGCTGCGTGTCGAGCAGCTCGACCAAGGTGGTCGGTGCGGCCGCACCGGCGCCCGACGACATGGTCGCGAGCTCCCGGCGTTCGGCGGGGTCCAGGAGATCGACGTCGCCGACGGCAGCCGAGGGTGACGACACGATCGCGTCGAGCACACGCACCAGCCGCTGGGCCAGAACCCGGATGCTCGATTCGTCGAACAGGTCGGTGGCGTAGACGATCTCGGTGGTCCAGGGGTCCCCGGCGGGTGCGGTCGCCACGGTGAGGGTGAGGTCGGTTCGGGCGGCCACCTCGTCGGCGGGCATCTGCTCGACCCGCAGGCCCGACGCGTGATCGGGCGCCGCGTCACCCGATGGCTGCTGGTGCTGCTGCATCGACAGCATCACCTGACTGAGCGGCGCGAACGCCTCGGACCGGGTGGGCGCCAGACGTTCCACGAGATGTTCGAACGGAAGGTCCGCGTGGCCGAACGCGTCGACGTCGACGGCCCGGACGTCGGCGAGCAGTTCCGACAACGACATCGCCGGGTCGACACGGGTCCGCAGCACGAGGGTGTTGACGAACATGCCGACGAGGGCATCGAGCGCGGCGTGTCCGCGACCGGCCACCGGGGTGGACACGACGATGTCGTCGCCACCGGAGACCCGGGCGAGCACGGCGGCCAGTGCGGCGTGCACGACCATGAACTCGGTGGCGCCTTGGATCCGCGCGACGTCGGCGATTCGTGCGGCCACGGTCGCCGGGATGTCGAACTGCAGCCGCGCACCGTGATTCGTCGCCACCGGAGGTCGTGGCCGGTCCGTGGGCAGGGTGAGTACGTCGGGGATCCCCGCGAGGACCGCCGACCAGTGGGCAGCCTGCCTGCCCAGGGTCGACGCCGGGTCGTCGACCGATCCCAGGACGCGTTGCTGCCACAGTGCGTGGTCGGCGAATTGCACCGGCAACGGCGCGAACTGAGGTGCGTTGCCCTGGACACGGGCCTCGTAGGCCGTGACGACGTCGCGAACGAGTGGGGCAACCGACTCACCGTCGACGGCGATGTGATGCAGCGCCAGGGCCAACACGTGGTCGCCTGCGTCGACCGTCAGGATCCGTCCCCGGATGGGCAGTTCGGTACTCACGTCGAATCCGCGACGCAGCAGCGCCGCGATCGCGGAGTCGTCCTCGGTGACCGACCAGTCCAGGAGCGCCTCGGCAGCGGCGATGGTCAGCACCTGCTGGCGTGGGCGCCCGCCGGTCGACGGGTACACGGTCCGCAGCACCTCGTGACGGCCGAGAACGTCGCCGATCGCGAGACGTAGCGCCCCGACGTCGAGAACTCCGACGAGCCGCAACACCACCGGGATCGTGTACGCGATCGACGCCGGCTCGAAACGGTTGAGGAACCAGATCCGCTGCTGCGCGTTGGACAGCGGGATGAACTGCGGTCGCGTGCCGGCGACGAGCGGGACGGCCGTCATGGATCCGCGGCCCGGGCGCCTCGAACGGATCCGACCGACGAGACCACGGACGGTGGGCGCCTCGAACAGGTCGCGGATACCGACGCGCGTCCCGAAGGCCTCGGTCGCCCGGGCGGTCACGCGGGTGGCCGACAGAGAGTTGCCGCCGACGTCGAAGAAGTCCTCGCCCACGCCGATGTCGGTCGGGTCGCACCCGAGCACGTCGGCCATGATCGCGGCCAGCGTCTGCTCGTCGTCGTCGGCAGGCCGCTCGGCGATCTCGGCGAGGTGATCGGTCT